>CAYZXT010000008.1:42638-99333 GCA_964482515.1 uncultured Elusimicrobia bacterium | reverse complement strand
AATCCTGTCCTCCCATCTCCACCCAACCCGTGCTGCTGACGCGCAACAGCTCCTGCCCCACCGCCGTTCCACTGCTGATCACCAGAGCCGGAACACCCGCGCTCCCGACTACATCCAGCTTCCCTACGGGATTCGTCGTGCCGATGCCGACCTTGCCGTCCGCCGTCGCGGTCAGCGTCGCCCCGCCCACCTTGAATATGGGGTTCGCGCCCGTAATCCCTATTCCCGACACGGCCGCGCTGCTCATCACCAACAGGTCACCGCCCACATCCATCTTGGACTGCGGATCGTTCGTCCCCACGCCCACTCGATGGTTCCCCACCCAGGTGATGATGACATTCCCGCCGTAGGGGTTCAGGGCCAATGGCCTTTCCGAAACGAATTCCTGCATGGACTGAACATAACCCCAATGATTCGATAGATCGTCGTATCCCAAATACAGAAACAGCGACGGATCCACGCTGTCCGCCAAACGGAGATTACCGGTGGTATTGTTCCCCGGCCCGCCCCGGCCCCGTATCTCGAGAGGAGCCGCCGGGTCCGTCGTACCGATCCCCACGTTGCCGCCCGTGTATCCGATGCTTGAACCGTTCGTCGTCCACTGCGTCGCCGCACCGCCCGCCGTGGTCTGAGTCGTTCCATCGGGGAAAACCAGCGGGACTTCCAAGCTCACGCTCGTTCCGTGCACCGCGAAAAGATCGACGGCGCCGGTGCTGACGGCCATGACTGTACCTGCAGTGGAACCACTGGAAACGTGCAATCGATAAAGGGGACTGGTGGTTCCAATTCCGACGTGTTGATGATATCCGCTGGCTCCTATCCGCATGATTTCTTTCCCGCTCTGCGAAACTGCCGTCGTGTCCCTGTCCGGGAAAAAAATCCCCGTGTTTGCACCGTTGCCACTGCCGCCATTTAACCCGATTGCCACAGCATTTGCAGAAGAAGTATTCCATCCGAAGAACAAGACATTTCCCGACACCATAAAATCTGATGGGTCGGCCCCAAGTCCGATACGATTATTTACTCCTAATTGAATATTCCCCTTTATCTCCAAAGCTTCGGTCGGAATGGTCGTTCCAATTCCGACATATCCCTGGCTGCTAACCCATACCAATTCCTGGCCGGCAGTTGTCCCGGAGCTGATAATCAATGCCGCATTCCCCGCGCTGCCCACGACTTCCAAACTGCCCCTCGGGTCCGTCCGCCCGATCCCCACTCCCCCCGCCGTGTATCCGATGCTGGAGCCGTTGGTGGTCCATTGACTAGCGACGGCAGCGCTGGCCTGGCTGGTCCCGTCCGGAAAAACCAGCGGAACCTCCAGGCTCACGCTCGTCCCGTGCACGGCGAACACATCCACCGGACCCGTGCTCACCCTGAACACCGCGTTCGCTTCCCCCGCCCCCTTCGCCACGTGCAATCGCGACGTGGGTGTTGCCGTCCCGATCCCCACGTCTCCGCTGAACGTCGCCGCATAGTCCCAACCCGCGCCCACGGACAAACCCGTCTCCACAGCCTGAGCGTCCCCGGTAATGGAATCGATATCCACGCCCTTTAAAATATTTCCGCTTCCCGTATGGTTCGCGTTTGCCAAATCCACCAGGATGCCCCTCACCGCATCTGAGCCGTCCATCGCCGTCAAAGTTGGATTAACGAAAAGGAACGAACCGCTCTCCCCGGCGTTCGGATAATACATTCCCAAAATCCGCGTGGTTCCGCTCGTATCCTTGCGGAATTGGTACCCCCCGGCCGCATTTGTGAAATCGAAGATATCTCCCGTGATCCCCTGTATAACTCCTCCTTCGTCGTAATAATTCTCCAATTGAATCCACCCGTTTCCAAAACGCACCGATGGCTTCGTCAGAAAATCATTAGCATCACTACTCTGTAGATATATATCCAAGGCCGTTTCTGCCGAGAGCGGGTCGGCCCCCCAATCATCCCAGGCCATCGCCCGGATAATGGCTCCGGTGCGAAGCCCGCTGTCTAACCCGCGGAAATGGATTGATCCAATAGAGTCGTAGGTAACGATGTCGGTATCTTGGCTCAGAAAACCAATAGTGGGCTCAATAGCGGAGGATATTTCCATGTTGTAAGCCGGCGCGGTGGTTCCGATCCCCACTCCCCCCGCCGTGTATCCGATGCTGGAGCCGTTGGTGGTCCATTGGCTCGCCACGCCGCCCGCCGTCGTCTGCACCGTGCCGTCGGGAAACACCAAGGGGACCTTGAGGTTCACGGATGACCCCAGGACGGAAAAAACGTTGACCGCGCCTGTGCTCACGGCGAACACCGTTCCGGTTGTTCCCGCGCCGCTGGACACCTGAAGGCGGTAGCTCGGCGTCGTCGTTCCGATTCCAACGGAATCTTTGAAATAGGAAAGCCCGCCATCGGAATACAACGACCACCGGCCCGATCCGGACGGCATGGCCTCTATTTTTATTCCATAGGCGTTCGTTGCGCCGCCGTCGACCAATACCGTAAACCGGCCGCCGTACACATTGGTCACGGTGCCTAATATGAGATTGACATTGGAAATCAATCCGCTCATATTCGTAACAGCCCCCGCGGATCCCCTGTTCACAGTTGCCCGAACACCGGCCAAGTCTGAAATATCGCCGAATTCGCCGACGTCGGCGGTGAAATCGCCGCCAATCATAGTGGTGGCGTCACCCTCGACAAGCACGCTGGATTTCGTTCCGTACACGCCGGTAGATGACGAATTGATATTTTTTGTAACATCATTATAATCGCCGTAGATATTTGCGGCCCCGCCACCAGTCGGACCGACATAAACGACCTTCTTTGACCCGTACACACCCGACACGGCGCCGTCATCCGTTTTATTGATGTTAATGTCGCTCCCGTAAATATTCGCCGTATCTCCCGTTCCGGAAAATGTCATGCCGATGTATTGCCCTTTCACATCCGTGGCCGCCGTATCGGTCAGAGAAAGATTTGAAGAGAGCATCGTTTTGGCCCCAATAGTTCCGGAAGCGAATGTCTCATTAATTTGGAGTTTGGCGGACGGACTTGTCGTCCCGATTCCGACTGCATTCCCTGTATACCCAATGCTTGAGCCATTGGTGGTCCACTGGCTGGCCCCGCCCGCCGCCGTCGCCTGCACGCTGCCGTCCGGGAACACCAGCGGTACTTTCAAATTCACGCTCGTCCCCAGCACGCGGAACAAATCCACCGAACCGGTGCTGACGGCGAAAATCGTACCCGTGGTTACGCCGCTCGCCACATGAAGTCGGTAATTCGGCGCCGTGGTGCCGATCCCGACGTTCACGGCATAAGCGCCCGTGCTCCCCAACACCAAACTATTGCTCTGCCCCACCTGCGCTCTGTAACCGATGGCTGTCGCGTTGGCCAATCCATCCGTGACCACATCCGCATAGGCGCCCAACAAAGTCAACGCATTCCCCCCCTGGTTAGACTCGCCTGCCGCAATTCCCACTCCGACATTTTCGTCCCCATCGGTGGTAAAGCCTAAACTACTATATCCCAAAGCCGTGTTGGCGTATCCTCCGTCCAGACGATACAAAGAAGAACTCCCAATGCCTGTGTTGCCTTCCGTATAAGTACCGCTCCCTCCGAAACAGCGCATTGCGCCGAACCCATAAGCCGTATTCCCGGTCATGTTGTTGCAGTCCGCCATTGAAGCAAAACCCATCATGGTGTTCCTGTCTCCGGCTGAGAATGTCCCCGCGGCAAATCCAACGTTATAACCTCCGGGCGGAGCTCCCACGGATAGCCCGAAAAGAAAATTGTTGTTTCCAAAAGAAGTTAAATTTGTAGATCCGTAATAAATTGTGGCCCCATCCCTCAATCGCAAGTCCCCGTTCACATGAAGCGTGCTTTGCGGATCCGTCGTGCCCACTCCCACGCGTCCTCCCGCCGTCGCCATGAACACGCTATAGGTCACCGTCATCGTGGACGGGCTTGTCGCCGAATAACGGCTGTCAAAACTCGCCAGGTCCACCTTCGAAAGCGTGATCGTGCTGTCGATGATCTCGTTGGCCCCCACGCTCCCCGTCGCGATCGCCAAGGCGTAGGGAGCGCTGACCAACCGCTCCCGCGGCGTCATCTCCGCATCGGCCCCCACTTTCACGCCGAGGTAGAGTGTGGTGTTTGTTTGGAAGATGGATTTCGGTATGCCGCCGGCCGTCTCCGACCCGATCTGCACGGTGAACACCCCGTTGTCGACGGGCACGTTGGCCCGGCTTTCGCGGAAGAGGTAGGAGCCGCCGCTGGCGACGTTGTAGAGGGAGAATTCCATGGCGACGCCGGCGCCGTCGGTGATGGGATTGCCGTTCTGGTCGGTGAGCTTGCCCTGATAATTGAGGATCCCCGGCGCGTCCGCCCATAAAATCGACAGACTGCCGGTTATAAACACAGCGGCGATGAGTGATCGGAGAAATTTCATAAAGACATTATTTCTTCCGTCCTTAATTCGAACCCTGCTGTTGAGTTCTCGATGGCGGACAAAAAAAATAGCCCTGCAAACCACTATTAAGTATGCGGCGCAAATATAGAGATTTCCAGGCTTTATTTAACTCAAAATCTCTTGGGACACAACGGTGCTAAGGAAGGAAATACCTCAAGGAATAGCGCTGTTGCACAGGATATTACTCTTTTGGCGGCGGGGAATTCCAATCGATCTTTAAGAGTTCGCCAACGGACTTTACCAATTCACGAATTTCTAAAGGCTTCGGCAAGTACGCGTCCGCTCCGATGTCCATGATCTTTTTCAGGTTCTCCTGGGTATCATAACCCGTGATGGCGATGATCTTCGTCGCCATAAAATCGGGATCGGAACGGAGCTGTTTGCAAACATCAAAACCATTCATGCCGGGCAGCATGATATCAAGGATGACGAGATCCGGAACGAAATCCGCCAAGAGCCGCCCCGCGGTGAATCCGTCCATGGCGGACTTGATCTCGAAAGGGTAGCGGTCCTTCAGTACATCCATGACCAAATCCTGCACTTCAGGTTCGTCGTCCACCACCAAAATCCGTTTCTTGCCTTTGCCCGAAAGCTGGTCTTTGATTTCGGGCAGCGCGAGGCCGCGGGCTGCCAGACGTTTGATTCGCGCCAGCTGAAGCATTGTTTCGGTCTCATGATAAAGCCTGTGGCCGCCCTCGGTCGTGGCGGCATATTGAACCAGTCCCAGGTCCGTGTAGTGGCGTATGGTGGATGGCAGAACATTGGCTCGCTCCGCAATTTCACTGATCTTCAGAAGACCATCTTCCTTTGGACTCATGAGTTCTCCCTCAAAAAATCGCACCTCGCAACAAACTGCTCACTTCCTGTTCAAGCCTAAAAAAAATGGCCGCCCGTTTTCCCATTGATAACGTCCGAGTTGTACCAAAGTATGTCCCGATAATTCGGCTTTGTCAATGTTTATAAAAATATGACAACCAAGTACGTTAAGCGCCCAAAGGGGTGGGTGAAAAACTCTGGGACATCCAAGGTGGAACGGAGGTCTCAATGCCCGGTCGGTAAAAATCGGAAAGGTACCGGCGATAGTCGTCGATCATCGCCAGGAGGTCTGCGAGCGTGCTCTGCGAGTAGACCTTGCCGCGAAAATCCGCGGCGCAGGGCAGTTCCCGGACATAGGCCGGGATAAATTTGCGCAGCCGCGCCACGCCCATGTGTTCGCCGAAATATTCCACGTTCATCTGCGCGTGTTCCCGCAACAGTTCAAACTTTTTGTCCAGCGAAACCGCGCTCTTTTCCCCTTCATTGAGTTCCAGGAACAGGAACGGATTTCCCATCGCCGCCTGGCCGACCATCACGCCCGCGCAGCCGGATTCCTCCAACATGCGGCGAGCGTCGTCCGCGTGGCGTATGCCGCCGTTGCCGATGACCGGGATGTCGACAGCATCAACCACTTCCCTCAGGGCCGCCAAATCCGCGGGCCCGGCGTGGCGGGCCTCCTTGCTGCGCGCGTGGACGGCCACGGCCGAAACGCCGGCGTATTCGGCCACCTGGGCGAAACGCACCGCGCAATTTTCCCCCGCCTTGGGCCCGAGCCGGATCTTCACGGTCACGGGAATTTTGACGGCTTTGGCCATGGCCGCGAGGCAGCGCGCGAAAAGGCCTTCGTTCTGCATGAGGGCGAACCCCGCGCCGTTGCTGGTGATTTTCGGCACCGGGCAACCGCAGTTCAAGTCCACCAGGTCCGCGCCGGCCGCCTCGGCTTTTTGGGCGGCCTCCGCCAAACGCTCCGGGTCGGAACCGAAGATCTGAAGGCTCACGGGGTGTTCATCGGAAAACGTCTGCAGCATGCGGTAGGATTTCTTATCGCCGAAATGGAGGGCGTTGGACGAAACCATCTCCGCGCAGACCATCCCCGCGCCGCCGCGGCGGCACAGGCGGCGGAAAGGAGGGTCGCTCACTCCCGCCATGGGAGCCAGGATGTACGGATTGTCCAACCGGAGGGAGCCGATGCGGAGTTCGGGCATGGGGTTTCTAGCGCGTCCAGTCCTGGAGCGCGAGGGTGGAATCCACCGGCATGGCCTTCGGGACGAACTTCTTAGCGGCCATCCGCATGAACTTGTAATACCCCGCCACGGCGATCATGACCGCGTTGTCGGTGCACAACGCCGTGGGAGCGAAATGGACTTTGAATTTTTTGCCGTCATGCTCGAACCGGTGGCGCAACGCCGTGTTGGCGGCCACGCCGCCGCAGACCACGATCTGCTTCGCGCCCACGTGTTCCGCCGCGGCCAACGTCTTCTTCGCCAGCACGTCCACCACCGCGGCCTGAAAACTCGCGCAAACGTTGGCCGTGCGTTTCTTGGATGACTTCACCGCGGGATTGTCCCGCACATAATAGACGACCGCGGTCTTCAACCCGGAGAACGAAAAGTCCCAGGTCCCTTCCAAAAAAGGCCGGGGGAAATCCACGGACTCCGGATTCCCCTTCAGCGCGAGCCGGTCGATGGCCGGGCCGCCCGGATACCCCAGGCCCAGGAGCTTCGAGACCTTGTCGAAGGCTTCGCCGGCCGCGTCGTCCCGCGTGTGCCCCAGGACGTGGAATTTCCCGTACCCTTTGACGTGCACCAGTTCAGTGTGTCCGCCCGAAGCAACCAGCGCCAAATAGGGCGGCTCCAGGTGCGGGTTCGCCGGCAGCACCGAAAACAAATGCCCTTCCATGTGGTTCACCGGAATGAGCGGTTTTTGATAGACCCAGGCCAGCATCTCGGCGGTGATCTTGCCGATCAAAAGCGAACCCACCAAACCCGGCCCGACGGTGACGGCGATGGCGTCCACGGGAAGGGTCTTGGGGAAAGCGGTGGACCCGGGACGCGTTTGCCCCTTGAGCGCCATTTGGAGGACGGCCTGCAGGTTCTCAAGGTGGGCGCGGCTCGCCAGTTCCGGCACCACGCCGGCGTAAGGTTGATGGATGGCGATCTGGGTGGCGACGGCGTTCGACAAGATATGCCGGCCGTCTTCCACCACCGCGGCCGCCGTTTCATCGCACGACGTTTCAATCCCGAGCACTCGTAGGTTTTTCGACAAGTTTCTCCCCTTAGTTGAAATCCATCAGCTGCGCAAAATCAGTCGCTCAAAAATCCGGTCCTTATACCCCACTTCGATCGTCCACAAATCCGGCGTCTTGTCGTCGCGCAGGAGAACCAGTCCCTTGGATTTGGCGAGATGTTCGATGTCCCGGCGGAAAACAGCCGGACGAAACCCGGCGGGCCGGCGAACCTCCAGGGTATGCTCGATCCACAACACGCCGTCCTTCTGGCGCTCCGCGTTGAAGGACTTCAAAACGTCCGCTTCCTTCAGGCCTTGCTTCACCAACGATTCCCGCGCCTTGGATTGAACCCAGGCACAAAGCCCGCGGGAATCCTTCGTCACCGGGCCCGACTCGTTTTGCCCGCCGATACGGTCCGCCAGCCTGGCAACTTCGCGCGTCGCCGCGGATTCGGTTTTTTTCAATTCCTGGATCGACGGCATGCGCCGGTGTTTCCAGTAAAACCATCCCGCCGCGCCGGCCGCAACGAAAAAAATTATGAAGAACAACTTCAAAAGAATCCCGCCGCGTTGGTTAGACAGCCTTTTCATGCGGCCTCCCAAATAAAAAAACGCCCGCCCGGTCAGCCTTTTTTCACGCCTTCAAAGAGCGCCCGCGCTTTCAACACCTCGAGCGCGTGCGCGAGGGCCTCGTCCTTGACCTGTTCTTCCTGCTTCACGGCGGACACCGGCTTCTTGTCCTTGGCATAGACTTCTTCGGCCTGGGCGTAGAGCTTGGCTTCGAGTTCCTTGGGGATTTCCACCAGGATGTCCGGCGTGATCCCGCCCGTCTTGCTTTTTTCGTCGCGATGGATGGTACGGCCCGACGGCGTGTAGTATTTCGCCGTCGTCAAACGAAGGGCCGATCCGTCGTCCAACGCGATGATGGACTGCACGCTCCCCTTGCCGAAGGTCTGGCTTCCGATGATCAGTCCGCGCTTGTGGTCCTGAACCGCGCCTGACACGATCTCCGATGCCGACGCCGAACCGTGGTTCACCAGAAGGACCAACGGCAAGTCGCTGAACGGCGCCGTGGCGTCCGCCTTGAACTCCTGGCGGGGCGACGAACGCCCCTGCGTATAAACGATCAGTTTGTTTCCGCCCAAAAACAATTTGGACACGTCGACGGCCGAGGTCAGAAGCCCGCCGGGATTGTTTCGGAGATCGAGGACCAGGGACGTCATGCCCTGGGTCTTCAGCTCCTTCAAGGCCTTGGTGATATCGCTGACGCTGGGCTCGATGAACTCCGCCAAACGCAGGTAACCTATCCCGTCGGATTTCATCTCGAACTTCACGCTCTGGATTTTGATGACCTCTCGCGTGACAACGTAGTCCTTC
This sequence comes from uncultured Elusimicrobia bacterium, assembly GCA_964482515.1. Classification (GTDB taxonomy): domain Bacteria; phylum Elusimicrobiota; class Elusimicrobia; order FEN-1173; family FEN-1173; genus CAYZXT01. Next base: position 90,470 of record CAYZXT010000008.1, on the reverse strand, counting down.
GGTTCCTGTTCGCCTTCGCGGAGGATCGTGATCGTTACCTTGGTTTTGGGTTTGCCGCGAAGTTTCTTCACCGCGTCCATGACCGTGATCCCCTGGGTGCTCTCGCCTTCGATGCGAACGATTTTATCTCCCGGCAGTATGCCCAGTCGATAGGCCGGCGTCTCGGGGAGCGGCGTCATGACGACCAGCCAGCCGTCCCGCACCGCGATGCGGATGCCGAGGCCGCCGAACTCGCCCTCGGTCTCGGTCTTCATCTCTTTGTGGGCGTCCGGCTCCATGAACTGACTGAAAGGATCGAGGGTACGGACCATGCCGGCGGCCGCGCCGTATATCAAATTCTTCGTGTCGGCCTCCTCCACGTACTGCTCCTTGACGTACTGAAGGACGTCCACCACCAGCTTGATTTGCTCATAAGCGCTGGTGACGCCGGAGCGGGCCGGAGGGAAAATCGTGACCACCAGAAAAACCGAGGCCGAAGCCCAGAGCGCGAGTCGCCGTTTCGTCATGAGATGCTCCTTTTTCTATTTGGGATTGCGGATTTCAGATTGTGGAATTAATTAGCGTTCCGCAATCCGCACTCCGAATTCCGAAATCATTTGAGCCACAGAAGCGGGTCCACAGGGGTACCCGCCACCCGCAGTTCGAAATAGACCATGGGGCTGCCGGAATCGTCCTCTCCGGCGTTGCCCAAAACCTCTCCCTCGGACAACTTCTGGTCCTTGGAAACGTTCAACTGGCCCAGGTGCGCGTAAACGCTGTACAAGTTATCTTCATGCTGGACCAGCGCCATTAAACCATAACTCATGAAAAGCCCGGCATACAAAACTTCCCCCGCCTGGATGGAACGGATCGGCGCGTAGGCCGCCGGGCGGAGCTTGATGCCGTTCGAAAAAACGTAGGTGTCCAATTCGGGATGATGAAGCCGCCCGAAACGCTCCACCACTTGCCCCTGCGCGGGCCAGGGCAGATGGCCGCGCTTCTTCTGGGCGGCGGCCTGTTGTTGGCTGACGGACTGCTTGGTTTTTCCGGCCTTGGCGCGGGCTTCTTGTTCCCGGCGAATGAGGTCTTGGATCATCCTTTGAAGCTGGCCCGCGGACGCCTGGAGCTTTTTGATGTCCCGGTCCAAAATGGCCCGTCGTCCCTGGACCGTTTTATAAAGGTGGCGCATCCCCTTTTGGGCCGTCTCCACGCGCTTCTGCTGGTGCTCTTTCTGCAACCTGAGCTTCTGCAGTTCCACCTCGAGGGAAAGGAATTCGTCCCGCAGCTCCTCGACCTGGGCGTGCTGCTGGCGCGCAAAAGCGAGCCCGCCCGTTTTGTCCTGCAGCGCGGCCTGACGGTAAGCGAGCTCCATGTACGCGCCGACGCCCGTCTCCAGCTTCCTCACATAATACAAATTTAATTCCTTGGCCAGCATCTCGGACCATTGCCCCAATTCCAGGCTGGAGGCCCACAGCCGTTCTTCGGTGGCCTTGCGCCTTTTTTCCGTGACGATGAGGCGCCATGACACATCGCGGAGGGACCTTTTCGAATTGTCGAGCTGGCGGGAGAGCCGCTCCACCTCATCGGCCAGCTGCTTTTCCCGTGCGACCGTCTCCTCTTTCTCCGATTTCTTCTTGATGATCGTTTTCCGCAGCCGCTCCATTTCCCCCTGCTTGTTGCGGATCTGCAGGTCTAATTTTTCGGAACCGGCGGGGCGCGGCACTAACGCGATTCCCAAAACGAGGGCGACGGCGGGGAAGAACGGCTTTTTCAAGATTCTTGCACGAAGACCGCGAGGAGAGCCAGAGCGGGACCCGCCAAAAGGACTTCGGGGAATTGAAAGAGGGTCAGAGATCGGGCAGCCAGGAAACCCGCCTCTCCGGCGAGCATTCCCAGGAGAAACGCGGCGAAAAGCCGTCGCCCGGGAAAAGGGCCGTGAGGAAAGAAAGCGATGCGGCCCAGGTGAAACAGGAAAAGGAACGCGGCCAGCCAAAAGCCCCCGTTCAGGAGCAGATCCATCCCTTTGGACAAGCGCTGCATAACGTCCAACCGCTCCACGCGCGGGATATCATAGCCCACACGATCGATTCCCGGAGCGCCGGCGATTTTCTCCGCGGCGCGCGCCAGATAATCCGCGGTCAGGAACGGGGTCTCCCAGCGAACCTCGTAGGAGGCGGGAAAGGGATTTCTTCCGGTGAGGATGAGGCTTTGCGACAGGTCCGGGTCCCGCAGAACGGCGTCGTAGGCTTCGTCCTCGGAAATGAAGCGCAGGGATTGCGTCCCGGGTAGAGTCCTGAGCGCGTCCGCGACGGAAGCGCGGTCCGCCCCGGGGCTTAAGAAAACCATCCAGGAGAACTGCGCCGACTCCCGGGCGATGAATCGGTTGAGGATTTCGCGCTGGTCCAGGAGGAGAGAAAGCGACGCGGCGCCGGCCGCGCAGATCAGCGCCAGGCTGAGGGCGGCCCAGGGTTTTTGGACCCAAACATGGAGAAAAAGTCCGCGGCGGGGAAGCTGTCCGGAAGGACGTTCGGGGCCCAGGGTCTTCATCTCAGCGGGAGCTTGTGAAAGGGTTGGCGCTTGCACGGGAGAATTTTACCAAAAAAGGGGCGGCTCCGCATTGGACAATATGCCTAAACGACCTTCGACAAATCCGTATCCAGTTCCGCCAAAGCGCGCCGGGCCGCGTCGCCGCGATCGAGAGCGGAACGCGCCGCCGAACCCCGGAGCTCCCAGGCTTGCCGGATCGCCCGCTCGAGGGAACCCGCGTCCGCCCCGCTCCTCGGAACGACCGGCCAGCCCATATCCGCGGCCAATTGGGCGACCTTGGCGTGTCCCGACAGGGCGACCGCCGGCCGATCGGAAAGATTGGCCAGGACGATCCCATGGAACCGCATCGTGACCACGACGTCATAGCGTTGGATAATCGCCGGAAGTTCATCCGTCCGCGTCCACGTTTCCAGCCGGTGGAAAAAAGGCATCCCCGAAAACCGTTCGGCCAGCAAAGACATGTCCAAGGACGGCTGCAGGCACAGGAACCCGTGCTCGAAAGAACGGCGCGACGCCAAATCGCCGAGGAGCGCGGACAATTCCGCCTCCTCGTCCTGATCCGCATTCACGGACCGGAGGACCCAAAGGACCCTCCGCGGTTCGAGGGACGGCGGAACCGTTTGGCTTTGAACGGTCCAAGCCCAGACGGGATCGGGAGCCAAACTTATTTTCATACCGGGACGAAGGCCTTGCAAAATACGAAACGCCTCGCCGTCACGAACCCACAGAGCGCTCGCCTTGGCCAGCGCCCGCCGGACCAACCATTTTCCGAGCGGCGGAAGTTCGGGATCGACGCCCATGCCGAAGGCCCAAACGTCGCAGCCCCAGGCCTTCGCCCAGAAAACGATCCCCACATAATAAAGCAGGCTGGCGAAGCTGGTGCGCGCCTGGAAAAGCTCTCCTCCGCCGAGGACCAAGGCCTTCGCCTTGCGGAAAACGCGGGCGAGACGGATGAAATCCCACCGGTTCACGGTCTCGACGCCGTCGGGAGAAGGGACTTCCGGCGGCCAAAGGAGCGCCCATCGCACGGACGCGACATGCCGCCGGAGGGTTTGGTGGATGAGTTCGTCGCCGGCGTTTCCGTAGCCGAAATATCCGGCCAGGACGCAGAGGGGTTTGGAGGGATCGCTCACGTCGGTTTGAAAAATTTTTCCGTCGACCGGGCCAAGGCGATGAGGGCGACGCCGATCAGCGCGCCCAGCCAAATCCCGTGACCGGCGCGCGCGAGGGAAAGGGCCAGCGGGATGTGCGCGTGGCAAAAAGTGTTGATGATGGAGATCTGCCCGATGAGGCCGATCAACAACAGGGGCCGGTAAAAATGGCTCAGGTCCGGGAACCGGCGGCGGATATAAACGCCGAGCCACAACATGGGATGGCCGACGGCGAACTCCTTGAAGCGGGGCCGCACGCCGAAGAAACTCTCCAGGCCCTCCCGCAATTTCAGTTCCACCCCGCCCGCGTCCAAGGCGGTGCCGTGCCCGCTGCGCAGCACGTAAACGGCGGCCAGGGCGGCCAACCCAAGAAAAAGGGCCGCCTGTCCCAGCGTGAGCGGCTGTTTCATCCAGCCGCGGATTTCCGACAGGGGATAGAGCAGGAAGAACGCGCCGGCCAAGGGCAAGAGCAACGCCGCCTTCACGCCGCGGAATTGCGCGAAGCCCAGCTCGAAGGACGGGGTGGAAAGCAGGCCGGCCACCAGCAGCGCCGAAACCAAACTGAATAGCGTCATCCCCAAAACGGACGCCGGCACGTTTTCGCCGCGGAGCACGATCCACCGTAACCCAAGAATCGGGAGCAGGCACGCGGCCAGAAACGCGAGTCCCTGGCGGAGACGGATTCCTTCTCGGCCGGCCTTATAAAACGGCCGCGCCACGCCCAGATCAAAGCCGTCGGCCTTCAACCCGTCGCCCAAACGCCGCAGGTAGGACAAATTATGGTCCGCGTCCAATCCCGGAAAAAACCGCACATAGAGAAACCGGACGCCGCGCTCCCGCGCCGCTCGGCGGTAGCGCGCCACCAGGGCCTCCGGCGACAGGCGCGCCATCTCGTCGTCGTCCACGGAATGGGCGCGGATGACTCGTTCCGGGAAGCGCCGCGCGACCGCTGACAAACCCGTTTGGCGGGCGAACTCCACCCAGGGCATGGACCACGGAAGTTCGCGCATTTGGTTCAGCGTCCCGGCCATCTCCGGCGCGCCCCAAACGGAAGGCCCCGCAAAAAGGATATGGGCGACGCTCGAATCGGCCGACAACGCCGACAGGGCGGATAGGCGTACGGGCGCGAAGGGAGCCGGTTCCGGACGAAGCGTCAAATGAAACCCGGCCCGGCGATAGTTTTCCCACTCCGCGGATTTCAGCTCCAAAGGGTCGATCCCGTTCCAGTAGACGCCGAGAGAAATCGCGCCCGCTTCTTTTAGCCGGGCCAACGCGCCGGCCGGGTCCGCGGAGGCGGACGCCAACGCTTCCCATTGGGGCGCGTCGACGCAGAGCTCCACGACCTTATTGTCGCGTTCCCAAAGCCACCGATGTCGAAGGGACGTCCAGAGAAACGGAAGTGAGAGGAGAAGAAATGCGGAACAAACGAGGGGAAGTGTTTTCTTCAAATATCTTTCGCGTCGGATTTTTTCTCCAACGCCCGGCGGTAAAGTTCCACGTATTTCGGGATGGAGACCTTCCAGCTGAAATCGCGCGCCATGCCGCGGCGCTGCAGCTCCCGCCATTCCTTCGGTCGGGCCCGCAGGAGGGCGACCGCTTCCGCCAGCGAGCGGGAGAGGGCCGTCGCGCTCGCGTCTTCGGTCATGAACCCCAATCCTTTGGCTGGGTCCAACGTGTAGTCGGACACCGTATCGATCAGGCCGCCGGTGGGCGTGACCACGGGGATCGTTCCGTACCGCAGCGAAATCATTTGGCTCAGGCCGCAGGGCTCGAAGCGCGACGGCATGAGGAAGATGTCCGCCCCGCCGTAAATTTTATGCGCCAGGGGCTCGTTGAAATCGGAGGAATAATGGACGCGCCCTGGATACTGCTTCGCCAGGAGTTCAAGCCCGGCTTTCAACGTTTTGTCTCCCTGCCCCAATACCACGAACTGCGCGCCCTCGCTGATGAACCTCTCGATCACGAGCAGGGCCAGGTCCACTCCCTTCTGAACATCCAGCCGCGTCACCATGCCGATGAGCGGCGCCGCCGGATCTTCCCCCAGGCCACAGAGGCGCTGGAGGTCGTTCTTGCATTCAGCGCGGCCGTCGGGACGCCGCGAGGAGAAAGGTTTGGAAAGATGTATGTCCGTGGCCGGGTCCCAGACTTTGACATCCAACCCGTTCAACACGCCGAAAAGCTCCTTCGAACGGGCTTTTAGCACGCCTTCCAACCCGCACCCGAACAGGGGATCGGACTGGATTTCCCGAGCGTAGGTGGGGCTCACGGTGTTCAGCACCTGCGCATAGACCAGTCCGGCCTTCAGGAAATTGACTTGGTCATAGAATTCCAGTTTCTCCGGCGTGAAATCCGCCCAGGAAAAACCCGCCAGAAAAAGGCTGTCCTTGGAAAAAATCCCCTGGTAGGCGATGTTGTGGATCGTGAATAGGGAGGATGTCTTGGCGAAAAAGGCGTCATAGCGGTAAAGGGTCTCAAGATAGGCGGAGACCAATCCGGTCTGCCAATCGTGGCAGTGGAAGATATCGGGGCGGAAATCAATGGCCTTGGCGGCCTCCAGCACGGCGCGGGAAAAAAGGATGAAGCGCTCGTCGTTGTCCGCATAATCGGCCCCGCCCTCGCCGTAGAGCCCGGGACGGTCGAAGAATTTCGGGCAGTCCACGAAGTAGGCCGGAGCGCGTCCGATCCGCCCCTCCCAGAGGGTCGCGGCCTCGAAGGAATCGCCGAAGGGGACCCGGATGGCGGCGTCGAGCTGTTTTAAACCGAAGCGAACGGGATCGATGGAACGGTATTTCGGAAGGATGAGCCGGGCATCGTGGCGCCGGGCTTTGAGCGCGGGGACCAGAGCGCCTACAACATCGGCCAAGCCCCCCGTCTTGCAGAACGGCACGGCCTCGCTGGCGGCGAACAGGATCTTCATGGCTGCTTCGTGATGGAATCCATTTCCCGCAGGTAGGCGGCCGCATGTTCCGGCGGCGTGGGGTTGATGTAAAAACCGGTCCCCCACTCGAAACCGGCGGTGCGCGCCAGCTTGGGGACGATCTCGATGTGCCAGTGGTAATGCTCGAGGAAATTGGCCTTCAGCGGAGAGTTATGAAGCACGAAACTGTAGGGCGGATCTTCCAGCACGCCGTCCAGCCGGCGCAGCACGCTCTTCATCATCCGGGCCAACTGGTTCATCTCGGTCTTTTGAATGTCTTCGAAGCAATGGTCGTGTTTCTTGGGAAGGATCCAGGTCTCGAAGGGAAAGCGGCTGGCGAAGGGCGCGATGGCGATGAAGTCGTCGTTCTGGTCGATCAGGCGGACCTTCTGCATCTGCTCCTGGCGGATGATGTCGCAGTAGATGCAGCGCTCCTTGTACCCAAAATAGGACGCCGCGCCTTCCATCTCCTGCTTCACGCGGATCGGAACCATGGGCGTGGCGATGAGCTGCGAGTTGGCGTGCGTCAGTTTCGCCCCGGCCGCCTCGCCGCGGTTCTTGAAAATCAGCACGTACTCGAGGCGCGGGTCTTTCTTCAGGTCGACGATGCGGTCGCGGTAGGCCCAAAAAACGTCCTCGACGCGGGCGTCTTCCAGGTGTTCCAGCTGGCGGTCGTGGTCGGGCGTCTCGATAATGACTTCGTGCGCGCCCAGGCCGTCCATCTTGTCGTACATGCCTTCGCCGGAACGGTGGAGCTGCCCTTCGATCTGCAGGACGGGAAATTTATTCGGGACGACGCGCACCCACCAGTTGCCGGAATTGGGCGCGCGGTTCGGCGGTCCGTAGGAGAGGACTTCGGCCGGGGTTTTGGCTTCGTTGCCGGGACAAAAGGGACATGGGATGCTTCCATGTGTATCGCTGCCGCGGTTGAAATCGCTCGGGCGGCGGCTGCGTTCGGTGGATACAATTACCCAGCGTCCGAGAATGGGGTCACGACGAAGTTCCGGCAATAGTCCTCCTGGTTGCGAAAAAAATTATCAGCTTTGCGGTAGTTTACTTCTTTGCCGGTGGGTTTTCAAGAAAACGACGGGGATGGAGTGTATGATTAGGGGGCTTCGCTCAATTCATTCGCGACAGCAGCGTGCAAATCCTCAGCGAAGCACGGTGAAGGACTGCCGGAACTCGATTCCGTCCTGATTCAATATCAACGCAAAATAAACGCCCTCTTCGACGAATTTCCCCGCCGGTCCGCGGCAATCCCACCTGAGGGGAGACACGCCGGTCCGACGGGCATGGAAAATACGTCGGCCCCTGATGTCCCTGATATAGACCACTTCCGCGCCCGGACCGAAAACCGCCGCGTCGTTCACGCCGTCCTCCAGAGTAGGGGTCAGCGTCCGCTCCTTCGCCAGAACGAATTCGGTAGACCCGGTCTCCATCGTCGCCAGACCGTTGGATGGAAAACCGTAGGTCGCGACGGGCGGCAACGATCCCACGTTCTGCGTGGAGATATTATCGGGAACGGAATGCAAAGCGGGAGACGGCAAGGCCGCCACCTGAACGGATTTCGCCGGCGAAGGGGTCCACTGTGTGACGTCGCGGGAAATGAACTTTTTCGCGGTGTAGGACGGGGTTGTTTCAATGAAGGCCACGTGTTTGCCCCGGCGGGGCCTGACCACGGTTCCGGAGTTCAATGCGTTCGCGGCGTTCATCGCGGAAAAGCCGTGGCGGCAAGCGCGCGGGATTTCGGCGTGCAAAGACAGGCTGGTCAAAAGTATGGCGCTCGCAAAAACAATCATCCTATCCATGGATTTCCTCCCGCGCAGCACTTTCCGATTCAACCGCTTAACTGAAATTTATCATGTGTAATATTAACGGGTCATTACCAAATTGTAAATTTGACGTAAACAAATTGTAAGGCGATTATCCTGACACGCAGGGAGTCGTCTGCCGTACTAAGGCCAATACTACCCCCAGACGGTGCGATTATCTAGGTTAAATTGTAATTGGGTTTTCCCGAAGAGGAGGGCCTCCGGCCGGAGGGAAATCCCGGCCGGAACAAACGTGGACTTAGTTGGAGGAGGTGGTTGGCGGGGCTTCTTCTTCGCCGGCCGAGGACGGCACGGTCGCCGCTTCTTCCATCGGAGCGGGTTCGGCGGACGTTGGTTCCACGGGCGCGAGCTCTTCCGGGGGAACGAGCTCGTCCAGTTTCGGCAGTTCGTTGAGGGACTTCAGCCCGAACTGACGCATGAACTCGGTCGTGGTCCCGTAGAGCAGCGGGCGTCCCAGGGCTTCCTTGCGGCCGACGATCTTCAACAGCTTTCTTTCCAGCAAATTCTCCAGCACGCCCGAGACCTCCACGCCGCGGATCTCTTCGACCTCGCCGCGGGTGATCGGCTGCTTGTAGGCGACGATGGAGAGGGTTTCCAGGGCCGAGGGAGAAAGCCGCACGGCGGTCTTTTCCTTATAGAGGCGGCGCACCCAGGGACTGTACATGGGACGGGAGGAAAGCTGAAAGCCGCCGGCCACCTCCATGAGCTGGAGCGGGGACTCGCGCAGGTCCAGCTCGCGGCCGATGTCGCTGATCTCCTGGCGCAGCTCCTCTTCCGGCGGGCAATCCGCCTCGCCGAGGATCTCTTTGAACTCCGCCGACTTGAGCGGCCGGTCCGTCATCCACAACAACAATTCAAGAATTCGCTTGCGGCTCGTCTTGTCCATGGGACACCTCTGAATCGATTTTTTCGGCGGAAGCTGTCGCCTCCTCCAACGGTAGCGGTGTTGAATCCTGCGTGGCGGGCCGTTTCAGCCACTTCTTCGCGGCCAGCAAAGCCTGCGCGGTCTCATCGGCCTCGGAGGCTGAACTTTCGGGGTTGGCCTCGGCGGCCGGCTGCTGATCGGGTTTCGCCAGCTGCCCCGCGGCGGTCATCTCTTCGATGACGGGCGGGATTTCCACGCCCTCTTCGACGCGGTAAACGCGGATCTCGCCGAAAGTCTGGACCTGCCGGGCGGCGATTTGTTTCAGGCGGATCAATTCCAAAATCGCGAGGAAGGTGACGATGAGCTCGTGGCGGGTCGTGGCCAGGTGAAGGAGCTCGCGGAAGGTGACGTGGGGTTTCCCCTCCATGTATGTGAGGATCTCCCGGATCTTCGTCTCCATGGGGATTTCCTCGTACAGGACTTCCCGGACTTCGGGCTTCAACTCGTCCAGCACGCTGCGGAACGCGTCGAGCAAATCGAAGAGCGACGCGTCCATGTGGTAATCGCTGTCGCTGAAGACCGGCGAGCCGCGGTAGAAAACGTTCTTGTTGGTTTCCAGGCGTTGGTGCAGATCCTTGGCCGCCTCTTTATAGCGCTGGTACTCCAGCAGCCGGTTGATGAGTTCCGCACGCGGGTCGGGGCCTTCTTCGGCCTCGGAGGTGATGGCGGGCAGCAGCTGGTGGGCCTTGATCTGCATGAGCGTCGACGCCATCACCAGGAACTCCCCGGCCACGTCCAGGTTCATCTCTTTGAGGATGTCGATGTAGGCCAGGTATTCCGAGGTGATCTTGGAAATCGGGATGTCGTAGATGTTGAGGTCGCTCTTGCGGATGAGGTACAATAGAAGGTCCAGGGGGCCTTCGAAGATTTCCAGATGGACGTCGTATGTTTTTTCGGTCGTCATAGGAGTCCCATGGCTTTCTTGGCCTCCGCGAGCGTGGCCTGGGCCACGGCGCGGGCCTTCTTGTTGCCGGCCTCCAAAACATCCCGCACGTAACCAGGTTTATTTTGGAAAGAAGCCCGCCGCTCGTTCATCTGTTTGAAAAAAGGTTCCATGTAGGCGAACAAATCCTTCTTGCAGGCGACGCAACCGACCTTTCCCTCGCGGCACTCGACCTCGCGCGTTTTGTGGTTCGGGTTGTAGATCGCGTGCAGGGCGTAAACCACGCAGCCGTCCGGATTGCCGGGATCGTTGGCGCGGATTTTCTTAGGGTCCGTATACATTTTGGAGATTTTTTGTTGGACGATCGCCGGCGTGTCGGCCAGCTCGATGGTGTTGCCGTAGGACTTCGACATTTTGCGGCCGTCGATGCCGGGAACCCTGGGAGTCTTTCCCAGCAACGCCTTGGGCTCGGGGAAGATGGCGCCGTATAGATGGTTAAAACGGCGGGCAATGTCCTGGGTCAGCTCCACATGCGACAACTGGTCTTCGCCCACCGGGACGGCTTCGCCTTTGTACAAAAGGATGTCCGCCGCCTGCAGGACCGGATACCCCAAAAACCCGTGGGTGGCGATCTCCCTCTCCGCCAGCTCGCGCAACTGCTCCTTATAGGTAGGGATCCGCTCCAGCCAGCCCAGGGGCGTGATCATGGAAAAAAGCTGGGCGAGCTCCGCGTGCTCCACGACGGCGGATTGAAGGAAGATGACCGACTTCTCCGGATCGAGGCCGGCGGCGAGCCAGTCGAGGACCATGTCGTTGATGTTGGACTGAAGGTCTTTTGTTTCCTGGTAGCCCGTGGTCAGGGCATGGAGGTCGGCCACCATGTAAAAACAGCGGTAATTGGGGTCTTTTTGAAGATCGAGCCAGCGGGAAAGCGCTCCCCAGTAATTGCCGAGATGCAGCTTGCCGGTCGGGCGCATGCCCGAAAGGATCGCTTTGGTTTTGGACGCCGTTTGAATATCGGCCATGAAAGGTGTTGGGGCTCATCTCCGAGGGAAAAAGTGGCTAAAATTTACTTCTTTAGAGGGTAATTGTCAAACACGAAGCGTTTTTCCCCGTCAAAGGACATCGCGCCGTCCCGCCAGCGGGCGAGGCGCAGCGCGTTGAAAATCTCCTGATAAAGAGGTCCCGGCGGATAACCCCATTGGCTCAGGTCCATTCCGGAAATCACCGGCTCCGTATGGCTCCAGCGGTCCAGGAGGTCCGGCGAAATCCCGGCCGCCAGAAGGAACTCCGGTATGACGGGGGAAAGCCTTTTATAGGAGCCCTTCGGCAGGCGCTTCTTTTTGAGGACGGTCCGGCATTCCAGGCCCGACGACACCGTTTCCCAGACGAAGCGCGGGAACGCCAGCGACGCGAGGCTTTTTCGGGCCGCGTCCGGCGGCATGGAAGCGCACAGTCCCATCAAACGGAACGTCACAAGGTCGCTGGATTTATGAGGGGCGAGAAACTTTTCGGCCGATCGGCTCCACTTCCATTTTTTCTCCCAAAAAAACCAAAGCCCCCAACTCCACAACAATTTCATGGCCGCGCGCGCATCGGTTTCACGCAGGAGGCATTCCAGTTCGTTGCGCCGCCGGGCGGGCGAGAGCAGCGCCGGCAGCTTCGCCTTCACGGCCGCTTTGATGAGCTTCAACGTGTTGGGTTCGACTTTGTATCCGCAGCGCCCGGCGTAACGGGCCGCGCGGTAGATTCGGGTGGGATCGTCCTGAAAACTCCCGTTGTGCAGGACGCGGATGATTTTTTTCTCGAGGTCCTTCAACCCGCCGAGCGGGTCCGCCAATTCCCCCCAGCGTCGCGGCGTCAAATGGATCGCCATGGCGTTCACGGCGAAGTCCCGGCGCTGAAAATCGTCCCTCAGCTTCGCGGGACGCACGGTCGGCAGCGCCGCGGGCCGTTCATAGATTTCCCGGCGCGAGGTGGCCACGTCCAGAGACGTCCCGTCGCGGAAGTGCAGCGTGTAAGTCAGAAAGGCGGGATGCTCCACCACGCCGGCGGAAAAACGCTTCGCCGCTTCCTGCACCAACGGAGCGACGTCCCCTTCGCCCACCACGTCCCAATCCAACGGCGTCCGTTTCAGGAAAAGATCGCGCACGCTGCCGCCCACGAGGCAAAGGGTCAGGCCCCGGTTTTCCGCCAGGCGGCCCAAGGCCTCAAAACGTTCGCGCCAGAGCGGCGGTATGCCGCTGATTATGGAAAGCGTCTTGCGCGCCATCAGGAGGGCCCGGCCAATCGGCTGCGGAGGAATTCGCCGTCGTCCGTGAGGAGCTGGCCGCCTTCGCGTTCCACGAAATCCGTCAGGCGGCGGAGGACGTCGCTTTTGTCCGCCGATGAAACCCGCACGACGGGCGATCGCAGATCGTGGGTGCGTCCGTCCGACTCCTTCGAATCCACCAAGCCGATCTTCACTTTTTTGCCTTCTTCCCACTGCGCCCAAAGCTCCCGCCGCTCGCCGGAGGTTTGGTCGAAGCACGTCAACTGAAAAGAAACGATGCCGCCCGCCGGATCCTTCCAGACGTAGAGATCGCCTTCCGCGGAATGGAACCATATCTTCTTGAGCGGGGCGCCGGAATTCGTGACGGCGTCGGAGCGGATTTCCCGGAGCATAGGGGTCAACGCGCCCGGCGCCCGGCCCGGATCATTGTTTCCACAGGCCCGCGAGGTCCAGCGAATCGAGCTGCTTGCGCAGCTCCGCGTAGACCGTCAAACGGTCGTTGGCCTGGACGACGCGGTCCAGTCCCCGACGGAAACGCAGGGACTGCTCGTCGTCCGCCGGGCCCGCCAAAGGCAGCACGGGCGGCAGCGCCCATTTCCGCGCCAGCGACGGCGTCAGGCGCCGCGCCTGGAAATCCAGCGGAACGGCCAGGGACTCCACGATCGCGGCCTGGTCGAAGGCCTCCTGCTCTTTCCTCAAAAGTTCCACCATCGTGTCCATGCCGAAAAGCGTCACCGGCGGATAGGCGAGGCGCTGGTCGCTCTCGATGAGGTTCTGGGCGGCGGCGAAGTCTTCCCGCGTTTTGTCGCGCCACTTCTCCTCCTCCTCGCCGTAGCCCGCCGGATAAATGAAGGCCATCAGCTCGGCGGAAGGGTCGTGATAGAGGACGAAACGTTCCGCGTAGACCATGGTCTTGCACGTCGGGCAGTTGGCGACGTTCAATTGCCCCGCCAACAGTTCGTCCTTCAATTCGGGGTCCTGTGCGACGTTCACCGAGCTCCAGAGTTCGGCCTCGAACTCCTCGCCGCAGGGACACTTCACTTCCTGCAACAACCGGGAAGACATTATCGGTCTCCCGGCATATGCTTCAGCGTGTCCCGCAGGTCGGGATTGTCCGGCTTCAATCGGAGAGAGGTCTCGATGTAACGCCTCGCCGTCGGAAAGTTGCCGACGTCCAGCGCCATCAGGCCCAGGATTTCATGGATGCCGGGATGGAAAGGGTTGATCTCCAGGGCCTCCTGCAGCACGCGCTGCGCTTCCTCGTGCCTGCCGTCGTCGTAGATCAATTCGCCCAAAACGACATAGGGCGTGACGTAGGACGGATTCTTCTCGACGGCCAGCCGCAGGGCCGCTTCGGCCTGGTCAATTTTTTCCATGGCCTGATAGGCGCGCGCCGCTTTCAGCAGGGCGACGCCGTTGTTCGGTTCATCGTCCAAAGCTTTCTTGTATTCGGCCAGGGCGGCGGACATCTGGTCCTGCTGACGCAAACGGTCCCCCAGGCGGATATGGCCCTGGGCGTCCACGCCCGCGAACTGGGTCTCGTCCACGGGCCGCAAGCGGATGGTCTGGGCCATGGCGCCCTTGGACACCTGCCAGCTCCGCCCCACCAGGGAATCCCGCCAAGCGGTCTGCAGTTCGCCTTCGGAAACGCCGAGCGCCCGCTCAAAGGCTTCGGCGCGCGGATGGTCCCGGAACGCTTTCAGCAAGTCGACCAGCTTGTCCTGGCCGAAGCGGTCGATGATATACCCGACGGCGTCCGACACTTCGGCGAAGGCCAGGGAAACCTCCTCCTGGTCCTTTAAATACACCATGGACGGCTCCATGCGCTCAAAGGGGATCACCGCCTGCCCCTCGGCGGACGGCGGCAGCGCGACGGCGACGGTCGAACCGTCTACGCCGATGACGGTGGTGGTGATGGAAAGCGCGGCCTGGGCCAGGGCGTTTTCCGCGGACGCGGGATGCTGGAAAGACCCCGCGCGCCGCCAGGCCGTCTCGTAATAGCGCGCCACGCCTTCATGCAGCCAGAGCGGGCAGAGGGATCCCGACAGTTCGTTGATCAGGTAGTGGTTGTATTCGTGGGACAGGGCGTCGAGCCAGCGATAGCCCAGGGGCGTGGCCTGCGGAGACAGGATCATCAGGCGCCGGAACTTGCAGATGCCGATGGCGCCGGAGCGCTCCAGCTTATCGTCCGACAAAGTGGACGCCGCGGAGAAGCGTTCCGCCGTGGGATAGATCTCGACGACCACCGTCGTGGAGGCGGACAGGCCGAAGACCTCGTTCATCTTCGACTGGGCGTTCTCCAGGCAGCGCAGCGCGTACTGGCTCAGGAAAACGTCCTCCCGCCGCGTGCGGAGCCGGAAATGGTCCGACGGGCTTTCCACGAACCCCGTGGTCGCGTCGAGCAGTCCGTCCAGATAGCGCTTTTTCTCCGCGGTCCAGGGATCGTCGGATTTCACCTGCAGCATCGCCTGCTGCGCCGCGGGATAATCGCCGTCGTAGAGGAAAAGCAGGGCCTGCGCGCGAAAATCCGCGTCCGCCTGTTTGGGCAGGGAAAGCTTCTCGCGATAGTTCTCGACGGCCCGCCGCTCGCCCGCCTCCAGCAGCTGCTCCAGCAGGGGCCAGGGCGCGTCCATATTTTTCAAGGCGTCCTGGGGGTTCTTCAAAACGGCCGCCGAATAGGGGACGTCCTTCGACGGAGCGGCCGTCAAAACCGGCAGCGACGCGGCAAGAAAAATCAGCGCAAGGACAATTCTTTGCCGGTTATTTCGCCCAGCGCTCGTAGTAGTCTTGGATGATGCGTTCATAGTTTTTTGGATATTTCTCCTTCATGGATTTCAGCACTTCTTCCCGGAATTCTTTCGGCGCGCGGAAATCCTCCGCCCGCGGGATCCTTACCGGCCCGGACTGGACGCCGGAGCCGAAGCCGGAAGCGCTTCCGGGCGCCGGCTGGACCGTGCCCGCCATGGGCTGGCCCAAAAATTGTTTCATTTTACTCATGCCTTGGGAAGACGACTGCATTCCGTCCTGCGCGTCCCGAAGATGGCGGAGCGCCGTTTCCTGATTTTCCACCGCTGGGCGGGGCTCCGCCGCGGACAGGTCCGCCTGCGCCAGGCCCATGGCTTCGGCCGCCAGCTGCAGCCGCCGCGCCAGCGCCGTGCCGAGCGTGGCGGTCTGCAGCGCCAGTATCTGAAGATCACGGCGAAGCGCCAACGTATCCGCGGACAGAGCGCCCTGCTCCGCGGCCCAGGTTAAGACCCGGCTTTTTTCGGAATCCGTCAGCTGACTTTTTTCCTCAGGCGCTTGGACCAGAGGTTTCTCCAATTCCGCGATCGTCCCGCGGAAGGCTTCCCACTCCTTCCGCATCGCCTCCAACGCGGCATAGGCCTGCTTCGTTTCTTCCGGCCAGGCCGAGCGCGAAGCGGTGCTGAGCCGGATGGTTCCCGAAGACAAAAGCCGAGACTGCGCGTCGGACAGGGATTTCCCCACGGGGTCGGCGTCCGCGCGGACCGCGTCGATGTCCTGGGCGGCGTTCCGGACCTGAAGATCTCTCACGCCCTGCCGCAAGCGGTCCAGCGCGCTCCGCAAGCGGGGCAAACGGATCCGTGATTCCATGGAGAGCGTCAAGTCCTTCGCCTGGATGAAGGCCGGGACCAAACGGTCCAAATCCGCCAGCGCCGCGTCCCATGCGCCCGCCGCGGCCTTCAAAAGCTCCTTTTGCCGGGCCACCAGACGGTCGAGGGCGGCCTGGGAAACGGACTGCGTCCGCGCCTTCAAATCTTCCTGCCGCTCGATCAGGGCCTGCAGCCGCTTCTGCAGTTCCTGGACTTCCCGCAGTAGCGTCTCGCCGAACCAACTGGGGCCGCCGGGCGTTTTCTGCGCGGAATCGTCCAGGGTTTTCCGGATGCTCTTCAGCTGCTCCAGCATCTTCTTCGCCTGGGCCAAGGCGCCGGCCGCGTCCCCGCGCCGCAGCGCTTCCCGCATGTCCCGCATGGCGGACTGCACTTCATCGAAGCGCAGGCTCTTGACCGCCTCCTGGTTGACGAAATCCTCGGGAAGCTCCTGGGGCATTTTCTGCAATTGGTCCATCACGCTCTGCATCAGCCGCGACGCCTCGGACATCAGCTCCGCCAGCTCCTTCTGGTCCGCGGCGGAAAGTTTTTCGCCGGCGCTCTCCGACAAGCGCTCCACCATGGACTCGGCCGCCTGGGTCAGCTCTTCCTGGTTCATCAGCACGTCGCGCATGCGCTTGGATTGCAGCACGTCCTCGGCCAAAAGCGAAAGCCGTTCCAATTCCGACACAGTTTCGTCCATGGCGTCGGCGGCCGGCTTTTTCTGCCGCGCGGCCAACGCCGACTCGGCCCGCGCCATGGCGTCCTTCTCCAAATGCCGGAGGTTCTCCGCGATCGCCTTGTATTCCGCGGCGCTCACCTGGTCCATGAGCGGGTCCCGCTCCATCTTCTTGACCAAGGAACCCGCCTTCGCGCCCTGCTCGGCGAGGCGCTGTTTCAGCCTTGATTGCTCGGCGGAAATCGTTTTCCAATCCTCTGGCGATTGGGCGGTATCCAATTTTTCCTTGACCAGCACCTGGTCGCCGAGCAGCTTCACCAGGTCCTTATGTAAAAGGCCCAATTCGTCCTCCAGGTTTCGGTGTTCGGATTCGTAGGACGTGACCTCGATTGAAAAAGCGGCGCTGGCGCCTTCCCCCGGTCCGGTGAGGGTGTTGTTGTCCCGGGCCGAAAGGAAATATCTCACCCGGTCTCCCGGATTCAGTTTCAGGGGCTCGAGCCGCCAAAGGGCGTCAAACATCGTCTCGCCGCCCGGCATCGTACCGGTTTGCGGATCGGCGTCCGCCTTCCGCAGAGTTTCCCGCCGCGTTTCGCCGCCGTTGACCTGATATCTGAGGGAAACCTCGGCGACGCCGAAATCGTCCGCGACTTCATAGGTCAGAGGGATCTTGTCGCGCGGGGAGACCAGCAGGTCCTGGGCGGGCGAAAGCAGTTTCACGGACGGAGGTTCGTCGGGGACCACTTCCAGCGTGAAACGGATCGCGCTCCGGGCCGAGGCCGGCAGTTCCGGCCCTTCCAGGCGGAGCGACAGTCCGCCGGACTCGTAGGCGTCCCACTCCAGTGACACATCGCGGCCGCCGTGGAGAGAGCAGGGCAGGGAGCGGCCGTCGTCCATTCCCGCCGATATCGTGGAGACTTTTTGGTTCAGACGGCCCTTGAGCTTCAAACGGCCGCCGCGCAGCGTCCGCAAAGCCAAGCTGTTCTCCGTCACTTCGACGGGTTTCCCCGTGTAGCGCGGGAAATGCTGCTCGACGCGCAGGGACTCAAACTGCGGCGGATGAAAAATCCGGACGGAATAGACCGGCGACCAGCGCCCGCGATAACGAATTTTGTAGTCCAGCGGCGAAAGAAGTCTTTCGAAGAGCCGCGTATAAACGGCCTCCGAACCCGCCCGTTCCAGCGGGGCGCGTTCCCAGCGGAGCCCATCTCCCTGTATCCAGAGCTCCGGCGCTGACGACGGGTCGGACGGTTCCAGCCGGACCAAAAGATCGTCGCCGGCGGCGATCCGCGCGTGCCCCGGCGAAACGGCGACGCCGATGGCATCCTCGGGCCCGAAGGGAAAATAGGCGCGCCACAGGGATGACCGAGGCCCCGGCGGCAGCAGCATGAAACCCGACGCGGTCAGGGACAGGCTCAACAGCGCCAGCCAGAACCAAAGCCGGAAGCGCGGCGGCTGCAGCGCCGGCCCGAGGCGCGCCGCGGACAGACGACCGGCGGATTCCTCCAGCGCGCGCCTCGTCAGCTCCGGAGATATCCCGCGCGGATCGGGCGGGCTCCGCGTCAAATCCCAGGAATTCAACAGTTCGTCCGACGGGCGCAGAAACTTTCCCGCCTCCCGGGCCACTTCGTCCCGCCGCCAGCGCCGCCAGGACCCCAGAGCGGCGATACCCCAGAGCGCGGACAACGCCGCGCCCGCGGACCAGAACCCGATGCGGCCGGTCCGCGACAGGGAAAAAATTCCGTCCGCCAAGACCAACAACCATCCGATCGCGATGAAGCCGGCGATCCCCCGCGCCAACGCGAAGGACGAGCGGTAATAAAAGCGGGTCATGAGAGCGCGGCGCAGCGTCCGGCGGATGATTTGTTCGGAACTCATGGCGCCTGGCGGATCAACTTCGTCAAGGAAACGCCGTCGTGGGAGACTTCCAGCACCGCGGGCGCGTCCAAATAGAGATCGTCCTGGATCGCGCTGCGGCGGCGGCAGGCCAAAACGAACTGGGCGGAATCGCCGTCTTTTTCGCCGGCGATGAAGACATCCTCCCGCAGCAAGCCGTGATCCTGATAGTTGAAAAGCAGGTCCGGCCAATAGGGGATGAGCAACAGGGCCTGGCCGGGGGCCAGGGTTTGGTTGACCTTGCGAAGGAACTCGGGCTGGATGGTTTCATAGTAATAGGTCATCTCCATCCCCTTTTTTTCCGCGCCGCGCAGCCCGCCGATGAAGGCGTTATAGTAGGAAAGCTCGAAGGGATGCGCGCGGATCGAGGCCGCGGCCAGCAGTCCCAGCGGAATGAGGGAAAGGGCCGCGCGCCCGGCGAAATCGCTGGCGCCGTAAAACTTGTCCTTCCAACAATCCAAGATCCCCTGCCATCCGAGCCACGCCAGCATCCCCAAGCACGGGAACAGCCCGATGAACTGGCGCACGCCGTCGTGCCGGGGCGTGGAAGGCCAATGCCCGAGGGCGAGCCAGAAAAGCGCGGGAAGGGCGAAGGCCGCGATCAAATTCCTGTGCCGCCGCCACGACGCGGCGAGGCCGGGCAAGAACAACCATAGGACGACGGGAAACGTCGTCAGGCTCATGACGTCGATGTAATGCCAGGGCGGAGGGTCTAGATATCTCTTGCCCAGATAGAACGTGGCGATGGGGGTTTGCTTCCTCAAAAAAGGCTGGATCAAATAATCCCTCACGACCGTCCAGGGCTCGCGCCACCGCGCCGGCGAAACCAGCGCCACGAACAGCAATCCCCACAACAGACAAAGGCCCATCCAGGCGAGCTCCCGGTACTGCCGCCGCCAGAGGAAATAGGCGGCGACGGGAAAGACCACGAGAAACCCGGTGACCTTCGTCGCGGCACCGCAGCCGTAGACGATGAACAGCAAGGTCCGCCAGGGCGCGCGGCGGGCGGGGTCCGTCTCGGACAACTTCCAGGCAAGCAGCGGCGTCAACAGCCAAGTCAGCGCCATGGGACCGTCGGTGGTGGCGATCAGCCATTCGCCGAAGAGCCGCGGCTGCAGCAGGAGGAACAGCACCGCCACCAAACTCCTGCCGCGCCCGAACCGCCCGGCGAGCAGACGGTAGACGAAAACCAACCCCGCCGCCGTGGCGGCGAAATGACCCACACGGAACGCCTCCGGATAACCCAGCGGCGGCAAAAAGAACGGGGCGAAGAGCGCGGAGACGATCTTCATGAACGGCGGGTGCGGGTTCCAATAGTTGTATCCCCAAATTTGGTCCAGCGTCGCCGGCGCGAAGGAAAAACCGTTCTTCGCCCAGCGGATGAGCCCTTCGGAGAAACTGAAATAGATCGCTTCGTCCCAGGCCAGGCCCAGGGAGCGGGACGCGGCCGCGAGCAGAAAGACGATCGACAGGAACAGCACGATCACTTCCGCGGCCCTCGCCGAGCGCGGATATTCGTTCTCCAAATCCGTCCAGATCTTCATGCGCCCCAATTCCTTTCCCGCTCCGCCGCGGCGGTTTTCCCCATCCTGTCGAATATGTCCGCCAGGCGGCGGTGGGATTCCGCGTCGTCGCCGATCTCAAAGACCAAAATGCTTCCGCCCACGAAGGCCGCGGGCTTGCGCTCCTTCAGCCAGGAAAATAAATCCCGGTCGTCGAAATAGGTACTCTGGAAATTGGTGGCGGACACGGCGAGCAGGATCTTCGGTTCACCGCGCACGTCGGCGTCCGGGTCCCGCGGCGGAACCACGCCGTAGGGCGCGACGCTGGAATAATCGATCCCGTAGGCGGCGGGGTCCGCGGTCCCGAAGTAGGAGAGATAAATCTTTTCAACGCCGGCGCCGCGCATGTAATCGCGCAGAGCCAGAAGCCCTTGGCCCCAGTCGATGTTTGAATCCGTCAGATAGAGATATCCCTTCGCGGGGCCGCCCGCCGCTTCGTTGAAGTAGCTCAGGTAAAAAGGCCGCGCCCGCCAGGTCCCCGCGGCCAGCCACAGGACTAGGACCGCGAATAGGGTTTTGGCGCCGCGCCAGGACCAAACCGCGCCGGCCGCCGCGCCCAGGACGACGCAGAGGAACGGCTCCACCGGAAGGATGTAGCGGTGCCCGATCTGCACCGACGACAGGCTGGCCAGGACGAAATAGACGACGGGCGGGAGGAACAGGAACCAGGGGAGGCGGATATTCTTTTTCCAGACCAACACCGCGGCCGCCATCAATCCCACGATCACCGGCAGCGGCGTCTTCAGCAGGAACGCCACGGGAAAATAATACCACCAACCCTTTAAACCGTATTGGCCCATCAGGAACGTGGACCGTCCTCCCTGCACGCGGCCCAGCGTGAAATCAAGCCCGGCCCAAAACATCGGCAAGCCCACGAACTGATAAACGAGCAGGACGGACGCCGCCGCGGCCCCGAGGAAAAACAGAATCTGCTTCCAGGGAAGGGAAATCCGCAGGCCCCGCATCAGCAGCCAAAGGGCCAACACCGGCCCGACGGCCACGGCGGAAAACTTGCCGCAGAAGCTCAGGCCCAGGCAAACGCCGGACAGGATCGCCCAGCGGCGGAGGGACGTCCGTTCCCACAGTCCGAAGCAAACGAAGAAGAAAAAATAAAAAGCCGCGAACAAAAAATCCGTGGTGACCAGCGAGCCGTGGGCCAGGAAGGACGGATTGAACACGCCGAGGACGAAGGCGGCCCAGGCGGCCACGGGACCGTAGAGCTTCCAGGCGGCCGCAAACAAACCGACGAGGAACAGGCAGGACGAAAACAAAACGGCGGAGCGGCCCAGCGTCATCAGCTCTTCCGGCGGAACGGAGTTCCCCTCTCGGTAGAAGAACCAATCCGCGAAACCGTATTGAAAGAGGGCCTTGTTCCATTGGGGATTTTCCCATTGCGGATGGTCCACGGACACGTCCGGATGCGCGGCCAACAGCGGGACCGCCGCGACCATGGACGCCAGCGGCGGATGGTGCATGCCGTTCACGCGGTAGTCCCGGGTCTTCCAATAGGCGGCGCCGGCGGCCAGGTGCAAGGGTTCGTCGAAGGTCGGCGATTGTGCGCGGATGGAAAGAAATCCCAGGTACCCATGGACTAAAATCCCGGCGAGCAAAAAGACCGCCGTCCAGACCGTGGGGCCGGACGGCTTTTCATCGGACCGCCGCGCGGAAAAGGGCGGAACGGCGCGCGAAGTTTTCTCGCGGCGGCTCAGGGGACTTTCCCCATCTGAAGCCGCCGGGCGCGTTCGAGGTAGGCGCGGTATTGGGGATTCTGCGGGTCCAGCGCCGCGGCTTTTTCCATGTGGGCCGCGGCCTGGGTCCAATCCCGGTTCCAAAAGGTCACGGCCAAATTGTAATGGGCCTGGGCGGAGCGGGGATTGAGGGCGATGGCCTGGCCGTAACAACGGCGGGCGGCGTCCAAGTCGGACCGCTTCTCGGCCAGCACGCCGCGGTGGACCCACACATCGCCGGCTTCCTGCCGCAGGCCGTCCACCACGTCCGGCAGGCTTTTGTAGTACCGCGCGCGGTCGAAAAGCTTTTCAAAGAGACGCGTCGCCTCGGCGTCGTACCATTCGGCCCGCGCGTAATCCCCTTTCTGGAACGCGACGAAGCCCAGGTGGTAGGCGGCCGTCGGGAATTCGGGGTCGAAAGTCCGCGCCCATTGCAAAGCGGATTCGGTCTCGTCCCATTTCTTGTCGCCCAGCAGCAGGCTGGAGCGCCGCGCCATGGCCCGCGCGTAATTGCTCAAGATGTTGGACGAGAAAAAATCCGCCCGCCGATCCTGCCGCCGGTCGCCGCGCACCACGCAAAAATCCCGCAGCGGGTCGGCCTCCGCCGGAAAAGGGGGGCCGGACAGATAAGAAACCATTCCCCAGGGCCGCGGGGTCGCCGCGCCGTTGTAGTTGGCGTCGCCGCTGATCCACACCGGCCGCCCTGGATTGTCGCGCAGCAGCCGCGCCCAATCCCCGGGTTCCGCCAATTTCCCCAGGGCCGCGGACTGGCCCGCGTGGGCCAGCATCTCATGGTACCAGGGGCTCGCCGACAACCCTTGCCCAACGGGCGTGACGTCCAGCCGCCGCCGCGACACCAGGGTCTTTTCCCAGAGCGCGAAGAGCGGCACGTCCTCCCGCACGATGCCGATGGAGTTCGGAACGGCGGAGCGGAAGGTGTTGATGGTCGCGTCGCGCCCGTAGAAGTTCCACCGCTTGTCGCCGCGCCCGCGATGGGCGGCCGCGTTCATCCCGACGAGGGCCACCACCAGCGCCGCCGCGACGGCGCGGGACGCCGCGGAATGAAATAGTTTCACGTCCCCCATCGACCGCAATCCTTCCACGGCCCAGATCAAAAAGATAAGCTGCGGCACGATGTAATGCGCCTCGACAATGGCCACGGCGTGGGAGTTGGGCGGCATGTTGGCCAGGTAGATGAAGACCGGACCGAAGAGGACGAAGTTCAGCAGCAGGAAATGGAAAAAATCTTTTTCACGCCCGTAAAGCCGCCGGAGCCCCAGCGCGGCCAGCGGAAGTCCCAGCCACGTGAAGGCGCCGCCGCTGTTTTTCAGGAAGAGGACCATTTCCGACATGAAATTTTCCCCGGCCTGATAGTTCCTCGACAAAAGGTCCAGCGTTCCGCCGTGGCTGCGGCGCAGGAGCGAACCGATGAAGTTGGATATCACCTCGGGATTGTTCCAGTCCACCCAGGGCTGCTGCGCGGAGCGGAGCGGCATGTAGAGGAAGACGAAAAGCCCGAGGAAAAAGAATCCGGCGGAAAGCGGGACCTGGCCCCACTCCTTGCGGCGGGCCATCAGGAGGAGGAACGCCGGAGCGAGGAGGAGATAGTCCGTCCGCACGCCGAGGCTCGCGCCCCACAGGAACGCCACCAAGGCCCAGGGCACGGACGCCCGGCGCATCAGGACGAAGATGAGGATGACGAAGACGATACCGACGGTGTACATCTCCGAGAGGGAAGACGCCTCCCAGAAGATCGGCGACGTCGCCCAGAACAGCGCGCCGCAAATACCCGCCATCGTCCCGCCCGAAACAGCCAGGAGGAAATACAAAACCGTTCCGGCCAGCGCGGACGCCAGGGCGGACAACAGGTTCACGCGGTAAGACGGATTGCCGGGGAACGCGTAGGTTGAGATTTTTCCGAGGAGGATGTAGAGCGGATAACCGGGCGGGTGGGCGATCCCCAGCGTCTGGGCGTTGGTCACCATCTCGCCCGTGTCGCGGTAGGGAACGAGGGCGCCGCCGGCGGAATGAAGATGGAAGCACCAGAGCGCGAGGAATACGATCGCGGGGAGGAGTCGGGTCCGCAGGGCCGTATTCATGATTTTCCCCCGCGCCGGCGCGCCTGGTCGAGATAGCGGCGGGCCCGGTCGTGGGCCGGATCGATTTGCAATGTTTTCTCGAAGGCCGCGGCTACCGCGGCCCAGTCGCCTTTGCGCCAATAAATCACGCCCATATTATAGTAAGCCTCGGCGTAGGAAGGGTCGTCCTGGACCGCGCGGCGGTAGCATTCCAAGGCCTCGTCCACCCGCCCCTCGTCCGCGTAGAGCACGCCCAAATCGGTCCAGACCAGCGGCGCTTTCCCTGGACGCTGCAGCAATTGACGGTAAAGGGCTTCCGCTTCCCGGAGCCGCCCGTTGGACTGGAACCAGAGCGCCATCCGCAAACGCCAGGGCGCCGCGCCGTAACGCTCCGCCCGGACCAGGAACCGTTTGGCCGCATCCTCGTCCCTCAACTGCATGGCGTATTGCCCGAGCAGATCGGCGTCCGTCAAAAGGAGGTGGCCGTCGCGCACGGAGGAAGATTCTTCATTCCGGAAAACCAGCGTCCGCCAGAAAGGAAATTCCATCCGCCGCGTTTGCGTTTCCTTCGCCGCGAACAAAAAGCCGACGGGGCGTCGCGGGATGTCGAGCTGCTTCAAGTCCAGAGACGCGTAATAGACCGGGCGCGCGCTCACGCTGATCCACGCGGTTTCGGCCGCCTGCCGGCGGGCCAGCCGGGGTTTTCCCCAGATTCCATAGTAATCCGCGCCGTAGCGGCTGGTCGTCACGCCCGCGTTGGCGTCGACGAACTCCGCGTCCGGCCGGGCGTTCTCCACGACCAGGAGATGGCAGAGCGCGAACTCGGTTTCATCGGCCCGGTCCGCGATCAACAGCGCCGACGGCGGCAGCGTCCGCAGCGCGTTCTCGCCGTGGTCCAGGGTGATGAAATTCCGCCGTTCGGTAATACCGAACGCGCCCACCCGGGCCAGGGGCCAAACCCATAAGACCACGAGGGCCGCCGCGACGTATCGTGACCATGACCGCCCGGACAGAAGAGTTTCCCATCCCCGGACGATGAAATAAAAACCGATCACCAGCGGCAACAGGAGGAAACGGTCCAGCATCTCCACGGTTTTCACCGTCGGGGACACGTTCGCCCAAAAAAGGAACAGCGGCCCGGAGATCAGAAGGGCCGCGCCGTAGAAAATGGTTTTGTTCCGCACACTCCGGCCCAGACCGGCCGCGATTCCCGCGAGCAACAACCCCGCGCCCGCCCAGCCGATGTTGTGCAGAAGGCGCGACGCGAAGAATTCCGTCTGAATGAGTAGCGAGGAAAAGCTCCGCGGCGTGGGCGTTCCCTGCGCGAGCTGAAGGCTGCCGTAGCGCGCGCGGGAAACCACCTTCCAAAAGCGGTCCCAGGTTCCGGGCTCCTCCCAGTTCAGCAACGGAGCGGCGCGGGACCGCAGGTAGAGATAAACGTAAACCGAGAATCCCAGCAGCACGAGCGCGGCCGCCGCGGCGACGATCTTCGAATTCAAAAGGTTCCGCCGCTGGAAAACGATCCACGCCAGGGCCGGCGCCAAAAGCAACAGCGTCTGCTGGTTGCCCAACCCCAGGGCCCAAACGAAGACCATCAGAAGGAGGAACCGCCGCGGCTGGGTCTCACCCCAAAATCTCTCGATGGACAAAAACAGCAACGCGGCGAACAGAACATTCAGGCCGAACACTTCCGCCGATGACGCCAGCGTCACGGTCAAGGGGGCCAATCCGCAGAGGACCAGCGGCATCCAGGACATGGTCCTGCCCGAAGACGTCCAGGCAAAAACGAGACAGGCGATTCCCAGGGCCAGCGCGAAGCCGGAAAATAGATTCATGCGCAGGGCCTCATTGCCCCACGGAAGGAGGAGCGTGAAGATTTTTCCGAGGAGAGCGAACAGCGGATATCCCGGCGAGTGGCCGACGCCCAGGGAAGACGCCGCGGCCGCGAGTTCGGCGGAATCGCCCGGCATCAGGCTCGGCGCCGCGGAGCGGACATAACGCGCCCACAAAAGCAGAAAGACAAAACAAGCCGGCCAGCGCCTATCCTCCATGGGACACCAACCTCTGTTGCGCCTGGGGAAGATAACGGCGGGCCAACTCGTGGCCCGGTTCCAGCCGAAGAATTTGCTCCAGCAACGGGACGACCCGCTTCCAGTCGCCCTGCCGCCAGCGGACCACCGATAAATTGTAGAGGACTTGAACGCGGCGCGGGTCGATCCGGATCGCCCGCTCATACCATTCCGCCGCGCGGTCGAGATTTCCCCTTCGCTCCTCGACGACACCCATGTTGCTCATGGCCGTGATGTTCGCCGGGTCCGCGTCCAGGCATTTGCGCGAAAGGATTTCGGCGCGGGCCCAATCCCCGGCCTGCAGCCGGCCGTAGGCGAACGCCAGCGTCTCGGCGGCGAAATTGTTCCGCAGCCAGGGGACGCCGGGCCCCATCCGCCAGGCCCGGTCCAGGAATTCCACGGCTTCGTCAAACTTGCCGTCGCGCCACAATGAACGGGCCTCCAGGTATGGAAAGTAGGGCGCCAGGGCGAGGGTGCGATAGTCCTTCGACGCGGGCGGATAAAGGGAACGGATCGCGTAGAGATGCCAATGGAAATCCCTTTCGCTGCCGCCCCCGGCCCCGTACAGGAACCCGGCCTGGGCGAGCGGCGCGCCGTCGAGGATTTTTTCATTCATGGTGGAATAGAACAGCGGTCCCCTCTCCAGCCAGGATTTCTCAACCGATTGACGGCGCGCTTCCTTGGAAGTTTTATTCAGACCGCGAAAATCGGAGCCGTAGGCGCTTTTGAAAACCAGTCCGCCGCGGTCGAAGAGGCGGACATCGGATCGCTGCCTTTGGACGAACTGCTGGAACGCCGTGGTGAAGAAGGTGTCGTCCCCGCCGTCCATGAAAAAAGCCGCTCCGGGCGGCAGGGTGCGGAAGATGCTCCGCGCGTAATCCTGTGCCAGGAAATCCCCGCGCAGCGGGTAGGTCTCCGCCGACCGGGCGAGGATGAACCCCGGCAGGAGGAAAAGCAGGCTGGCCGCGATTTTCTTCCGCCGCCAGACGGCATCAAAGAAGAAACCCGCGCCGTAGGCGGCGAAGACCGCCGGGAAAATATAAAAACGCTCCAACACGCCGTCGGACTGCGCGTCGAAGGAAAGGTTTCCCAGCCAGGCGAAGAACGGCCCGGACAGGAACCAGGCCGCGAGCAAGGAAAGGGCGACGGTCCGGTCCCGGCGCCAGACGGACCAAAAGCCGAGGAAGATGATCCCCACGCCAAGCCAGGTGAATTGGTCTCCCATGCCCGCGGTGAAATAACGCGCCATTTGCTGAAGACCTGCGGACAGGGTGCGCGGCGGCTGGTCCCCGAGGGCCAGCGCCATCGTCCCATAATCCTTCCGGAGGAAGCTGCGGATCACGCCGTTCAGGTCGTGGGGATTTCCCCAATTCAACGGCGGGGTCTGCGGCGCGCGCAGCGGAAGAAAGAGATAGACGCTCAGCCCGAGCGCGAGCGCGAACAAGACCCAGGGAGCGTAGCGCGCCTTGAGCCTGACCGCGAGGGAAAAATCGACAGGCCCGTCATAGGTCTGCCGCCAGGCGCGCCACAGAAGAATCCCCGCCGCCGGCGCGGCCAGCACGAGCGTCTGATGGTTTCCCAACCCGAGCCCGAACACGAAGGCGGACAGGATCCCGCCCCGGGGCCAGGGAAGGAACGCCGCGTTCAAAAACAACAGGGCGAGGAACGTGTTCATCGCGAACACTTCCGTCACGAGGCTGTTGTGGAAGAACGCCGGCGCACTCGCGGCGAGGAGCGCCGCCATGACCGCCGACGGGCGGGACAAACCCATCCGCCGGGCCATTAGGAAAATCAACGAGGCGGACAAAAAATTGAAAAAAGCCGACATCAAATTGAGCCGGTAGGCGACGTTGCCGAAGGGGACCAGCGCGTGGAAGGCTTTCCCCACCAACGCGAACAGCGGATAACTGGGCGCGTGGGCCAGGGAGAGCGTCGCCGCGGCCGTGATGAATTCCCCCGAGTCGCCAACGCCGACGGAGGGCGAAAGGTTCGCGAGGTAGATCGCCCAGAGTCCGAGGAAAACCGCGCTGAGGGCGGCGCGCCGTAAAAAAACCATCGTCATGCCGCCCCCCAGCGCCGCCGGAAAGTCCATTCCGCCAGGAGCGCGCCGGTCAACAGGACCAGGACGAGAGGCGCGTTCCAAGGCGCGGCGGATTTTTGTTCCGCGCGGGAAACCGAATCCAAATTCTTCTCCAGCCATTCGGGCGTGGCGTTCTCCAGCGTGACGAACTCGCCGCCGCCGGCTTGGGCCGCCTTCGCCAGGGACGCGAAGTCCGTGGACGTGTCGCGGTTCTCGTCCCAGGGCAGACCCACGCGCATTTCCCCCTGGTCCTCGCCGATCCGTTTCTGCCGGCTGAAGGCCTGGACCGTCACGCGGTAGGGACCGGTTTCGTCCAGCGCGACGTTGTCCGCGTATTCCCCTTTGCCCAGGGCGCGCAGCGTCCGCCGGATGGATTTTCCCGACGGCGAGGTGACCGTGGCGATGACGTCGCCCGAAGCGAGCGGATGGTAATTCTCGTCCCGGACGAAGGCGCGCAGCCAGACTTCGCCGCCCGCCTCCGACGGCCCCCGCGGCAAATCCAGTCGGACCAAGCGGAAATCCTCGGACGCGCTCATCCATCGCAACAGGTTGTTCCAGAAACGTTGATAGGCCCAAGTGCCGCGGCCGCGGCCAGACTCGCCCAGAGCCCATTGCCAGGAGTTCAGGGAGGAGAACGTCATCACGCGCCCCTTGCCGCGCGGCCACACCGCCAGGAGAGGCAACCGCCCGCCCGGGCCGGGAACCGACACCAGGACCTGCGCCTTCGGTTTGGCGCGGGACGGCAAACGCCCGTCTCCGATCAAGGACGGCAAACCGCGCCACGCCGCCGCCGAGGAGGAAACGTCATCTTCCAACGCCATCACCGGATGCCCGGCTTCGGAAACTTCCATGGACAACCGCTCCGGCGCGGCGGAAAGTTCGTCCAGCGCCACGGGCAGGAGCTCTTCGATCGGAGTGTTGCGGTAGGGGCTCGCCGGGCCGAGGACGGCGGAATCCCCGACCAGCAAAAGCCCTCCGCCTTTTTCCACATATTCCCGGAGGATCGACAGGTGCGCCGGCGCGATGCCGAACGTCGAGAAGGCGAACTGCTCGAAAATGATCAGGTCGAAGGTCTTGAACTGCTGGAAGAGCACGTCCTGCGTCGGGAACGGGATCAGGGACAATTCCTGCTCTGGAAAATTCACCACGTCCTCCGGATCGCGCAGGATCACGAAGGACACCAGGTCGACGGAAGGGTTCGACTTCAATTGCTCGCGCAGGTACGCGTAGTTCGGGCCGGGCCGGCCGCAAATATAGAGCACGCGGACACGGTCCCGCGACACGTCGAGGGAAAAGGAACGGCTGTTGTTCCGCCGGTTGGATTCGGAACCGAAGACCGGGACCCGCGCCGTGTAGGTCCTCAATCCCTTTTCCGACGGTTTCAAATGCACGACGATCTCTCCCGTGTCCGAACCGGGCGGAAAACGCGCGACGCCGGATGCGACCGGCCGCCTGTCTTCCAGGATCTCCACCGTGACCTCGGACATAGGCAGGTTGCGTTTCTCCACGCGCGCCGTCACTTCCACGTCGGTGTTCTTGAAAGCGAAATGGGGCGCGCGCACGGAATCGAGGATCAAATCCGGCGCGGAAAGGGCGCGGCCCACGCCGACCGGGAAAATCGGGACGCCCAGCCGCGCGGAGACCGAGGCCAGGTCCGGCCCGCTCTGGCGCCCGTCGGTGAGAAGCAGGATCGCCCGAACCTCCGGGTTCTCGCGCGGGATTGATTCCACGGAGGAGAGATCGGAGGCGGGACCGCGCGGCGCGGTCTTCGCGATGTCCGCGGGATCGACCTTCTCGTGTTTTTTATCCAGGAGATAAAAATGCGGCGATGACTCCCTTGCCAACGTGGGAGAAACGCCGGCCAGCCAGTCCGTCGCCGCCTTCCACCGCGAAATATTTTCCAGGTCGGCCACGGCCATGCTTTCGGAACGGTCCAGGACCACGGCCACGGGCGCGTCCTTCATCCGCACGGAGCGTTTCACGGAAGGCTGGAAGAACGCCACGGCCAGCAGCCCGGCGGCAAGAAGGCGCAGCGCGGCCAAAACGGCTCGGCGGAACGGCGGACGGCGTTCGTTCCAGGTCCGCCACAAAAAGAAAGCGAATCCCGCCGCGACCAGAAGCAGCAGGGCCGTTTCCCACCCGCCCAAGGGCCGGAACGCGAGCGAGAAGCCTTTCATTGGCCCATCTTCCTTTCGATGAACGGCTGATGAATGGCGTCGGTCTTATAGGTGCCCGTCACGCTGAAGAGCGCGATGTTGACCATCCCCTTGACCGCCTCTTGCCGCTGCGGTTCCCCGCCCGGCTCGCAGGAATAAAGCGGATGGCCCAGGGGGTCCCGCGCCCAGGCGCCGTGGAGATCGTTGCCGCAATAGACCGCGGCCACGCGCCCCTGGATTTTGAGGGCCTTCCATTCCGGTTCGACGATTCGCCGCCCCGCGGCCGCGCGCAGGAGAAAAAAGGAGCGGTAGACCGCGTGGTCCGACGGCAAAGCTTCCCAGGCGGCGCCCGGAAACAGCCGTTCCAGGGCGGGGAGGACCGAGCGCGCGAAGGGGCCGTTCCGCTCCGCGTCCGTGTTGTCCACGAAGAGGAACCCTCCGCCCGAGAGATATGTCCGGAGATGGTTCAGCTCCTGGTCCGTGAACGAAACGGCGCCGCGGCCCAGCAGCACGACGAAGGGCGATTGGAAAAACGTCCCGTCGCCGGCGGACACGACGCGCCGCTCGGTCATGGGCGACAGGCTTGTGGTCTGCTGTAGATAGGGGCCGATCTGCTCCCAGACCGAAGGATAGGGGTCCCACTCGCCGCCGTGTTTCAGCTGCGCGTACACGAAATCGTTGCCGGGCATGGCGTTCCCGGCGAAGGAAAAGCAAACCGAAACGACCGAACAGAAGGCAGTCAGGACGAGCTTGTTTTTCACGCGTAGACCCTTTCGCGCGACGGCTCCGTCCGGCGGCGACCCCATTGAGACAGGAGCATTTCCAAACCGAACAACAGGAGCGCCGCCAAACCGAGGCCGGACGTCAGGTCCTTCCCCCGGACACGTTCGGCGAACTTCTGCGCCGCCGGTTCGCCGAAGGGAATCCAAAGCAGGTCCCGCGCCGGGAGCCACGAGGCCACGCCGCTTTTTGCGGCGCGGGCCAAATCTCCTTCGCCGGACGAAACGTCCGCGTTGACCAGGAAGCGCGCCAGCGGAAGGCCGCCGCCGTTCGCGAGGATTTCGTAGACGCCGGCGCGGTCCGTGTTTTCGTACAGCAAACGGCCGCCGCGGACCGGCGCTTCCTCCGAAGCGCCGTCGGGCCGTCGGACCGTCAGCACCGAAAGGAACGGGTCCTGCGCCGCCCAGCGGACCGGCTCATCCACCAAAAGCGACGTCCCCGGCGAAGATTGGCTCCGGCCGGCCAGAAAAAAAATCAACTCGCGCGCGAGGACGGGGAACAGTGGTTTCGTCGGAAGGTTCGCCCAATCCCGGTCCGCGGTCACGGTCAACAGGGCGACGGGACCGCCATGGGCGCGGCCGGTCAACAGCACGGGCCGGCCGTCCACGACGCCTTCCAAAATCACCTGGCTTCCCGGCGCGGGGTCCACGTCCAACCGGCGGCCCATCTCCACCTGGTCCCATTCAAAACCATCGCCCTCTGAGAGGATCCGTCCCAGGGCCGCCGCCGACGCGTCCCGTCCCGGACGGACGGCTTGCTTTTTCGCCGAAACGCCCAGGAACCGGGCCGGGACCAAATCTCCGAGGGGGCCCGCCAATTCGACGTTGTCTCCCGCCGTCACCCAAAGTCCGCGCCCGCGGCCCAGATGATCGCGCAGCTTCGCCGCGGCGGCCGCATCCAGCGGACGCGAGTTCAGCAGAACCACCACGTCCACGGCGGAAAGGTCCTCCTGTCCCCACTCGCTCTGAAGGACCGTTTTCACCCGGCTCCCCTGCCGCGCCAGGCCATCCAAAACCGGGGCAAGATAAAACGCCTCGTCCTGCACGGGCGAAGCGCCGGGCGAGCCGTTCACCGCCAGCACGGAAAACCGGGCCGCGGGAGGCGCCGCGAAAAAATACCGGTCGTCCAACGCCAGGCCGTCGGGATCGAGGGAAACGGTCCCCCATTCCGCCGCCCGCGTTTGCAGACGGAAAGACGGCCGGACCGCTTCCACAGACAGCCGGGCTTGCCCTTGGGCGATGACTTTTCCGCCGGACAGTATCCGCCAAATCCTTTCCGGTTCCGCCGGTTTCCCCCAGGAGCGAATATCGAATACGCCGCCGTCGTCATCCGTCCAGCGCACGCCGGACACGGCCGCGTTTCCCTGCGCGGGCGCGGCTTCGCATAAAACCAGGTGGACGCGCGGATCGAAACCCGCGACATTGGATTGTTCCTTCCAACCGTTCGCCGCCAAATCCGACAGGACGACCACGGCCTTCTGGCCGCCGGGCTCTTCCGCGAGCATTTGATAGGCCACGCTCAGGGCCGGCGCGACCCGCGTCGGACGGTCGGTCGCGGTTAGAGAGGACAGGGCCTCGCGCAGCTTGGCCGGATTTTGCGAAAGAGGGAGGGACATTTCCACCCGGTCGGAAAATACCACCAGCCCCGCGCGGTCCCGCGGCCCCAGTTTTCCGAGGATGTCCGACGCCTGGGCCTTGGCCCGATCCAAAGCGGACACGCCGGCGGAGCGGGCGTCCATGGAATAGGACGTGTCGACCATAAACACCACGCTCACCTCATCGCCGCTCCCCCGCGCCGCTGAAGAGAAGAACACCGTGGGCCGGGCGAACAGCAAAGCCAGCGCGGCCAGCAGCAGGCAGCGCGCCGCCATCAGAAGGATTTGCTGGAGCCGGGAATAGGTCCGCTGCGATTGAACGGCGAGCCGGATCAACTCAAGGGAACTGAAGGGAAGCGGCTTGGGGCGCGGACGCGTCAGCCAGTGGATGATGAGCGGAGACAGCGCCGCGGGAAGCGCCCACAAAAAACCAGGATGGAGGAAGAAAAAGTTCATTGCCGGACCGCTGCCGCCAAGCGTGGACCGGGACTGCCGGACTGGGCCTGCAGGAAGCGCGTCAGCGCCAGGTCCAAGGGCATGTCCGTTTCAAACACGGCGTGGCCGATCCCCTGGGACGACAGCATCCGCCGCGTGTGCTCCAATCGGCCCTGCATCAAACGCCGGTAATCGTCCCGGACCGCCGCGGGGTTCACCTGAAGGCTTTCGCCCGACTCCATGTCGCGGAGCATGAACTCGCCGTCGATGTTCAATTCCATCTCGTCGCGGTCCAGGATCTGCAAAACCGCCACCTCGTGGCGGCGCGACGACAACGTCCGGACGGCGGACAGGATTTTTTCCGGCTCGAGCAAAAAATCCGAGAGGACCAGAACCAGGCTCCGGCGCGGAAGGT
The DNA here is from genome assembly GCA_964482515.1 of uncultured Elusimicrobia bacterium. Classification (GTDB taxonomy): domain Bacteria; phylum Elusimicrobiota; class Elusimicrobia; order FEN-1173; family FEN-1173; genus CAYZXT01. Next base: position 56,888 of record CAYZXT010000008.1, on the reverse strand, counting down.
GCTGTCCGACCTGCTCGAAAGACGCCATCAAATCCGTTTCTCCCTCCGGTTGGATTTTATCCAACACATCCAAAAGATAGGAGAGGTGCGCCACGCCGCCGCGGGCGGGAATAAAATCTTTCAATCCGCCGCCGAACAAACACAGCCCGACGGACTCACCCTGATGGACCAGGAGATAGCTCAAAGCTGCGGCGAAGAACGACGCGTAGCGGACCTTGGGGATCTTCCCCATGCCCGCATAGGCCATGGAATTGGAAACATCGAGGAGGACGGCGGCCCGCAGGTTCGTTTCCGCTTCCTGTTCCCGGATCACCCAGCGGTCCGTGCGCGCGAAGACCTTCCAGTCGATCCGCCGCCAGTCGTCCGACGGCGTGTAGGCGCGGTGCCCGACGAACTCCATGGAATGTCCCTGCGACCGGCTTTTGTGGCGGCCCGTCAAGGCGCCCTCCACCACGTAACGGGCGCGGAGCTCCATGGTGGCCATCTTGGCCAACAGCAGGGGATCAAGTCTCAGGGACATAAAACGGAAACAGCGGAGGGATTAACGGGGACCGGAGGATTCATCCAACAGGCGCCGGATCACGTCCCCCACGCGCACGCCTTCGGCTTCGGCTCGGAAAGAAAGGATCAACCGGTGGCGCATCACCGGCGCCGCCAAAGCGGCGACGTCGTCCCAGGACACCGAGGTGCGGCCCTGCAGGATGCAGCGGGCTTTGGCGCCCAGGATCAAGGCCTGCGACGCGCGCGGTCCCGCGCCCCAGGCGATCCAGTCCTTGATGAAATCCGGTGCACCCGCCTCGTTGGGCCGCGAGCGGCGGACGAGGGCCACGGTGCGCTCCACCACGTTGTCCGCCACCGGCACCTTCCGCACGACTTCCTGCAGCTTCAGGATTTCCTCCGCGGTCAGAACCTTTTCCATCTGGACGGAATGACCGCCGGTGGTTTTCTTGACGATGTCGCGTTCTTCGGTTTCCGTTGGATAGGAAATGTTGATCTGAAAGAGGAACCGGTCCAGTTGCGCCTCCGGCAAGGGATAAGTCCCTTCCTGCTCAATGGGGTTCTGGGTGGCGAGGACGAAGAACGGCAGCGGCAGCGGATAGGTTTTCCCCATCACCGTCGCCTGGTATTCCTGCATGGACTGGAGCAGCGCGGCCTGGGTCTTCGGCGGCGTGCGGTTGATCTCGTCCGCCAGCACGATGTTCGCGAAGACCGGCCCCGGGTTGAAGCGGAACGCGCGTTCGCCCGTGGAACGGTCTTCCTGCAGAACGTCGGTGCCGGTGATGTCCGAGGGCATGAGGTCGGGCGTAAATTGGATGCGGCGGAACTGGAGGTCGAGGATCTGCGCGAGGCTGGAAATAAGGAGCGTCTTGGCGAGGCCCGGCACGCCGACGATGAGAGCGTGGCCCCGGGCGAAGAGCGCGGTGAGGAGGAGGTCCACCACGTCATCCTGTCCGATGATGGCTTTGGAGAGCTGGCTCCGGATGCTTTGGTGGGCCCGCACCAATTTGTCCACCAGGGCGGAGTCGTTGTCCATAATCACCTTTTCGACGCGATTTACTGACGAAAAAGCAGTATAACGCTTTTGATTGCGCCGTGCAACATCGTTGCGGATACCTATAAATGCGAATTGACAAATACCGTCCGCCGGGGTATCTTTAAGAAGGAAAACCTGCCGTCTTTTCGCCTTGGAAGGGAGGCCGTCATGAACGGATCGTCGAAGAAAATCGTGCTGTGCCGCGGCGTGCGGACTCCCATCGGCCATCTGGCCAAATCCCTTTCCGAACTGCTCCCCGAAGATTTGATGGAAACCGTCCTGCGCGGCGTGCTGCAAAAGTCCTCCCTCTATCCGGAGGCCGTCGACGGCGTGATGGTCGGCTGGGTCGGACAGGGCTCGCACGCTCCGAACATAGCCCGCGTCTCCTCGCTGAAAGCGGGCCTGCCGGAAAAGGCCCACGCCATGACGACGCAAGCCAATTGCGTTTCCAGCCTGGAAACCGTCGCGTCGTCGGCGCGCCACATCATACTGGGCGAAGGAGAACTGTATCTGGCCGGCGGCACCGAGTCCATGTCCACTTTCCCCTACGCCATCCGCGGTTCCCGTTCCCACAAGATGCTGCGGTCGCTGGAAACGGTGAAGGCCAACTGGGACACCCTATTCTCGGACCAGGGCATCTGCATCACCGACACGACGGAAGAAGGCCTCACGGACCCGGTCGAGAAAATCAACATGGCCGCCACGGCGGAGATCTGCGCCCAGATGTATTCCGTCTCCCGCGAAGCCCAGGACGCCTACGCCGCGGAAACCTTCCGCCGTTGCCTGGACGCGGAGAAAAGCTCTTTTTACCAAAGCCATGTCATCCCTGTGGTGAAGGACGGCAAGACGATCCTGGAAAAGGACGAATACGTTTTCCTGCGGGAAGGTCTGGTGGAAAAGCCCCAGATGTTCGGCAAAGCGCCCGTCATCTTCGACGGACCCGCCTATTCGATCAAGGACTTCTACCGGGACAACGGCAAACACATCCAGGGAAAACAATACGAGGAAGGAAAGACCAAGGGCACGGTCACGCTCTTCAACGCCTGCGCCCGGTCGGACGGAGCGGCGGTGATCATCGTCACGTCGGAGGAACAGGCCAAGGAATTGGGATTGGAGATTTTGGCGGAAATCAAAAGCTGGGGCTTCTGGGGATCGAACCCGGCGGTGATGGGGATTTCCCCCGTGTTCGCCACGCAGGTGGCGTTGGACCGCGCCAAGATCAAGTTTTCGGATTTGGACCACGTGGAACTGCACGAGGCCTTCGCGGCCACGTGCCTGTCGATCTTCAAAGTCGGCCGGGAGAAATACAAACAGGATTGGGAAACCTTGTGGAACGCGAAGAAGCTGAACCCCCACGGCGGGACGATCCCGCTGGGCCATCCGCTGGCCGCGACAGGCGTGAGGTTATTGCTTAATTTGGTCTATGCGATGAAGGAAGATCCCAACGCGAAGCTGGGACTGGTGGCGGCCTGCGCTTCCGGCGGCCTCGGCGGCGCGATGGTGGTGGAGAAGTATAAGGCTTAGATCGGTTTCGCTTCGTTGATCAGCATCACCGGGATGCCGTCCTTGATTTCGTAGGCGAGTTTGCAGGCGTGGCACAGCAGCCGGTTTTCGCTTTCCCTGTGTTCCAACTTCCCCTTACACTTCGGACAAACCAAAATCTGCAGCAATTCCTGGCTGACGGGCATCATGGCCTCCCTGTTCGATATTCAATCCCACTGATTCTAGATATTTGACCGAAGCCTTTCAACACTCTTCGGTTGAGGCTCCGGCTGGGTTTCGATCCAGGGCGTCGAAGTGAAGTCGGACTCAGCGGTCCGACGAGCTTCGCCGAGTGAGAATTGCGCTGTAATTCGAACGTCCCTGGACGAAATTCAGCCGGAGCCGAATATACATCATCCTCGTGGATGGAATTTCCTGTGGAGTTTCTTCAGCTGGTCGCGGTCCACGTGGGTGTAGATCTGCGTGGTGGAAATGTCCGAGTGGCCGAGCATTTCCTGCACGGAGCGAAGGTCCGCGCCGCCGGACAATAAATGGGTGGCGAAGGAATGCCGCAGCATGTGCGGGTTCAAATGCTTTGTGAGTCCCGCGGCCAGGGCGGCATTTTTCAACTGGTACCAGAACGCCACGCGCGAAATGGGTTTTCCCCGGTTGCCGATGAAAAGATAGCGCGTCAGGTTGGGATATTTCTTCCGCTTCACTTCCATATACTTCCGCACCGCGACCCCGGCCCGGTCGTTGATGGGCACGATCCGCTCCTTCCCCCCCTTGCCGAACACCTTCACGAAACCCATCTCGATGTCCACATGGGATTCTTCCATGTTCACCAACTCGCTGACCCGCAGGCCCGCCGCGTACATCACTTCCAGCATGGCCTTGAAGCGGATGGAACTTTCGCGATCGTCGACCGGCCGGCTGAGGAGGCGGGTGGTTTCTTCCACGGAGAGGTATTTCGGCAGGCGCTGGAGAAGCTTCGGCGACGCCATGTTGGCCGTGGGGTCTTCGGCGATGATCTCTTCGCGGAGCAGATAGCGGTAGAACTGCTTGAGGGATTCCCCGATGCGGTAGAGGCTGGCGGCTTTGAGCTTGTCGGCCCGGCGGTGCCAAAGGTAATCGGTGACCGTCGAATGGTCGATCTTCAGCGGCGTCCCGCCAGATTTATCCAGGAAAGCGAAGAAAGCCTTCAGGTCCGAGGTGTAGGCGTCCACCGTGTTCTTGGACAGCCCCTTTTCTACTCGTAGATATTTGAGGAAGTCACTCAGATGCGGTGAAATTTCGGATTTCGGATTTCGGATTGCGGAATTCAATTATTTCTCGCATTATTTCTTGCGGTTCTAATTGAAGAAACCACAATGGCTAAGAGTTCATCTGCCTCTCTGTTAAGAGGCATGATTATATCAGAAGCCACTAACCCAATTGCAGAAAGCAAATCGAGCCAGTATATTGTCTCGTCAAGTTCTTCCTCAACGATTCCCATTTTAGAAATGAAATCAGCTCTTGACTTGTCTCGGCATGCAGAACGGTAGTTTGCCCCAACAGATGTTCCTGAACGAATAAGTTGTTTGCTTAATATTTCAGCTGTACGCGTTCGGGGCAGTCTTTCCGTTAACTGAATAATATTAACAGCATAGGTTTTCGTTCTTTGTTGAATCTGGTATTTCATTATTCCGAAATCCGCAATCCGACATCTGCAATTACTTTCGCCCTGATTTCGCCAGTTCGCGGGCCGGCTCTTTTTCCTTTGCCGGTTTCTCCGTGATCTTTTCCAGGGCCTTTTCCGCGACCTCCGCCGCTTCGCCCGGAACGTGGGCCGGAGCGATCTTGAGATATTTGGCGCGGAGGGCCTGGTCCAACTCGTCGGCGACCTTGGGGTTGTCCCGCAGATAGGCCTTCGCGTTGTCGCGGCCCTGGCCCAAACGGTCGTTCTTGTACATGAACCAGGTGCCGGTCTTCTCGACCAGGCCCGCGTTCACGCCCAGGTCGAGCAAGGCGCCGGTGCGGGAAATCCCTTCGCCGAAGAACATCTCGAACTCCGCCTGCTGGAAGGGCGCGGCGATCTTGTTCTTCACCACCTTCACGCGCACACGGCTGCCGACCACCTGGTCGCCGGCCTTGATGGACTCGATGCGGCGGATGTCCAGCCGAACGGAGGAATAAAACTTCAGCGCCAAACCGCCGGGAGTGGTTTCCGGGTTGCCGAACATCACGCCGATCTTCTGGCGGAGCTGGTTGATGAAGATCACGCAGGTCTTGGACTTGGCGATGGTGGCCGTCAGCTTGCGCAGGGCCTGGGACAGCAGCCGCGCCTGAAGGCCCATCTGGGCGTCGCCCATCTCGCCTTCGATCTCGGCCCGGGGCGTCAGCGCCGCCACGGAGTCGACGATGATCACGTCCACCGCGCTGGACCGGACCAACTGGTCCGCGATCTCCAAACCCTGTTCGCCCGAGTCCGGCTGGGAGATCAAAAGCTCGTCGATGTTCACGCCCAATTTCTTCGCGTATTCCGGGTCCATGGCGTGTTCGGCGTCGATGTAGGCCGCGGTGCCGCCCAGCTTCTGGGCTTCGGCCACGATGTGGAGGCAAAGGGAGCTTTTGCCGGAGGATTCCGGCCCGTAAATCTCGATCACGCGGCCGCGCGGAACGCCGCCGATGCCCAGGGCGATGTCCAACGGAAGCGCGCCCGTGGGGATCGCGTCCACCCGGATCTTGGACGATTTGTCGCCCAGCTTCATGACCGCTTCTTTTCCGTATTGTTTTTCGATCTGGGACAGGGCCAACGACAGGGCTTTCATCTTATCTTCTTTGGACACGTCACACCTCCGTGGATTGAAATCCGATGGTTGAATTGATCTCGATATACACAAATGTATGGTAGCATACCGATTTTCATTCCGCAACATGCGATATGGATATGATGCCTGAAAAGCCTGAAGAATAACTGCGGGTTGTCTGAAGGTTTACTGAACCTTGCCGCCAGGCCGTCGCTGCTAAGCGTGGCCCCGGCAAGTCGGATGGGGCATGGTCCCCTGATTGCAGGAAGGGGATCGAAGGTACTAGAAAAAATGCATGCCGACCCGGACCAGCACGTTGGCGATGACGCCGGCGACGATGTCGTCCGCCACCACGCCCCAGCCGCCGGGGAGCTTGGCCGCGCCGTTCCCCCAGGGGCCCTTCCAGACGTCGAACACGCGGAAGAGGAGCAGCGCCGCGAGCATCGGCCCGAAAGCGCGCGGAACGAACATGGCCGCCACCCAGACGCCCGCCACTTCGTCGATCACGATGCGGGGGTCGTCGTGCTGTCCGTAAATCTGCTCCGCGCGGTGGCCAATCCAAACGGAAAACAGGACCAACGCGACGGTAATGATCCATAGAAGCCCGTTGCCGCCGGTCCAAAGCCAGGCGAGCCCCCATCCGACAAGACTGCCCAGCAGGCCTCCGCCTTTGTATTTTTTGAACGGGATGACTTTATAAGGAAGGACGCTGACGAAACCGGCGGTGGAGAAGAACAGGACTATTTTTTCCGTCACCGCGAAGCCTGCTCCTTCAATAAATCGCTGTGCTTGCGCAGGTAACTGGTGCCCGTGACGAGGGAGAAAAGCGTGGCCACGAAGACCATCCAGTAGGGCGTCCACTCCAGCACAAGGGCCGGGCCGGAACGCCAGTTGGTCGTCTCGTGCAGCTTCCGGACGGACGTCCCCCAGAAGTGGCTGAGCCCCGAGTTGATGATGAGGACCACCATGATCGTGATGATGGCCACGGTCTGCACGGTGGTCTTGAACTTCCCCCCGTCGTCCGCGCTGATGATCTTCCCCTGGGAGGCGGCCAGGGAGCGCAGTCCCGTGATGAGGAATTCCCGCCCCACGATCAGCACCACCATCCAGGCCGGCACATGGGTCTCGGGAAGGCCGACGAAAGAAATGAAGGCCGAGGTGACGATGAGCTTGTCCGCCAGCGGGTCGAGGAAAATCCCCAGGGCCGTCACCTGGTTGTATTTGCGCGCGAGATAACCATCCACCAGATCCGTGATGCCCGCGCCGATGAAGATCAACAGCGCGAGGGAACGCGTATAGACGTTGTCCGTGTAGGTGAAGACCATGAATACGGGGAAAAGCATGAGGCGCAAAACCGTCAGGCGATTGGGAAGGTTCATGACGCGATGGCTCCTCGTTTTCTTTTGGCCGGAACGAGTTCCGCGGTGAGGTCGATGCCCTGGAACCCCGTGATGCGCGCGCGGTGGAACCCGGCGTGCGCCGGAGGCTTTTCGAGGATCACCTGCCCGTCCACTTCGGGCGCCTGGTGGATACCCCGCGTCAGCGGCGTCCCGTCCGGACCCACTTCGGTCATGATGTCTATCTCCGCCCCGAGGCGCGCCTTGTTCTTCTTCTCCATCACGCGGCTCTGGGCGTCCCACAAGCGCTGGGTGCGTTCCTGCGCGACCTCGTTGGGGACGATGTCTTCCGATCGCGCGGAAGGCGAACGCGGCTCCAGCGAATAGGGAAACACGCCCATGTGGTCGAAAAATCCCGCCTCAACCGCCGACAGCATTTCCTGGAAATCCCGGTCGGTTTCGCCCGGGAAACCCACGATCAATGTCGTGCGCAGGGTGAGGTTCGGCACGCGGCGGCGGAGGCGTTCCAGGAGTTTCATGGTCTCGTCTCGGCCCCAGTCCCGGGCCATGGCCTTCAGGATCCGGTCGGACACATGTTGCAGCGGCATGTCGAGGTAGCCGCAAAGTTTTTCCTCCTGCGCCAGCATGTCTATGAGATCATCGCCCACTTCCGACGGATAGGCGTAAAGCAGGCGAAGCCAGGTCAAATCCTTCCAGCCGAGCATGGGCTTCAGCAATCCGGTGACGTTCTTTTTGACCGGCAGGTCGCCGCCGTAGTCCGTCGTGTCCTGGGAGATGACGACCAGCTCGCGCACGCCGCGCGACACGAGGTCCCGGCCCTCGGCGTATATCTCCTCGGGCGCGCGGCTTTTCAGGTTGCCGCGGAGCTGGGGGATGATGCAGAACGTGCAGCGATGGTTGCAGCCTTCGGAGATCCTTAAATAGGAGGACAGCTGTCCGCGGCGGAGAGGGCGGGACAGGGTCGCGTCGTGGAAACCGGCGGGCGCTTTCACCGGCGCGGTTTGCGAAAAACCGTTTTTGCTCTGAGTGTTTTTTCGGGCGAGGACTTCGGGCAGCCGATGGAATTCCCCCGTGCCGAGCATGGCGTCCACGCCCGCGGGCTTTTGGTTGTCGGGCAGATATTGGGCGAAGCAGCCGGTCATGACGAGGAAGGAGCGCGGCGCGGCTTTTCGCAACTGAGCGACCGTGTCGAGGGCCTCCTGGCGGGCCGCCTGAAGGAAACCGCAGGTATGGACCACGAGTACGGAGGCGTTGGGGATATCGGCGGTCATCTCCCAACCGAGGCCGGCGAGCTTCGACGACATGGATTCCGCCTCCACCTGGTTCTTGGCGCAACCAAGGACCACGAAGGCGGCGCGGCCCCGGGTTTCGATCATTGGACGGGCGGAGCGGGCGCCTGCTCGACGGCCGGAGGGGCCGGGGCGCGGCGGCGGATGAAACCCGTGGAATTGGAACTGAGGGAGCGGATGGGCGTGACGGCCGCGCCCGTTTCCATCGTGGCCGGTGGCGTCAATTCCGTCGTCACCGCCTGGGTGGAGGACCAGACGAACTCGTCCGGCTTTTCCAGCGAAGCGGCGATGGGATTGCCGTTCACGGTCACGTCCAGGAACTTGACGTTCGCGGATTGTATCCGGAAAGAGCTCAACCCGGTCCAGGACTTGCGGCCTTCGCGGGGAAGGATCCCCTCGAAGCGGACGCGGTGGTCCGCCCAAACGCGTAGCCAGACTGATTTATTGGCGTAGACTTCGAGTTCCGCGGAGACCGGGACGGGCGGCGGGGCGTTGACCGTCGCCACGGGCGCGATTTCCGCCGCCTGGTGCGAGCGGGACCTCTCCAAACGCGCGGTCACGAAATAAAGCGCGCCCAAAAAGATGATCAAGGCCCCCAAAAAGATGAGCTCGGGCCGGAAGGCGCTCTTTGAAGCCGCTTCTTCCTCGGATTCAACCGAATGGGTGCTGGACACGCGCGTGAGGGCCGGCTTTTCCGATTTCGCCTGGGCCTCCCGCCACTTCTTCACGAAATCCTCACCGTCCAGGCCGAGGAAGCTGCCGTAATGGCGGAGGAACCCTTCAAGATAGACCTTCGCGGGGAACTCGGCCCATTTCTCCTCTTCCAAAGCTCGGAGGAAGCGCGTGGAGATGCGGGTCTCCTGGCTGACCATTTCCAGTGTGTAGTTTTTCTGCCGCCGCCGGGTCTTGAGGGCTTCGCCCAAACCTATGGGGGTGGTGGGTGCTGTTTCGTCTGCCATGTTATCCATCCTATCGTGGGGTCCTTTAGAGAGTCGCCGGTGCCGATTATTTCGTCGTAAAAGGTTGCGGGGCGCCCAGCACGTCGGCGCCTTTCGGGGGCGTGAAGCGGAACAAATCCTCCGGCAGCGCGGGGTTCGTTTTCAGCTGCGAAATCTCCGTGGTGGCGGTCACGCTCTGGGACTCCATCTCCGTGCGGACCGGCAGGCCCTCGGCGCGGTCCACCCAAAAACGGAAAGTGTACGGCCATGGACCCGGCTCCCGGGGAGTCAACTTAAGGATGTCTAGCCCCTTGGACTTGCCTTCGTGGACGATGTCGTACCGCTTGCGCAGGTCGTCCACGTCCGTCTGGAAAGGCATAAGGCCCTGCGGAAATCCGCCGGACTTGCTCCAGTTCTCCCAGCTGTCGGAGTAGACCTGGTTCGCCGCCGGGTTGTGAAACCACAAAGTCTTGCCGTCCGACACCACGGTCTGCGACCGCGGCGACGTATGCTCCACCCGGAAGAGGTTGGGCCGCTGGAAGTAGGCCTTGCCGCGGATTTCCTGCTTGTCGTTGGTCACGCGGACGTGGGTGTTCTGCTTGAAGGAGAAACTCAGCGTCCGGATGTTTTTTTCCGCCCGGGCCATGGCGTCCAGCACCGCCTGGGATTCATCGGCGGCCGAGAGCGAAGACGCTATGAAAAACGGGGCCATCAAAAGCGCGTGGCGTTTTCTCACCGTGACTGTTTTCCTTTTGCTAATCCGCGCTGGCCTGCGGCGGCGGGATCCGCATATAATCGGCGATCTTGTCGAAATTGATTTCCCACTTGTTGGTGCCCTCGGGCTTGTGGATGAAATCGTGGACCTCCAGGAGAGAAAGGACGTTCGTCGCGCGGGCGGAAGATCCGAAGTGCGCCTTGAGCAGGTCCTGGGACACGCGCTTGCGCTCCATGATGAGGCGAAGGGCCTCGTCGATCTCCTGCTTCGTTTCGGCGTCTTCGTTGGCGGCCTGGGACGCGGCGATCTTAGCGAAGATGTCGTCGTAGAACGGCTTGGCCTGCTTTTTGCAGAACGCGACGACGGAATTCACTTCCTTATCGGACAGGAACGCGCCCTGGATACGGATCGGGGCCGGCGCCGCCACGGGCAGGAACAGCATATCGCCCTTGCCCACCAGGGACTCGGCGCCGTTCACGTCCAGGATCACGCGCGAGTCGATCTGAGAGGCCACGCGCAGCGCGATGCGCGCCGGCAGGTTCGCCTTGATGACGCCGGTGATCACGTCCACCGACGGGCGCTGGGTCGCGAGCACCAAATGGATGCCGACGGCCCGGGCCATCTGGGCCAGGCGCTGGATGGAATCCTCCACTTCCTTGCCGGCGATCAGCATCAGGTCCGCCAGCTCGTCCACGATCACCACGATATAGAATTCCGGCGGCAGGTTTTCCGCCGTGCGCTTCTGGTTGAAGGACTCGATGTTCCGGACGTTCGCCTTGGCGAACTGCTCGTAGCGGTATTCCATCACCTTGACCAGGCGCGTCAGGGCCTTGGCGGATTCCTTCGGGTTGGTGATGACCTGCGCGTTCTCCGGCGCGGTGCGCGGGTCGTAAATGTGCGGCATGCCGTCGTAGAAGGGAAGCTCGAGGCGCTTGGGGTCGATCAGCATGAACTTGACTTCGTTCGGCTTGGCGCGCATCAGGATGGACGTGATGAGCGCGTGCACCGCAACGGATTTCCCCGCGCCCGTGGCGCCGGCGATGAGCAAATGGGGCATGGAAGCCAGGTCGCCGACGGTGGGTTCGCCGGAGGTCGTCTTGCCGATGGCGAAGGTCAGGGGCGACTTGGCGTTCTGAAACGCCGGGCCCATGAGGATTTCCTTGAGCGTCACCGTGATCGACTCGTTGTTCGGGATCTCGATGCCCACCGCGCCTTTGCCCGGGATGGGGGCCAGCACGCGGACGCGCTGGGCCTTCATGGCGAGGGCGATGTCGTCGGAGAGCGTGACGATGGAGCTGATCTTCACGCCGGGGGCCGGTTCCAGGTCATAGCGCGTGATCACCGGGCCGGGATGGATGTCCGTCACCCGCGCGGTCACGCCGAAGGTCGCCAAGGTATGCTCGAGCTGGCGGGCTTTGTTGATCAAATCTTTTTCGGACTGCTCCTGGGTCTGGGGCTTCGGGTCCGCGAGGAGGGAAAGGGGCGGCAACTCGTAGGCGTCCATGTTCGGCGGCGGGGGAGGCGCGTCGAAGGGAAGGGAGACTTGGCCCTCGGGTTCCGGCTGCGGCTTGGGCTTCTTGATGGCCGGGGGCTTGGCGAATTCGGGGACGGCCTTTTCTTTGACGGCCTCGCCGTTCTTGGCGTCGGCGGCAAAAGCCGTCTGCTTGGTGATCTGCGGCGTCACGGGATCCAACGCGGCGGCGGGCGCGGCCAGCGGCCGGGGCTTCACCACCGGCGGCTTTTTATACTCCGGACGGACCCTGGCCCGCTGCCACTCTTCCAGGTCCGCCTTGAGCCGGGAATAAACGGTGTGCGCCACGTGGACCGGCGTGACCTTGAACAAACCGCAAAGGATCAAGCCGAAGGCCCCCAGGAACACGATCCAGGCGCCTGGCACGCCGAGCAACCGGGCGAAGAATTCGCTCCCGGTCAATCCGAGGACGCCGCCGTAATTCGATTTGAAGGCCGCTTGGCCAAAGAGGGTGAAAAGGGAACAGAGGGAAAGGAAGAAGCCGGCCCAGAGCGCCATGCGCAGGGCCAGGTGCGTCCAGGACTTGGCGAGGGCCAGCCGCAGGCCGACGTAGGCCATCCAGATCGGAAACAATATCCGGGCGCCGCCGAAAGCCCAGGCCAGGCCGCCCTTGATGTGTCTCCCCCACTCGCCCGCCGGGAACATGACGGCGTAAAATGCCAGCATGCCGAGCGCGATCAACCCGATGCCGACGATTTCCTGGCGGCGTTTGTTCTTTTTGGATTTGGCCGACGCTTTCAAATAAAGGCTCCGATCCACCGTTGTCTCCTGGGGAATGACGTGATGCTATTTTAACTTTGTTTGAGTGAAATGAGAAAGCCCTGATCGCCGGAAACCAAACGGACTTTCCCTTCCCGGGCCAACCAGCCCAGCGATAAAAAAAGGAGGCTTTGGGGAATTTGAAGGGCGGAACGGATTTTCAGAGAGGAAGTTTCGCCGTTAAGATTCAGGTAGTGCCAGACATCGCCCGCGACCCGTCCCACGTCGGAAAGATCCACATCGGTCGCGATCAAGGGACGACCCCACTAGCGCGGGGTCTCCACTCGCCCGCTGTCTCTACAGCGGACAAGTACGGAGCGCTATTTGATTGGAGCGAGAAGGATGCTCTCGTCATTTCAGGAGACAGGGTCCACGAGGAAAAGATTTTGGCCGGCGGAAACGGGTTTTCCATTTTCGACGAGGATCTTGCGGATGATGGACGGCCGGTCGGCCCGGATTTCATTCATCACCTTCATGGCTTCCACGATGCACAGGACCTGTCCCAGGGAAACATTGTCGCCTTCCTTGACGAAGGACGGGGACTGGGGCGAAGGGGACCGGTAGAACATCCCGGCCAGGGGAGAGGCGATGGAATGGAACTGGTTTTGCTCGGGAGGAACGTCCGGCTTGGCGGCCGGTTTCGCGGGCGCCGGATGGGCTTGGACCGCCGGGGCCGCCTGGAGGAACTGGGCGGGCTTCTGCCGGGCCAAACGCAGGAAGAAATCCTTGTCCCGGACCTCCAACTCCTGGAGGTCCTCGGAAACCATCAGGTCGTAATAGGGCTTGAACTCCGCCGGTAGGGACGGCTTCTTGCCGTTTTTATCGGATGGTGATTTCGAATCGCTCAAGGGAAAACCCCGCTGGTCGAACTGATTTAGCCAAAAAAACAGGCGGGAAAAGGATATCTTTTCTCCGCCTGTCTGTCAAAAACGATCCGCCGCTTTTATCGACGGAAACCGCCGCGTCCGCCGCGATCGCCGCCGCGGAATCCGCCGCCGCGTCCGCCGCGGTCATCTTCGCGCCGGGGAGGCCGGGCCGGAACTTCCAGCTCCGAGCCGGGTTTAATGACCGCCCGGCGGGAGAGGTTGACGCGGCCCATGTTGTCGATCTCGATGCACTTCACTTCGAGCTCGTCGCCTTCCTTCACGACGTCTTCCACCTTGTCGATATGCTTGATGTCGAGCTGGGAGATGTGGACCAGGCCTTCCTTGCCGGGCAGCACTTCCACGAAGGCGCCCAGGCGCGGCATGATGCGCATCACTTTGCCCTTGTAGATTTTGCCCACTTCAACCTCGACGGTGAGCGCTTCCACCATGTGCTTGGCGGCGTCGAGGGACGGACCGTCCGAGCTGGTGATATAAACCTGGCCATCGTCCTCCACGTCCACGTTGGCGCCGGACTCCTCGATGATGCGGCGGATGTTCTTGCCGCCGGGTCCGATCAGCGCGCCGATCTTGTCCACCGGTATCTTCACCACGGCCATGCGCGGCGCGAAGGGCGACATCTCGGGTTTGGGGGCGGAAAGTTTTTCGTTCATCTTGCCGAGGATGAAGAGGCGGCCGCGTTTCGCCTGCTCGAGGGCCTGCTTCATGATCTCGACGGAAATTCCTTCGATCTTGATGTCCATCTGGAGGGCGGTGACGCCGTCCACGGTGCCGGCGACCTTGAAGTCCATGTCGCCGAGATGGTCTTCCATCCCCATGATGTCCGTGAGGACGGCCTTCCGGTCGCCTTCCTTGATCAGGCCCATGGCGATGCCGGCCACGGGTTTCTTCAGCGGGACGCCCGCGTCGAACAGCGCGAGGGAGCCGCCGCAGACCGAGGCCATGGAAGAGGACCCGTTGGATTCCAGGAT
>CAYZXT010000008.1:0-42628 GCA_964482515.1 uncultured Elusimicrobia bacterium | reverse complement strand
TGTCGGAGACGATGCGGATGGTGTAAGGGAATTCTTCCAGCGAGGGAAGCATCGGCTTCAGCGAGCGGCGCGCCAGGGCGCCGTGTCCGATCTCACGACGGCCGGGGCCGCGTTCGGGCTTCGGTTCGCCGGTGCTGAATCCGGGGAAATTATAATGGAGCAGGAAACGTTCCTTATACTCGCCTTCCAGCTCGTCCATGATCTGCTGGTCAGCGGGGGAGCCGAGGGTGCAGGTCGCGAGCGCCTGGGTCTGACCGCGGGTGAAGATGGCCGAGCCGTGGGTGCGGGGCAACACGCCCACCTGGCAGGTGATGGGGCGGATGTCCTCGAAACCGCGTCCGTCGGTGCGCTTGCTTTCGTCCAGGATCAAGCGGCGCGCTTCTTCATATTCGATGTTTTCAAGCAAAGCGCCGACGCCCGTCGCTTCCGGGAACGACTCTTCGATGGCCTTCTTCACGTCGGCCTTGATCGCGTCGATGAACTTCTCGCGGGCTGTTTTCTCCGCGATGCGGACCGCTTCCTTATAACGGTTGCGCGCCAGCTCGTCGATCTTTTTCACCAGGTCGGCGTTGACTTCCGGCTTGGGGACGTCGATCTTGGCTTTGGCCGCGTTCTTCAAAAAGTCGGTCTGGAAATCGCAGATGCGGGCGATCTCGCGCTGCGCCAGGGCCAGGGCTTCCAGCAGCAATTCCTCGGACAACTCGCTGGCGCCGGATTCCACCATCATGATGGAGTCCCGCTTGCCCGCGACGACCAATTCCATGGAGCTCTCTTCGATCTCCCGCAGGGTCGGGTTGATGACGAATTCGTCGTTGATGCGGCCGATGCGGACCGCGCCGATGGGGCCGTTCCAGGGGATGTCGGACATCGACAAGGCGACGCTGGCGCCGTTCATGGCGATGATGTCCGTCGGGTTTTCGCCGTCGGAGGACAACGATATGCCGGTGATCTGGATTTCGAGGCGCATATGTTCGGGAAAGAGGGGACGGCAGGAGCGGTCGATGAGGCGGCTGGTGAGGGTTTCCTTGTCGCGGGCTTTGGTCTCGCGTTTGAAGAACCCGCCGGGAATGCGGCCCGCGGCGTAGGTGCGGTCGCGGTAATCAACGGTCAAAGGGAAGAAATCAAAACCTTCGCGGGGTTTTTTGCCCATGGCCACGGCGATCAAAACCATGGTGTCGCCGGTGCGGACGATCGTCGCGCCGTTGGCCTGCTTGGCCACGGAACCGACTTCAAAGGACATTTTGCGGCCTTGGATCTCTATTTCGCCACGTTCAACGTTGCTCATTATAGGAATGCCTCCTGGCATGGGGACGGGATCGGAAGGAAACAACAAGAGGCGTTTTTCAGGGAGGGTCGCGTGGGCTTCGCGGGGAAGGGATCCAACCGTCCCTCGGAAATCGAGGGGCCATTGCATCCCTGTCTGCGAATCATGCTTCTCCGGCCGAAAAACGCCGTTGTTTTTATTTTCTCAGATCCAGTTCGCGGATGAGTTCCGTGTATCGTTTCGGGTTGGAGGCGCGGAGGTAATTCAAGAGACGGCGCCGATGTCCCACCATTTTCAACAGACCCCGGCGGGACATGTGGTCCTTGGGATTGGTGTTGAAGTGGGCGGACAGAAGGCCGTTGATGCGCTCCGTCAAAATGGCGATTTGCACCGCCGGGTTGCCCGAGTCATTGGCGCGAGCCCCCATCTTTCCGACGATCTCACGTTTCTTTTCTTTGACTAACATGGTGGTAAGCTTAGCAAATACATATTTCCGTGTCTAGGATTTCCTTGCCGTTGGGCGTGGTCCCGTTTGCGGGACGGGATCTACTTCGCGAATATCTTCCGGATCGGTTCGGGGACGCGGGCGGCGAGGACGACCCGGCGGGCGGCCGCCACCAATTTGCGGTCGGCCGGGAGGTTCAGCTCAAACTCTTTGAGCGCCGAAGGATCCCCCGCAGAGGCATCCCCGGCGGAGTCGCCGATCTGCCCGGTGCGAAAACCGTAGGCCGGCGTCCATTCCACCACCTGCCATCCGTAGACCAATTGGACCTTGGCGACTTTTTCGTCCGGCCCGAGCCAGTAGAAAAGATCGCAGGACGCCTCGCTCCGGAACCAGTGGAGGTTGGACGAGGGATCTCCCTCGGGAACCGCCTGCGGCCGAACTTCGTAAAGCCGCTGGCCCATCTCGAGGGGGTCCAGGTAATCCGAGACCTCGGCCGCCCATTCGGGCGACGACTCCACGATCCGGCTTCCCACATAGGGCCCCCGGTCGTTGACGATCTTCAGCGTGAGCGCATGTTCCCGCTTGCCCAACAACAGCGAGACCTTGACCGTGGAACCGGTCCGTAGGAAATCCAGCGCGGGCTTCGCCCTGAAACACAGCCCCTGGAGGCTTAGATCCAGCACCTCAGACTGAATGGTCTTCTTGTTGTCCTTGATCCGGACAAAGATATGGTCGGTATGGGATTCAAGCTTTATCCGCTCAAAACGGGTTTCGTCCCGCCGTTCCGGCCGGGCCGGGGAAGCGGCGGAGTTCAAGAAACGTTCTCTCCGGTGTGTCTTCGTCGGTTTGCGCACCCGGGGAGTATATAATTTTTTTCGGGTCTATTTATTTTCGGGGTTCGATCGAGGCTTTGGCGAAGGAGCGGTTCATCTCGGCGATGAACTTGACGCTGATGTTCTTCGGGCAGACGGCTTCGCACTCGTAGGTGTTGGAACAGTTTCCGAAGCCCTCCGCGTCCATCGTCTCCACCATGCTGAGGACGCGCCGTTCCTTTTCCACCTGGCCCTGCGGAAGGTGCTGGAGGTGCGCGACCTTGGCGGAGACGAACAGCATGGCCGAGGCGTTCTTGCAGGCCGCCACGCAGGCGCCGCAGCCGATGCAGGCCGCCGCGTCCATGGCGGTGTCCGCTTCGGTCTTTGAAATCGGAAGACAGTTCGCGTCCGGGGTGCCGCCCGTGTTGACGGAGACGAAGCCGCCGGCCTGGATGATGCGGTCGAAGGCGGTGCGGTCGACGACCAAATCCTTCACGACGGGGAACGCGCGGGCGCGCCAGGGTTCGATGTAGATGGAATCGCCGTCCTTGAAGTGTCGCATGTGGAGCTGGCAGACCGTGGTGCCGCGCTCGGGGCCGTGGGGAACGCCGTTGACCACCAGCGAGCACATGCCGCAGATCCCCTCCCGGCAATCGCTGTCGAAGGCGATGGGGTCGATGCCGCGCTTGGTCAAATCCTCGTTCACGACGTCCAGCATCTCCAGGAAGGACATATGGTCGTTTATGTCCTTGGCCTCGTATTTCTCCATGCGGCCCTTGTCCTGGGCGTGTTTTTGCCGCCAAACGTAAAGTGTCAGGTTCATTTGTAGCTACGCTCCGCCAGATGGATGTTTTCAAACGCCAAATCTTCCTTGTGCATCGCGGGTTCGGCGCCCACGCCCTTGAACTCCCAGGCCGCCACGTAGGAAAACTTCGAATCGTCCCGCTTCGCTTCCCCCTCGGCGGTCTGGCTTTCCTCCCGGAAATGGCCGCCGCAGGATTCCGTGCGGTGCAGCGCGTCGCGGCACATGAGTTCGCCGAACTCCAGGAAATCTGCCACGCGCCCGGCACGCTCCAGCGCCTGGTTGAAATCTTCCTTCTCGCCCAGCACGTTCACGTTCTTCCAGAATTCGTTCCGGATCTCCGGGATCTTCTTGATGGCTTCCTTCAGGCTCGCGTCCGTGCGGGACATGCCGCAATTCTCCCAGATCAAGTGGCCGAGCTCGCGATGGAACGACGTCACCGTGCGCTTGCCTTTGATGGAAAGCAGTTTCTCGATCCGCTCGCGCGCCTCGGCTTCGGCCTGTTTGAATTCCGGCTGATCGGCCTTCACCGGCTTGGGTTTCACCGAAGCGAAGTAATGGCCGATCGTGTAAGGGAGAATGAAATATCCGTCGGCCAGGCCCTGCATCAGCGCGCTGGCGCCGAGGCGGTTGGCGCCGTGGTCGGAGAAGTTCGCTTCGCCGATGACGTGGAGTCCCGGCACGTTGCTCATCAAATTGTAGTCGACCCATAAGCCGCCCATGGTGTAGTGCGGCGCGGGGTAGATCCGCATCGGGACCGTGTAGGGATCTTCGCCGGTGATGCGTTCATACATTTCAAACAGATTGTCGTAGCGATCCCTGATGACGTCCTTCCCGACACGGCCGATGGCCTCCGCGAAATCCAAGTACACGCCTTTCCCCCCGGGGCCCACGCCGCGGCCTTCGTCGCAGACCTGTTTGGCCGCACGGGACGAAATGTCCCGGGGCGCGAGGTTGCCGTAACTGGGATACTTCCGTTCCAAATAGTAATCGCGCTCGTCCTCGGGAATGTTCTGCGGGCTCCGCGTGTCGCCGGCTTTCTTCGGCACCCAGACGCGGCCGTCGTTGCGCAGGGATTCGGACATCAGCGTCAATTTGGATTGATAGTCCCCCGCCTGCGGGATGCAGGTCGGATGGATCTGCGTGTAGCAGGGGTTGGCCATGTAGGCGCCCTTGCGGTGCGCGCGCCAGATCGCGGTCACGTTGCAGCCGACCGCGTTGGTGGAAAGATAGAAAACGTTGGAGTAGCCGCCGGTCGCGAGGACCACCGCGTCCGCCGCGTGGCTGGAAATCTGTCCTGTGACTAAGTCGCGGACGACGATGCCGCGCGCCTGGCCGCCGACGACCACGAGCTCGAGCATTTCCGTGCGCGGGTACATTTTCACCTTGCCGAGTCCGATCTGCCGGCTCAACGCCTGGTAGGCGCCGATCAGAAGCTGTTGCCCCGTCTGGCCGCGGGCGTAGAACGTACGAGACACCTGGGCGCCGCCGAAGGAGCGGTTCGCGAGCAAGCCGCCGTATTCGCGGGCGAAGGGAACGCCCTGGGCCACGCATTGGTCGATGATGTTGGCGCTGACCTGCGCCAGGCGGTAGACGTTGGCTTCGCGGGAACGGAAGTCCCCGCCCTTGACCGTATCGTAAAACAGCCGCTGCACGCTGTCGCCGTCGTTCTGGTAATTCTTGGCCGCGTTGATGCCGCCCTGGGCCGCGATGCTGTGGGCCCGCCGGGGCGAATCCTGGAAGCAAAAAGTCTTGACGTTGTAGCCGAGTTCCGCCATGGTCGCGGCGGCCGAGGCGCCTGCCAGTCCCGTGCCGACCACGATCACGGAGAACTTCCGTTTGTTGGACGGGTTCACGAGCTTCATGTCGAACTTATATCTGTCCCATTTCTCGGCCAGCGCGCCGGACGGGACCTTGGGGTCGAGGACGGAACTCAAGGGACCACCAGAGTGGCGGGAAGTCTAATGATGTTCAACAGGACGCCCAGCGGGATCGAAGCGTATCCGATGAAAACGGCCCACGCGATGAAAACACCGGCGAGCTTCAGCTTCTTCAAAATATTCTCATTGTTCAAACCCAGGCTTTGGAACGCGCTGGAAAGCCCGTGGCTCAAGTGGAAGGCCAGCAGGAAGTTCGCGACGATGTAGACGGCGGAGATCGTCACATCCTGGAAGCTCAGCACCACCATGGAATAGATGTCGTGGCGGCCCAGGGGGTCGATGAAATGGGCGTATTGCGGATGGACTTTGACGAAAGTGAAATGCAGAAGGTGGTAAACGACGTAGGCGAACACCATCAAACCGGACAACAGCATTGTGCGGGAGGCCAGCGTGGCCCGGACGGAATTCTTCTTCACGTATTGTTCCGGCCGCGCCCGGCGGTTTTCCACGGCCAGCTGGGCCGAGGTCCGAATGTGGATGACCAGCATGACCAACAAGCCGATCCGCGCGGCCCAGAGCGGGCCGGGGATGCTGCGGAGGAAGACGCCGTAGTGGTTCAGCTTGTCCTGCCCCTGGAATATCTGGAGGTTGCCGACCAGATGTCCGATGACGAACCCGAACAGGGCCAGGCCGGAAATGGCCATGAGGCCCTTTTTCGTCAGAGACGACAGACAAACGCAGTTCCAACAGGAGGATTCGGATTCGGTTTCAGTGGCCATGGGAATTGGGATGATACCTCATTTTAACAAACAGTTCCAAATCGTCACCCCGGCGAAAGCCGGGGTCCAGGTAAACTGGATTCCGACTTTCGTCGGAATGACTGCATTAATCAAATTTCGGTTTACGGGCAAAGAGAACGTGCTCGACCTTCAAACATTTGTTCATCACGACCGTCATGCCCGCCGCTTTGGCGCGTTCCGCCGCGGCGTTGTTCACGATGCCGAGCTGCATCCAAATTGTTTTCGCGCCCCTGGCGACAGCTTCTTCGACGATCTCCGGCACGGCGTCGGACGGGCGGAAAATATCGACGATGTCTATTTCGCCCGGTACGTCTTTCAAACTCCGGTAACATTTCCGGCCCAAAATTTCCGATTGCCCCGGGTTCACGGGGATGACTTCAAACCCGTGGTCCATTAAATATTTCGCCACATCGTGGCTCGGCCGGTCCGGTTTGGGCGACATCCCCACCACCGCGATGGTCTTGGATTGCTTCAGGACTTGGACGATTTCCTCGGATGTGCCGTTGAACGCGGGAAATTCACAAGCGTCTTCTGCCACGGGGGACCTTCCTTCCTGACCGTGAAGCCATTCTATCAATTCCGCCGCGCGAAAATATGACGCGCGTCATCTTCCTTTTGACTTGAGCACGCCCTTCACTGCGGGGAAAACGGTTTCCGCGATCATTTGATGTCCGGTCGCGTTGGGATGGATGCCGTCCGACAAATTGAATTGCGCCATGCCGGCGACGCCCTGCAGCAGGAACGGAACGAAGGGAACGTCCCAGCGTTTCGCCACCCGGGGAAAAATCTTCTCGTAGGCGCCGGCGTAGTGCCACCCGAAGTTGGGAAAGGTCTTCATCCCGCAAAGGACCACGTCCATCTTTTTCTCTTGGATCCGGCGGACGATCTCGTCCAGGTTCTTCTCGATGTCCTTGAGGTCTTTGCCCTGAAACGTGTCGTTGCTGCCGAAGGCGACGATGACGACGTCGCCCCCTTGTGACAAGGTGAAATCCAGGCGGTTGAGCGCGTCGTAGGTCGTGTCGCCCGACTGCCCCGCGTTCACGACCTCCACGCTGTGTTTTTCCTCCCGCAGTTTGCGTTCCAGGATCGCCGGCCACGATTCCAGTTCGGGATCGAGCAGGTCCTTGCCCGCGGTCAGGCTGTCGCCGAAAGCGATGATCTTCACGGCCGGCGCCTGAGGAGCGGAAGGCGCGATCGGGCCCGCCGCTTTTTCCCCCTGGCCGCATCCCATAAAGGCGGCCGCCATTAAATAGAAAATATATTTATTCATGCCGCAGCACCTCCATGGGCGAGGAACGGAAAGCGCTCCGCGACGCCAGCCACGACAGGCCCACCATGCCGAGGCCCAAACCGGTCAACAGGGAAACCGAGAACGGCGCGTAGGGCTCGAACTTCAGCTCGAACGCCGTTTTCAAGATGATCCAAACCGAAATATTTCCCACCAAAAAAGCCGCGAGGCCCGCCATGGCCGCGATCCAGGCGTATTCCAAAATGTATATCCGCGTCACTTGGCCCGTGGACGCGCCGAGGGTCCGGTAGAGGACGGATTCCCGCGTGCGGGACATCAGCGTCGTCCAGAGATTGGAAACGAGGAGGAGCAAACCAGACGCCACGCCGAAAAGCCCGAGGGTGTTCACGATCCGCGTCAGCCGCTGAATGATCTTCCCGGTCAGGGCCGCCACTTCCGTGAGGTCGATGGTCGTCACGTTGGGCATCCGCTCGGCCAATTCCATTTCGACGCCGGACAAACTCCCCGGCGCCACGTGGACGCCGCCCATCAGCGTGTACGGCGCCGCGTCGATGGCGCCCGGCTTGAAATAAAAATAGAAGAACGGCTGCCGCACCGACTGGTTGATGGAGCGGAGGGACGTCACGGTGGCGTCGATCTTCATCCCCAAGATATTCACGGTGATTACGTCGCCGATATCGATCCCAAAACGCGTGTGATATTCGTCGAAGACGGAGACCTGGGGGCCTTGAACGTTCTCGTCCCATAACGATCCTCCTCCGACCACGCTGTCCGTGGGCAGGATATCTTCGCCGAAGGTGAAGCCGAACTCGCGGGTGAGCCGGTCGCCCTCGCCGTGCTTGGATTCGGAGCGCTTCTGGACCGACCGCACCGGGCCGCCGTTCACGGCGACCACGCGGCCGCGGATCAGCGGGAACAGCCGGGCGTCGGGTTGTCCCAATATTTCCTTGAACCGGCCGACCTGGTCTTTTTGGATGTTGATGAAAAATACGTTGGGCATGTTTTCGGGAAAAGATTCAACGAACTGGGCCGTCAGGTTTTTTTCGAGGAGGAAGAGCGACATCAGCGTCGCCAGGGTCACGGCCAAAGAAACCACCACGGCCTGGTTGAGGTTGCCGGGCCGGGAAAGCCCCCGCGCCGACAACCGCAGGGTCGGCGACGAGCGCGCGAGGAAAAGCCGCCGCACCAGCCAAAGCGCGGCCGTGGCCAGGAGCCACGAAGCGCCCAGAACGCCGACGAGCCCTCCCAAATAATTCAACGCCATCAACGGGCGCCCCACCTGCGACAGCACGATGAGATAGAAAACCGCCGCCGACCCGAGGAGGACGAAGAAAGACCGCGTCCAGCGCCGCGGAAAAACCGGCACCTCCTCGGCCAGGATCGCGTTGGGCGGAATGTCCATCAGCTTCATCAGCGGCAGGATGGCGAACAACAGGCTGGCGCCGAACCCGGCGGAGGCGGCCTGAAGCAGAGCCCTGACCGGAAAACCGAGCGAAAGCTGGGGCGGCAACAGATCGCCGAAGACCGCGATCAGCAGTTCGGCGACGCCTTTTCCCAAAAGCAGGGCCAGGAACATTCCGGCGGAGGTGAGGATCGCGACCCACCAAAGCCAAATCCTCAGGACGAAAGCCCGTGGCGCGCCCAGGGCGAAGACCATTCCCATGGAACGGGTGGAGGCGTTCAGCGCGGCGGAAAGCGTTCCGGCCACGCCCACGCCGCCGAGGGTCAAGGTGAGCAGGCCGAGAAACTTGAGGAAGAGGAGGGTCCGCTTGATGAACTTCAAGATGCCCGGGTTGTCGGTGGTCCAGGAAGACACGTCGTTGGTCTCGCCCGCGACGTGCTGTTTGATTTCGCGCATGGCCCGGGCCAAATCCTGTCCGGCGGGAAAGTTCACGTAGAGGGTGTTTCGAGCGCGGCTGCCCGGAGCGATCAAACCGGAGGCGCTCAGGTCCTCCGGCGTGACGAACACGGACGGGGCGAATTCGAAGAAAGACGTGGGGCTGTCGGTGCGGGAGGCGATGACGTCCGCGACGGTAAGGGTCAGGTTCCCGACCTGAAACTTATCGCCAACGGAGACATCCAGTTGCCGCAGGAGTTTTTCGCCCACCACCGCCTCGCCGGGTTTTAAAACAGAGTGGAGAGGCCGGCCGGAGCGGATTTCGATTCTTCCGTAGAGAGGGTAATTGTCCGTCAAGGCTGAAAGGGTCGCCTGGGCCACCCGGCCCGTAGTCGGATGGCGGACCATGGAGATGGTGTCCGTGGTGCGGGAGGAAGATGAACCTGGCCAACGCGAACGGATCCACGGTTCGGCCTTGTTCAAAAGGGGTTCTGAGCCTTCCACCGTGATGTCCGCGGCCCAAAGTTCACGGGCCTGGTCCGTGATGGCGCGCTCCACGGCCGAACTGAAACTGGCCAGCGCCATCAGCACGGCCGCGCCCACGCCCACGGACAAAACGAACAGCCCGGAATAACCCCGGCGGTGGATGATTTCGCGGAGGGCGAAACGAAGTGCGTTCATTCCGGCACGACGACGCCGTCCTTCAAATGGATCCGGCGATCGGCGCGGGCGGCGATCTCCGCGTCATGGGTGACGAGGACGAGGGTCCGTCCGGCTTTTTTGGTATGGGACTCCAACAGCTCCAGCACATTCTTCCCGTTGACGGAATCCAGATTCCCCGTGGGTTCGTCCGCGAAGACGATCGCCGGATCGTTCACCAGGGCTCGGGCGATGGCGGCGCGCTGCTTTTCCCCGCCGGAAATCTGCTCCGGGAAGAAGCCCGCCCGGTGCGAAAGGCCCACGCTTTCCAAAAGCGTCCGGCCGTGTTCGATGGAAAATGTGTTCTTCTGAAACGCCGCGGGCAGGCAGATGTTCTCCAACAGTGTCAAGCTCGGGACCAAGTGAAACGCCTGAAAAACGAACCCCACTTTTTCGCGCCGCACTCGCGCCAACTCGTTTTCCGACATCCCGTCCAGCCGCTCGCCGTCCAGTTCGACTTCACCGGAAGAGGGTTGGTCCAAGCCCGCCAGCAACGACAACAACGTGGACTTGCCGCTGCCGGACGCGCCCTGGATCGCCACGAATTCGCCTGGGTTCACGGACAAATCAACGCCGCGCAAGACTTCGATCAATCCCTTGGAAACGAAAAAAGCTTTAAACAGTTTGGCTGTTCGCAGAATGGGTTTCATGGGTTATTATCCAAAAAAAATGTATTTTGTGGTATGGTTTTATGTTGATTTATAGATGCGAAAATTAAGTTGTAAATTCTTCACAGATCGCCTGATTTTGATTGACTTTAACGACTCTCCGGAGGCATAATATAGGCAGCTGGCTTAGCCAGCACAACAGACTGATAGTTCAGTCTCAAAACCCCGTCAGTGACGGGGTTTTTTTTGACCTAGGCCGGGTGGCCAAGGGAATGGTTGAAGGTCGCTAGACCTGAAACCATGGATCACCGTAGTGTAAGCTTCTTATACTTCGAACGCCGGTTCTCTTCCCGCCCGCCGAGCTCTTCCTTCCGCTTTTCCTGATATTCCTCGAAGTTCCCCTCGAACCAGCGGATTTTTCCTTCGCCTTCAAAAACCATCAGATGCGTGCAGACGCGGTCCAGGAAAAACCGGTCGTGGCTGATGACCAGCACGCAGCCGTCGAAGTCCGTGATGGCGTCTTCCAGCGCGCGCAGCGTGTCCACGTCCAAATCGTTCGTGGGCTCGTCCAGGAGCAGCACGTTGCCGCCCTTCAGCATCTGTTTCGCCAGGTGGAGACGGTTGCGCTCCCCGCCGGAGAGGGACGACACTTTCTTCTGCTGGTCCGTACCGCGGAAGTTGAACCGCGTGAGATAGACGCGGGCCGGGACGGACTTCCCGCCGATCTCGAGGAACTCCACGCCGCCGCTGATCTCTTCGAAAACCGTCTTGTTCGGATCCAGCGTTTCCCGTTTCTGGTCGACGTAGGACAACACGACGGACTGTCCGACCGTCAGTTCGCCCGCATCCGGCTTTTCTTCGCCCACGATCATGCGGAAGAGGGTGGTCTTTCCCACGCCGTTGGGGCCGACGATGCCGACCACGGCGCCGCGCGGGATCTCGAAGTTCGCGTCCTTGATCAAGCCGTTCTCGCCGTAACCCTTCGACAGGTTCTTCGCCTCGATGACCCGGGTCCCGAGGGCCGGGCCCGACGCGATCTGGATGTCCAGCGCGTTCACGTCCATCTCCTTATGGCTCGCCGCCAATTTTTCATACTCGCGGATGCGCGCCTTGTTTTTGCCGCGACGGCCCGAGGGCGTCAGCTTCATCCACGCCAGCTCGTTGTCCAAATGGGTCCGCAGGCTGGACGCTTTTTTATCTTCGAGCGCCAGGCGCTTGGACTTCGCCTCGAGCCAGGCGGAATAATTTCCCTCGAAGGGAATTCCGCGGCCGTGGTCCAGCTCCAGGATCCACTTGGTGATGTTGTCCAGAAAATAACGGTCATGCGTGACCACGATCACGTTGCCCGGATATTCTTTCAGGGTCGTTTCCAGCCAGCTGACGGTTTCCGCGTCCAGATGGTTGGTGGGTTCATCGAGCAGGATGATGTCGGGCTTTTGCAGAAGCATCTTGCAGAGGGCCACGCGCCGGGCCTCGCCGCCGGACAGCTTGCCGCAAAGAAGCTCGTCGGGAGGGAGAACCAACGCGTCCATGGCCACGTCCACGTGGCGCTGCAAGTTCCAGCCGTCCACGGCCTCGATTTGCTCTTGCAGCCGGCCCATTTTTTCCAAAGTCTTATCCATGTCTGCTTCCGCGCCCGGATCGGACATGCTTTCCGATATCGCCTCGTACTCCTTCAGCATTGCGTTGATCTTGGTGAAAGCGGACTCCACTTCCTGGCGGACGGTCTTCGCCGGGTCCAGGCGCGGTTCCTGGGGAAGGTATCCGATATTGATGCCCTTCATGGGCTCGGCCCTGCCGCGAAAATCCTTTTCCTCGCCGGCCATGATGCGGAGCATGGTGGATTTTCCGGAACCGTTTTCGCCGACGATGCCGATCTTGGCCTTATGGTAGAAGGACAGATGGATGCCCTCGAAAATTTTCTTGGGTCCGTAGCTCTTGCTCAAATCTTCGATCGTGAAAATATGTTCTCCGGCCATGATGAATTCTCCTTTATTGGAAAGTCTTCGTTCGGTCGTTCATCTTTCGAAATGCGCGCAAGGCCCGGGCCCGGGCCATTCCATGGTCCACAATCGGCGCGGGATATGTCCCGCCGATGTCGACGCCGGACTTTTTTAAAACGTCGGGTGGGGCCAGCCACGGCCGGTGGATCCATTCCGAGGGCAAGGACGCCAACTCAGGGACCCACCGCCGTATGTATTCCCCCGCCGGATCAAACGTTTCGCTTTGGGATACCGGGTTGAAGATCCGAAAATAAGGCGCCGCGTCTGCGCCACATCCCGCCACCCACTGCCAACCCAAGGTATTGTTGGCCAAATCAGCGTCCACCAACGTATCCCAAAACCAACGGGCTCCTTCCTGCCACGGCAGAAGCAAATCCTTCACCAGGAAAGAACCGACCACCATGCGCACGCGGTTGTGCATCCAACCCGTCGACCACAGTTCCCGCATGCCCGCGTCCACCAGAGGATAGCCGGTCCGCCCCTTCCGCCAAGCCTTCAACAAACGGCTCTCCCTTGCCCAAGGGAACCTCCCGAATTTTTCCCTCAGCGGCCGGAGGTCGGTGCACGGAAAGTGAAAAAGCAGGTAGTGCGCGAATTCCCGCCAAATCAGCTGCCGCAAATGGGCGCCCGCGCCCAAAGAAGCCCGGACGTTTTTTCCGGCTATCCGGGACGAGACCGCGTGCCAAACCTGGCGCGGCCCCACTTCGCCAAAGTGCAGATGGGGTGACAGCCGTGAGGTCGCCACTTCTGAGGGACGATCGCGCCCTTCCGTGTAACTCTCCAGCGCCTCCCGCAAAAACCGATCCAATTTTTTCCGCGCCCCGCTTTCTCCGGGACTCCATTCCTTTTCCATCGCCCGGTGCCAGGGAATTCCAGGAAGGAGCCTCCAATAGGCCAGGGTATCGGACGCCGGCCAAGTCGCCGGCCAGGGGATCTTAACCGGGACCGGCCGCGGAGGCAAAGGATCGGGTAGGGCGCGGCAGTACCTCCAAAAAGCCGTGAACACCTGATACGGATCACCACTTCTGTTTCTGATGCGCGACGGATCAAACAGCAGCGACCCATTGAAACTCTCCGCGTCCACTCTCTCGGTTTTTAATTTTTCTTTTAAATCGTTGTCTCGCGCGACAGCCGACGGCTCATAACGACGGTTCCAATAAACCGACCGGGCCCCGGTTTCCCTGACGATTTTTTTAAGACATTCCAGCACCGGACCCCGGCGAAGGACCAACCGTCCGTTTTTTTTTCGCAGATCCGCATCCAGTGACTCCAGTGACCGATGAAGCCACCAACGGGCGGCGCCGCCCAGGGGCCAGGGGCCATCCTCCCCAGGCGACCAAATAAAAAGCGGGATGACGGGCCCCGCGCGAACCGCTGCCTCCAGCGCGGGATTGTCCGTCAGTCGCAGATCCTGCTGAAACCAAAGAAGGGCCGGTTTTACCGTCACGCGGACACGACGTCCGTTTGAAAAACCGACCCGAAAGCTTGCTGCGCCGCCCGCTCGCCGCTGTGCACGCAGTCCGGCAGGCCCAGGCCGTGATACCCGTTGCCGGCCAAAGCCAAACCCGGAAATCCCTTCAACCGCTCCTCGATGGCCCGAACGCGGTCCTGGTGCCCCATGACGTAGTGCGGCATCACGTCCCGCCCGCGCCAGACCGACGCAAAAAGCGGCAATCCGGTGATCCCCAAAATTCTCGACAAATCGTGGTGGACGATGCGGGCGATGTCGTCCCCCGACTTTGTCAGCAATTCTTTCAGCGCGGGCCCTCCCACGAAAGCGCGGAGCATGACTTTCCCCTCGGGCGCGCGGCCCGCGAACTTGACGCTGGTGAAGGTGCAGCCGATGAAGGCGCGCTTCTCAGCCTCCGGCACCACGAAGCCGAAAGCGTCCAACGGACGTTTCACCGCGGCGCGGTCGTAGGCCAGATGCACCGTGGCGGAATCCGCGTAGGGGATCGAAGACAGTTCATCCGATAAAACCGAATCGGCGGTTTTCAGGACCTGTGCGGCCCCGGACGCCGAGAGAGAGACGACCAGCGCGTCCGCTTCCAGGGTTTCCCCCGAACCGAGAGACACCCGCCATGAATCGTTCCGCCGCTCCACAGATTGAACTTGGGTCCGGAGCCGGATCGCACCGGGAGGAAGTTGTTCCGTCAACGCGTCGACCCACGTCGAAAGGCCGTTTTTCAAGGTCACGAACAAACCGTAGCGCGGGCCGCTGACGCCCTTCGCCATGCCCCGCCGGCGGCGCGCTTCCCAGAGGCCGCGGATCACGCTGCCGTGCCGCGCCTCCAGTTCCAGGAAACGCGGAAATGTCGCCTTCAGACTCAATCGCTCAGCATCCGCCGTATAGATCCCCGCCACCATGGGCTGGGCCATCCGGACCAAAGCCTCCCGGCCGAACCGCCGGCGGACGAAATCGCCCAGGCTCTCATCGGCGCCGCCTTTCCTGGCGGGCAAGAACAAATCCATGCCCATGCGGAGCTTCCCGGGCCAGGAGAAAAGAGACGTCGTGACGAAGGGCCAGAACTTGGTGGGGGCCAGGAGATAAAACCCTTCCGGCGTCGCATGCAGCTTCCCGCCCCAGAGGACGTAACTCTTTTGAAATTGGGGATTGGTCCCGATGATCTCGGACTCCAGGCCGAGGCGGCGGCACAAGTCCAGCGCCCAGGGCTTGTCCGTGATGAAACTGTCGGGGCCTTCTTCCCACAGAAAGCCGTCGCGGCGTTGCGTGCGGATGACGCCGCCCGCCCGGTCCGCCGCTTCCAGGATTTTGACATCCAGGAGAACGCCGCTCTCGCGCGACAGTTCCACCAATCGATGGGCCGCGGCCAAACCGCTGATCCCGGCGCCGATGACGATGATTTTTTTCGGCACGCTCATAGGGAAAGCTTCGCTTGCTCTTTGTCGGCGACGCGCTTCACGCGGCCGGACAACAGCCGGACGAAATCGGGATGGCTCCCGACCGTGCCCGCACGAAAGAAATTTATTCCGACCTCATCAGCCACGCGGCGGGCCTTGACGTCCAAATCGAACAACACTTCCACATGGTCCATGAGAAATCCGATCGGGATGACCACCACGTCTTCGGCCTGGCCGGCGAAATTAAGGATGGCGTCTCCCACGTCCGGCTCCAGCCAGGGGTCCTCCGGGCGTCCGCTCCGGCTTTGATAGGCGACGCTCCAGGACGCGAGCCCGAGGAGCTTCGCCACGTTCCCGGAAGCCACTTCAACCTGGCGGGAATAACGCGACCGCATGTCCGACGGGACCGGGATGCTGTGCGCGGTAAAGATCCAGCGGGCGGATTTTTTCCGTTCGTCGCTCCAACCGCCCGTGATCGCTTTGATCCGGTCCGCGGCGGCGTTCGCGAAAGCGGGCTCCTTGTACCAGACCGACGCGTAATTGATGCCCGGAGCGCGGCCACCCATCTTCGCGAAGACCTCGTTCATGGCCTGGAGATAGCGGTCCCAGCTGGGCTCGGACACGTAGGACGAGAGCACGATGCCGATGATGTCAGTCACGCCGTCGGAAACCATCCGTTCCACGGTCTCCAGAAGGTA
This sequence comes from uncultured Elusimicrobia bacterium, assembly GCA_964482515.1. Taxonomy (GTDB): domain Bacteria; phylum Elusimicrobiota; class Elusimicrobia; order FEN-1173; family FEN-1173; genus CAYZXT01. Next base: position 26,669 of record CAYZXT010000008.1, on the reverse strand, counting down.
GGGCGACCAATTCCGCATACCGACATAGACCGGGAAATCCATCCCGTCGGCGGCCAGCTGTTTCTTAAGCTTATCGGCCAATTCAAAAGCGAGCGCGTTGAACGGCGACGCCCCGCCGATCTGTTCGTACTGCTTGACGACTTCCTCGTAACGCTCGGGAGGTACGGGCCGCCCGCGCAAAACGTTGTCGAGGAACGGGCGGACCTCGTCCAGCTTCGTGGGACCTCCGAAACCGATCAGGAGAACGGCTCTCTTGGTCATCGCCGCGCGCTTAGTTCTTTGACGGATTCCACGAGGGCGAGGACGTTGTCCATCGGCGTTTCCGGCAGGATGCCGTGGCCCAGATTGAAGATGTGGCCGGGACGGCCGGCGGCCTGTCCTAAAATCCGTTTCGCCTGGCGGCGGATTTCCGTCGGGTTCGAAAACAACGCGACCGGGTCGAAGTTTCCCATCACGGCCACGTCGCCCAGTTTTTTCCAGGCCCGGTCCAGCTCCACGCGCCAGTCCAAACCGATCACATCTCCCCCTGCTTGTTTCATCAATCCGAGCAACTCGCCCGTCCCCGTGCCGAAGTGGATCACCGGGACTTTCTTGACGCCCTGGATCACGCGGCGGCTGTAGGGCAACGCGAAACGCCGGTAATCTTCCGGCGACAGGCAGCCGACCCAGCTGTCGAAGACCTGCACGGCCTGGGCGCCGGCTTCGGCCTGCTTGTTCAGGAAGTCCGCCAGGCATTTTGAAATTTTGGTGAGCAGGAGGTCCCAGGCCGCGGGTTCGTTGTACATGAATGATTTCGTGCGGATGTAATTCCGCGACCCTTCGCCCTCGATCAGATAGGACGCAAGGGTGAAAGGCGCTCCGGAAAACCCGAGCAGCGGGATGTCCGGCGGCAACGCGGCGCGGGTCTTCCTCAAAGACTCCAGCACATAACCGAGGGACTCATCCACGTCCACGGGGCGCAACTTCTTCACGTCGGCGACGGTCCGGACCGGAGGCCGGATCAAGGGGCCTTCGCCTTTGGCGTACTCCAGATCCAAACCGAGCGGCTCCACGATCAAAAGCAAATCGGAAAAAATAATGGCCGCGTCCACGCCCAAACGCTTCACCGCGTCCACGGTGACTTCGGCCACCAGGTCCGGGTGTTTGCACAGCTCCAGCATGGACACCTTTGCGCGCAGGTCCCGGTAATTCTTCATGTAGCGCCCGGCCTGGCGCATCAGCCAAATCGGCGTGCGCTCGGTCTTTTCCCGTCGGCAGGCGCGCATGAAGAGGCTGCCGGCGAGACGATCGGCCGCGGGCTCGACATGGGCCGCTCGATCTTTCATCGTTATGGACTTCGAGGAGCGCTTCCGCGAAAGGACCGCCGGGGCGCGCGCCGCGGTTTCGGACACCAAAGACTCCAAGGCGGGAAGGGAAGGCTCGATGTCCACCGGCCAGCCGAGCTCCTTCAAACGTTCGCTGCAGTGAGGGCCGATGGACGCCACCACGGTCCCGCTTAGGGCGCGGGAAAAAACGTCGGACAAACCCATCTCCTGCGCCGTCTGATGCAAATGGCCGGCCTGAAAACCGTTCGTAAAAAGGAGGATGTCGACCCGGCCCGCGGCGACTTGCCGGACGGCGTTCCGCAGCGGGCGCGTGTCCTTCGGCAAGGCCCAGCGGTAGACCGGGACGCGAAGGACCTGGGCCCCGCGAGACTCCAGCGCGGTCAGGAACGCCACGTTCGGTACGCCGGATTCCTGAACGGCCACGCGCTTGCCGGCCAGGGAAATCTTTTTGTCGTCGATCGCCTTCAGGATCGCCACCGAGGTGACCGGTTCAGACGGCAAAATTTCCGACCTCAAACCCACGGAGCGCAGCGACTGGACCGCCCTGTGGCCGCGGGCGATCAGTGTCAACCCCTTCAAGGCCTTTACGATATCCTTCCGCTCGAAGCGCGGACCCACGGTATCCAGGAACGCCTCGAACCCGGAGCCGGTGAAGAAAACCGCCGCGTCCACGTTCCCTGCCAGGAGCGCTTCCGCAAAGGAAAAGACGGCCTTGCGGTCCCCGGCCGGCATCTGGCGCAGGGCAGGCGCGATGATCGCCTCCGCCCCTTGCCGTCGAACCAGCGCGGACAGATCGCGGCCGCGACTTGTTTCAAACGCCATCACGCGCAGGCCTTTCAGACCTGATGGGTATAATTGGGTTTGCATAATCGAGCGTTTATTTTATGAAATCCGAAGGACGAATGCGGAGAAAACAGGCATAAAAAAGCCGGCATGGGGATGCCGGCGAAAAGCGGAAGTGGGGAACGTCTGTTTGCTTACCAGTTGCCGATGCAGGACTCCAGCATCTGCTTCAGGGTCGCGCGGGTCACGGGCTTGAGCAGCACGCCCGCGGCGCCCTTGTTCTTGGCTTCGGTCTCAACGAGTTTCGCGTCGCCGGACAATAGGATCACCGGAAGGTTTTTGGTCGCCTCCGCGGCCTTGAGTTTCTCGATCACGGCCAAACCGAGCATGTCCGGCATGCGGTTGTCGACCAGCACCGCGTCGGGCTTTTCGGAGAGCGCCTTCTCCAGCGCCTGTGTCCCGTTTTCCGCCGGGATGCCCTCCACGCCGATGTCGTCGCAGAACTCGATCATCATGTCCAAAAGGATCGCCTCATCGTCCGCCACCAGGATGCGCTTCTTTGCGTCAGCCATGTCGCCCTCCCTTTAAATGCATGCCGCTCACTTCGCGGGTTTTATTTTGCTTAATGCGGTCGATGCCGCGCGCCTTACCCGGCTGTCCCGGTCCAGCGTCGCCTTCTGCAGGGCCGGGCCGATGGCGGGATCGTGCATGTCGCCGAGTGCCACGCAGGCGCCGATCCGCACATTCGGGTTCGCGTCCTGCAAAGCGTTCATCACCGGTTGGAGAGCCGGCTTGCCGATCTTCGCCAGCGCCGCCGACGCGGCCATGGACGCGAAAGTCGAATCCCCCCCGAGCATCCGGATGAGCGGGCCCACGGCCCCCGGTTCCCGCATATCGCCCAGGGCCTGGGCGGCCTTGACCTTCACGATGTCGTCGGGGCTGGAAAGTTCGTCGATCTTGGCCTGCGCCGCGGGGTTCTGCAAAGGGGCGTCCGGGACCGCGGCCTGAACCGGAGGCGAAACCTTCGGCGGCGCGGCGGCGACTGGCGGCGGAATTTGCTCCTGGGCTTTCACCTTTGCCTGCTGGGAAGCCAGGTAGCGTTCAAAGGGATCCTGTGGCTGGCTCGCGGGAGCGGCTTGTTTCGCGACCGGCAACGCCGGCTCCGGCTGTTTCATGACCGGCGCGGCTTGCGGGACAGGCGGCGCGGGGCGCGTCACCGCCGGCATAGTATAGGCCGGGGTTTCCGCCGGGAGCCAGGCGGCTTCGGCCGCGCGCGCCGCGGCGGCGGCTTCGTGGCTGGACGCGTCATAGGACGCGGAAACGCCGTTCCCGTCCAACTCTCCCAAGGCGCGGTCGACGCGGTCCAAATTAAAATAGGTATGCCCGTATTTTTTCTTCAGCGTTTGCAGGATGTCCACCAGCTCGCCCGTGTCCGCTCCCTGAGACCGGCGGTGGACGTACCATTTCCATCCGTCTTCGTAGGCGTTGCGCATGTCGCTGGGCTTCGCCAGGACGGGTCCCGAGACGGCTCCGAGGAGCATGAGGCTGAGCAGAATAATGGAGCGGTTCGTTTGAAACATGGCTAGAACAATTGTACACGGCTTAGGCGGGATTGCAATATGTTTTCAATCTAAAAGCCGCTACCGGGCGCTGGCTTGCCATCCTACACCTTCCGACAATCAGGTGCCTCGGCTAGCGCCGAAGCAGCCCGGCACACCGTGCGGCCACGCACGGTCCCTGTTTGTGGAAAGGGATTACCTAGCGGCAATGGCCCGCGCGGAAAGGATGGTGTATTCGCCGAAGCGGCGGTTGATGTTGTCCTGCGCCTCCAGGAGCCTCCGGCGTTTTTGGTCCTCGATCGTCAGCGGAAGCTGCAGGCTGGGCGCCAGGTCGCTCACGGAGACGCCGACCAGCCGGAAGGAATGCTTACGGCATTGCTCGGGGAAGAGCTTCCAGGCCCGTTGGAAAATCTCCGCCGCGTCCTGGGTCGGCCCGGAATAACGCCTCTGGCGGCTCCAGCCCACGAAGGAACTGTCCCGCAGGACCAAAGTGACGACGTGACCCGCCAGATTGTACCGCCGCAGCCGCGCGGCGACCCGCTCGCACTGCAGCATGAGCCAGGAGTGGAGCGCCTCCTGGCCCTTGGCGTCGTAGGGGATCGTCTGCGTGTGGCCGACGGATTTGGCGTCGTGCGCGTCGGCCGAAAAAGCCACGGGCGCGTCGTCCAGGCCGCGGCCCATGGCGGACAGGCGGTAGCCCCAGACGCCGAAGTGCGCGACCAACTCGCCCACGGGGTGGCGCCCCATCTCGCCGCAGGTCAGCACGCCGAGCGCCCGCAGCTTGCCGCGCAGTTCCGGGCCGACGCCGTAAAGTTCGCCGACCGGCAGCCGCTCCAATTCCCGCGGGACGTCTTCCGGCGTCAGCACCGAAAGGCCGTCCGGCTTGTCGCGGCCAGCGACCCACTTGGCCAAAAGCTTGTTGGGCGCGACGCCCACGGAACAGGTCAGATCCTGTTCGCGCAAAATGCGGTCCTTGATGTCCCGCGCCATAGCGACGGGTCCTCCCCAGCGGGCCGCCGTCTCCGTCGCGTCGATGTAGAATTCATCCACCGAAGCGGCCTCCACCTGCGGGGAGTACACCAACAGGGATTCATAAATCTTGTCCGACACGTCCACGTAACGCGACGTGTCCGCCGGAACGCGCACCGCGTTGGGACAGAGGGCCAGCGCGTCGGGCAGGCTCATGCCGGACTTCACGCCGAACTTCTTCGCCTCGTAGGACGCGGCCGTCACCACGGTGCGCGCCTTGCCCGGCCGGCCAACCACGAACACGGGGAGCCCCTTCAGCGACGGGTTCACCCTCTGCTCGACCTGCGCGAAGAAGGCGTCCATGTCCACGTGGAGGATGAAGCGGTTCGCGCTCATTTTGTTTTTCCGCTTCCGGACTCGGGCAAAACCTGCAGGAGCTGATAGCGTTCCAGCGGGCTTTCCGAGAACGTGAAGGGAAGCGCGCCCCAGGCCGACGCGTAGAAACCCGCCGCGCCGCGGTTGTCCATCACGCGCAGCGGAACGCGGCTGGAATAATCGTAGGTCTTGACCAGGGAGAACGGCCGCGCCGCCACGCGGAACCACCAGGCCGGCATGGTGACTTCCTGCCGCAGGACCAGATCCCCCGGCTCCAGCGCCGTGCGCGGAAAAGCGGGCAGCCAGCCGGCCTCGCGCAGGTAACTGCTGGTGAAGGAATCTCCCAGATAGAAACAATGGCGGCCGGGGCGGAACCAGCCGTCCTTGGCCGTGTCGCTCACGATGCGGCGGCTGGTCTCGGCCTGAAGGTAATCCGCCCACGCCAGATTCAGGCTGAGGCAAAACAACAACACGCCCCAGGCCGTCTGGAACCGGTTGAGGCGCGAAGGCGCGTGCCGCCAAAGCTTCTGCGCGAAACGATAAGCCAGGAAGATCGCGGGCGGAAGGATCGTCAGGTAATAGCGGGCCGCCACCCAGCCCATGACGGTGACCATCTGGACCGACCCGAGCGCGAGCCACGCGACCAGGAAAACATCGGAAGGAAGGGAGAAGAAGTTCCAACGGCGGAAAATCATGGCGAAGAACAATAATCCGCCGACCGCGAAGCCGGCCAGGAGCACGGACTGCGGGCCGGAGAACCCGCCCCAGGGGCTCGCCAGAAAAGCGCCCAGCGCGCCCGCCGCGGCCAACCCCGGCCAGAAAATTTTCTTGTCGCCGCCGGCCGTCCAGCCCCAGGCGGACAACGGGAGCAGCAGCGCGCCGCCGAAGAAACTGAGGAAGACGAGCATCTTCGCCAGCCGGAAACCATCCCCCACGCGGCGGGAGGCGGCCAGCAGGTGAGGCTCGCCGTAGGTGACGATGTTCCAGGCGCTCCACGCCGCGACCATGAGCGCGGGGATGATCAGGAAAACCAGTGATCGCCATCTCCGATGTTCCCTGTCTTGCAGCGCCCACCACAACAAAGCCAACAATCCCACGAAGCCGCCGGTGTATTTGGTCAGGATCGTCAGCCCCATAAAAAAACCGCCCAGGGCCAGGAGCGGGGCGGAATCTTCCTTGAGCCCGTCGATCCAGGACACGAGGGCGGCCAGAAAAAAGACGAGCATGGTGGAATCGATCAGGAGGGCGTAGGACGAAAGCCAAAAAGCGGGAGTCAGGGCGGACAGCACCGTGACCGGCCAGGGCGGGATCAGGAGGCGCTGCGCCAGCATGTACAGGAAGAGGGCGGCCAGCCCGGCGAGGAAAAGACCTCCCAGCCGCACGACCCACAGCCGCCCACCGCCCAATTTCAAAAACGAGGCCAGAAGATAATGGTGCAGCGGCGGGTTCACCATGCGGGGCAGTTGCCCCCGCTCCCAACCGGGATTATCCGCGCCGTCGTCGTCCGCGCGGAAATCGTAGGGCCGCAGCGGACTGTCCAAAATCCCGCGGGCCATCAGCAGGTGGTAATGATCGTCGACGAAATAAGCCCGGCCGATGAACGGCAGCCCGAGGAGAACGGGCAAAAGAAACGCCCACAATAACGGAAGATGTCTTTTCATAGGGCTCCGCAATCCTGAAAAATCTCAACGCTCACGGATCGCTGCAGTCCCGCGTGTAGCCGCAGTTCTGGCAGATGATTTTGCATTTCCGCGCGACGGCCGTGCCGCCGCAGATGATGCAGATGGAAACGTCCCGCGGATCGGGGGCCTTCCGCGCGACGTGAACGTCTCCGTCGTCGTCTCCGAGTATATCCACCGGCTCCCCCTAGAACCCCGGCAGTTTGAGGTTCATCCCCTTCATCATTTCCATGGCCTGGGACGCGCTCTTCTTTTTCACTTCCTCGCCGGCCTCCGAAACCAATTCGGTCAGCGTTTTTTCGACATAGGATTTCTGCTCCGGCGCGAAAAGGCTCGTGTCGATGTTGAGGCTTTCCATTTTCTGGTTGCCGTTCATCACCAGGCGGATCTTGCCGTCGCGGGTGGATTTCTCCACTTTCATCGCGCCCATGGCTTTTTCCATTTCCTTGGCTTTCTTCTGCAGCTCCATCAGCTCTTTCATTTTCCCAAACATAACAAGTCCTTCCATTGATTTAATTTGTCACCCCGGCCAGAAACGCGCCGGAATGACAGCCAATTGAACTTTAACTTACGACAAATCCTTCGGCACCATATCCCCCCACCGGATGCCCTCCGGCGACACGTCCGCGCGGTAAACGAGGACCTCGACGCCGGCCTTCGCCGCGCGGCGGAGCGCTTGCCCGTATTCCGGGTCGATGTGGTCCGCCGGCCTGAAGATTTTTCCGTCCGACCTCTGGACCAAAAACAGCATCACCGCGCGGTCGCCCTGTTTCTGGATCTGCATCAACTCTTCCAAATGCTTGAGTCCCCGCTCCGTCACCGCGTCCGGGAAACAGGCCACGCCGTCTTCCACCAAGCTGACGCTCTTCACTTCCATGAAACATTTTCCGGCCGGGCCCTCGAGCAGGAAATCCAGGCGGCTCAAGCCCACGGAAAATTCCCGGCGGGCGACCGGAAAGCCAATAAGCTCCGGGATCATGCCGTACTTGATCGCCATGGCCACGAGCGCGTTGGGGATCGCGGTGTTCACGCCCACCCAGGATTCCCCCATATGTATCATCTGCCAGGTGTAGGGGTATTTACGCCCGCCGTCCGGATGGTAGCTCAGGCGGACGGGTCGGCCCGGCTCGCTGCAATTCTTCATGCTGCCCGTGTTGGGACAGAGGACCGTCATGACTTTGCCATCGTCGAGCTTCACGTCCGCCAAAAACCGCTTGTACCGTTTGACCAGGACCGCCTCGCGCAGCGGCGGCAGGAACTTTATTTCAACTTCCATATGTCTTTGAACTCCTCGTTGATGTCGTCCATCGTTTCGGGGTCGAGCGCGCGCGAGCGCTTGGGGGTTTTCGCCGCGGGGTTCCCGGCCGCCAGGAACGCCGCGCAGGATAAAACCTTCGCGCCCACGCCCCGCACCCACCGCTGGATGGCCTTATCGTCGGTCACCACGACCGCGTCCCTGGGATTCGAAAGATCGTCCACCCGCTTCTTGATGACGTCGTCCGCTTCCTCCCCGTGGGAATAAATCACCTGGATGAAGGTGACGTCGCGCGGCGCGGAGACGTCGACGCGTCCATCGAAGACCAGGGTCACCTGGTTGCGGTCCGAACCCTGGGGCTTTTTCTCTTCGATGAACCGGATCAGCCTGTCCCGCTGGTCGCGCAGCGTCCCGCCGGAAAAATCGTCCGTGCTGCGGATGACGTTATAACCGTCTATAAAGTAATGGGCCACGTTGCCGCTAGGTAACGCGCCGGTTTGTGGAACGGCGTGAAATAGTCACGTTTTCAGTTTCCGACCCAAACGCTTCTCGATCGACGCGGCTTTGGATCTCAGCCGGCCGGTTTGGCCGCGGCGGTAATCCATCTTGAGGCTCAGGGTGACGCGGCCGCAATCCTTCCGCATCCGCTCGAAACATTTCTCCACCACGCCCATGACCTCGGTCCAGCTTCCCTCGAGGACCGTGCCCATGGCGTGGAGGCGGTAATCCACGCCGCTGCGGTCGATGATGTCCAGGGACCGCGCCACGTATTTTCCCACGCTCTCGCCCTTGTCCATGGGCCAGAGGCTGAATTCCAGCAAGACGTCCCGCCGAACGTTCTTCTTACCCATTGATTCCCCTCCGCGACTACTTTCCGCTGTTCGCTTTTTCCTCATCCAAATGCCCGAAAGCCTTTTCCGCGTTTCCTTTAATGTCCCCGCTCGTGGTCTGCTTCGCGCATCCCAGGCAAACCACCAAACCGAGCAACGCCAGCAAACCCATCGTCCGAATTTTCATAGAAACCTCGCTTTCGTCGTCATTCCCTTACTTTGAAGTCGCTTCGCTCTTCAAGCGGCGAAGGACATCCCCCAGCTCTTTGTTGGCCTGGCCGTAGGCGCTCCAATCGCCGCGCCGCAACGCGTCCTGGCCGCGCTGATAGATCGTCCAGGCTTCCGCACCGAGACGGGCGGGAAGGATGTCCGCCGAAAAACCGGCCGAACCGGGGCCGGAAAGCTTTTTCGCCGTCCACCCCGTGAACACGCCGCGCAGCGCCTGGTCCAGGGTCTCGCCCATGGAGATGCGGTCCTGGTAGGAAACGACCACGCGCCGGAGCTCCGGGATGCGCCCGCGTTCCGCCTGCAGATAGATCGGCTCGATGTAGAGGAGCGAGTCCTCGATGGGGATCACCAGCAAGTTGCCGCGCAGGATCTGGACGCCGCTTTGGCTCCACAGCGTGAACTGCTCGGATATCTGCGGGTCCTGGTCGATGCGCGCCTCGATCTGCATGGGCCCGTACACCAGGCGTTCCTTGGGAAACCGGAAGACCAGCAACTCGCCGTAACGGTCGCCGTCCGAGCGGGCCGCCATCCAGGCGATGAGGTTGCTCTTTTTCGATGGCGTGAAGGGCTGCATCAGAATATATTCTTCCTCTTTCTCCCCCGGCAGACGCATCACCGTGTAATAGGGCTGCATGGGCTGCTCGCCGCCCTCGGCAATCTCGTTGGGCGTGGTCCAAAGGTCCTCCTGGTTATAAAACACCTGGGGATTGACCATGTGGAACCGGGCGTAGATGTCGGATTGGACTTCGAAAAGGTCCTGCGGGTACCGCAGATGGGAACGCAGGTCCGCGGGCATTTCGGAAAGCGGCTTCAACAGCCCCGGGAAAATCCGCGCATACATCCGGACCACGGGGTCTTCGTCGTTCGCCTGGTAAAAATCCACGCTGCCGTCGTAGGCGTCCACCACGACCTTGACCGAATTCCGGAGGTAGTTGAAGGCCCCCCGCACGGGCTGGGAATAGGGATAGCGGTCCGTCCAAGTGTAGCCGTCCAGTATCCAGCGGACGCGGCCGTCCGAGACGACGGCGTAGGGATCGGAATCGTAAAAGAAGAACGGCGCGATCTGCCGCGCGCGGCGCATGATCTGCTGGTTGAACAGCAGCCGGCTCTCCGGCGTGATGTCGCTGGACAGCAGGAGCTTCATGTCGCCGAAGCGCAGGGAGAAGGCCACGCGGCGGAAAAAGTTCGCGAGCGAGATGCCGCCGCGTCCCGTGTAGTCCGCGTAGACGTTCTGGTCGCCCGCCGGGTAATCCAGCTCCTTGGCCTTCGTTTTCACGATCACGTAATCGTTGGATATTTCCCCGAAGTATATTTCCGGCCGCTTAATCTCCAATTCGGGCGTCGCCACCGGCGGGATGTCCTTCACCATCAGGCGCGGCAGGCCTTCGGACGTCACTTCGTTCACCGGCCCCATCACCAGGCCGAAGCCGTGGGTGTAGGTGAGGTGCTCGTTGATCCACATGCGGCTCGGAAGGCTTTTGTGGTCCAGCTCCCGGACGGACAGCATCATCTGGCGCGTCTCGCCGTCGATCTGATAGCGGTCGTTGTCCACGCCCGTGAATTTGTAATAGGTCCGGATCTCCTGGAGCTGGCTGAAGGTGGCCAGGAGCGGACGATGGTCCCAGAGCCGGATGTTGTCCAGCGTGGGACGGTTCTCCTCCACGTCCGCCAGAGAAAGGCTCCCGGCCGCGGAAAAAGATTTCTCCGTCACCTTGTCCAAACCGTAGGCGCGGCGCGTGTGTTCGATGTTACGCTCGATGTAGGGCGTTTCGAGGGAGATCTCGTTGGGCACCACGCGGAAACGCTGGACCGCGGAGGGATAGATGCCGTAGCCGACGATCAGGACCGCCAGCCACAACCCCACGAACGCGCCGGGAACGAGCCACGCGCGGTTCTGCCGCTTCACCGCCGGCACCAAGAGGGACAGTCCCGCGAGCAGCGCCGTGAACTGGAGCAAGCGGAGCACGGGCAGGCGGGCGGCCAGGTCCGTGTAGGAAGCGCCGAAAGCCGCGCCGGAGGGCGCGAAGAGGAGGCCGTAGGAATCCAGCAGGTATCCGGCCGACTTCCACAGGAAGAACAGCGCGGCTAAACCGGCCAGGTGCCAATGCGCCTGCGGCGAAACGTGGAGGCGGTCGTCGTTGATCTGGATGTCCCGCTGCAGCGTGTAGGAACCGACCGAAACGACGAGCGCGGCGAAAAGCAGGAAGGGGCCGAACTGATAAATCTTATCGAGCAGCGGCATGGCGAAGACATAAAAACCGATGTCTTTTTGGAAGACCGGGTCCGCGGCGTTGAAAGGAACCCGGTTAAGGAAAGCCAGGACGTCCCTCCACCACCCGGCCAGGCCGATCCCCAGGATGAAGGAAAACATCACGAAGAGTCCGGGGGCCACCCGGTCGATGTATTGAAGGATCTGGCGGCGCTGAGGGAATTCCAGCCAGTCGCCCGGAAGAATGAAACGCGGGGCGTTGCGCGCCGCGCGCGCGATCAGGAAATGGCTCCATAGCCAGAGGAAAGAAAAAATCCCCAAACCCCCGCCCACGGCCAACCGCGCCTTCAGCTCCGTCAAAAACACGGAGAGGTAGCCCGTTTCCGCGAACCAAAGCCAATCGGTATACAGCCGGACGCCTTTCCCGAAAAAGAGGATGGCGAAAAAGAGAAGGAAGGAAAAAAGCATCAACAGTGCGCCGCCGGCCATGGGGTCTCCCGTTTATTTATTTTCGATCGTTTGAGTCATTTATTTTAGCAGATAGCGATTGCGTTTATGTCTCCAAAGGCTGGGTGCCCACCATCCGCCACCCCAGGCGCAAATTCTCCAAAGATAAATCAAAAAGCGTGCCGCCGCTGATCACGGAAAAATGGTGAACCACGGCCGCGCCCTGGCGGTCCGACCAGCGGTACGTCACCTTGGAAACGACATAGACCCGACCCTTCCACGCGAACCGTTTCGGCGTCACCTGCCCCGCGCGAAAATACGCTTCCACCTCGATCGGTTCGTTCAGCCCCTCGCCTTCTTTGACGAAACCGGGCGCCGCCTGGTCCCAACGGCTTTCGCGATTAAACATGGAAGACTCCTTTCCGCTTCATCAACCCGGGATCAGGATACCATACAAAAGTATGTTGTTCAAGAGGGAAGTCCCTTGACACAAACGGCTTCCGGGTGATAAAGTATGCGCTGCCCACGGAAAACGACATCGACGCCGCTTCCGTCCCACTCATCGCTGAGATTCCCATTACCAAGGAGACACCACTTCCATGCCTCGCGCCAAGAAAAGCTCAGGCTCGCTGAACCCGTCCGAAGAATTGGATTTGCTACACCAGATCACCCAAATCATCGGCTCTACCCTCGACCTTAAGACCATGCTCCAGGAAATCGTCGCCCTGGTCAGCCGCATGACGAAGGCCGACGCCTGCTTTCTATACCTATATGAAGCGGCGGAATCCAGCCTGCTGCTCTCCGCCTCCAAGACGCCCCACCCCAGCGAAGTCGGGAACCTGCGGCTGAGGCTCGGCGAAGGCATCACCGGATGGGTCGCGCAGCACAAAAAACCGTTGGCCATTTCCGAACGCGCCCACGAAGATTCGCGCTTCAAATTTTTCCAAAGCCTGCCGGAAGACCGCTACGAAGCGTTCCTTTCCGTGCCGATCCTGATCCGGGAGACCCTCACCGGCGTCATCAACGTGCAACACAAGAAGACCGTCGCCTACACGGAACCGGAACTGAAGATGCTGTCCACCATCGCCCGGCAGGTGGGCGGCGCCATCGAGAACGCGCGGCTCTACGAGGAAACCAAGCGGCGCGCCCAGGCCATCCAGACGCTTTCCGCGGTATCGACCACCGTCACCTCCAACCGGTATCTGGAAGAAATCCTCCAGATGATCGTGAACATGACCGCGTCGCTCCTGGGCTCGAAGATTTTTTCCGTGATGCTTCTGGACGACGACGGCAAGGAATTGAAGATCGCCGCGACGCAGTCGCTGTCCGACTCCTACCGCAACAAGCCGCCGCTGAAAGTGGGGCAGAGCATCTCCGGCCTCGCGGTCCAGCAGAAAAAACCCGTTGTGGTCGCGGACGTGCGCAAGGACAAGCGCTTCGGCGCGCCCGACGTGGCTGCGGCCGAAGGGCTTGTCTCCATGCTGTCGGTGCCCATGCTGCTGAAGGACAAGGCCATCGGCGTCATCAACACCTACACCGCGCAGGAATACTCCTTCACGAAGGATGACATCGAAGTTCTGCAGGCCGTGGCGAACCAATGCGCTTCGGCCATCACGCAGACGCGGCTCCTCACCGAGAAGCTCGCGGCCCAGGAAGCGCTGGAGACCCGCAAGCTCGTGGAGCGCGCCAAGGGGATTTTGATGAAACAGCGCGGCATCGCCGAACCCGAGGCATTCCGCGAAATCCAGAAACAGAGCATGGACCGCCGCAAGACCATGAAGGAAATCGCGGAAGCCATCCTGCTGGCCGAAGAACTCCACAAGAAATAATTTTGCCGATTCGCGGACGCATTTTGTCCATGGACGTTCGCTCCCGCGCTCACTCCTCGAAGAATGTTTCCCCCAACATTCTTCGAGGCCCTGTCCAAAACGGTCCACGAATCGTCCTTTAGACTTTCTATAATGTCCCACATGACTTCACCTTTCCGTCTGGCGTTGGCCCAAATCAACCCGACCGTCGGCGACCTGGTGGGAAACGCCGCCCAGGTCCTCGCCCATGCGCGCAAAGCCGCCGCGCTCAAACCCGACCTGTTGATTTTCCCCGAGCTGTCCCTCACCGGCTATCCGCCGGAAGACCTATTGCTGCAGCCGCGCTTCATCGCGGACGCGGAACGCGCGCTGGCCGCGCTGGCCCGGGAACTGCCGCGGGAATTGACCGTCGTCATCGGCGCCGTTCAAAGATCCAAGCGCGGCGTGCACAACGCGGCCGTGGCCGTCCAGGGCGGACGCATCCGCGCGTCCTACCACAAACAACTCCTGCCCAACTACGGCGTCTTCGATGAAAAGCGTTATTTCGCCCCGGGCGATAAACCGATGCTGCTCGATCTCGGCGGAAGATCGATCGGCGTCACGATCTGCGAGGACATCTGGGTGGGCAAGGGACCGGCCTGGGTGGAAGCGCGGAAGGGCGCATCGCTGATCGTCAATATTTCCGCCAGCCCCTACCACGCCGGAAAACTGAAGGAACGGCAGGCGCTTCTGCGTGCGCGGGCGAAGGAATGCCGGGCTTTCATGGCTTACTGCAATCTGGTCGGCGGGCAGGACGAACTGGTGTTCGACGGCGCGAGCATGGTCACGGACCCGAAGGGCCGCCTGCTGGCCATGGCGCCGCAGTTTGAAGAAGCCATTTTGACGGTCGACCTGGATTTGCCAGTATCAAAGAAAAAAGTTAAGTCGCTTTTACTTCCTCTTAGTCGTCACCCCGGCGAAGGCCTAGGTCCAGGTCATCAAGCTGTTCTGGATTCCGGCTTTCGCCGGAATGACGGCGTGCTAAATGCACCCGCAAAAACAGCTCCCCTCCCCAAGCTTGAAGAAATCTACACCGCGCTGGTCGTCGGCACGCGGGATTATTTGCGGAAGAACGGATTCCGGCAGGCCGTGATCGGTTTGTCCGGCGGGATTGATTCGTCCCTCGTGGCCTGTATCGCGGCCGATGCGCTCGGGAAAGAAAACGTCATCGGCGTCACCCTGCCGTCGCGCTTCAACGTCGCGGAGACGCGGGCCGACGCCGAAGTCTTGGCGCGAAATCTGGGCATCGCGTTCCACACTCTCCCCATTGAGCCCATCGTCGAGAAGTTCCTGGAAGTCCTCGCGCCGCTTTTCGCCGGTAAACCGCGGGACACGACGGAAGAAAACCTGCAGGCGCGCGTGCGCGGCGTCCTGCTGATGGCCCTTTCCAACAAATTCAACTGGCTGGTGCTCACCACGGGCAACAAATCCGAAGTCTCGGTCGGCTACTCCACGCTCTACGGCGACGCGGCCGGCGGGTTCGCCGTCATCAAGGACATTCCCAAGAACCTGGTCTACGACCTCAGCCGCTGGCGCAACGAAAAAGCCGGGAAAACGATCACGCCCCAAAGCGTCTTCGACCGCCCGCCGACGGCGGAACTGCGACCCAACCAGACGGACCAGGACTCGCTGCCGCCCTACGACCTATTGGACAAGATCATCAGGCTCTACGTGGAGAACAACCGCGGCCTCTCGGAAATAATGAAGTCCGGCGCGGATGAAGCCACGGCGAAAAGGATCCTGCGCCTGATCGACGTCAGCGAATACAAGCGAAGGCAGTCTCCCCCGGGCGTCAAGATCACACCGCGCGCTTTCGGGCGCGACCGCCGCATGCCGATCACGAACCGATACCGGCAGGAAGCCCCTCCTAAAAAATGACGCCGAAAGCCATCCTGATCACCGGCGCGTCCAGCGGTATCGGACGGGCGGCCGCGAAAGCCCTCGCCCAAAAAGGCCATCTGCTCGCGCTGGCGGCCCGCCGCGTCGCGCGGCTGGAGACTCTCGCCCGCGAGATCCAGGACCTCCACGGCGTCCCGCCGCTGGTGCTGCCGACGGACGTCTCCAACCACATCGAAATCAAATCCATGATCAAAAAGACCTACGACCACTTCGGGCGCATCGACGTCGTCGTCAACAACGCCGGCGTCCTCTTCATGCAGGATGTTTTGGAAATGCCGCGGGAGGAGATGCGGACTTTGATGGAAACGAATTTCTGGGGGCCGCTCGAGATCATCCGGGAGGCGGCGCCGGTCATGGAAAAGCTCGGCGGCGGGCACATCATCAACGTGGGGTCAGGCGTGAGCCGGCGGGGCTTGCCGTACATGTCGGTCTACTCGGCCAGCAAATGGGCCCTGGCGGGACTGACGGAAGCGATGCGCCTGGAATGGTCGCCGCGCAAAATAAAATTCACGATGGTCTATCCCGGCGGCGTGGAGACTGAAATGCCGGCGGGCGTTGACCGCGCCAAACTGCCGGCGAACTACCCGAAACACATCAAGGGCATTTCCGCGGAGCGGGCCGCGCGGGCGATCGTGAAGGCCGTGGAGAAACAGCCGCTGGAAATTTACGTGCCCTGGTGGGTCAGGCCGGGGATCTGGCTCAGTGTCTTGGCCCCGGCCCTCGCCGACCGGATCATCAGCAAAGTCCGCACTCCCTGGAAAAAGTAGTTACGCCTGCGTGGCCAGGAACGCCAGTTCCCGGAGCTGCCTGAAGATCTCCACCCCGAAGCGAACGATGTCCGCCGTCTTCAGCGGCGAATCCCCCCGCAAACCATCCGACCACACTTCAAAATAGGTTTGAGGCGCGATCAACCGCCACCGTGTCCGCGGGTCGGACGCCGCCTCGGTCCAGGGCGCACCCTCCGTCCGGAAAAGCCGCCGGTCCGCCTCCACCGCGTCGAAAACCGCCCGGCCGCTTGCGGAGGACCGGAATTGCCCCTCGGACCGGGACAAGAGGTGGACCTTCTTCCATTCGTCGGGGCTCAATCGCGCATCGATGAAGTCTTGGGCGGCGGCGGATTGCTCCTCTCCCTCCGGAAAAAGCGCCAACTCGCCGCGAAGGTTTCCAGCGCTGTCCCGCATCCCGGCGATCGCCGATTCAAGAACGGCCTCCACATCCTGCGCGGAACCGCCCAGGACCACCGTCGTATAAATAAACGCGCTTCCCTGCGGCACGCCGCGGCCGCCGGCCAACCCCAGCGCCTCACCGGCCAGACGCGAGAGGGCCTGTTCATATTTGAGCCGATTTCCCGCCCATCGCAGATTGAATTTCAAGGCCGCGCGGAAAACCAAGCGGTTCGCCGGCGAGGGAGACGACGAAAGCGCCATCAAATTGTGATCGAGCGCGGATAAATCCAAACCGGCCTCCGACAAATCCAACAGCGCGTTGATCGCGTCGGCGCCGGCCGATTCCCCTTTCAGGATCCGGGCCATCGCCTGCGCCCGGTGGAGGTCGGACAAGGCGCGCTCCATCTTCAAAACCGCGCCGGAAATTATCCGCACAATGAACCGCCGGAAAACCGGCGAGCCTAAAATCATAAACGGCGCGGCGGTCAAAATCCCTGCGGCGAGGGATCCGGTATAGGCGGTCACGAACAGGACGAAGGTCGGCCAGGCCACGACGTTGAGGAGATCAGTCCTCCCCTTCGATAACGAAATCCGCGGCGGCCGCGGCGGGTCGATGTTTTGAGGGGCCATGCCGGTCCAACGCAGGGACCAGGCCGTAAACGCCGCCTCCGCCGCTTGAAGGACCAGAGCGTCCGCTCCAGGCGTGCCCGGCCGCACGCCGGCGGTGTCGATGAATGCGAAGCGCGGCGCATCGGGATCATAGGTGTTGATCCAGGCAGCAAACCGATCGGCAGACACAAGCGTTTGCTGCGAATCCATCACCACCGCACCGTACCTTCCGGGGTGGGCGATCATCGCGTTCCCGGCGGACGACACCCCCTCTACGACGGTCACTTCATACCCTTCCGATCCGCGGAGCATGGCGGCCATCTGTTCGATCAATTTCCGGTCGCCGCCCTTTTGGCTGACGACCAGAAGGATCCCCGGACCCGGCACGGTGACCAAGTCCGCGTCCGATAAGGACCGACCGCGCGCGGCGCCGAAACGTTCCTCCGAAGCGAGGTCCTGAAGGAACGCCGACAACTCCGGCGAGTCCTCAAGCCGGCCCGCCTCCAGAAGCGCGGACAACTCCTCCCCGAGGCGCGCCAGGATATTCCAATAATCGTCGAGTGCGACCGAGAGGTCGACTTGCCGCGCACCCTCCGTCTGCATGGACATGGCCGATTCCCATCGCTCGATTGAAACCTCATCCGGAAGAGTGACGATCAGATCAAATGGCTCGTCGAATAAGCCGGGACGCTCCAGCAGCGCCGCGTCGTTTTCGCCCGACAACGACACGATGCCGAAGCCGCGCTTCTCAAGCCAGGCGCCGGCCGTTCGGACCGTTCGGCCCCGGTCCATGTCGATCGACTCGTCATAGATGAACAATATCCGCGGCGAACGGCCCACGTGGCTCCTGCTTCCTAATGCCGCGGATGCGCCGACGAGGTGGGAAACCGTGTCAACAATGACGTCCGCTTTGATGCCGTTCTCCCAGAGTTGCATCATGAACGGGGGGCGCGGGCCCAGGAAATCCCCCAACGTTTCCGAAAGGTATTGATGGATCGCGTCGTTCTCGGGCATGACCAGGAGGCTGATCCGTCCGGCCGTGATCCGCCGCAGGCCCTCCCCATCGGTCTCCCTCGTCAGCTCGACCACGTCGACGCCGATCTCGATCAGCCGGCGCTTCGCCTCGCCGAACTCCCTGAATTGGGATTCGGACGCCGCGTCATAGACCAAGAGGACGCGGGGGCCGGATCTCACCGGAACGAGTTCAAGGTCCGTCACTGTGACGACGGGGGGTTCCGCAAAGATCCGCTTTGACGGCGCTCTCCCCGTCCGAGGAAACAACGCTTTCCGGACCCCCGACAAATCCGGGAGGGCGACGGCGACGATGGCGTGCAGAATCCGGCGCCAGGCACGGCCGCGCTCGAACCATTCCAACGCCATAATCCGGTCCTTGATCAGGGACGCCCCGACGTAAGCGACGCCCAACGCCAAGGCGCCGATGGAAAGGACGACCCCGCCGACCAGCGGCGGCAGAACGATCGGATGGGAGTCGGGGAACGGGCCGACCATCCGCCAGGAGCTCTGCCGCAGGCGAACGTTCTTTTGCACATCATCGAAAAAGGTGGCTTCCGCTTCGGAAATCCCCAGGCCGGCCCGGATGGCCCTCGGCGTTTTCAATTCCCGCAGGATGTCGTCCGAGGAACGTGTCAAGGGATATGCCCGCAGAGCCTTCTCCAGGCGGTCGCGGGCCAGGGCGGCGTCCGCCGCGCCCGTTTCCAGCGATCGAAAGAAGGCGAAACGGGCCGAAACGAGGCCCACGGCCCGGTGGACGACCGGGAGCCGGTTCAACGACAGCCAATCCTGAACCAACTTGTCGATCTCCCTTCGGGCAGGATTTTTGTGAGTCTCGGCGTAACGCGCTGTCAGATAAGGGATGACGCTCCCTTCGATCGCGTCGATCATCTCGACCGTGTAAAGGACCTCCTGGAGCCGGCTTCGGCGGGCGCCCGCGGTTGGATAAAGCCGGTCGAGGAAAAAAAGCCGCGCGAAGTGGTCGCCCCAGGGCTCGAAGGCGGCGATTTCCTCATCGATGACCCGGTCCATGGCGGGCAAAAGCTTTTTGTCGCCGTAAAATCCTTTGATGAAACTTCCCAAAGCCGCGGCCGTCGCCTCATCGGGCGTGAGATAGTAGGTATAGGGATCCCGCCTGTCCAAAGGCGGCCGGGACTCGGAGAGGTACGCCAAAAGCGCTCGAACGGGAACGTCCGCCGCGTTCGACCGATCCCGGCTTGCGAGGGACGCAGCGCTTCTCTCCATCTCTTCCAGGAGTTTGGCGATCTGTCGCTGCAGCTTGGCATTTCCCGCAAAACGTTCCGCCATTGTCCAAATGAATAGGCCCTTGCCGGCTATGGGCCCCGGCCGCGCCAAGGATTCCCTGTCCTCTTCCAACAGGCGGCGCAGAAAGTCGGCGGGCGCAACACCGCCCATGGCCTGGCCTCCCGCGATCGACACGATCAACCTGCCGTGGACGAGGGGCCGCGCGGCGGCGATCAACAGATCGAGCGCCTCCCCGTCGCCGGGAAGGAAATCGAACTCGGCCGCGGCGCGACCTCCGTAGATGACCTGGACCAGCGCCTCAATCAAATCATCGGTCGCGATGGCGTTGGGCGCCCGCTTCCGCAGCCGCTCCAGGTATTGGGGATTGTCCGGAAACGACGCGAAGAGGGCCACTAAAGCCGCGGGGAACCAGCGCTCGCGGCGGAGCCACGCCTCGGCCCACTGCTGGCTTCCCAGCGCGCGGTGCAGCGCGTGGGCATATTCCCGGTCGTCCGCCGCCACCAGCCAGAAGGCCGGGGGAATCGCTTCTACCCGGCGCCGCGCCTTGTTGCGAAGGTCGTCGATATCGCTCCCGAACAACGCCAGGAGTTCCCGACGGCAGGCCAGGGCCGGCGCGACCGTCTCCCCATGGGGGTCCTTCAACGCGCCGTCGATGATCTCCTCGAGGAGTTCGGCCGCCGGCTTGGTGAATTTTTCGCCCGTCAACGAGAGACGAACGAGAACGGACGGGTGATCGCGCAGTACCGCGCTCAGAAGGGCGGGCGTCATCAGCGCCCGCGCCTCGGAATAAAATTGTTTGAAAACCTCTGCCGTCCGCTCATAATCCAGGTTCACGAGGGCCCAGCGTAGGACCGTCTCCGCCAGCGCGCCCTTCTCCTCCGGCGCCAGATCGCTCGTCATGAGCAGCTCGAGGCTTCCTGGCCCGGGGATCTGCCCCTCGGCAATCTGCCCCAGCAAATAACCCGGCAGGAACGCGTACGTCGAAACGTCCGCGAGGGCGCGGAAGTCCCCTTCCTCCCGAAACAACTCCAGCAACGTCACGGCCGTCGTCTTGTCTCGGCGTGCGAGCCAACCCAGGTTGATCCCAGCCAGCAAGGCGAACGGCTCCGGGCCGACCACGGCGATCTTCCTCTGAACCTGGGCCAAATGCGCAGCGGCGGGCTCGACCCACGGCCTGACCGCCTCCCGCAACCCGGCCGCGTCCCCCCCCGCGACGGCATCCGCCAACCGCGACAAGAGGTCTTCGTCCGCTTCCCCCGTCGTCAGCGGCGCGCCGGGATGGCGGATGTTGTAGGCCAAGTGGGACAGGGCGTTGGACGAAACGAAGGCGAACAACGCCGTCGATAGGATCACGGCCGCCGCCTGGTCGAAGGGAACGGCGTTAAGCCGGAACATGAAATAGATCAAAATTTCCACCAGCAGAGGGACCGTGAACGACACCAGCCGCATCCAGCGGATGCCGCGCAGGCGCTCCTGCATCACTGCGGAATCGATGGTTTCATCGGGCGCTGCATGCCGCATCAGATAGGAACCGGTTTTCCGCTGGTTCAGCAGCATGGCGGGAATGGACTGCGGCAGTTCCCACAGCCAGGCCACGCCCAGTTCGGCCCAGCGTTTCGGCGTGAGCTCGCGCCCGGCCAAGCGACGGTAAACCGTTCCGACCCGGTGGAAAAACCATTGTGACGCGCGCGACTTCTCAGAAGTGGCGTATGTGGAACCGAGCGTGAGGTTGGAAAAATCCCACACGCCAGGATCCAGATCGGGAGTGCGCTTCAAATCGGCGAAAAGCTCCGCGACCCTTTTCCGAACGATCGTCAGATGTTGCCAGAACCCCTGAGCGTCAAACTTGACCCTGATGAAATACAATTCCAACTGCTCCTCTATCTCCTTCTTCAATTCCAAGAATCGCTTGAACAGGACCCTGTGCTCCCGCGGCACATTAAAATCGTCGACCCACCTTTTCAGAAATTCCTTTTGAATGTTGAAAAACTCCCGCTCGTCGAGCGCATCCCAGCGCACCGGAGCTTCCTCAAGCCGCTCCAGGAACATTTCGATTTTCCGCCTTTCCAAAGGATCCATCGACGCAAGACCGTTCTGTTCGACCGTTTCCCAAATTGTCTTTAGCCCTTGCTCTGAGGAAGACAGCTCGCTCATCAGATGAGCAAAACCCTTCGGCGTCAGGTAGCGATGGACCGGATTCGGCTTCCCGTTGATGAGGTCCGCTTCCGCCGTCTCGCGCATGCTTGAGATCCGCATCAACAGCCGTCCCACGCGTGCGCGGAACGCGGTGTCTTCGGGCGACTTGCCGGACCCCAATTGGGGCGCCGGCGTCCGCGCCGGGAACAGCGGCGTGGCGGGCCTCCATCGGCCGTGCTGCCCAAAGCGGCTGCGGCGGTCGTAATAAGCGCGTTTCGCCGGGTCGTTCAGAACGGAGTAGGCCTGATTAATGTCCCTAAACTTTTGCTCGGCATGGGCATCGCCGATGTTGACGTCCGGATGATACTTCCTCGCCAGACGACGGAAGGCTATTTTTATTTCGTCCCGGCCTGCATCCCGATGTTCCTCCAACTCCAGCGCCGCGTAGAGGTCGATGGACAACAGCTCCGGGGAGACCGGCTCTTCCGTCACGCCCAAGGGTACAACCGCCTTCGCCTCGACGGCCAGGGACGACGCCGGCGGCTGGTACGGCACGATGGATTTCGGGAGCAGGCTTCCGTCGCCGAGGAAGACGATGGCGCTGAACATGGCGGGAGCGGCCCCGTGGGTGGGGACCAGCGATTCAAGGACCACCATGGCGGCCAGCGTCGCGGAGAAGACGACCGCCGCGCGGGCGATGCGCCGCCAGGGCGGCGATAGAGGTTCCTCCTGGGCCATGGATTCGATCCGTCCATCGGCGGACAAGACGAACGTGACGGCAACGGTCTCGTCGGCGCGACGGATGAAGACAGTCGCCTCACGCGCTTTCTTCTCGATCCAGGCACCGACGCCGGACAGCGCGCCGAACAAATCCGTCAAAACGTCCTGCGGCGCGAAACCGTCCGGACGAAAGGATTCCTTCGCCATCATCGCCGCGGCCTGGCCCATCCGGATTTCCGGCGTCCAGTTCTCGGGCGAAAGGAACAGCTTTTCACCGGCGAACATTTTCTCCAGCGGGGTTTTTTCCCGGTTGAACACGCTCAGGTAGGAAGTCCCGCCATCCGCTCTGCTGATCTTCGGCGCATAGGTCAGGACCGCCGCGCCGCCGGCCCTCAGCCGCGACGAAACGCCGTCGCCGTGAAATCCGCCCGTCACCAGGACGGCAGTCCGCGCGCCGCGCACGTCCATGGCGTCCCGCAAGTTCCGCGCCATCGCCTCGTCGCGGGACCGAGCTTCGCGGTAGAAGGATTCGTAGGAAGATAAATTTAGGGTGACCGGCGGCTGGTGGCCAGTGGCCGGCGGATTCACACCCGCGACCGGCAACTGACCACTGGCCACTTGATATTCCTTCCATTCTTCGGGCGTCAGGGCGAAAGCCAGGAGTTTTCCGGTCAACCGCGAACGGCGCGATTCCTTCAGTAAATTTTCCTCCGATTCCGTTGTCGCGAGCGCCCCGTATCGGGCTTTTTCCAGGGATGAAATCTCCGACAGCAGGCGGGCCGCGTCGATCCCGTCCGCCAGCAGGACATAGCGCACGTATTTTTCCATGGACGGATAATCCGACAAGGGCGAACCCGTCCGCTCGCAGAGGTCCTTCAAATGCCCGTAGAACTCCGCGTAGCGGACGCTCCCCAGGTGATAAGCGGCGGAGAGCCGCGTCAGCGCGTCGATCTGGTCCCGGTCCAGGCGGCCCGTCAGATCCCGGACCAGCGCCGCACGTTGCCGTTCCACCTCGTCGAAATCCAGGGACCGCTCGATCTCCAGCGCCCGCGAAAACTTTTCGGTCTCGGGGAATGGGCCCGGCGCCGGGAGGCTCGTCAGCCTCCGGACATGGTCCCCTAAATTCTCATTCCCGGAGTGAAACCTCTCCATCGCGTCGTCGAAGGCCAGAAGCTCCGGATTGAAGACCCGTCTCTTGCGCGCCGCCAAACCATCGGCCCGCGAACGCCAGTCCGATTTGTCTTTTTCCATCCGGCCTGCGGCGCGGCGGTAAGCGTCCGCGTTCGCCTGATAGAGCCCGCGGTCGTCCACGCCCACCAGCGGCGGGATTTCTTTTTCGCTGACGAGAGCGGCATGGATCGGCCCTGATATTTTTTGTTCGCGCAGCAGGAAATCCGCGGCGGCGCGGGTGCTGTCCTTGTGCGGAAACGCGCGGAACCGCTCCAGGTCGATCTCTCCGAAGGCGCCTTCGAGCGCCACGAGGTCCACCGCCCCGCGGTCGACCAAGGCCTGCATCGTTTTCCCGATGTTCGCCTGGGCCTCGGCGTTCAGGTGCACGTCCTGGATATGGATGACGACGGGAGGGTTCTCAACGTTGGGCGGGACGGTGGCGGATCGCAGGGAGCCGTACTGAGGGGACAGCGCGTCGAGCGCGTTGTCTGCATGTTTCAGGAAACCGGATGGAAGGTTATTTTTCAATTCTCCCGAGAGGACGGAGGAGGCGCCCGGCTCCGGCGGCGGCAGGCCTGTTAAAACGTCCGCATAATTCGGCGAACGGGAGGCCCCGGGCAGACCGGCCACGCGCGCGGGCTCGCGTCGGGACGACCGCCTCGCGGACCAAAAATTGGATTCGGCCGAATGGACGAAGACGCAGTTGGCCAGGAAATAGACCAACCCCAGCCCGAAGGCCGCGAATGGGCGAAAGCGTTTAAAAGTTGGCATGAATGGTATCTATTCTACAGGGTGGGCCTTAGAAACGTCTTAGTAAGATGTAACAATGTCGTAAACCAGAGGCGCGGTGGTTAGGCCTGCGTGGCGTAGTAACGGGCGGCTTTTTCGAGTAGGTCGAGTTCCTGCGAGGCGATGTAGAATTGACCGAAGGTCCCCAAAGGAATGAGGGTAATTTCCTTCAACAAATCGCAGCCGCTTCTGTCCACGAGGATCCTGGACAGGTCGGCGATCACGTTGAAGGCCGCGCCCTCCGTCAGGAGGATGTCTTCGCGGCCTTCCAGCGCCTTTTCCAGGACGGCGAGGGCGAACCGGTTCTGGGTCTCATTCAACTTGAAGAAAGCGTTGACGGCCACCAGCTTGACGTTGGCCGGCATTCCGGACTGGAGATCGTTCAGGTCCCGCTGGGCGTTCGCCAGGTTCGTCGTCTTCGGATCGAATCCGACCGCCAGCACGTAGGTGTTGCCCGGCGCCTGTTCCGCGGCCGCGATCACGTCGCCCGGGATCGACTCGCGGTTGAGCACCGGGACGATGTTGAGTTGCGCGCCGTTCCGGTCGGACGCGAACTTCACGCGCTCGGCGAGAGACATCGCCCTCTGCTCCGACGGGACTTCCTGCTCCCTCAAGCGAACGACCCGGGCGAGCAAAGTGGAAAGGGCCGACCGATAGGCCGCCTGGCCTTTTTCCGATTTCAAGATTTCCAAGGCTTTTTCGTTCCGCGCCTGAGAGTCCCAATCGCCGGCCCGCCGTCCCATCACGGCCCAGAAATCTTCCAGATTCAAACTCTCCGCCGCGCCGAGGTTCTCCAAAATCACGCGCGCCTGGAGGGGAACGGAAGCATCCGGTTCCGGCACCGGTAAACCGGCGGTCAGCGGGGCAAAACGAATGACGCTATTGTGGATGACGTGCCAGACCGCCGCTCCCCCCAGGAAAGAAGAGAACACGGCCGCCGTGGACAGAATAACCGCCACACAAATTGCCACGAGGGGACTCACCGACCAAGCGGCGGCAACAGCGAGCTGAGCGGGAACTATAAAAGCGGAAAGGGCCAGAGACATTCCCGCGAACCCCGCAACGACCATAAAACCGATGCCCGCCGCGCGGGCGGCCCGTTGGACCGTGGTCGCGTCCGGGTGCGCCCGGAAGAACCGTCCGGGAAGCAGGACATCCAGAATCTCATAGGCCCAGGCGAAAAAAATCTCCGTTATCCATTTTGGAATGACGCGTTCGTCCATCGGATCGCGGGTAAGAAAATTGCCGAACTTCGTCCAAAGCGGGCCGAAGTCCCTCTGAACCGCCGCGTAGGTTTCCGGTTTCGTGAGGTTCCGATTCCTTGGTTCGACCTTCAATGCTTGAACTAAGGAATCACGAACGGCGGCCTCCCTTTCGACCGACAACCGATTTCGAATGGCCTCAATCAAACCGGGAACTTCGGCGGGATTTATCGCCAGCAAACTTTGAGCGATACGCCGGCGCACGTCATTATCCGAATCATCCAGGTGGCCCATCAAAATGGTGGCCGGAGGAATCAGCCTGTTTTGAGCCGAGCCCTCCAAACCAGCGACAGCCGCCAAGCGCAAGGCAGTCGAGTGTTTATTCGGCTGATTTAGGATGCGCGCAAGCGCATCAATCGCCGCGTCAACATTGGCCTTCGCAGACGAATTAGAGATATCGGAACTTAGGGGGGCCTTTGACAGCACGACGCCGATCGCCTGGGCCGCGGCTTCTGCAAGGGCCGTGGGATTCATAGACACGCTTGAAATGGTGTAATCCAAGGCCCGCGTCAGATGAGGAAGCGCTTCCAATAATCCCAGCTCGCCCAGCCCAACGGCTGCCGCCTCGCGCACCGTGGGATGAAAAACTCTGTCTCTTAGAACATCGGCCAATACATCCACCGCCCGACCCTGCGCCGTTTTAGACAAAGCGGTGATGGCGGCCCTCGCGATAACCGAACGGAATCTCAAGAACGGAATTAAACCCTTTATTGAAGACGGATCAGAGAAGGAACGAAGCGCAGCTATGAGCACTCCTGCCTCATCTAAGAAGTCCCCGTCAAACCAGTCGGCTTGTTGTGATTCATTCAATTTCTTCGCGATTGGAAGGAGAATTCGGAGGCCCTCCTCTCCGCCGATTTGCGCCGCGGCCATTATGACCGCCGTGATTGCGTTCTTTTCAATCATGCTGTTGTTAGCAACCCCGATAAGAACTGGCGCAAGCAACGGCCCCGCGCCAGCCATTGCGTTAATTATTTCGACCGAATTATCCCATCGCTGAACGGTAAGAATATTTTCCAGGAGATCCTCTATTTCATCGATCGGAACGATAGCGACGGTCGGAATGGCGGGGTCATCGCTCAACACAAACAGGTCCAATAATTGATATTGTCCCAAAGCGAACCCATAAAGAAAA
>CAYZXT010000007.1:0-111490 GCA_964482515.1 uncultured Elusimicrobia bacterium | reverse complement strand
ACGCGGCCGCCCAGCACCACGATGCGGTCGCCGTCGCGGACTTCCTTGGCGATGGCGTCCGTGGGGATCAAGCCGAGGGTGCCGCAGAACACGAGGGGGTTGTAGTGGAAATCTTCGTCGAAATAAATCGCGCCGTTGACCGTCGGGATGCCCATGCGGTTGCCGTAGTCGCGCACGCCGGAGACCACGCCGTGGAAAATCCGCCGCGGCGGGAGGACGCCTTCCACGACCTTGTTGTCGTCGTGGTCCAACGGGGCGAAGCAGAAAACGTCGGTGTTGGCGATGGGCTTGGCGCCGAGGCCCGCGCCCATGATGTCGCGGATCACGCCGCCCAGTCCCGTGCCCGCGCCGCCGTAGGGTTCCAACGCCGAAGGATGGTTGTGGGTCTCCACCTTAAACGCCACCGCTTCCTTGCCCGCTTCGTCGAGAGAAACGATCCCGGCGTTGTCCTTGAACACGGACAGGCACCAGGGCTTGTCCAGTTCGTTCGTCACCTTGACGATGGTGTCCTTCAGCAAATCCTTGTATTCGACGGAACGCTCGCGGCCGTTCTCGTCTTTCTCCGTGTGCTTGACCGCGGCGCGGAAGGTCTTGTGCTTGCAGTGCTCGGACCAAGTCTGGGCGATGGTCTCCAGCTCCGCGTCGGTCGGCGTGCGGCCCATTCCCTTGAAATGTTTCTGGATGGCCTTCATTTCCTCGACGGACAGGGACAGCCCGCGGGTCTTGCTCATGAGCAGGAGCTCTTCGGGGGACGCGCTCAGGAAATCCTTCACCGTCGTGGTTTCCATTTATCGCGATTCCTTTTCACTCTGCCGCAAGATAGGATTCGCCTCTCGCGAGGACCCGAGCGTCCCCCGCGACAGCGGGGGCTGGGGGGCGGTGAGGCGTCCGAGGGAGATGGCGAATTCTTTCCCCATTAGTTGACCTCGGCCTGCTGCACCAGTGGGTTCATCAGAAAACGTTCGCAGAACGATTGGACGTCCTTGACCGACACGTTGCCGGCGAACTCATAGATCGCGCCCGTGCGGACCGCGGCGATGCTCTTCAGTCCCAGATCGCCGGCGCCGATGGACACGGTCTGGGCCACGGGGTCGGACACGCCGGGCTTGGGCCAGACCGTCGCCGAGGTGACGCCGGGGGTCCGCTGTTTTTCCGTCGAAGGAAGGATGGCCGCCTGCTGCGTGATGGGATCGGCCAGCAGCTGGCGCGCCAGGACGTCCGCCTCCCCGCGGGACAGGTTTCCCGCGATCTCGTAGGCCTGGCCCACGCGGACCTTCGGGCTGGAGGAATAGCCGGCGTGGCGCCATTCCTTCGCGAGGGCAATGCCGTGGTGGTCGGTGAAGTTCGGTTTATTAAGGACGTAAACGCGCCAAGTGGCCATTGATGGAAGAAAATCCCCTGTTAAGATTCGAATGAGGCGAATGATGGGTGATACGAGTCGTCATTCCGGCGAAAGCCGGAATCCAGAAGCTTTTCTTGACTGGACCCCGGCTTCCGCCGGGGTGACGGATGAAAATCTTTACCAGCTGAACTTCTGCCCGGTGAGGCGCTCGAAGGCGGAGATGTATTTTTCCTGCGTGCGCTTCACCACTTCGTCGGGCAGGGACGGCACCGGCGGCTGCTTGTTCCATTTGATCTGGAGCAGGTAGTCCCGCACGTACTGCTTGTCGAAGGAATCCTGCGACACGCCCGGTTTATAGATGGTCATGTCCCAGAATCGGGAGGAGTCCGGCGTCAGCGCCTCGTCGATCATGGTCATCTTGCCGTCGATCAGGCCGAACTCGAACTTCGTGTCCGCGAGGATGAAGCCGCGGGTCTCGGCGTATTGGGAGGCCGCGCTGAAGAACTTGAGGCTCAGGTCGCGCAACTTTTCCGCGACGTCCTTGCCGACGATTTCGACGGTCTGCTCGAAGGAAATGTTCTCGTCGTGCTGACCTTCCGGCGCCTTGGTGGACGGCGTGAAGATCGGCTCGGGCAGCTTGGAGGATTCCAGCAGGCCGGCCGGCAGCTTGATGCCGCAGACGGTCTGGCTCTTCTGGTATTCCTTCCAGCCGGAGCCGGCGAGGTAGCCGCGCACCACGCACTCGATGTCGACGCGCTTGGCCTTCTTCACCAGGTTCGCGCGGCCCGCGAGCCCCGCGCAGGCGCCGCGGATGTCCGACGGAAACTTCGTCACGTCGGTCTCGATGAGATGGTTGGGCACGACGTTCGAGAGTTTGTTGAACCAGAAGTTGGAAATCTGGGACAGGACGATGCCCTTTTTCGGCACGGGCGTCGGCAGGACAAAATCGAAGGCGGAGATCCGGTCGGACGCGACGATGAGCAGTTTGTCGCCCAGATCGTAGACGTCCCGGACTTTCCCCTTCGTCCAAAGCTTGAACGGCAACGGCGCTGTATCAGTTGCTGCCATATTTCCTCCTCTTTCGCATGAGCGGACCCTTCCCGCCCCCCATGATGGAGAAGAACCGCGGATCCAGTTTATTGGCCCTCTTTTTTTCCGCCGGCGGATTTTTAGGCTTGCTCCTGTCCGCCAGGAAAAATCGTTTGATCGCTTCGAAGAAACTCATGTCACTCCCACTCGATCGTGGCCGGCGGCTTGGACGAAATGTCGTAGGCCACGCGGTTGATGCCCCGCACCTCGTTGATGATGCGGGAAGAAATCCTGGCGAGCACGTCTCCCGGCAGGCGGGCCCAGTCCGCGGTCATGGCGTCGACGGAATTCACGGCGCGGATCACGCAGGCGTTCTCGTAGGTGCGCTCGTCGCCCATGACGCCGACGCTTTTCACGGGCAGCAGCACGGCGAAGGCCTGCCAAAGTTTGTTGTAGAGCCCGGCGTCGCGGACTTCCTGTTCGACGATGTGGTCCGCCTCGCGCACGGCGCGGAGCTTTTCCTCCGTGATGTCGCCCAGCACGCGCACGGCCAGTCCGGGGCCCGGGAACGGCTGCCGGAGGAGCAGTTCTTCGGGCAGGCCGAGCTCGCGGCCGAGGGCGCGGACTTCGTCTTTAAAAAGGAAGCGGAGCGGCTCCACCAGTTTCATCTTCATCTTGGCGGGAAGTCCGCCGACGTTGTGGTGGGACTTGATGACGGCGGAGGGCCCTTTGACCGAAACGCTCTCGATCACGTCCGGGTAGAGCGTCCCCTGGGCGAGGAACTTCACGCCCTTGAATTTTTTCGCGGCGTCGTCGAACACGGCGATGAACTCGTGTCCGATGATCTTGCGCTTGCGCTCCGGGTCCGTGACGCCCTTGAGCTTCTTCAAAAACCGTTTGCTGGCGTCCACCACTTCCAGGTTGAAGCCCTTGGATTTCCCCAGCACGCGGCGGACGCGCTCTTCCTCGCCGTGGCGGAGCAGGCCGTTGTTGACGAAGATGCAGATCAGTTGCTTGCCGATGGCTTTGTGCAGGAGCGCCGCGGCGACGGAGGAATCCACCCCGCCGGAAAGGCCGAGGATCACCTTCTCCTTGCCGACCTGCTGGCGGATCCGCTTCGTCTCCTCTTCGGCGAAACCGGACATGGTCCAGTCGGGCTTTTCGCCGCAGACGTTGAAGAGGAAGTTCTTGATCAGCTCCATGCCGCGCGGCGTGTGGTGGACTTCGGGGTGGAACTGCACGCCGTACATTTGCTTTTCAAGGTAGGCGCAGGCGGCGTAGGGGGCGTTGGAGGTTTTGGCGAGAGGGACGAAGCCTTTGGGGAGCGCCGCGGCCGCGTCGCCGTGGCTCATCCACACCGGAAGTTTCCGGGGCAGGCCCGTGAACAGCGTGTCGTCGGCGACGACCTCGATGTCCGCGGGGCCGAATTCCTTCTTGTCGGACTTGGCGACTTTCCCGCCGAAGTGCTGGACCATCACCTGCAAACCGTAGCAGATGCCGAGGACCGGCACGCCGAGGTCGAAAATGCGGGGGTCCGGCCGGGGTGATCGTGATTGGTATACGCTGGCTGGGCCCCCCGATAGAATCACCCCCCGCGGCTTGGCCGCGCGAAGCAGTTCGATGTTGTAGTTGAAAGGGTGAATCTCGCAAAACACGTTGGCTTCCCGCACGCGGCGGGCGATCAGTTGCGTGTACTGGGAGCCGAAATCGAGGATGACGATCATTGATCTTCCTTTGGAATCCGTCATTCCGGCGAAAGCCGGAATCTCTTGCCGCTTGGCACGATGCCGGTTTTTAGGACGGCACATTTTTAACCTGGACCCCGGCTTCCGACGGGGTGACAACTTATAAATTCGCTATCGCCGCCTGGGCGTCCCGGAGGGACTCCGCCGCCGTCGATAGGTTTTGGCGGCAGCGGTTCCGCACGCTTCCCACCAGGTTCTCGTCGGTCGCGGCGCGGCGCATCAGATCCAGACCCGCCTCCAAATCCGTCAACTGCAGCCGCATCTTCTCCAGGGCCTGGCAGGCGTTCAAATCGTCCCAAATGTCGTAGCCGTGGGGCGCCACGTAGTTGATCAGCGCCAAATCAAAGGAATGGAAGGGCACGGCGTGGGGGTTCCCCAGTTCGCTCTCGATCTGCTCCAGCACTTTCTTATTGCGCGCGACGGCCGCCAGGAGGCCGGACTTCAGGTTCAAACGTTTCTTGTTTTCCTTCGCCAGCGCGATGTGCCGCTGCGCCCAACCCGCCAGTAAGAAGCCCGCGCCCGTGGCCACCGCGTACTGCAGGAACCCTATCCCTAAAAAACCGATGGCGTAGAGCCATCGGAACACTTCGACCGGACCCTGGCCGAGGACGAGATAGCGGAAGAACGTTTCCAGCATGTGCCCTCGCTACTTCGCCAGGCGGTAGCAGCCCAGCCCGGATTGCTGCATGGGTTGCTCCTGGTAGTTGATGCAGCGGAAAACGTTGTCGGCCGTCCGGAGGTAGGTGACCATCACGTTCCGGCCGTCCTGCCAGCGCAGCGTTTCCGAAGACATGATCGCCACGCCGCCGCCGCGCAGCATGCTGTCGAACGTTTGCCCGGGGAGGAAAATCCATCTGTCCTCGGCGCGCGCGGCCGCCGCCAGGCTGAACACGAGAAGGAACGCCGCAGTGATTTTTTTCATGGTGAAACTCGTTTTTTTTCTGTTGAGGTGGGTGAAGGCAACTTATTTCAGCGCCTTCATGATAGCAAAAACGAAGAAATTCTTCTTCACTTCACCACCACCACGGAACATTTCCCGCCGAAACCGTCGTCCTCCAGCGATTCCGCGTGGGGGTCCGTCATCCAGAGGCTCTTGTCGACATAGAACTTGTAGTGGTAGCGGCCCGGCTTCAGCGGGATCATCGCCTGCCAGGCGTGGTCCGTCGTCCGGGTCAGGGGGTTGGCGCCCTTGTGCCAGTTGTTGAAGTCCCCCACCACGCTCACCTGCTGGGGGTGCTGGCCCGCCGGCGGGACGTAGCGGAAGATGGCCGAATGGAAGTAGCAGACCTTGTTGCCGCCGAACTCCTTGGCGCGGTAGAGCACGTCGTCGGCCGCCGCGATCAGGTCGTCGCGGTTGTCGCCGTCCTCGGGGAACTGCGCCAGGCCGATGCTGATGGTGACGCCCACCTCCCGGCAGTTCTCCTCGACCCGTTGGCGGATCTTCTCCGCCACGAGCACGGCCTCGGCCTTGCCCGCTTTGGGCAGCAGGAGCGCGAACTCGTCCCCGCCGTAGCGCGCCACCATGTCGGAAGCCCGAACGCAGCCGCGCACCAGGCGGGCGATTTCTTGCAAAAGCAGGTCGCCGGCCTGGTGGCCATGCTGATCGTTAAAGGGTTTGAACTTGTCGAGGTCCGTCATCATCAGGACGATCGGAGCCCTCAGCCGGTGGGCGGCCTCGAGGACCCGGAGGGACTGCTCGATGAAGTAGCGGCGGTTCTGCAGCCCGGTGAGACCGTCGGTGCGGGCGAGCTTGACCGTCTGGCGGAAGTCCGTGGAGTTGATGATGCGCGGCGCGAGGTTGAGCTTCCGGACGTTCAGGAGGAAATCGATGGCCGCCACGCGGACGCCGACATTACGTTCCAGGCTCCGGGACATATGGACCTTATGAACGAGGATGTCCTCCCAGAGCGTGCGGGCCTGGTGCTCGGGGAACCGCTCCGAGGTCAGGTAGAAGAGGAGGTCGCTGCAGAAACTCTCCTTCTTCTCGTCCCGGAGGCGGTCGAGTATGCGGCGGGTGCGGTCCGTCGGGACGATGTCGCCGGCCAAAGCCTCGACGATGTGGTGCCCCCGGTCCTCGAGATCGGCCAAATCCGTCAGCGCGTTGATGCTGTTCTCGTCCAGTTCCATTGCGGCGTTGTCGGTCTTCAATGATGGCTCCGATTGAAATAAAGAAGGCTCGCGCGATCCGCGCGAGAGGGACTTTCCGTCGATCCGTGAAGAGGGCGCGCTACATCCGCGGCAGGGTGATGGCCGTCTGCTTCTGGTACTTCCCCTTTTTGTCCGCGTAGGAGGTCTGGCAAACTTCGTCCGATTCGAAGAAGAGGACCTGCGCGATCCCCTCGTTGGCGTAGATGCGCGCCGGGAGCGGCGTGGTGTTGGAGATCTCCAGCGTCACGAAGCCTTCCCACTCCGGCTCGAAGGGCGTCACGTTCACGATGATGCCGCAGCGGGCGTAGGTGGACTTCCCGACGCAGACCGTGATGACGTTCCGCGGGATGCGGAAATATTCCACGGTCTGGGCCAGGGCGAAGGAGTTCGGCGGGATCGTCACGAAGGAGTCCGAGATGACGTTGACGAAGGACTTGGAGTCGAAGGCCTTCGGGTCCACCACGGTGCTGTGGATGTTGGTGAAGATCTTGAACTGGTTGCCCACGCGGATGTCGTAGCCGTAGCTCGACACGCCGTAGGAGATCACGCCCTCGCGGACCTGGCTGTCCACGAAGGGCTCGATCATCCGGTTCTCCGCCGACTGGCGGCGGATCCACTTATCCGATTTGACGGCCATTTACGAACACTCCGAGTGGCCGCAGTCGAAGCAGGTCACGCCGGAACAGCCGCTGGCGTGGGTGACGTTGCTGGAGTAGCAGGTCGGGCAATAGGACGCCTGGGACTTGTCCCAGAGCTCCAACTTCGCGGGGGCCGTGGCGCTCGCCGCCGGAGCGGCGGCCGCGTCCAGCTTCCCGGTCTTCACCAGGTGCGCGCGGAGCGCGATGGCGATGGCGTGCGGGATGGAATCCACCCGCGCGGCGCCGAAACCGAAGGGCCGGTCTCCCTTGATGGAATTCAGGTGCTTTAAGATCCGGATCGGATCGCCGCCCGTTTCGAGATATTTGGAAAGCATGATCCCGACGATGGAGGTCAGCCCGGAGATTTCCGTGCCCACCGGCGGCAGGTTCACGAACAGCCGGTAAGGCCCCACGTCGTCGTAGTCGATGTGGATGTGCAGAGGGCCGTTGCCCGTGCGGATCTCGTAATACTCGGACTGCACGCCGCGGGACGGGTCGCGCTGCACCTGGGCGGTGACGGTCTTCTGCGCGGAACCGTTGGTCCCGGCCCCCAGATTCAACACCTGTTGGGATTTGGAGCCGTCGCGGTAGATCGTGATCCCTTTGCAACCCATCTTGTAGGACATCAGGTAGGCGTTCCGGACGTCGTCCACAGTGGCGCTGTTCGGCATGTTGATGGTCTTGGAGACCGCGTTGTCCGTGTGTTCCTGGAAGGCGGCCTGGATCTTGACGTGGAAAGGATAGGCCACGTCGTGTGCAGAGACGAAAACTTCCTGGACTTCGTGGGGGACCTCGGTCAGGCCGCGAACCGACTTATGGTTGGCGTCCACCTTTTTCCAGAGTTCTTCTTCCTTCATGCCGAAGTAATTGTTGCGGCGGGCGACTTCGCGGAACAGCGGGTTCACTTCGTAGAACACGTCGCCGTCGGCGGGTTTCTCGCCGTTCTTCATGGCAAGCAGGGCCTTGGCGTTGTAGCGCGTGTAGGTGATCGCGAAGTAAGGCTCGATGCCGGCGCCCTGCAATCCGGCGGCCAAACCGATGGTGCCGGTGGGGGCGATGGTCGTGCGGGCGCAATGGCGGGGGCGGCGCTCTTCGCCGCGGAAGTGCTGTCCCTTGGGATCGAAGATGCTGCCGCGCCAGTTCGGGAACGCGCCGCGCTCCAGGGCGATCTCCTCCGAGGCGGCCAGGGCCTGGTCGTTGACAAACTTCATCACTTCGCGGGCCTTCTCCAGGCACTTGTCGGAATCGTAGGGGATCCCCATCTTCACCAAGGCTTCCGCCCAGCCCATGACGCCCAGGCCGATGCGGCGGTTGCCCTTGGAGAGCTGCTCGATCTCCGCCAAAGGATAATTGTTGACCTCGATCACGTTGTCCAGGAACCGGACCGCCAGGTGGACGGTCTCGCCGAGGCGGTTCCAATCCATTTCCCCGTGGAGGATATCGCCCGTCACGAAGTTGGACAGGTTGATGGAGCCCAGGTTGCAGGGCTCGTTGGGCAGGAGCGGCTGCTCGCCGCAGGGGTTGGTGCTTTCGATCTGGCCAAGGTGCGGGGTCGGGTTCGAGTTGGAGTTGTTGATGCGGTCGATGACGATGATGCCCGGGTCGCCGGTCTTCCACGCGAACTCCACCATCTTGTCGAAGATGGCCTTCGCGTTGACCTTCTTGCCGGTGGGGCTCATGTCGCGGGGGTTCAGGAGGTCGTAGTCCTCGCCCTTTTCCACCGCGCTCATGAACTTATCGTCGACGGTGACCGACACATTGAAGTTTTCCATCACGCCGGGCTTCTGCTTCATGGTGATGAAATCCTCGATCTCCGGGTGCCAGTAAGGGAGGATGCCCATGTTGGCGCCGCGGCGTTGTCCGCCCTGCTTCACCACATCGGTCATCTTGTCGAACACCTGCATGAAGGAGATCGCGCCCGAAGCCACGCCGCGCGTGGATTTCACTTCGTCGCCCGAGGGGCGGAGGCGCTGGAACGAGAAACCCGTGCCGCCGCCGGACTTATGGATGAGCGCCTGGGCCTTGAGGGCGTCGGCGATGCCTTCCATGGAATCGTTCACGGGGAGCACGTAACAGGCGGAGAGCTGCTGCAGGTCGCGGCCCGCGTTCATCAGCGTCGGAGAATTGGGGAGGAAATCGAAGCGGGAGAGCATGTCGTAGAAGCGGTCGCGCCATTTGTCGACGACGGCCTTGGCCTCGGGATGCTCGCTATAGGCCTGCTTCAGGTTGCCGAGGAATTTGAAAAAGTTGGTGTCCCGCTCCTTGGAAGTGGTGAGCCCGTGGTGGAAGAGCATCAGGCGCGAGGTGTTTCCGTCGTAGGTGGACACGTCCGAGATGCGGCAGTGGACCCCGTTGAAGAGTCCCCATTGTTCCGACGAAGGCGCGTGCAGGAGCTCGGCGAGGGCGATGTTGGACGCCACGCGGTCGAGCCACGCTTCCGCCGAAGGATCATCCTTTAAGTATTTGTCCTTGATGACCTTTTTTTGGTTTTCCGTCAAGCGGATTGCCGGCCGCGCGCCGGAGCTTGCGGGACGTTGCTGTGTCTGCGTCATGTTCATACTTCACCTCGTCGGATTAAATTAAATCAAGAACAAATCTGTGGCCGCTAGTTTTTGGACCCGGCCGCGGCCAATGGCTTCCCTTTTTCCTCCCGCGCCGCTAGGCGCGGTGCCGGTTTGTCGGACGGCGTTGCCGCCGCGACGCGGCGCCGGACGGGCTTCTTATCGGAGCGGATTTCCTTGATGATGCGCTTCACCTTGTCCGCCTGATAGGACTTGGCGAGCCGCTTCACTTCGTTCAAAAAATGGTCGAGGTCGCTGAACTGGCGGTAGACCGACGCGAAGCGCACGTAGGCCACCGAATCCAGGTCGTAAAGCTTGTGCAGCACCATCTCGCCGATCTTCCGCGTGGAAACTTCCATCACGAAATCTTGCAGTTCGTATTCCACTTCCGAAACCAACTTCTCGATCGTGTCGGAAGCGATGGGGCGCTTTTGACAGGCGCGCGCGATCCCTTCGCGGAGCTTGGTGCGGCTGAAAGGCTCGCGGCGGTTGTCGCTCTTGATGACCATGAGCGGCGCGGACTCGACGCGCTCGTAAGTAGTGAACCGTTTTCCGCAACGCTCGCAGCCGCGCCGGCGGCGGATCACGCCGGCGGACTCCACCGGGCGGGAGTCCAAAACGTACACTTCGGGATGAGCGCAATGCGGACAACGCATAAGGGCCTCGGGCTACGACTGGTTGGGGTTCCTGTTTATCTAGATACTATATCTGGATTTTGTCTACAAGGATCGATTTTCGAATCCGACCACCATATTTTGTGGCCCGGGCATTCTATCCCACAACATCCAGAGTGTCAAGTCGGATTTTTCCGACGGAGAAAAAATATTTTAGGCGGGAGTCAGAGCTCGAAGCGGTTGTTTGGTTTTTATTCCGTGCAGTTCCTGAAGCGAACGGATCTGCCAGGGCGTGCGTCGCGATTCCTGCAAACCCTGCACCGCGGCGCGGGCCGCGGCGAGCGTGGTGATGATGGGCACGCTGAAGAGGAGCGCCGTGCGGCGGATGTGGAACCCGTCGGTGAGCGCGCGCGAGCCGTGCGGCGTGTTGATGACGAGGTGGATCTGTTTGTTCTTGATCTGGTCGAGAAGGTTCGGCCGGCCTTCGGACAATTTCTTCACGGCCTCGACGGGCAGTCCGTGCGACACCAGGAACCTCGCCGTGCCTTCGGTGCCGAGCAGGGTGTATCCCAACGATTGGAGCGAACGCGCCACGGGCAGCGCCGGGATCAGATCTTTTTCCCGCAAGCTGAAGAGCACCGTGCCTTTTTTCGGGAGGATGGAACCCGCGGCGACCTGTGCCTTAGCGAAAGCCAAACCGTAGTCGGCGTCGATGCCCATCACTTCGCCGGTCGAGCGC
Organism: uncultured Elusimicrobia bacterium; assembly: GCA_964482515.1. Taxonomy (GTDB): domain Bacteria; phylum Elusimicrobiota; class Elusimicrobia; order FEN-1173; family FEN-1173; genus CAYZXT01. The sequence goes on along the minus strand of CAYZXT010000007.1, from coordinate 100,674 downwards.
ATCTCCGGCCCGAGGACCGTGTCCACTTCCGGGAAACGCAGCCAGGGGAACACGACTTCCTTCACCGCGGACCAGGACTCGTGGCGATTCACCAGGTGCTGCCACGGCGCGATGGCCTTCTTCAAAGGAACGCCCACCATCACCTTGGCCGCGATCTTGGCGAGAGGGATTCCCCGCGCCTTGGAGACAAAGGGAACGGTGCGGCTGGCGCGCGGGTTGGCCTCCAGCACGTACACCACGCCGTCTTTCACCGCGTATTGGATGTTGATCAGGCCCTTCACCTTCAAGGCCTTGGCCAGCTGGATGGTCTGTTTCTCGATGTCGGCCCGGACCTTCGGCTCAAGACTGTAGGGCGGCAGCACGCAGGCCGAATCGCCGGAATGGATGCCCGCTTCCTCTATATGCTCCATGATGCCCGCGATCACGGTGTCCTTGCCGTCCGAGATGGCGTCCACGTCCACTTCCTTGGCGTCCTCCAGGAAGCGATCCAGTAATATAGGTAGTCCCGCGCCGGAGTCCAAAATACGGCGCATATAATCTTCCAAATGGACGTCGTCGTAGATGACTTCCATGGCCCGCCCGCCCAGGACGAAGGACGGCCGCACCATGATGGGATAGCCGATCTTGGCCACGACTTTTTTCGCTTCCGCCAGGGTGCGGGCGGCGCCGTGTTCGGGGTGCGGGATCTTCAGCTTGCGGAGCATGGCGCCGAACAGCTCCCGGTCCTCGGCGAGGTCGATGGACTCCGAGGAGGTCCCCAGGATTTTGACGCCCGCCTTCCTCAGCCCCTTCGCCAGGTTCAGCGGCGTTTGCCCGCCGAACTGGACGATGATGCCCTTGGGCTTCAAGCGGTCCGTCACGTTGAGCACGTCCTCGTGGGTGAGCGGCTCGAAGAACAGTTGGTCGGAGGTGTCGTAGTCCGTCGAAACGGTTTCCGGGTTGCAGTTCAGCATGATGGCTTCGTAGCCGGCTTCCTGGAGGGCCCAGGCCGCGTGCACGCAGCAATAATCGAACTCGATGCCCTGGCCGATGCGGTTGGGACCGCCGCCCAAAACCAGCACGCGCTCTTTCTTGGAGGGCGGCATCATCTCGTCTTCTTCTTCGTAAGTGGAATAGAAATAGGGCGTGTCCGCGGGAAACTCGGCGGCGCAGGTGTCGACTTTCTTATAGACCGGGGTGACCTTCGCTTTCAACCGCGACGCCCGGACTTCCTGCGAGGTGCGGTCCGTCAGGTAGGCGATCTGCGGATCGGAGAAGCCGTCCCGCTTGGCGCGGCGCAACAGCTCCGGCGAAATCTTTTTCCCTGCGGCGCGGATTTCCTTCTCCAGCTCCCAGATCATTTGGATCTGGGCCACGAACCAGGGATCGACGGCGGAGAGCTGGCAGATCTCATCCAAGGTGTATCCCAGCTGGAAGGCGTACTTGAGATAGAATATGCGGTCGCAGTTGGGCGTTTGAAGTTTTTTGCTCACGTCCTGTTTCAACCGCTCCAGGCCTTCGTCCGACTGGCCCAGGGCCAACCGCTTCGCGGCCTGGTCGATCTGGATGACCTGCGGTTTGCCGTCCGCGCCCAAACCCGCCCGGCCGATTTCCAGTCCGCGCAGCGCTTTCTGCAAAGACTCCCGGAATGTTCTGCCGATGGCCATCACTTCGCCGACGGACTTCATACTGGTGCCCAACGTTTGGTTGGTCTCGCTGAACTTCTCGAAAGCGAACCGCGGGATTTTCGTCACCACGTAATCGATCACCGGCTCGAAACAGGCCGGGGTCTTCTTGGTGATGTCGTTGGGGATTTCGTCCAGGCGGTAGCCGACCGCGAGGAGCGCGGCGATCTTCGCGATGGGAAAACCCGTGGCCTTGGACGCCAGCGCGGAGGAGCGCGACACGCGCGGGTTCATCTCGATGATGACGATGCGGCCCGTCTTGGGGTTCAGGGCGAACTGCACGTTGGAGCCGCCGGTCTCCACGCCGATGGCGCGGATGCAGGCGAAGGCCTGGTTGCGCATGCGCTGGTAGTCGGGGTCCGACAAGGTTTGGGCCGGCGCCACGGTGATGGAATCGCCCGTGTGCACGCCCATGGGGTCGAGGTTCTCGATGGAGCAGATGATCACGCATTGGTCCGCCTTGTCGCGCATCACCTCGAGCTCGAACTCTTTCCAGCCGAGCAAAGACTCTTCGATCAAAATCTCGTGGATGGGGCTGGCGTCCAGCCCGCGCGCCGCCGCGGCCATGAACTCGTCCCGCGTGTAGACCGTGGACGATCCCACGCCGCCCAGGGTGAAGGACGCGCGGATGATGCAGGGGAAACCGATGCTCTCCGCCACGGCTTCCGCTTCGGAGAGGGTCCGCGCGATGCCGCTCTTGGCCACGTCGAGGCCGATCTCCTGCATGGTCTTTTTGAAGAGCTCCCGGTCCTCGGCTTTCTTGATGGCGGGCAGCTTCGCGCCGATCAGCTCCACGCCGTATTTCTCCAGGCTGCCGCGTTCGGCCAGTTCCACGGCCAGGTTCAGCGCTGTCTGTCCGCCCAGCGTCGGCAGGATGACCTGGGGTTTTTCCTTTTCGATGATGCGTTCCACCATGGACGGGACCAGCGGCTCCACGTAGGTGGCGTCGGCGAACTCCGGGTCGGTCATGATGGTGGCGGGATTGGAATTGATCAGCACCACGCGGTAGCCCTCGGCCTTCAGGGCCTTCACGGCTTGCGCGCCGGAATAGTCGAACTCGCAGGCCTGGCCGATGACGATGGGGCCGGAGCCGATGATCAAGATGGTTTCGATGTCTGTACGTTTTGGCACGATGGTGTCCTTTTCAATCCGTCAAATTTTTCTTCCCGTTTCCACAAACACACCCCGTCCCAGGTGGTGGAACGTTTTACCGGACGGGGACGCCGTTTTTCCGTCGAAATAATCCTTCGCCGCGTAGGCGCTCAGCACGCGCCCGATGAACACGTCCTGCCCGCCGGCGGAGACCGTCTTTTCCACGCGGCACTCGAAGAAACCCGCGCAGCCGCGGACGTGGGGCGTTTTGATCTTGATGCCTTTTTGCAGGACCAATCCGCAATCGCGAATTTTATTCCGTTCACGGCCGGAATGCTTCCCGCAAAACTTGACCGCTTCCAGTTGGCCGGAGACCGGAACGTTCACAGTGAACTCCTTCGTCTTCCGGATCAGCTCGTGGGTGTAGATGCCGCGTTCCACGGCGATGGCGAAGAGCGGCGGCTCGTCGCTGACCGGCACGTTCCAGGCGATGGGCGCCGCGTTCACTTGTTTGCCGCGGCCCGACGTGATCAACACCACCGGGCCGTGGTTCACGAGGCGGAAATAATCGCCCAACTTCAGTTTCTTCAAAGACCCTAGGACTTCTTGTCCATGAAGCCGATGAACCGGTCGAACAGATCGTGGGCGTCATGGGGGCCGGGGCAGGCTTCCGGGTGGTGCTGCACAGAGAAGATCGGCAGCGACTTATGCCGGAAACCCTCCAGCGTGTTGTCGTTCAAATTCATATGGGTCAGCTCGACGTCCTTGCCCGCCAGGGAATCGATGTCGACCACGAAGCCGTGGTTCTGGGTGGTGACGGACACTTTCCCGGTGGTCAAATCTTTGACGGGATGGTTGGCGCCGCGGTGGCCGAACTTCAGCTTGGACGTTTTTCCGCCCATGGCCAGTCCGAGCAACTGGTTGCCCAGGCAGATGCCGAAGAGCGGGAGATACTGGTCCTTGTTGCGCTCCACCAGTTCGCGGATCGTTTTGATCGCGTAAGTGACGGCGGCCGGGTCGCCGGGGCCGTTGGACAGCATCACGCCGCTGGGGTTCATGGCGACGATCTCTTCCGCCGTGGTCTGCGCCGGGACGACGGTCACGTCGCAGCCGCGCTCCGCCAGGGACTGCATGATGTTGCGCTTTACGCCGAAATCCATCAAGACCACTTTGCGCTTCGGCTGGCCGATGGACATCCAAGAATAGGGTTTTTCGCAGGTGACTTCCTTCACCAGGTCCGCGCCTTCCATCCGGCCGGCCTTCTTGGCGCGTTCCACCAGTTCTTTCGCCGACACATCCTCGCCCGTGGCGATGATGCCCTGGCAAACGCCCACGCTGCGGAGGTGGCGGACCAAAGCGCGGGTATCGATGTCGTCGATGCCCACGATCTTGTGGGCCTGCATGAAAGATTCAAGGGACTTCATCGGCTGCCAATGGGAAGCGGTGTTGCTGAACTCGCGGGCGACGAACCCCGCCACGTAGGGCCGGTCGGATTCGTTCAGCGTGTCGTTGGTGCCGTAGTTTCCGACATGGGGATAGGTCATCACCACGATCTGGCGCTGGTAGGACGGGTCCGTGAGGATTTCCTGGTAGCCGGTCAGAGACGTGCAGAACACGACCTCGCCGGAGGTCTCCCCTTCGGCGCCGAAGGCACGGCCTTCGAATATCTTCCCTGTTTCGAGGGCGAGGACGGCCCGCGTCATTTGGGTATCCACCGGAATTTTTTGTCGCGCAGGATGGTCTGGTCGCGGCTCGCGCCCATGGACACGATGTCCATCGGAACGCCAACTTGCTTCTCCAGGAACTTCACATAGTCCTGCGCCGCCTTGGGCAGCTTATCGAAGCGGGTGATGCCCTTCACCGGACCGGCGAACCCGGGCAGGTTTTTATATATAGGTTGGACCGCGTTCTGGGCGTAGCGTGACGCCGGGAATTCCTTGATGATCTTACCGTCGAGCCTGTAGGCCACGCAGACGGGGATCGGGTCGATGCCTTCCAGCACATCCAGCTTGGTGAGGGCGATCCGCGTGATGCCGTTCACCCGCGCCGAGAACCGCACGACCACGGAGTCGAACCAGCCGCAGCGCCGAGGACGGCCCGTGGTGGCGCCGAACTCATGGCCGCGCTTGCGCAGGTCTTCGCCCACCGCGTCCTTCAGCTCCGTCGGGAACGGCCCGTCGCCCACGCGCGTCGTGTAGGCCTTCACCACGCCGAGGACCTCGTCGATGGCCCCGGGGCCCACACCGGAACCGACGCAGGCCGCGCCCGCCGCCGGGTTGGACGATGTCACGAAAGGATAGGTGCCGAAGTCCACGTCCAGCATCGTTCCCTGGGCGCCTTCGAACAAAACGTGTCCCTTCTTATTGAGAACGTTCTGTAGGTACATCGGTGAATCGCAGATGAAAGGTTTGAAAAATTCCCGCAGCTCCGCGGCGTTCTTCAGGGTTTCCTCGCGCAGTTGTTCGAGGGATATGACTTTTTCCAGGAGCGGCGCTTTCTGTCGCAGGTTGTTCTCCACCAATTCCGCGAAGAGCTCCGGCTCCATGAAGTCCGCGAAGCGGATGCCCGAGCGTCCGACCTTGTCGGAATAGGCGGGGCCGATGCCGCGTTTGGTGGTGCCGATCTTGTTTTCGCCGGACTCGCGCAGCGCGTCGAGGTGCTTGTGGTAGGCGAGGATGAGGTGTGCCCAGGCGCTGATGAAAAGCCGCCCGCGCACTTTCACTTTGCGGGACTCCAGAAATTCGATCTCTTCCTTCAACGCTGTGAGGTCCATGACCACGCCGTTGGCGATGACGCATTTCTTGCCGGGCTGCAGGATGCCCGACGGGATCTGGTGCAGGACGAAATGCTTTCCGTCGAAGACGACGGTGTGGCCCGCGTTGTTGCCGCCCTGGAAACGGACGATCACGTCCGCCTGTTTGCCGAGCAAATGCACGATCTTCCCTTTTCCTTCATCGCCCCATTGGGCGCCGACCACGACCAGCGTTGACATGGTTTTTTCTCCTAAATCAATCTCGAATATTTTTCGACAGGAAGCTTCCACACCAGGACTCCGCAGAACCGGTCGCCCTCGGGGCAGAAGGGCCGCACTTTCGCCGCCTGCCGCAACTGGCAGGGCGCGCCGATGTGCTTCGCCACGCGCGGCGCGATCTTCGCGAGCTGCAAAACCTCTTCCTGCGACGTCTTCCAGATTTCTTCCTGCGCCGTGTAACACAAACGCTTCGACCATTTGTGGTGAAAGTTCAGCAGATCGCCGGACTCCTCGAAGCGGATGCTGACGGCGTTCGGCAAAAGGTAGAGGACGAATTCCTGGGGCGCGCCCATGTTCAGGAGCGCGTTCATGTTCGCCCACAGCTTCCCCATCGTCTCCTCGTAAAACTCCAGCGCGGCGGGCGTCTCCCAGATCAGGCCGGGGATGATGTAGTCGGGTTTTTCCGGAACGAAATGCCCGCCCAAGACCGGCCGGGACGCGGGCGTCATGCGGTGGCGCTGGTCCTGGCTGTCCGCGGTGTGGGAGATTTTTTTCTCGAAGGTGAAATGCATGTGGACGAGCGCGCGCGTGAGCTTGGCGTTGGTCGTCAGGTTGAGGGACTCGCTGAAGTAGGGGTTCTTCGCCGGGTTCATCACCAGGTCGATGGCGTCGTCGTCGGACAGGCGGCCCTTCGGCAGGCCGAGGACCGAACGCACGGCCTGGGCCAGCACGGCCTCGCCGTTGACTTTGTAATCCACCAGCTTCGAGGAAAAACCCTCCAGCTCGCCGTCGAACTCCCGGAGGAATTCCTTCGTGGCGGAGCGATCGGACCCGCCGTGGAACGCCCGCATCATTTCATACTCCGGCGTCTTTTCCAGCGGCAAAGGGTCTTCCATGCGGTCGGCGAAGAGCGGGTCCACCTTGCGGACTTCCTCCAGCATCTTGTCCACCAAAATCTGTTGTTCGAGCGGCGCGTCGAAGATCCGGCTGAGCCGGTGATAGCGGTGCAGCGTCAGGCCGCTGACGGTGTGATACATGTGCGCGTGGGTCGCCACGGGCAGGGCGTAGCGCGCGATTTCCTGGGACTTGCGCTGGATGAACTTCCCCCATTTTTTCTCGTCGGGGTCGCGCAAGGGGAATATCCGCTTGTATTCTTCGCGCACCGTGGGAGAAAGCAGGTCGATCAACCGGAAATAGGCGTCCATCAGCATCTGGACCGTCTCGCGGTAGAGCGCCAGCTGTTTGCCGGCGAGCGGCGGGACCGCGACCCGGTCCGGGCTCACGGTCACGTAGCGTTGGCTGACTTGTTCGGAATTATAGAACGGATGGCTGTGGAGGAAGGACCAGATGCACTGCCGCGAAACGTTTTCCAAGACGAACTGGAAGGTGGAGTGCTGAAGCGTCGTGTGGTGGCCCGCCTTGTAGGTGCTCTCGGCGATGGCGTCGCGCTGCGTGCGGGATTTTTCGTCTTTATCGACGTCTTCGGAATAGATGACGCGGGGAGAGTAGCAGGTGCGCGCCGTGGCCACGGCGTTGTTGAGCGGTTCCTGAAATGAATTCACCAACCGCGCCGTCGGTTCCGGGGAAAAGGCCGGGTGGGCGAGCGAAGTCGCCATCGGGCCGGGCGCGATGTGTCCTTCGGTTTGCACCGAATTCATGGGAGGAGCCTCCAAAAACCGCAGTGTAAGTTGGCTTATGAGGATGAAGAAGAGTTGTCAAGAGACGAAAGCCGGCGAACTGCTGTATGAAAGACTCTCGTCAGGCCAGAACCGAGTTTATCAAATCGACATAGCCCCGTCAAACCGGGTCAAGGCGCGATCTCAAAAACCATGTTGACGTTCGTGCTGATATCCAAATCCCCCGCCTCTATCGGCGTCGACTCGGCCATGGCGTCCATCCTCTTCGCCTGCATGAACATCGGGCGCGGGGCAAAGGACTCTCCTTCGCCGAGCGAAAGGACCCGTACGATCTTCACTCCCGCGGCCGCGGCCATGGCGTCGGCCTTGCTTTTGGCTTTGGCGATGGATTCCTGGAGCGCCTGCTTGCGGAGCGCGCTGTCGTCCTTCAGGATGAACTGGAGGCTCTGGACGGTATTGGCGCCGGACTGGGTGGAGGCGTCGATGACTTTCCCGATGATATCCAGGTCATCCACGGTCACCTGTACAGTGTTCGATGCAGAGTATCCGCTGATCATCGCGTCTTTGCCCGGACGATGATCGTAGTTCGGCGAAAGCTGATAGTACGCGGTCTTGATTTCTCCCTTCGCGCCCAAAAGTTTCTTCAATTCCGCGATGACGGCCGACGTTTGCCTGGCGTTTTTCTCGGACGCTTCCTGCGCTTTGGCCGATTGCGTCAGAACGCCGATGGAAACGATCGCCCGGTCCGGCTTGCCTTTTACCGTCGATGAAGCCGATACGTTCAAGACGGAAGGCTTGGGTTTGGATCCCGCTTCATGGGCCCGCGAAATGGAAATTCCGCAAAGGCAGACCGCGACCATTGCCACCCGAAAAAAACATCTTTCGATTTTTTTCTGCATACATCCTCCCGTCTGAAATTATAAAGGTATCGGAATTTTATCAAACAATTTCATCATTCATCAAAATTCCTGCAAATTTTCAATTAATTTCGGTCCTTTGTGACGATTTTCACATTGTAAATTAAGCTCGAATTTAGTGTTACAAAAATTTACTTGACAATTTTACCGACGGGGGACATAGTGGGTGTGCACTAAAAATATTGAGAAAGAATCCAGGAGGACGCAGATGACGCCGAGAAAGAGAAGCACAAAAATTGACTCTAAAAATCATATTAAAAATGATTTTTACCCTCAAGACGGCGTTTCTTCCTGCGAACGATGGATGGGTCTGCGCTGGCTGCAGGACTTAATGTATTCAACAGTTGTTTTTCATTAATTATATTTACCGTGTTATTAAATTACCTTTACATGTGTCTAACGTGCAACGAAAATAAAATGGCGGAAAGGAGGGAGTTATGGATAACGTCGAAAACTCCCTTCCTAGATACGCGGCATCTAGGACGCAGCACAACAGAGGACGTTCGTTCTATAAAAAATCACGGGTAGTTTATTTTGCGCTTGTCCTGATCGCATTCGTTTCCATCCCCCGAGCAAACGCAGGCTTCTCCCAATCATCCCTCAGCATGGCCGGTCAATCCATCAGTGGCGGTTTCGCGGCCAAGGCCGACGATCCGAGCGCGATCTTTTTAAATCCCGCCGGACTCTCCCAAATTTCCCGGGCAGAACTTTCCCTCTCGTATTCAAAACCCTTCGCCGGGCTGGAAGGCGTTTCCTTTAATCAGGGCTACGCGGCGCTGGCCGTCCCCGTCAACCGCCGGTGGACGCTCGCCGTGGCCGGAAATTCCTTCGACGCCAACGGGCTGCTCACCGAGCAAGAGGGCGGCATGGGCGTCGTCGTTCAGGTTTCCCGCAGGCTTGCCGTGGGAACGAACGTCACCTATTTAAGACACTCCTATAACGTGACGGGCAACGCGGCTTCAGATCCGCTCTTCGCCAAAGGGCGTTCCAAGGGCGCTATGGGCGTGGATGCGGGAGCGCTCTTGACGGTTTCGCGCCAAGTGACATTGGGTTTTTCAGGACGGCATTTGAACCGGCCGGACGTGGGATTGGCCAGCAAGGACCTCGTCCCCATGGAATTGCTCGGCGGAGCGCGGGTCCATCTGGGGCAGTTGAGCTTCCTGGCGGACGTGATGGTGCGTGACGCCGGACAGGAAATCGCCAACCGCCGCGAACTCACTTGGGCGGCGGGAACGGAATGGTCGGTCCTCTCGAGCCTCGCGCTGCGGGCGGGGCTGAACCGCGGAAGCCTGGCGGCCGGGCTCGGTTTCAACGTCGGCGATTTTCGCCTGGACTATTCCTTCTCCCTGTCAAATTTCCTGGAACAGGACAACGCCGGCGGGCACCACGCCGTGTTGTCTTACCGCTTCGGGCGGGACCGCTTCGCCGAAAAACCCGCGGCGGCCGTCGCCGCACCGAAACCTCTTCCCGCCCCGGCGGTGAAGAAAGCCAAGGCATCGCCGCCCGCGACGAACGTCGCGGCGCCCGCTAAACAGGAGTCGGCCGCCAAGACGGCTCCGGCGAAAACCATTTCAAAACAAAAAGCCGCGTCAGTTAAAAAGAAAGACGGTTCCACTAAAACAACCACGCCGTACAAATTTTTGGAGAAGGGTTTCTGACGGGAGGCCCTTTATATGGACACTAAGAATCCGGCAACAGACTATCGCTTCATCGCAAAACATGCTCAAATATTTCCCGGCGCACCGGAGAACAAGAAGGGGGAGTTCCCGGTCCGGGACGCCGCCACCCGTTCGCCCCACCGTCGCGGTAAATACCGTAAAGGAATTTTCGCAATGAAATCCGTCTACAAGCTCGCGGCATTATTTCTGTTCTTCGGCGCGGTCCGATCCTTCGCCGCGACCTATTACATTTCCCCCACGGGCAGCGACAGCGCCAGCGGCACGAGCGCGAGCCCCTTCAAAACCTTATCGAAAGCCATGTCCGTCGGCGCCGGCGGAGATACCTATGTTTACAAGAACGGCACCTACAATTATTCCGGCAGTGAATTAAACTCGGTCATCAAAAGCGGTTCTGCCGGAGCCTACACGATCATCAAAGCGGAATCGGACGGCGGCGCAGTCATCACCGTGACGAACGGCCTCTCCATGCCGCACACGGGACTTAAATCCTACGTCCAGATCGAAGGCTTCAAATTCACCGGCGCCTACGAGAAGGAAATCCACGGCTACCATCTCAGGATCCTGCGCTGCGCTTTCAAAGGCGGGCCTTCGGACGGGAACTCCGTTTCCGTGCTGGTGGGATCCAACGACTACAGCCCGGTCGCAAACGATATTTTGATCGAAGATTGCTGGTTCTATGGTTCCGGCGGGCGATACAACCTGCTGGTTTTCAATTCCGAGAACGTCATCCTTCGCCGCGTGGTGGGCCGCCATGAAGGCGGATGGAACGACGGCGCCTCCAACCCGGAAGCCGTCTTTACCTCTTACAACTCGTCCAACGTCAGAATACAGAACGCCTTCGCCATTGACAGCACGAACGGCACGTTCTACACGTTCGACGGATACGGCGCCTTCTATGTGCTGCACAACGGGAGCGCGAACCCGGACCACCCCGTGTTCAACACCGCCATCCGGGGGTCCGCCGTCGTTGAAACCTATTCCCATTGTTATTCCTTTGAATTGCCCGACAGCAGCGGGGACAACAACGTGGCCACAGACATCGCCTGCGTCAATCCCCGCGGCGTGGGCATATCCTACGGCGGAAGCAACGACAACGTTTACCATACGCTCAACCGCGTCGGCATCATCCGCCGGAATCCTTTGGTGGCGCAACAGTCCGGGCAGGCCGGGATCGGCTATTGGGGCGACGGCGGGAACATCACGGTGACCAACGCCATCGTTACGGGCATGACGGGCTCCGATTTCAGCGGCGTATCGCCGACCTACTTCAACACATACGGCAACGGCTCTAATACAGGCTCAGGCACGGGAAGACAGTCTTATAATCCGTTGACGAACGGATGGCTCTATCCTCTCCGCGTGGAAAGCGGGTCCAACCTGGCGAACCAGGGGTCCGGCGGACAGATCGGTCCGAACATTTCGACCAAGTGGGGCGCGGACGGCTCGATGTGGGGACAGTCCGGGTACGATAGCGACACGGGCGCCCCCCTCTGGCCGTTCCCGAATGAGGCGCGGATAAAAAGCGACCTGTGCGAAAACGCCAATTGGGGATTGTGCGCGGGCAGCGACAAACTGACGGAATACCTCTTTAAGAAATTCGGGAACCCCGTCCCACCGGAGATTTACGGGGGAGCAGACACCACCAACCCCACGATTTCCATTACTGCGCCCGCCAACAACGCGACCATTTCCGGCAACACCGCTCTGACGGCCTCCGCCTCCGATAACGTAGGAGTGGCCGGCGTCCAATTCCGGGTCGACGGCAGCAACGTGGGCGGGGAAGACACTTCCTCCCCTTACAGCTACACGCTGGACAGCACCGCCTATCCCAACGGGTCCCACACGGTCTCCGCCGTCGCCCGCGACGCCGCCGGCAACACCAACACGGCCTCCGTCACGGTGACAGTCAGCAACCCCGTGCCGGACACCACTGCGCCGAACGCGTCCGTCACAGCCCCGGCCAACAACGCCACCGTCTCCGGGAACATCACGCTGACGGCCTCCGCCTCCGATAACGTAGGAGTGGCCGGCGTCCAGTTCAGGGTCGACGGAACCAACTTCGGGACGGAAGACAACTCTTCCCCTTACAGCAAGGTCTGGAGCAGCACTTCCGTCGCCAACGGCTCCCATGTGATTTCCATCGTGGCGCGTGACGCCGCTGGCAACACCGACACGGCCTCCGTCACGGTGACCGTCAACAACGCCGTCGCCGACACCACCCCGCCGACCGTCTCCATGACGGCCCCGGCCAACAACGCCACCGTCTCAGGCACCGCGGTGCAGGCTTCCGCCTCGGCGTCGGACAACGTCGGCGTCGCCGGCGTCCAGTTCTATCTCGGCAGCAACCCCATGGGAGCGGAGGACACATCCGCACCCTACAGCTATTCATGGAACAGCACAGCCGTTCCCAACGGTTCCTACACGGTCAGCGCCGTGGCGCGCGACGACGCGGGCAATACGAACACCTCCTCCGTCAACATCACCATCAGCAACGCCGTCGCGGACACCACGCCGCCCAACGCCTCCATCACCGCTCCCGCAAACAACGCCACCGTCTCCGGCAACCGCACACTGACGGCTTCCGCCACGGACAACGTCGGCGTCGTCGGCGTCCAGTTCATGGTCGACGGGACCAACGTTGGGACCGAAGACACCTCTTCCCCCTACAGCCGATCGTGGAACACCACCGCCGTCTCCAACGGTTCGCACGTGATTTCGATCGTCGCCCGCGATGCCGCCGGCAACACCGACACAGCTTCCATTAACGTGACGGTCGACAACATGGTCGCCGACACGACCCCGCCCTCCGTGTCGCTCACGGCACCGGCCAACAACGCCACGGTTTCCGGCACGGCGGTGACGGCTTCCGCCTCGGCGTCGGACAACGTCGGCGTCACCGGCGTCCAGTTTTACCTCGACGACAACCCCATGGGGGCCGAAGACACGGCGGCCCCTTACAGCTATTCGTGGGACAGCACGGTCGTGCCCAACGGTTCCTATACGGTCAGCGCCGTGGCGCGCGATGACGCCGGGAACACCAGCACGTCTTCCGTCGACATCACCATCAACAATGCGGACACCACCGCGCCCAACGCATCCGTCACATCTCCGGTGAACGGCGCCACGGTCGCCGGCAACATCACGATGACGGCTTCGGCGACGGACAACGTCGGCGTCGCCGGCGTCCAGTTCCGGGTCGACGGCGCGAACGTCGGCACCGAAGACACGACTTCTCCCTTCAGCCGGGTGTGGAACAGCACCTCCGTCGCCAACGGGTCGCACGTGATTTCCATCGTGGCGCGCGACGCCGCCGGCAACACCGACACGGCCTCCGTCACGGTCACCGTCAACAACACAGTCGCGGACACCACGCCCCCCACCGTATCCATCAACTCTCCGGCGAACAACGCCAATCTGGCCGGGAGCTTCAGCGTGACCGCCTCGGCCTCCGACAACGTCGGCGTCGTCGGCGTCCAGTTCAAAGTCGACGGCGTCAATATCAGCAGCGAGGACACCTCATCCCCATACAGCCGGTCGTGGAACAGCAATAACGCGACCAACGGTTCGCACGTGATTTCCGCCGTGGCGCGCGACGCCGCCGGCAACACCCGCACGGCCTCGGTGACGATCACGGTCAACAATGTGGACACCGTGCCGCCCACCGCTCCGGCGGCCGTCAACATGCAGGCGGAAAGCTCCACCACGTGCCGCGTCGAATGGACCCCCGCCACAGACAACAAGGGCGTTTCGGGTTACTTGCTGGTTTTGGCCTACGATTCGCAGTTCGTCAACCGCGTCCCCGGATTCGACGGCGTGAACCTCGGGAACGTCACATCCGCCATGCTGACGAACCTCGATCCCGCCACCGTCTACTACGCCCGGATTTATGCCTTCGATTCAGGCCCCAATCTTTCCGCGCCCAGCGCCCCCGCGTCCGTCGCGACCATGATGCCTCCTCCGCCCCTCGTGTCGAAGACCAACAGCGTTCCAGTCACAGCCAACAAAGTGACCCTGACGTGGGACACCAGTTCACCGGCCAGATGTATCGTCCAATACGGCCTCACGACCGACTACGGACAGACGACGACTCTTGAACCGAGCTATGATACTTCGCACTCCGTCACGCTTTCCGACCTCGCGTTCAAAATGCTCTATCACGTCCGTATCCTATCCCTCGACGCCATGGGACAGACCACCGTCTCGAACGACATGACGCTGCAGACGCCCCTTATCGCTCCTGAACCGGGAGAATTGGTCAGCTCCCGCTTCATAACGCCGAATTCCCCCGGCGGAGCGAACGCTTCCGCCGTGTTCGACGCGAGCGTCAAACACGTTTCCATTTTTGACATGCGCGGACACCAGGTCTTCGACGCCGAAAGCTCCGGCCAAGCCATCGTCTGGACGGCCCGGGACGGATCGGGCCGCGCATTGGAGTCCGGCGCCTACCTGGCCAGGCTGACGGATGCGACCAATAAGATCCGGACTCAAGTGATCGTCATCGCCAAATAGCGCGTCGTTTCTTTGCTGCGCCCGCCGAACGCTCCTTCCGCAAGCCGCCACATTTTTTTGAAAAATCCTGGCAAAAACCGCGTTTGACCCCTACAATTGGTTAATGCAAAACCACGCCTGAAACGAGCGATAAATCGCATCAAATGACGCTCGATTGATCCTCCGGCGTGCCGTTTCGTTTTGCGCCGGCAAGTGACCATGGAATGCTCTTGGGAGGAACAATGCGTCGATTCATGATGATCCTATTGGGCGGGATGATGTTCTGCGGACAAACGCTTCAGCTACATGCGGAAGACGCCGCTTTTGATTTTTTCCAGGAAGAAGCCGTTGAAAACACGCGCGTCTCCATCGCCTCCAAAAAAGATTCTTCGATCCGTGAAACCCCCGGCATCGTGACCGTGATCACCCGGGAAGAGATACAAAACGCCGGCGCGCGGGACCTCCTCGACATCCTGACGCTCTACGCCCCGGGCCTCAATTTCGGCAACGACGTGGAAGGCGTCGTGAGCGCCTACGTCCGCGGAATCTGGGCGGAAGAAGGAAAAATTCTCCTCCTGGTGGACGGGCTTGAAATGAACGAGCGCGTGTTCGACACCACTCAGTTCGGAAACCACTACAGCGCGGACGACATCGACCGGATCGAAATCATCCGCGGTCCCGGCTCCGCCATTTACGGCGGGTTCGCCGAGCTGGCCGTGATAAACGTCATCACGCGGGGCGCGAAAGAAAACGGGGCCTACATTAAAGCCCTCAACTCGCAGATGGGTGGGACCTACTCGCACCGGGGCGTCACCGCCGGTTTCGGCAAGACCGTGGGCGACTTCACTTCCAGCCTCAGCGGAACTTTTTCCAAGGGACATCGCAGCGACAACGACATCACCGATTTCAACGGCGACAAGCGGCTACTGTCGAACCAGCTCAATCCCACCGCGCTCAATCTCCATTTGGGATATAAAGGCTTCTCGACGCGCACCATCGGGAACTGGTACAACACCACGCACATCGACAACGTCGGCACGAACTACACCGAGGGAGAGCTGTTCGACCGTTTTCACACAGTCGTGAGCGAGGCGAAATACGAAATCAAACCCGCCGTCGGCTTTACCATCACGCCGCGCGTTGAATTCAAAAAAGACCAGCCCTGGATATCGGACCAGAACTACATCGGCTACACCAACCATAAGTGGGCGGAGCGAAAGACCGCCGGACTGACGTCCTCCTGGGACGTCACGGAGAGAATAAACGCGCTTGCGGGCTTCGAATATAACCGCAGCGACGTTTACCAGGCGAAAAACCCGGGCCCCTTCGATGAAGTGTTCAAAAACGGGAAGGACAACATCGGCTCGAACAACTACGCCTGGTTCGGCCAAGGGATGGCGAACACCCGGCTGTTCAATGTGACGATCGGAGCGCGCTACGATCATTCGGACCAGTTCGGCTCGGCCTTCGTGCCGCGCTTCGCCCTCACCAAACTGATCGACCGCTTCCACTTTAAGACCATGGCCAGCCAATCGTTCCGCACTCCCATCGGGATCCTCCCCAACCGCACGCTGCCGGGCGCCGGCAAGCTGGACCCTGAGAAAGCCACGAATTACGAAGTGGAACTGGGCTATAAAGTGACTCAGTCCCTTTGGTGGGTCGTCAACGCCTTCGACGTGCGCGTCAACAAGACCATCGTTTACGGAACGGACCCCGCCAGCGGGGTGGGCTATTACGGAAACTTCGGAAAGATCGGCACCCGCGGGGTGGAAAGCGACCTCCGCTTCCGGCACAAATGGGTCGACGTGACGGCCAACTACGCCTTTTACGATGTGACGAAAAACGAGATCCCGAATTACGCTCTGCCGAACCAACCGGACCTGCTGCTCGGGGCCCCGGCCCACCGGGCCAACCTCATCGCCAACGTGAAGCTGACGCGCCGCGTGTCCCTGAACCCGTCGGCTTCCTATTACAGCAAGCATTACGCTTTCACGATGAGCGGCCTGGGCGAGCAGAAATACGACCCGGTCACCATCTGCAACATCAATCTCCGGATGAAGGACCTGGGCTGGCGCGGGCTCGGGCTAGATCTCGGCGTGCACGACATTTTCGACGAGGGGACGGATTATCTTCCCGGCTACAACAACGGCAAGGGCGTCCTACCCGGTCCGTCCAGAGCGGTCATGGCGAAACTGGGATACAGTTATAAGTTTTAGGTTCTTATGAATCCGCTTTTGAGATTCGCAGGAGTCCGAGCGTGAGAAAAAGGTCCCTCGCGGTCATTTCCGGCGTCTTGATGCTCGCGGCCGTTGAGCCGGGGATGTCGGTTTCCCAGGAAGTGATGGCCGTGCTGAGCTCCGAATCAAGCTATTACCGTCAAGCCTGGGACGGTTACCAGCAGCAGTTGTCGGATCAATCCGGCGTCCTGACCCTGCGCGACGAGGCGCCGGAAATTCCCGAGGGCGTGAAGGTGGTGGTGGCCTTCGGGGCCAAAGCGGCCCTGCAGCCCTACCCGAAAGGCGTGACGCTGGTCTACTGCATGGCCCCCGGCACCGTTCTCCCGGAAAACCGCCGGCCCAAGCGCTCGATCAAGGTGGAAATGCTGCCGCGGCCAGGTTTCGTTCTTTCAAAGATCAAGGAACTGCAGCCCGGGCTGAGGCGCCTGGCCGTTTTTTGGTCGTCCGAAGCGATGGATGACTACATGAGGGAAATACAGAAGGCCGCCCCTTCTTTCGGGGTTGAAATTGAACCGGCGCGGCCGGCCGGCCCGGACGACGTTCCGGACAGGTTACGCGCGCTGAAAACAAAGCCCGACGCGCTTTGGCTTCCACCGGACCCGACGCTGATCACTCCCGCAAGTTTTTCCGTGCTGAAGGAATACGCGTGGTCCAACCGCGTCCCGTTCTACGTTCCGACGGACGGTCTGGTGGAGAAGGGGGCCACGGCCTCCATCGCCTGCGGCCTGCGAGAGATCGGGAGGATCACGGCCGCGGCCGTCCGGCAACTCACGGCGCAAACAGGCGGGCAAACGGACCGGATCTACCCGGAAGCGATCAGGATCACCGTCAGCCGGTCGTCCGCCAAAAGCACCGGACTGGACTTGAACGAAGCGGTCCTGGCGAAAGACACGGTGATTCTCCCGTGAACGGCGCCGATCCCGCAACCGGTCAAGAAAGGATATCATGAGGCTTCAAACGAAATTGCTGGCCACAGTGATACCCATGGCTATACTTTCGGGAGGGCTTATCACCCTCCTGACGCGGCAGATCGTGCACAATATCATCATTGAACAGGTCCAGAAGCGCGGCCTCGCCATACTTGAGGACATGAAGGACGACCGAACGATGACCGACGGGTTCATTCAAAAAAGTGAAAAGAAACTGCTGGAGGCCGCCCAGGCGGTGCAGCAGCGGTCCGAAGCCGTTTACGCCGTCGCGCTTGACCCTTCAGGCGGCGTTCTCGCCCATACGAACGTGATGGAAAAGGGAAAAATCTATTCGGACGGCGCCACCGCGGCGGCGCTGCGCTCCACGAAACCCGGGACCCAGCAGATCTACGTCAACGGCAATCCGCTCCTGGATGTCTTCATCCCCGTCTGGAAACCGTCCGACAACTTCCTCTTCGACGGGCAAAAGGACCTGGTGCGCCTCGGGACGATCCGGATGGGGATCCCCCTCCAGGACGCCCTGGACACCCAGGCCCGCATCACGCGACAGGTCCTGTGGATAGTCACAGGCATCGGGACGCTGGTCCTGGTGGTCGGGTTTATCCTGATGCGCAGCATCCTTCTCCCCGTCCAGCTCCTGGCCAAGGCGACCGAAAAGATCGTCCAGGGACAGTACGGCGTGGAAGTCCCCGTTTTCTCCCAGGACGAGGTGGGCGAGCTCGCCAACAGCTTCAATTTGATGAGCCGAACGCTGGAGAAGAACATTGTCCTCTTGCGGGACGCACAGGACAAGGTCGTCCGCTCCGAAAAACTGGCCGCCATCGGCCAGTTGGCGTCTGGCGTAGGGCACGAACTGCGCAACCCCCTGGGCGCGATCCGGAACGTGGTCTATTACCTGCGCGACACGCTTTCGGGCAGCCCTGTATCGACGGATGACCCGGCCACCATGGAAATGCTGGAACTGGCCGACCGGGAAATCCGGAGCGCGGTCAACATCATCAGCGACCTGTTGGACTTTTCCCGCGTCGTGCGGCTGACGGTCCAACCTTCGGACGTCGCTTCGCTCGTGCGGGAGGCGAAGGCGGCCGTGGAAATCCCCTCCGGCATCGCCGTTTCCATCGAACATCCCAAAAATCTGCCGCCCGCCGTCGTGGATCCCATGCGTATGCGGCAGGTGTTCGTCAACCTTTTCCTGAACTCCATCCAGGCCATGCCGAGGGGCGGCAGCGTCGACATCACCCTTTCCGTCGAATCCAACAACGGGGATGCTCCCTGGATGCGGGTGGACATCCGCGACAACGGCATCGGCATACCGCAGGAAAACATCCGCAAGATTTTTGAACCCCTGTTTTCGACGAAAGCCAAAGGCACGGGGCTCGGCCTGGCGATTTGCCAGGGAATCGTTGAAGCGCACGGCGGCCACATCCTCGTGGCCAGCGATCCGGAAAAAGGCAGCACATTCACCGTCAGAACCCCTCTCGGAGGTCCACGCCATGGAAACAAACCAAGTTAAAGAAACGGCCAAGATTCTCGTCGTTGACGATCAAGCCGGCATGCGCCTGACGCTCAAAGGCATCCTGGGCAAAAAGGGCTACCGCGTCTCCCTGGCCGATAGCGGAGAAGCGGCGCTTGAGGCGGTCAAGAACGAGGACTTCCGCGTCATCTTCATGGACATCAAGATGCCCGGGCTGAGCGGCGTGGACGCCCTGGTAAAGATCAAGGCGATGAAACCAAAGACCGCGGTCATCATGATGACAGCTTACGCCCTGGAAGAAGACATCCGCCGGGCCATCCGTGAGGGCGCCTATACGGTCCTCAACAAACCCTTCGACATGGAGCGGATCCTCGACATCATCACCGATTGCCTCGAGGACAGGACCCTGGTCATGGTCGTCGACGACCGCGTCCAGGACCGGAACCTGGTCAAAACCGTCCTCGAACAGAGAGGCTACAAAGTGGTGGATGTGGAAACCGGCGAGGAGTGTATCAAACAGGTCCGGGAGCGGAAATTCCAAATTGTCCTTCTCGATGTGAAACTTCCCGGCATCGACGGGCTTCAGACCCTCAAGGAACTGAAGGCCATCCGCCCGGACGTTTCGGTCGTCATGATCACCGGATACACCTTGGAACAACAGATCCACCAGGCGATCATGGAAGGCTCTTACGCCTGTTTGAGCAAACCCTATAACGTGGAGAAGCTTCTGGATGTGGTCGATCAGTGCCTGTCGGACGACAAACGGGAGGGCAGGAACCAATGACAGAAAACGGTGTCAATTTCAACCGACTCCTCATCATCGATGACGACCAAGGTTTGGGGGTGACCCTCAAAGGCATTCTCAAAAAAGTCGGATACGACGTGGAATGGGTGACCACCGGGAGCGCGGGCGTCGAGTACGTGCAAAAGCAGGACGAAAATCACCCTCTCAGCGCCGTTTTCATCGATATCCGCCTGCCGGACATGAACGGCCTGGACGTGCTGCGCGCCATCAAGAAAAAAGACCCGGACATCGGCGCCATCATGATGACTGGCTTCACCAACACCGAAACCGCCATCAGCGCCATGAACGAAGGGGCCTTCGCTTACCTGCAAAAACCCTACAACGTGATGGAAGTGAAGGCGATGATCGAGCGGCTGATCGAAAAGCAGAAGCTGATCTGGGAAAACCGCATCCTGCTGCAAAAGATGGTGGAGCTCAACGCCGACCTGGAAAAACGCGTGACGCAGAGGACGATGGACCTCGAGAACGCGAACACCAAGCTGGCCCACACCATCAGCAAACTGCGGGAGGCGGACCAGGCCCGCTCGGAATTCATCTCCATGGTTTCGCACGAGCTCCGCACGCCGCTGACCGCCATCATCGGGTTCGCCCAGACCATCATCAACCAACTTGAAAAACTGGAAAAGGACAACCTGAAGCACTTCCTCCAGATCATCTACACCAACGGGATGATGCTTTCCCGCCTGGTGGAAAGCCTCCTGGATATGTCGCGGATCCAGCGGGACGGCATGAACCTCCACTACGAACGGTTCGACCTGAAGTCGCTGACGGAAAGCGTGGTGGAAAGCCTGCGGATCATCAAGCCGGGCCTGAATTTCGAGGTCGACATCGCGTCGGAGGTCCGCGAGATCAACTGCGACAAGGACCGCGTGCAGCAGGTGCTCACCAACCTGATCGGCAACGCCATCAAGTATTCCTACGCGGAGGGTTCGGTGAAAGTCAGCGGCCGGTTGAAGGGCGGCGAAGTGGAGATTCGCGTCGCCGACTCCGGACCCGGCATCCCCGAAAACGCCCTGGGAAAGATCTTCGACGCCTTCTTCCGCGTCAAAGACCCCATCAACATGAAAACGCCCGGCACGGGCCTGGGATTGACCATCACCAAAGCCCTGGTGGAAGCCTTGGGCGGAACCATCGGCGTCGAGAGCAAGGTCGGCTACGGCAGCACGTTCACTTTCATCATCCCGCGCGAGCGGAAAACCGCTGAAACCGAGGCGACAATATGAACACACAGCATACCGTCCTGGTCATTGAAGACGACGAAAGCATCAACCTGCTCATCCGCGAAAACCTGAAGGAGGCGGGGTTCAACGTGGTCTCCGCGTTCGACGGCGTCGAAGGGCTTAAGGCAGTGGAGGAACAGCACCCCGACCTGATCATCCTGGACATCCTCCTGCCCAAGCTGGACGGATGGGAAGTCTACCGCCGCCTGCGGCAGGGCGGCATGGCGGACACGCAGATCATCCCAGTGATCATCGTCTCCATCCTCAGCAAGGAAGCCGAGCTCACGCCGAAGAACGACCGGCGCGTGGTCGTCATGGGAAAGCCCTTCGACGTGAAGCATCTGATCGGCGAAGTGAAGAAGGCTGTGGAGATCAAATAGGCCGGATTCCCGGCCGACCATTTCGAGGGATTCAGTAAGGACATTATTTATGGCCGAACCCAAGAAAGTCCTTGTCATCGACGATGAAAGAGCCCTGGCCGAACTTCTTCAAGTGAACCTGGAGTTGGAGGGTTTCGTCGTATCGAAGGCCTACAGCGGAATCGAAGGATTGAACAAACTTCCCACCGAAAAACCGGACATCATCATGCTCGACGTCCGCATGCCGGGCCTCGATGGTTTTGAGATTTGCCGGCGTTTGAAGGCCGACCCCGCCACCAAGGACATCCCCGTGATCATGCTGTCGGCCTTCGCCCAGCAGACCGACATCCAAAAGGGAATGGACGCCGGCGCCACGGACTACGTCAAGAAACCCTTCGACGTGGTCAAAGTCGTCGATCTCATCAAGAAAATCCTGCACGTCGCTTAAATCGTCACAAAATCCTGAATTATACCTGGCCGTCATCCCGGCATGGTTTTAGCCGGGGTCCATGTATGCAATCCGACCGATTATCTAAGCCTGGATTCCGGCTTTCGCCGGAATGACGGCAAAACAAAAATCCCCGCAAACGAAAAGCGGGCCGACGGTGATTAGCCGCCGGCCCGCTTCGAAAAAACAGCCTGACTGATTTAGATCAGCTCAACAGCTCCGGATGGGAAGCGAGTTGCTGGGACAGGGTGTCCAACATCTCGACGGAAGTCGTATTCGCCGACGGGAAGAGCGTCGAATACTTCTCCTGCACCATCTTGTTGAACGCGGCCTGCTGCGTGGCGCTCACGCCCACGAGCCGGGAGAACGAGCTGAGATATTCCCCTTCGCCCGCGGCCATTTCCTGCTGCAGGTTCTTGAGGTTGATCTCCGCGAAAACTTCCGCTTCTTTCACGAACTTCACGGCGCCGTCTTCCGTGCAACCCGACGTTCCGGAAGTGATACCGAAGGTCTGTGTTCCCCACAAGTTATTGGTGGTACCGGCCAGGACCTGGATCGGCTTGCTGTTATCTTTGCTGGAGAACAGCGCATAAGCCAAGCCGCAGCCCGCCATCGTGTGGTTCCCTTTGGCCATCGCGACCGAAGGCAGAACCGCCAACGCCATGCTGAGAGCAATCCACTTCTTCATGTAATTACCTCCTGAGTTGAATGAACGAAAGTTTTTTAATCATAGCGAAATCCCGGTCGAAATGGAACATATTAATCGGCTAAATAGTAAGATAGACCCCATGCGATTTTCAGTCCGGGCCCGGCCCGTTTTAGCGGTCCTGACCGCCGCCAGCCTGCTCTGCGGCTGCGCGGCGGAGCGGATTTTTTACTACCCCAACAGAGTCCTCTACGCCGATCCCGACAAGATGGGGATTCAGGCCGAGCTGGTCTATTACCCGAGCCTGAACGGAACGCAGCTCTGCGCGCTCTACATTCCCACCGAGCAGGAGCCCAAGGGGACGATCGTCTTCTTACACGGCAACTTCGGAAACCTTTCCAACCATTTTCCCCAGGCGCTCTTCCTGACGCGCAAAGGTTTCGACGTCCTGGCTTTTGACTACCAAGGCTTCGGCGATTCGAAGGGCCGATCCAGCCCGAAGAACACCGTGGAGGACGGCATCGCCAGCGTTCGGTACGCGCAATCTCGGCTGCGCGCCAAAAACGGCGGGGTGGCCGTGTTCGGACAATCCCTCGGCGCGGCCGTGGCGGCGGTCGTGGCGGCGCGGGAACCGCTGGTGAAAGCCGCCGCGCTGGAAGCGGGGTTCACGACCTACCGCTCCATCACCCAATACGTCATGCGGCGGGGCTGGCTGACCTGGCCTTTCTCGTTTTTCGTCCCGACGATGATCGTCCGCCACCGTTACGACCCCATCAAGGAAATAGCGGACATCGCGCCGCGGCCGCTGCTGATCGTCCACGGCACGGCGGACAAGACGATCCCGGTCCGCATGGCGAAGGAGCTGTTCGCGAAAGCGAAAGAGCCCAAAAGGATATGGTTGATTGAAGGCGCGGGACACTTGCTGTGCCAGCGCACGGCGGGAGAGAAATATCAGGAAACGATTGCGGATTTTTTTGAAGATGCGTTGAAGAAGTAAGTTGTCACCCCGGTGAAAACCGGGGTCCAGACTATTACAAGTCCTCTTCCGACAAACAGAGGACCATGCCTAGCGGAAAGGGATTCCGGCTTTCGCCGGAATGACCACTTAGATATACCACCAAAAACTAAACAGCGCCTCGCGGGCCGGTCCGTCGCGCCGCAGCGCAGCCCGCAGCGAAAATAACTTCGAGAACGCGAAAGTTTGGATGAGCCCGTACTGGGTGACGGTCCGCACGTCGCCGATCCCGTAACGCGTCACGCCGCCCTCGGCGTTGGCCCGCCACCAGGGCGCGATCGTCAGCAAAAGCCCCGCCGTCCCGCCCGCCCCCGCCCGATAGCCGTGGTCGAAGACCCCGCCCAAGCCCATGTCCATATCGCCCATGGCGTACAACACGCCGCGTCCATGGGGCAGAACCGGCAAGGCGGGCCCGGCTCCCCCCGCGAGCCGCGCGGCCAGTCCGTGGTCCTGCCGGACGCCCGTGTTCTTCGCGTTGTCGAGACCGAGGAAAAACTTCCACGACGGATATTTGACCCAGCGTTCCATGGGCGACAGGGAGATGATGTCCACCAGCGTCGCCCGCTCCACGTAGGTCCGCTTCGTTTCGCTGTTGCGCCGCAGGATGAGCTGGACCATCCCCAGTTGGCTGTTGGGGATGTAGCCCTCCGGATTTTCCGTCAGATCGTGCAGCGCGCCGCGCAACGCGATCTCCTGAAAAAACTGATTGTGCCGCATCACGCCGTAGCCCGGCCCGATGCTTCCCGTTTTATGGCCCGCTTCCGGCGGAACGGCCGGAGGAAGCCGCAGCGTGGCGACGTCCGATGACTTGATGGACAACTCGCCGCGCCGCACGAGGATCCGCCGCTCGTATTCCTCCGTCTCGGTCGACTGAAAACGCGCGAAGTGGTGGCGGAAGCGGAAATAGTCGTAGGCGGAATCCAGGATCAGGGCCTGCCGCTCCGGCGTGAACTCGTTCAGCGGGTCGAAGGCCTTCTCGTCCTTTCCCCGGGCGATGGATTCCGCGGCCAGAAGTTCCCGCTCCGCCAGCAGCGCCCGCCGCGCCAGGATGAGCCTCAGCGTGGACGGCCGCAACTCGACCTTCTGCACGAACCCCGGCCGGTCGAACAAGACGCGGACCGTATCGGACGGGATGGTCTTGAAGTGAAACTTGGTGCTGAAGTTTAAATCCGGATCGGCCGCTTCCATCAGAGGGAAGAGCTGGTAGGAGCAATTCTCCGTCAGAAAATAATAGTCGAAATCGGCGCTGCCCATTTCCCAGAGGTGCGCCACCAGCCGGTCCACCGCGGCCGAATCGACGTTCAGCGTGTACTCCCAGAGGTCGCGGCTTTCCATGTTGTTGTACTGCTGGACCTTCATGTAATAGGGCGTGGTCGTAAATTTCCCCGGATAGGCGCCGATCAGCCCCTTGACCGCGAAGGCCAGGCCGCTGCGCGTGGGCGTTTCCGCGGCGAAGTTGATGCTGTAGTCGTTGAGCGGGTTCCCTTCTTTCTGGTTCAACCGGAGGAAGGTGTGGCCGTACATCGAGGCCGGGTTGTTCATGTAGGAGGAGGCGAAGACGAAGGTGACGCCGCCGGCGTTCAACCGTCCGCGCCAGGTTTCGAAACGCGGGCAGCCGTGTTCCGGTAAGCGCTCGGGATCAAACCCAAGCTTTTCCTTCAGCCAGGAGTAGCGCGCCGGGAAGCGGCACTGGGCGTGCTGCTCCTCCGGGTCGGCGGGCAGGGGCTCGAAGAACGCGCGGAGCGTGGCTTCCAACTCGGCCTGGGAATCTTTTTTCCCGCGGACGGAAAGGAAGAAATCCGGGTTGTCCTGCTGGCTCTTGAAGGTGCCGTAGAGCGTCCGGCGATAATGCAGCAGCCGCAACCATTGATGGCTGCGGGCCAGTTCCGACTGCCGGGCCGAAAGATTCAATTCGTCCAGGTAGGTCATGTCGGCCGCTGAATGGGCGCGGGAAATGGCGGCGACTGAAAAAAAGATCAGGAAGAGGAGGGCGCGGAGTCTCATGGATCAGTGAGCGTTATGGACGATGGATTATTGCGGAGAGTCGCCGACGCCCGCCGGGTGGGCTTCGCGGCGGATCAGGAAGTAGCGCGGCGGCTCGTAATGGTTTTCCGCCGTAAAAGGTTCGGCGAACTTGTCGCCCGCCAGATCGTTCCTCACGAAGAAAGCGTTGACCCCGCCCAAATCGCATCCCACCAGGGAATATCCGAGTTCTCTTCCCAGCAGTTCCAGCGCCTTCAGGCTGGCGCCCATGTAGGACGTTTCATTCCAAACCCTGTCCGCCGCGTACTCGACCTTCCAGTCAACGGACGGCGGGAACGAGGCGTTGTATTCGATCACCGCCACGCGCGGACGGAAGTTCTTCAGCGCGGCCCATATCCAATAGGTGTTCCGGTCCACGTCCAGGGACAAAACGTCGAACTCCGGCGGAATTTTCAGTCCCTGAAAAAGACCGTCAATGTTCTCCGCCTTCACGAACCCGTTCGCCAACCCCAACTGCCCGCTCTTCAGCTGCGTTTTGAAATTTCTCCGGATGGATTCCACTTGCTCCGCGTTGCCCTCGATCCAGCGGCCCTGCCATCCCTGGGACAGAAGGAAGGCTGTGTTGTTCTCCAGGCCGTCGCCCACGCCGATCTCGACGAAGAACTTGTCCTTCACGCCGACGCGACGGAGGATCTCCGTCAGTATCCCGTCCTCGCCGTTCTGGGAAAAAACCTGGTGCTCGTGCCGGTTCAACCGTTTCGGGTCCTTGTAGCGGTCCTGCTGGAGCAGCGTGAAGTGGGCGTATTGGTTCAACTGCTGGAGCGTCTGCCGCCGGACGTTGGATTCCATACGCATCAGGGAATAGGCGATCTGGCGCAGCTCTTTGATGACGGGCAGCCGATGGTAAATCCAGCGGAAGAAGTTCATGGATTTGCTTTCGGCGCGGCGCCGGGCGCTTCCTTGCGCGGAAAAAGCGGCGCGCCCTTCTGGATCGTCTGGCCCTCGGCCAGGGACACTTTCCCCGTCGCGAAAAATTCCGGCGTGGCCGTAATGGCGCCGCTTTCGCCCAGTCGCTTCCACATCTCCTGGGAAATCGTCGGCATGAAAGGCTGAAGGAGGATGGCGATCCGTTTCAGCTTCGTCAGGACCATGGCCAAATCCTTCGCCGCCTTGTCCGGCTCGGTCTTGAAGCTTTTCCAGGGGGCCTCTTTATCGATGACGGAGTTCCCCTCCCGGACCAGGACGTTCACGGACTCAAGAGCCTCGTGGAAAGCCAGCCGGTCCATGGCGTCGGCGTATTTCCTCACCTCCGCGTGGGCCTCCGGTTCCGAATACAGTATCTTGCTGTCGGTTTGTTTCTCCACCAGGTTCATGGTCCGGTTCAAGAGATTCCCCAGCGCGTTGGCCAGCTCGGAGTTATAACGCCCGAGCATGCCGCTCTGGGAATAATCGCCGTCGGCGCCGAAGGGGATTTCCCGCAGCACGAAATAGCGCAGCGCGTCCACGCCGTACTCCGCCGCCACGTCGTGGGGGTTCACCACGTTGCCCACCGACTTGGACATCTTCTGTCCCTCGACGGTCCACCAGCCGTGGGCGAACACGCGGCGCGGAGGCTCGACGCCCAGCGCCATCAGCATGGCGGGCCAGATGACCGTGTGGAACCGGAAAATTTCTTTTCCGACCAGATGCACGTCCGCGGGCCAGCATTCCTTGAACTTCGGGCTTTGTTTGGCGGGGTCCGGATGATAGCCAAGCGCGGAAACGTAATTGATGAGGGCCTCAAACCAGACATAGATCGTATGGCTCGGATCGGAGAGGACGGGGATTCCCCACTTCACTTTCGTCCGCGAGACGGACAGGTTCTTGAGCTCCTTGGTGAAGTTGATGATCTCGTTGGCGCGGTGGGAAGGTTGGAGGAAATCCGGATTATTCTTGAACAGCTCCAACAGCCGGTCCTTGTATTTCTCCATGTTGAAGAAATAGCTTTCCTCCTGGATCTTTTCCACGGGCCGGCCGCAGTTCGGGCATTTGCCGTCCACCACTTCGGATTCGGACCAAAAAGTTTCGTCCGGCACGCAATACCAATCCTCGTAGAACCCCTTGTAGATGTCGCCTTTTTTCAGGAGCGCCTCAAAGATCGCCTGGGCCACGGGCTCGTGCCGCTTCGCGTCCGTGGTGCGGATGAAATCGTCGTAGGTGATGTCGAGCCGCTTCCAGAGCTCCTGGAATTTCCCGACGATCCCGTCGGCAAACGCCTGGGGCGAGAGGCCGGCCTTCTCCGCGGCCTGGGCGATCTTGGTGCCGTGCTCGTCGGTACCGGTGAGGAAGAAGACTTTCTCTCCGCGCAGGCGCTTCCAGCGCGCCAGCACGTCCGCGGCGATGGTGGTGTAGGCGTGCCCGATGTGCGGAACGTCGTTGACGTAATACAACGGCGTCGTGATGTAATAGGTTTTCATGTCCCCACCATGGTCTGTCGTTGGCGCGCTTCCCGCCGTATCTTCAGAAGCATCACTTCCAAAATCAACTGCGGCGACACGTACTGTTTCAGCTGCCTCAAAGCCTGCAGCGCTCTCTTGGCGTTTTGCGACGCTATCTCTCTCAAAGCCGCGTCCGCGGCGTTCGCGTAAAGTTCCGACTGGAACCGGGCCAGCAGGCGCCGCAGGAAAATCTCCGCCGCGGCCCGCCCCGTCTTGTTGTGGAACTGCTCGCACCAGTTCATCAGCTCCGAAAGGGGCGCGGATTCCCAATCGAACGTTTCGAGTTGGTCCTCCTCCAGAAAAGCGATGGCGCGGCTCAGGGATCCCTCCGACTGCAATGCCGCCCGGCGCGCGTCTTCTTCCGTCATGCCGAGGCGGTCGCGGAGGAGGACCTGTTCCACCGTCGATTGCGGCAGCGGGCGGAACCGGACCCACTGGCAGCGGGACCGGATGGTCCCCAGCATCTGCCCGGCGTCCAGGGTGAGCAGCGCCAGGTGCGTCAGCGCCGGCGGTTCCTCCAGGATTTTCAAAAGCGCGTGGGCCGCCTCTTCCACCAGCTTGTCCGCCGGGTCCAGGATCGCCACTTTCACCCGGCCTTCCATGGGCTTCAGGCGGAGCGTGTGCTCCATCTCGCGGATGGTCCCGATCTTCAGCACCCGCTGTTTTTCCAGCGGTTCCTTCAGGACCATGGCCTGGTAAGCGAAATTGATCTGCAGAACGTCCGGATGGTTTCCGGCCGCAACCTTCGCGCAGGAAGGGCAAACCTCGCAGGCTTCCGTTTCCGAAACGGGCTTCCGGCAATTCAGGACCATGGCCCACTTCAAGGCCGCGGTGCGCTTGCCGGTCCCCTCCGGCCCGACGAAGAGATAGGCGTGTGGCACGCGCTTGTTCTTCAACGCGGAGGAAAGGACTTCGATGGCTTGTCCTTGGCCGAGGATGGATTTGAAAGCCATGGCTATCGCTTCCTTCCGAGGAAACTATCGACGATATCGGCCACGCGCGCGTGGACGGCCGAAGCGTCGCCAATCTGGGGGACCAGTTTCACGCGCCGAGGTTCGCGTCGCGCCACCGCCAAATATCCGCGGCGGACGCGTCGATGGAAATCCAGAGACTCGCGCTCCAACCGGTCGCCGCCGCGCCGGCCGCTGTCCCTGGCGGAGATCTTTTTCTTCAGGCCGCGCGCCCGGGCCAGGCCTTTTTCCACCGGGACGTCCAACAAAATCGTCAGGTCGGGCCGCAGGTCCTGGGCGGCGATCTTGTTCAGCGTGCGGATCGCGTCGAGGGAAATCTTCCGCCCATACCCTTGATAAGCTTCCGTCGCGTCCGTGTAGCGGTCGCACACCACGACGAAGCCCTTGGCCAGCGCGGGGAGCAGGACCTCGGCCACATGCTGGGCCCGGTCCGCCTCATAAAGGAAAAGCTCGGTCATGGGGGCGATCCGGCCGTGGTTTTCGGGGTTCAACAGGATGCGGCGGATGTCGTCCGTGAAGCGCGTCCCGCCCGGCTCCCGCGTATGCAGAACGCGGCGGCCGCGGCGTTTCAAAAACCGGCAGAGCAGATCGGCCTGAGTGGTCTTCCCGCTGCCCTCGACGCCTTCGATGGTGATGAAGATTCCCTTGGCCATGGGTCGACTCACGTTTGTCCTTTAAAGAATGTCAGCAGGAAGGTGGCGACGGACAACAGCAGCGTCACCACGTAAACCAGCAGAACGATCTCCCGCTGGGTCCAGCCCAAAGCCAAAAGCCGGTGGTGGAAATGCCCGCGGTCCGGCTGCATCAACCCCTGTCCGCTGCGCAGACGGCGGAAGATGGCGAAGGCCACGTCCAAAACCGGCAGCGCCACCACGAGCACGGGGATGATCAATGCCAGCACGGCGCCGGTCTTCAGCGTGCCGATGATGCTGATGGCGCCCAGCATGAACCCCAGGAAAAGCGTGCCGCCGTCGCCCATGAAGGTCCTGGCCGGATTGAAATTGTAGAACAGGAAACCGACCGTGGCGCCGCAGAGCGCGGCCGACAGCACGGCGGCCAGCTTCAGCTGTTTGGAGAAAAGCACGATCTTCGTTTCGCCCTGCAGCAGGCAGACCACGAAGAACGTTCCCGACGCGATGGCCACGATGCCCGCGGCCAGACCGTCCAGCCCGTCGGCCAGGTTGATGGCGTTCATGAAACCTAACAACCACACCAGCGTGACGGCTTGCGAAACCAGGATCGGGAATTTCACGAAGCCGAATCCCGGAAGGGATAGACCCGCCATGCGCACGCCGAAGTCCATGGCCACGTAGGCCGCGATGATCTGGGTCAGGAGTTTCGGGACGGCGGGGATCGGCTTCCGGTCGTCCAGAAATCCCAAAATGAAAACGACCAGCGCCCCGATCAGAACGCCCCAGAACTGCTTATCCAAACTGATGAGCCCGACGACTTCCGCGTTCTCGAGGATCTGATGGCGGTAATCGAGCAGCACGCGGAAACGCGGCATGAGGAAATACACCGCCGCCAGGGAGAACATCGTGCCGCCCAAAAGACCGAACCCGCCCCAACGCGGCATGGGCACGGCGTGGACCTTCCGCGGGTCCGGCTGGTCCAGCACGCCGAACTTCTGCGCCAGCCAAATCGAGACCGGCGTGAAGAACGCGGCCCCGGCCAGCGCCGCGAAGAACGCCATCAGATAGATTTTGGTCATCTCACTCTGCCACCCGCGAGCGGAGGACATGGCAGCACTTCGACCCAGGGCTTCGAAGAACGGTGGGGGAAACGTTCTTCGAAGAGAGAGAGCGGGGGAGCGAACGTCCCTGGGCGAAGTCTGACATGTCCGACGCTATTTCTTCAACCGCTTGCTGTAGATCGGGAACTTGCGGCAGAACTTCTCGATCTCCGCCTTGACGTACTTCACCCGCTTGGCGTCGGCGCGGTGCTCGATGGCTTCCGTGATCCAGCCCGCGACCTTCTCCATTTCCTTTTCCTTCATGCCGCGCGTGGTGATGGCGGGCGTGCCGATGCGTACGCCGGAGGTGATGAAGGGTTTCTCCGGATCGAAGGGGATCGTGTTCTTGTTGACGGTGATGCCGGCGAGGCCGAGGGCGATTTCCGCGTCCTTGCCCGTGAGCCCCTTGCTGCGCAGGTCAAGGCTGAACACGTGGCTGTCGGTTCCGCCGGAGACGATGCGGAAGCCGCGCTTCTCCAGCGACTTGGAAAGCGCTTGGGCGTTGGCCTTCACCTGTTTGGCGTAGGTTTTAAAAGTCGGCTTCAGCGCCTCGCCCAAAGCCACGGCCTTGGCCGCGATCACGTGCATCAGCGGCCCGCCTTGGGTACCCGGAAAGGTCATCCGGTCGATGTCCTTGGCGTATTTTTCCGTGCAAAGGATCAAGCCGCCGCGCGGGCCGCGCAGGGTTTTGTGCGTGGTCGTGGTGACGAAGTCCGCGAAGGGGACCGGGTTGGGATAGACGCCGCCGGCGACGAGTCCGGCGTAATGCGCCATGTCCACCATCAGGATGGCGCCGACGGAATCGGCGATCTCGCGGAACCGCTTCCAGTCGAACACGCGGGAATAGTTGGAAGCCCCGGCGCAGATGAGTTTCGGTTTATGCTCGAGGGCGAGCTCGGCCGCCCGGTCGTAATCGATCTGCTCGGTCTTGGGATGGACGCCGAAGGAAACCACCTTGAAATATTTCCCGGAGAAGTTGAGCGGGTGGCCGTGGGTGAGGTGTCCGCCGTGGGACAACTCCAGGCCCATGATCGTGTCGCCGATGTTGAGTACGGAGAGGTAGACGCCGATGTTCGCCTGCGTGCCCGAGTGCGGCTGGACGTTGGCGTGCTCCGCGCCGAAAAGTTTTTTCGCCCGCTCGATCGCGAGAGACTCCGCCACGTCGACGAACTCGCATCCGCCGTAATAGCGCTTCCCCGGATAGCCTTCCGCGTATTTATTCGTCAGCACGGAACCCTGGGCCTCGAGCACCGCCTCGGACACGTAGTTCTCCGACGCGATCAGTTCCAGCCCTTCTTCCTGCCGCTTGGTCTCTTCGTAGATCGCCTTATAAATTTTCGGGTCCGTCTTCTTGAGCGCTGTCATGATTTCTCCTCCGTCTTTTTCAGTTTCTCCAAAAGTTTGTCGATCGCTTTGCTGATTTCCTTCGCGCTGGTTTCGTAGACTTCCTTCGATTGCCCCATGGGATCGGCGATGTCCCGTTCCCCATCCGCCTTCGCGAAACTCTTCAACACATGGACCTTGCCCACGGCCCGGGGGAACTGGCGGGCCGCGACCATCTGGTGTCCGGCTTCCATGGTGAGGATCAGGTCCGCCCAAAGGACCAGGTCGCGCGTCAACGGCTGCGAGAGGTGCCCGCCGGCGTCTATGCCGAGGCCCTTCAGTATTTCCAGGATCTCATCCGGCGGCGCATAGTCCGGGAACGCGGCCACCCCGGCGGATTTCACTTCGATCTTCAGTCCCGGTTCCGCCTCCAACCGTTTGCGCAGCATCTGCTCCGCCAGGACGCTGCGGCACAAGTTTCCCGTGCATACGAAAAGGATTTTATGGATGGCCGTCGAACGCATCAATGGATGTATTTCATAAGTACTTTTTTGGGCACAGCGCCCTCCCGCACCAGCGTCCAGTGAAACCCGGAAGCGTCCAAAACCGTCGAAGCCTCACCGCCCGGGCATTTCCCGGAATCCCACAGCACGCCCACTTTGCCGCGAAAAATCTCCAGCGCCTCGCGGCCCGTGGTGGCCGGCGGTTCGCCCGAATGGTTCGCGCTCGTGACCGCCAGCGGCATGTTCATCGCCTTCAAAAGGGCCAAGGCCACGGGGTGCTTCGGGATCCGGATCGCGACCGTTTCCTTGCCGCCCGTCACCCAGCGGCCCAGCTCCGACGTCTTGAAAACCACCGTGAGCGGCCCGGGCCAGTATTTGTCCAAAAGCTTCTCCAGCTTCCGCCCGATGGGCTCCACCAGGGCCCTGGCCTGGTCCTTGTGCGCGACCAGAAGCGGGATGGGCTTTTTGTAGGAGCGTCCCTTCAGCGTGTAGATGTCCCGGATGGCCTGCGGCCGGAACACGTGGGCGGCCAAGCCGTAGACAGTGTCCGTCGGAAAGACCACCAGACCGCCGCGCGCGAAGGCTTCCACCGCGGCCCGGACGGCTTCCTGAGGGATTTTCTTCGCGGCGACGCGGAAGACTTCCGTGTCCAGCCGCTTAGGTCGTGTAATCCGCGTTGATGGTGACATACTCCTTGGAAAAATCGCAGGTGACGTAATGGGCGCCGGCTTTCCCCTGGTGCAGGTCCACGTGGATCGTGACCTTGTCTTTTTTCAAAACGGCGTGGACTTCCTTCTCGGAATAATCGGCCTTCCCGCCGCTGCGGCAGACCAGCGTATCGCCCAGGCGGATATCCACCCTGGACGGATCGAAATTCACCCCCGCCCGTCCGAGGGCCGCGAGTATCCTCCCCCAGTTCGGGTCGGCGCCGTGGAGCGCGGTCTTGACCAACGGAGAGGTCGCCACCGTGGCGGCGAACTTCTCCGCGTCCGCTTCTTTCTTCGCGCCGTTCACGAAGATCCAGGCGATGCGCGTGGCGCCTTCGCCGTCGTGGGCGATCTGCATCGACAAAGACAGGCAGACCTCGTTCAGCGCCGAGCGGAATTGTTTTTGGAGCGCGGGCGGAACCTGTTTGAAGGAACCCGCCGCGCCGTTGGCCAGCAGGAAGAGGCTGTCGTTGGTCGAGGTGTCGCCGTCGACGCTGACGCGGTTGAACGTCCGCCGCGCCGCCCACGAAAGGGAGGACTGAAGTTCGCGCGCGGGCAGGCCGATGTCCGTCAGGATGAACGAAAGCATGGTCGCCATGTTCGGATGGATCATGCCCGCGCCCTTGGCGCAGCCCCAAACCGTGAAGAGCCGCCCCTGCCAATGGAAACGGACCGCCGCCGCCTTGGGCCGGGTGTCCGTCGTCATGATGGCTTCCACCGCGGACTTCACGTCCGACGCTTCGTTCCCGGCGGCCTTCCGTGTCAGAACGGGAATGCCTTTTTGGAACGACGCCCGCGGCAGGTGCTGTCCGATGACGCCGGTCGACGCCACCAGCACCTGCGTGATCGGGACCTTCAATTCCTTCGCGACCTGCTGCACGGACCAAAGCGAATCCGCCGCGCCCCGCGCGCCGGTGCAGGCGTTGGCGCAGCCGGAGTTCACGAGGACCGCCCGGGCGGAGCCGGATTTTTTCAAGTGCGCCCGGCTCAAGACCACGGGCGCCGCCTTCACCAGGTTCGTGGTGAAGACCCCGGCCGCGTTCGCCGCACGGTGCGAGTAGAACAGCGCCAGGTCCTTTTTCCCCGCGCGGGAGGAAATCCCGCTGCTGAGTCCCCAGGCGGAAAACCCCGCGGGCAGCGACGCGTCCTTCAGGAATTCAGGTTTGAACATTTTTAGGCCGCCACCCCGGCGAAAGCCGGGGTCCAGTCACCCAAAAGCATCTGGATTCCGGCTTCCGCCGGAATGACAGACTTCAATACATCCATCTTAACGTCTCCTTCTGAAACGGCCAGCGCCGCGGTTCTGCTTGCGGCAGACCGGACAGCGCTTGGGCTCGGAAAGCCCCCGCTCCTTGAAAAACTCCTGTTCTCCCGCTTCAAAGGCGAATTGCTTGCGGCATTGGATGCAGGTAAGCATCCGGTCACCAGCTTTGGCGGCTCTCGACGAAAATATCCGCCGCACGAAGTCCAACAGTCCCATGGGTTCCTCCCGAAAAGCCCTCCCCCTAAGGAGGGTCTATGTATGAGGCCTGCGTTCATTTTCCCGCGCGCTCTTCAGAGCAGGCCTTCCGTTTCATTCAATCCGAAGAGCAGGTTCATGTTCTGCACCGCTTGGCCCGAGGCGCCCTTGACGAGGTTGTCCAGCGCCGCTAGCACGATCACCCGGTTGGTGCGTTCGTCTACTTTGACATTGACATCACAAAAGTTGGAATGGGCCACGGACTTCGTCTGCGGCCATTTCCCTTCGGGAAGGAGGCGGATGAAAGCCTCGTTGCCGTAATCTTCTTGGAAGTAGTGCCGGACCTGCGCCGTGGACATTTTCTTCCGCAAATTGGCGTAGGCCACGGCCAGGATCCCCCGGTTCATGGGAACCAGGTGCGGCACGAAGGTCATGCGTACGTTTTTCTTGGCCACGGCGGAGAGTATCTGCTCGACTTCGGGCATGTGCCGGTGGTTGGCGACGTTGTAGGCTTGGAAGTTCTCCGTGGCTTCGGGGAAGTGGTACATGGCGGCCAGCTTTTTCCCCGCGCCCGTCACGCCCGACTTGGCGTCCACGATCAAAGAACCCGTCTCGACCAGGTTATGTTTCAGCAGCGGCGTCAGCGCGAGGATGGTGGTGGTGGCGTAACAGCCGGGATTGGCCACGATGTTGGCCTGGGGAATTTTTTCACGGTAAAGCTCCGGCAATCCGTAGACGGCCTTCTTCAAAAGCGCGGGCGCCGCGTGCTTGACCTTGTACCACTGTTCGTAAGTCTTCACGTCCTGGATCCGGAAATCCGCGGACAGGTCGATGACTTTCTTATCGTGCTTGACGAACTCCGAAATGGTCTTCGATCCCACGCCGTGGGGCAGGGCGAAGAACGCCACGTCCGAATCCTCGGCGATCTTTTTCGCGTTGAACTTTTCCAGGACGAGGTCGTACCGCCGCCGCAGGTCCGTATGGATTTCGTCGATCCGCACGCCCGGCGAAGACTCGGAGGTCACGTGTTTGACTTCGGCCTTGGGATGGTTGAGCAGGATCTTCAGCAGTTCGCCGCCGGTGTAGCCCGTGGCGCCGATGATGGAAATTCGAATCATAATGTTCCTCTCGATCGTCATTCCGGCGAAAGCCGGAATCCAGAAGCTTTTTATGACTGGTCCCCGGCTTCCGCCGGGGAGACTGCTTATTCTTCTAAGTTTTGGTCTTTGATTGTTTCGTTAGCTTGGGGCGCAAGCACCACGGTCGCCTCCCCCTTCAGTTCTTTGCGCGACGCCAGCTCCGCCAGGATCTCGGAGATGGAACCGCGGATGAATTCTTCGTGAACCTTCGTCAATTCCCGCCCGACCGCGGCCGGGACGTCGCCGAAAACCTTCTGCGCGATCTCCAGCGTGTCGGCCACACGAAAAACCGATTCAAAAAAAACGATCGTCCGCTCCGGTCCAGCGTTTTCCAGTTCGCGCCTGATCCGTCCGCCGCGGCGGGGCAAAAACCCGAGGAACGTGAAGCGGTCCATGGGAAGCCCGGATCCGGCCAGGGCCGTCAGCGCCGCCGAAGGGCCGGGGACCGGGACCACCGCGATCTTCTCCGCCGCGGCCGCCGCGATCAGCGGTCCGCCCGGGTCCGACACGCCCGGCGTGCCCGCGTCCGTCACCAGCGCGATGGATTCCCCGCGGCGCAATCGTTCCATCAGGCGGGGCGTTTCCCGTCGGTGCACGTGCTGGTCGAACCGCACCATCGGTTTCCGGATCCCGCAATGGGACAACAATTGCCCGGTGTGGCGCGTGTCTTCGCAGGCGA
Organism: uncultured Elusimicrobia bacterium; assembly: GCA_964482515.1. Taxonomy (GTDB): domain Bacteria; phylum Elusimicrobiota; class Elusimicrobia; order FEN-1173; family FEN-1173; genus CAYZXT01. The sequence continues at coordinate 64,120 of CAYZXT010000007.1, read as the reverse complement.
CGACGTCCACTTCGGACAGGGTCTTCTGCGCACGGGGCGACAGGTCCGACAGGTTGCCGATGGGCGTGGAGACGACGTAAAGAGCCATGGATCCCTATCTTATGAAATCCAGAAACAAATCCGCGATCTTCGGATGGCTGCCGACGTGGGGCGTCATGCGAACGGCGACCTCCGGATGCTTCGCCTGGGCGTCCTTCACGATCGCGGGGACGTCCTTGACCACGTGGTTCCCGGAGTTCATGAAGTTCATCAGCACGACGATCTCCGTGGCGCCGAAGCGGACGCATTCCTCGATCCCGTCGCCGATGCGCGGCAGCTCCACGTCCAAAAAAGCGCATTGCACGATGGGCGCGCCGCTCTTCTGTTTCAGCGTCGCGGCCAGGGCCTCGATTTCCTTCCGCGCCTCCGGGTGGCGGCTGCCGTGGCTGACCAGCAACAGCGCCCTCATTCCGCGCCCGCCAGCGCCTCTTTCAAAAACTGTTTGGCCTCCGCCGGCAGCGGCAGCCCGAGCGCCATGTCCCGGCCTTGGACGCTCATTTTCTTCCAGGTCTTGCGGACGATCTCTTTCATCTTCTCATCCGGCGTCCTGTTTTTCAGGTCCTCGAACTGCTTTTCCAAAAAAACGAGACAAAGGCCGTCTTCCAGCGCCTGGCCTTCCGGGTCCTCCTTGAAATTCTTCTTCAGGATCATTCCTTGTACGCGCGCAATAAAGGCGGCGTCGTAGCCCGCCTCCTGGAGGATTTCCCCCACGGTCTTGGCGTGGAACTGCTTCAGCGCCTCGCGCCACCGCAGATAGCCGCCGCGGTCCATGGGGTACCGCTCCCGCGGGATCGTCCAGCGGCCGATGTGCTGGCCCCGGGCCGCGATGCGCAGGGCCTCGGAAGCGTCGGGCCTCAGCTTCGCAACCCAATCCGTCAAACGGCGGGAGTAGGTCAATTCCCTCGGACCGACTGCGCCGTTGACGTCGTCCAGGTTCGGGTCGCGGCCGTTGTATTCGTCGATCTTCCGCAAGACCAGTTCAAGCTTGCCGGAACCCGTCATCCGGTCATCCTCACCAACTGCCCGTTCTCCCGTCCGCGTTCGAACATGGCCGCGTAGAACCAGCCCGCCAGCACGAAGTAAAAAACGTTCAGACCGAGGGCCATGCCGAAGTGGTTCCAGGAGAAAATCCCGCCGTCCACCACGGCCCGCATGCCCTCCATTACGTGCGTGCTGGGAAGGGCCAAACAAAGCGGCTTCAACCACGACGGATAGACCGACAAGGGATAGAAGATCGCGGAAAAGGGCTGGACCAAAAAGGGCACGCCCCAGACCAGCGCCTCGGCCGCGTGTCCCCATCGCAACAGGAGCCCCGAGGTGAACAACCCCATTCCCCATCCCATCAAAAGCAGGTTCGCCAGGAACGGGATGAAATACAATCCCACGGCCGACGGCTGATAGGCGTAGAACAGCATGCCGAGGCTGGTGAGGATCAAGACGATGATGCTCGTCTTGAGGAGCCCGTAGAGCGACGCGGCCGCCACCCATTCCCAGGAATGGAGAGGCGAAATGAAAAGGTTGAGGATGTTCCGCGTCCAAAGCTCTTCCATCAGCGCCAGGCTCACCGACTGCTGCGCCCGGAAAAGCACGTCCCAGAAGATCATCCCCGTGAGCAGCCAGATCATCAGCCTCTCGGACGAGGACAGCATGGTCTGCCGGATGTAAACCGTGAAGAAGCCCCACACGAGCAGCTCCATCACCGGCCAGAAGAACAGCTCCAGCAGCCGCGCCATGCTGCGGAAGTGCAGCAGGACGTAGCGGCCCAGCATCGTATAGATGCGTCCGGCGGAAGCGGTCGCGCCCACGGCGCTCACGACGGAACCTTCTCGGCTTCCGTTTCGGCCACGTCCTGCAGTTGCCCGTCCCGCGCCAGGTGGATGAAGACTTTCTCGAGGGATTCCTTCTGGAAATGGTCGCGCACCTGCTGCGGCGTCCCCTCGATCACCTTGCTGCCGCGATGGAGGAAGATCACCCGGTTGCAGAGCGCCTCCACCTCCGCCATGTTGTGCGACGTGTAGAGGATCGTCATGCCGCGCTCGCGCTGGATTTCCTGCAGCACCACGCGCACGCGGTCGGCGATGTCGGGGTCGAGCGAGGCCGTCGGCTCGTCGAGGAAAAGGACTTCGGGAGCGTTCAGCAGGCTCTTGCAGAGGTTGAGCCTCGTCTGTTCGCCCGAGGAAAGCGACCCGGTGATCTTGTCCGCCAGATGGGCGATTTGAAACCGCTCCATCAGCGCCTTGACCTTTCGTTCCGCGTCCGGCACGCCGTAGAGCCGGGCGAAGATGCGGAGATTGCGGGCGGCGCGCAGGTTGAAGGGCAGCTGAACGTATGCGGAGGAAAAATTGATGCGGGGGTAGAGCGCGTTCTTGTCTTTAAACGGGGAAAGGCCGAGGACGGACACTTCACCGGACGTCTGGGTCAGCATCCCCAGCAGGATGTGGATGGCCGTGGTCTTGCCCGCGCCGTTGGGCCCAAGGATCCCCAAGATCTCTCCCGCGCCGGCGGAAAAAGACAAACCCTTGAGCGCCTCCACCTTGCCGTATTGCTTGCGCAAATCATTGGCCGACACTCTATCGTTGAGCGAATTTGCCATTAAAGTCTATCGTCCGTTTTGACTGAAATTATTTCTTTTTGCCCGGAGGCGGCGTAGTCGGACGCTTTCCGGGGATGTTCTTGGCCGGAGTCGGCCCTTGCAGTTTCTTGGCCAGGTTGGACGTCTTGATCAAAGTGAATATCCCGAACCCGTTCAGGATCAGGCAGACGATGATGCCCACCACGAGGTCCGCCCTGTTGCTCTGGACTGATTCGTGGATCAACAATCCTTCGATGGCGGGACCCGGCGCGCCCTGGGGATAGACCGCGCTCAGGAAGTAGTCGCCCGGTTCGGAAATTTCCGTCTGGAAGAGGACCGCCCCGACCTGGCCGCCCACGGAAAAAACCTGGGCGCCGGGCAGCCGCGCCAGGGGGACGGGAAAACCGTTGGACGATTCGCTCAGCTGGATTTCGAGGCGGGCGAGTTCTTCGGCCGGCACCGGGTTCCCGGTCGAGTGCTGGTAGACACCGACGTAGATGCCGGGTTCCTTCAACGTCAGGACCTTCGCTCCGGGAAGGGATATCTTTTTGATGCCCCGGTAGCTCGTCAAAGCCACCTGGCTGACGGACACGATCAGGGCGATCATGCCCACGGCCATGAGGCCCCATCCCAGGGCGTAACTCCATCGCAAGGGGTAAGTGGTCTGGGAAGACGCGGAGGGGTGATTCATAGGGCTACTATTTTAGTAATTTCTGAAGATTTTTAGTGCTTATTACCGAGCATTCTGGGGCCTAATTGAAAGATTTTAATCTAAAAATACTTAAATAAAGTAGACCTACCCCAAGGGAGACTTCCGAAAGAATCCTCATCCAATTTAATTGAGGATTCGGATCCCAGGACAGAAAGAATACTGTAATAATATTGAAACCGACTAATTCGAAACCAATTAAAAAAACGGCAAATCTAATTATCTTTTTTTTTAATTTCACAAACACTCCGATAATATTTTTCCCTTATTGAAATAAAAATCTATCAATAAAGATGCCTTCCGCCGTCCACCCGAACGCATTCGCCGGTGATGAAATCCGTCTCGCAGAGGAAAACCACGGTCTTGGCGATCTCCTCCGGACCGCCCCAGCGGCGGAGCGGCGTGTTTTTGACCGCTTCCTGCTTCTCGTTCTCGGGCAGATCGTCCGGCGCCAGGATCGGTCCGGGCGCGATGGAGTTCACCAGGATTTCCGGCGCCAGTTCCAGGGCCAGGGCCTCGGTCAACCCTTTCACCCCCGACTTGGAAACGTAATAGGGGACTGATTCCTTATAACGCGGGCGGCCGCTGGCGGAAAGCCAATCCGAAAAATTCACGATGCGCCCCCCGCCGCCCCGCCGCATCAGGGGCGTGGCGCGCAGGGCCAGCCAATAGGCGCCGCGCAAATCGATGTCCAGGTTTTCCTGCCAGGGTTTCACGAGGGCCACCAAATCATGGGCGGAATCGCCGTCGATCAAAGGCGGCAGGGGATCTTTCTTGTAGCGCGACGCCATATTGACGAGGATATCGAGGCGGCCCAGGGCTTTTTCCACGGAGGGAACAACGTTCTCCATCTCCCGGGCCTGGCGAAAATCCACGGGGACGGCGACGGCCTTTACGCCGAGGGCCGCGGCTTTCTTGACGGTCGCGTCCGCGTTGGTCTTTGAGATCCGGTAGGTCACGGCGATGTGGCAGCCGCGCTTGGCCAGCGCCTCGGCCACGGCCTGCCCGATCCGCGCCCCGCCCGTGATCAACGCCGCTTTGCCTTTCAGGTCCATAGTCCCTCTCATCCATACGGAAAGTTCTTTCCGTGCGGCTTGTCCGCCACTTGGCCAAATTGTACACTTTCCCAATCTCAACGTCGAGCGAGCGCTCCATGAAAATTGCGGACATCATCAAAACCAAGAAGCCTTCCTTCTCTTTCGAATTTTTCCCCCCGAAAACGGACGAAGACGCCGTACAGCTGTTCCAGACCGCGGAAACCCTCCGCGACCTGGACCCGACCTACATCTCCGTCACCTGGGGCGCGGGCGGCGGCACGCGGCGGAAGACCATCGACATCGTCTGCTCGATCAAGGAAAAGCTGGGCGTGGAGACCATGGCGCACATCACCTGCGTGGGCGCGTCGAAACAGGACATGGCCGCGATCTTTGACGAACTGGCTTCCCGCGGCGTAGAGAACGTGCTGGCCCTGCGCGGCGACCCTCCCAAGGGCGAGACCAATTTCGTTCCGCACCCGGACGGGTTCAGGAACGCCAACGAATTGGTGGCCTTCATCCGGTCCAAATGGAATTTCTCCGTCGGCGTGGCGGGCTACCCCGAAGGACACCCGGAGAATCCGGACAAGCGGAAGGATCTGGAAAACCTGAAGCGGAAGGTGGACGCGGGCGCGGATTTCATCATCACGCAGCTGTTTTTCGACAACGCGGACTACTTCCGTTTCCTGGAAAATATCCGCGCCCTGGGGATTTCCATCCCCGTCATTCCCGGCATCATGCCCATCACCAACGTCAGCCAGGTCAAACGGTTCACCACCATGTGCGGCGCCAAGATCCCGCCCGCGCTCCTGGCCAAGCTGGAACCGATCCAGGAAAACAAGGACGCCGTGATCCAAGCCGGCATCGAATACGGAACGCGGCAGTGCCAGGAACTCCTGGGCCAGGGCGTGACCGGCCTCCATTTCTACACGCTGAACCGCTCCCACTCCACCGCGCAGATCGTCAAGAACATCCTCCAGCCCAAATAAAATGACGAAGCCCCGATGGGCGTCCGCCGTCGAACTCCTCGGATTCTACGGCGCTGTCCTGCTCGCCATCTGGATCGGGCAACGCGTTCCCCTCGACATTCCGGTCCTCATCTTAGGCATCGTCCTCCTGGCCATATGTTCGCTCTCCAACCGCTGGCACGGCGACTCGCGGGAGCGTATCGGCTGGGACCACCGAAACCTTGACTCCTGCGGTCGTTTGACCTTCAGGGTCTGCTCGCCTTTTCTCCTGATCATGTTCATCCTCGCACTCCGCGCCCCCACGCCCCCGCTTCCAAAAATACTTTTCGGCTTGTTAGGTTATCCCCTCTGGGCCCTGGCACAGCAGTACGCGCTCCTGTCTTTCTCCGCCAACCGCCTGGAGGACGTGGTCGGCCGGCGGCCCTGGACCGTCGCCGCCCTGAATGGGCTATTGTTTTCCCTGGTGCATCTGCCCAACCCAGTGTTGATGTCCTTCACCCTGGTCGGGGGGATTCTCTTCACACGGATTTTCCTGGAAAACCGCCACCTGGTTCCCGTCGCCCTGGCCCACGCCGCAGCCGGGTTCCTTCTCAGCCTCATTTTCCACGCCCAGTACAACGTCATGATGGTCGGCCCCGCCTATTCCATCTGGGCCGGCGTTCCCGCTCCACATCCTTAACGTTCAAACTCCATAGCTATTGTTATCCGGGTGGATTCGTTCCTCCGTACACATAAAAAAAGAGCCCCGTGTTTCCACGGGGCCCTTTTCGTAATGCGTTAGTGAAGAAACGACGTCTCTAGAACTCTCCGCCGCCCATACCGCCCATGCCGCCGGGCATCGCCGGAGCGGAACCCTTCTTCTCCGGAATGTCGGTGACGAGAACTTCGGTGGTGAGGAGCAACCCCGCCACGGACGCCGCGTTCTGCAGCGCGCTGCGGGTCACTTTCACCGGGTCCACGACGCCGGCCTTGAACAGGTCGCCGTATTCGCCCGACTCCGCGTTGTAGCCGTAGTTCGGCTCGTCTTTTTTCAAGACGTCGTTCACCACGACCGCGCCGTCCACGCCCGCGTTCTCGGCGATGGTGCGGATCGGATACTCGAGGACTTTCCGGATGATGTTGATGCCGGTCTGTTCGTCGGAATCCGTGCCCTTGACGTTCTCCAGCGCCTTGCGCGCGCGCAACAACGCCACGCCGCCGCCGGCCACGATGCCTTCTTCCACGCCCGCGCGGGTCGCGTGCATCGCGTCTTCCACTTTATATTTCTTCGCCTTCATTTCCGTCTCGGTGGCCGCGCCGACTTCGATCACGGCAACGCCGCCGGACAGCTTCGCCAGGCGCTCCTGGAGCTTTTCCTTGTCGTAGTCCGAGGTGGATTCTTCGATCTGTTTGCGGATCTGGCCGATGCGACCTTTGATGGTCTTGTCGTCGCCGCTGCCGCCGACGATCGTGGTGTTCTCTTTGTCCACGACCACGCGGGACGCGCGACCGAGCATGTCGATGCCGGCCTTGTCCAACTTATAACCCTTCTCCTCGGTGATGACCTGTCCGCCGGTGAGCACCGCAATGTCTTCCAGCATCTCCTTGCGGCGATCGCCGAAACCCGGGGCCTTCACGGCCGCGCAGCGGAGGCGTCCCTGCAGCTTGTTGACCACGAGGGTGGCGAGGGCTTCGCCTTCCACGTCTTCCGCGATCAGAAGGAACGGCTTGCCCTGCTGGAGGACTTTCTCCAACACGGGAAGCATGTCGTTCATGGCCGAGACTTTCTTGTCGGTGATGATGATGAAGGGATCTTCGAGGACCGATTCCATGCGTTCCGCGTCGGTCACGAAGTAAGGGCTGATGTAGCCGCGATCGAACTGCATGCCTTCGACCGTGCGCAGCGTCGTTTCCGCCGTCTTGCCTTCTTCAACGGTGATGACGCCGTCCTTGCCGACCTTCAGGATCGCTTCGGCGATCTTCTCGCCGATGCCGGTGTCGGAAGCGGAGATCGTCGCGATCTGCGTGATTTCCTGCTTGGCCTTGGCGTCGATGTTGATCTTCTTCGCGACCTTCTTCAGCTCGGCCACGACCGATTCAACGGCCTTGTCGATGCCGCGCTTGATATGTGTGGCGTTGGCGCCCGCGGTGATGTTACGGAAGCCTTCGGCCACGATGCCCTGGGCCAGGACGCAAGCCGTCGTGGTGCCGTCGCCGGCCACGTCGTTGGTCTTGGAGGACACTTCGCGGACGAGCTGTGCGCCCATGTTCTCGAACGGGTCTTCCAGTTCGATGTCCTTCGCGATGGTCACGCCGTCGTTGGTCACCGTCGGGGAGCCGAACTTCTTGTCCAGCACCACGTAACGGCCCTTGGGGCCAAGGGTCGCTTTGACCGCGTCGGCCAATTTGTCGACACCGGCCTTGACTGACTTGCGGGCTTCGTCGGAATACTTAATCTGTTTAGCCATTGTTCACTTCCTCCTTAAAATAAAAAAACCGGAACGCGCCGGGCGCTGTTCCGTTATTTGCTCTCCAGAATGCCGAGGATGTCGTCCTGATGCATGATCAGGTATTCATCGCCATCGATCTTGATTTCCGTGCCGGAATACTTTCCATAAAGAATTTTGTCTCCGACTTTCACTTCAATGGGAATAAGCTTCCCGTCATCCGACGTCTTGCCTTTGCCGGCGGCGATGATCTCGCCCTCCTGCGGCTTTTCTTTCGCCGTGTCCGGAATGATGAGACCGCTGCGCTCTTCCTTTTCCTTTTGGACGGGCTTCACCAACACCCGATCTCCCAAGGGCCGAATCTTCACTTTCGTCAACACTGCGTCTGTCATTTTTAGCACCTCTCGTATCAGTCTGCTAATTAAAGAGGCTAAAAAAAGCCCTTCACCCCCGTGGGAGCGATTGGCTGATTTTCCGTCGATAACTAGCTAAAAATTATGCTGCTTAAAGGAACTGTGCTACTCTTGTTGGTTAAAAATATACCAAACGCGCGCGCGCGTGTCAACCGGGGATCAACCGACCGGCTGGGCGACTTTGGTGCGGGCCTGGTAGACGCGGTAATCGATGTTCGGGAAAATATTGTCGCGTTCTTCCAGGGACTTGACGAAGTTTTCGTTCAACCGGTTCTCGCGGATCTGGTGATAAAGCTCCAGGAACCGCCCCATGTGTTCGCGGGTGCGCTTTTCGGAATATTGCCGCGCCGTGCCGACGGTCATCAGGAACGCCCAATCCGACGACTGGGCCAAAAGCAATTCGCGGGCCGCTTGGTTCAAGGCGCGCTTCATCAGCCCCTGCGCGTCCGGGAAATCTCCGACCAGGTGGATCATGCGGTCCGCGGCAATATGCAGGTGCGGATAGATCCAATCGTTGGAGGAGTTCAACCAGACCTCGTGGTACCCCTTGTCGCCCCAGGAAGACGGTTCAGGCTCGACGATCTGGTTCTCCGGGAATTTTTCCAAATATTCCGTTGGCAAAATGGTTTTAAAGACGTTCTGGTCGTAGTGAATTTTCTTCAGCAAATACTCCAGGAAGTCCGGCCCCTCGAACCACCAATGGCCGTAAAGCTCGGCGTCATAAATGGAGGTGACCACGGGAGGGCGGCCCATGACGCCGCGCAGATATTCCACTTGCCGCTCGCGGTTGAAGAGGAAGTTCCCCGCGTGGGCCGCAGCGGTTTCACGCGCCAGGCGGGGCGAATAGGGCTGCTTGTCGGAAAGACCGACTCGACCCGTCACTTTAAAATATTTGATCCCGATGTTCCGGCGGACGCCGTCTTCATGCAGGTAAGGCTTTACGTATTCATAATCCAAATCATATCCGACGTCGCGGTAGAATTCCCGGTAGCTGTAGTCACCGGGGTAGCCCTGCTCCGCGGACCAAACCTGCTGCGCGGTTTCCATGTCGCGGCCGAAGAACGCCACGCTGCCCGGCGCGTATATGGGCGCGAAAACGCCGTAACGCGGGCGGGGGGTGCCGAAGAGCACTCCGTGCGCATCCAAGTATGAAAATGAGATCCCATTTTCCCGCAATATCGCATCGACGCCGGGAGCGAAGGCGCATTCCGGCAGCCAAATCCCCCGCGGCGCGCGTTCAAAATGACGTTTATATTCGTCCACAGCCACCTTTACCTGCGCGTAGCGGGATTCCGGGTGGATCATCAAAGGCAGATAACCGTGGGTCGCTCCGCAGGTGATGATCTCCAGGAGCCCGGCGTCCTGGAGCGCCTTGAACCGGGTCAAAAGCCTGCCATGGCAGGCGTCAAAAATCTCGCGAACGCGTTTGAACTTGCCCAAATACATCAAGGCGGTTTCCTGGAAATCGGCGTGAAGGGGTCTGGTGCGGAGGACTTCTTTTTCAGCGAGCTCGATGAGGAGTTCTAGTTTTTTGCGGTAGCGTGTGAGAAGCAAATCGTCGGACAACATGTGGCACAGCGGCGGGGTGAGGGACATGGACAGTCGGAAATGGACGCCTTCGCCGGCCAAACGCTCCATCATGTCCAGGAGCGGAACGTAGGTTTCCGTTATGGCCTCGTAAAACCAATCCTCCTCGAGAAAGTCCGGATATTCCGGATGGCGCACGAAAGGAAGATGGGCGTGAAGTACGAGGGAAAGATAACCTTGAGGGTCAGCCATTTAGTATGGGAATCCCTATTTTGTTTTTCCGTTGACGGAAGATCCGGCCGATACGATGGGGGACGGGACCTGCGTCTTGCGGTTGATGGTGAACTCTATCGATTCGGAAAGATCCCCATCCTTGTTAACGGCCTCGATGGGAATACCGAGCTTGCCGTCGGGAAGCGAGAAGCGCAACGAAAACGTGCCATCCGGGTTAAGCTGCACAGCCTGGCCCTGCACCGTCACGCGCGCGTCCGGTTCGGTGGCCCCGTAAACCACCAATTCGCAATCCGCGACGAGCCAGAACTTCTTTTGCCGCGCATGATCTGGCCGTTTGGCCCAGGAGGAAATCCCGGGAGACGCGCCCCAGGAAGAAATGGATTTAAGGAACTGCCAGCGCTGGGCCAGCATGCGGGCGATATCCAAGGATCCGGCGCCGAGGCGACCTCCGCCCGACAACGCGTAGAGGCGTTCCCATTCGCCCTTAAGCACACCCCAATGTTCGTCGAGGATGTCCGAGACATACCCCAACGGCAGGCGGATTTCATTCGAGCGGGCCAAAACGATGAACCGGCCGTCCGGAAGCATGAGGCCGATCTCCGCCACCCACGAACCACCGCGCAGCGGGCTGAACACGTACCAGTTTCGCGCATCCAATTCCACCCCGATATCAAAAACCTTTTTGTCGTTCCCGCGGGAAGAATAGAGCCGCAGAATCGGGCGACCCTGGGTGCGCACGACGCCCCCGAAGCTCTTTTCAATTTCATCCCATGTGTAAGAAGCTATTTCCCAATAGGTGTGCATCCATTGCGGATCACGCGGCAGAAGGACCAGACGCGTGACGCCGTAGTCCCGCGGCAGGTTAGGGCCACGCTCAATATAGCCGGTGACGGCTGGAACGGCGACGGGCGCGTTAAGATTCGAACTCATAAATTCCTCTTAATTATCAAATGCGTCAAAGTGGCAGCGCGAACGATCTACGGAGGCTGATGTAGAGGGAAAAGCGGACGTATTCCGAGAAGCGCAGGGCGCGCTCCCCAAAAGCATCTCGCTTCTAATCCAATTTAAGTCTACAACATTCGCTGATTTAAAGTCAATCATGGGTGTTGAACCAAATTTTCGTAGATTCCCGCGAGAAGGCCCTACCTATTGCAACGTTTTAATTTAGGTCATTGTAGAAAGCAAAGGCAACTGCAGATATGATGCAAATCATAATTAAAATAAAAAACAAATCGTATTCTGTATCATTCGCATTGGGAGGAACATGCCGCTGTCCAAAGAAGACACGATCCGGTACACCCGCCAGATGATGCTTCCCGGCTGGGGAGAAGCCGGCCAGAAACGCATCCAAGAATCAACCGTTTTTATGGCTGGCGCCGGTGGTTTGGGATCCCCTGCCGCCCTTTATTTGGCCGCGGCCGGAGTGGGTCATTTAAAGGTATGCGATTTTGATGTGGTGGATTTCTCCAACCTGAACCGTCAGATCCTCCACGACCCATCCCGGGTCGGCGTGAAAAAAGTCCAATCCGCCAAAAAGACCTTGGAAACCCAGAACCCGCGCATCTGCGTGACGGCGATTGAAACCAAAATCGAACCGCATAATGTGGACGAATTGGTGGGCGACGCGAACCTCATCATAGACGGCATGGATAATTTCCCCACGCGATATCTGCTCAATGAATGCGCCATCCGCAAGAGGATTCCCATGGTCTACGGCAGCGTCTGGGGATTGGACGGCAGAATGTCATTCCTGTTCCCGCCCGAAACGCCATGCCTGCAGTGCCTTTTCCCCGACGCTCCGCCGAAGGAGGTTTTTCCCGTGCTTGGGGCCACGCCGGGCGTGATCGGCTGCATGCTGGCGATGGAAGCGCTGAAGTATCTGTCGGGGTTCGGCGAGAACTTTAAAGGGAAGCTCTTAGTGTGGGACGGCGAACGCATGGAGTTTCAAATATTAAAGGTCCGGCGCGACCCTGACTGCCCGGCCTGCGCGAAACTGCACTGACCTCTACGCGAACAGCTCCAATCAGACCTGGCTCCTGGCGGCCTTAAGAATAACCGTCAGATCTTGGTCGCCCAGCCCCTGGGCCAATGCGTCTTCCATGACCGATTGGACGGATTCGGTCACCGGCAGTTTCAACCCGCGCCGCCCGGCTTCCTTCGTCATGAAACGAACGTCCTTCAGCATGTTGGCCAGGGAAAAGGCCGGAGAGAAATTTTGTTTGAGGACGGCCTCTTCCTTGATACGGTAGTAACCGTTGTCCAGAGCGGGGCTGTTTTTCAAAACATCGAAAATCTTAGATGGATCAACACCGGTGGCTTGCGCGAGAGAAGCGGATTCCACCAGCGCCGTGGTCATCTGCGCCACGATCAGGTTCATGCATAATTTCAACGCCGCCCCCGCGCCGACGCCACCGGCGTGGACGACGGTTTTCCCCATCTTCAACAGCAAAGGCCGCGCCTCGTCCAAAACTCCCGCGTCGCCGCCCGCCAATAAAATCAACTGCGCCGCTTCCACCTGCTTCTTGCTGCCCGTCACCGGGCAATCCAGAAACCCCCAGCCCTTTTTCTTGGCGGCCGCCGCGAATTCATTCGTGGAAGCGATGTCGATGGTACTCATCTGTATCCAAACGTCGTCTTTTTCATCGGACGAGAGGAAACCGTCCGGCCCGCCCATCACTTGGCGGATCGCGTCCGGCCCCGTGACCATCGTGATGATGAACCGCGCGCCGGAAACCGCTACCCGCGGCGTTTTCGCGACGGACGCGCCGAAGCTCTTCGCCCCGTCCGCTTTTGCGGCGTTGCGGTTCCAAACCGTCACAGGATAGCCGGCCCCGCTCAAATGCCTGGCCATGGGAAATCCCATGATCCCCAGCCCGATAAATCCGACGGCAGGTAAATCGCTCATGGATGACCTCGTTTTTTAATTAATGTTCGTCCCAGGTTTTCTTGAGAAAACCTTCGCGGCCGGAGCCTTTTTTGTAGGCGTTATAATGGACGGGATTCTTGAGGTAATAATCCTGATGGTAACTTTCCGCTGGAAAGAATTCCGACGCAGGCAGGATTTTCGTCTTGATGGGTTTGTTGAACTTGCCCGAATTATCCAGTTTGTCTTTCGAGGCCTCGGCCAAACGCTTCTGCTCGTCCCCGTGGTAGAAGATCGCCGTTATGTACTGGGAACCTTTGTCCGCGAATTGGCCGTACTCGTCCGTGGGGTCGATGTTCCGCCAAAAAGCGTCCAATAAATCGTCGTAAGCTATTTTTGAGGGGTCATAGGTCACTTGAACCGCCTCAATATGTCCGGTGCTGCCGCTGCTGACCTCTTCATAGGTGGGGTTCTTCGTCCGGCCGCCCGTGTAACCCGCAAGCACGCTGATGACGCCCTTGGATTTCAGGTTGTCGTAGGGCGGGGTCATGCACCAGAAGCATCCGCCAGCGAAGGTGGCGAGCTCGGTTTTTTGACCGGTATTTGATTTGTTATCCGAATGGGAAGATGTGGCCATAGATAATCCTAGAGAGAGAAGGATAGAAACAATCATCATGAATCGCTTCATGCCTCCATTTTGACAATTTTCATAAGAATTGACCATGGCGTCCCATCCTCCCTCCGTTATCATGATTACGCCCCGACGCCGGTTTTGGATTCATCCCCGCCCGAACCATATTAGGAATTGAAAAGGCATCGCCCATTTTCTGGCAATGCCTTTTTGAAAACCTGCCCCGCAAGGATTTGAACCTTGACTAAGTGGTTCAGAGCCACTCGTGCTACCGTTACACTACGGGGCAAAAATTGGTTGATGGTCCGGAAACAAGCCAATTATATCAAGAAGCGGCCCGTCCGACGACAACTTCCTGAAAAATCCTCGGCTATTTCCCCTGCTGCTTCTTTTCGATCTTGGCCCAGCTGTCCTGCAGCGTGACGGTGCGGTTGAACACCGGCTTGCCGGGCTTTGAATCGGGGTCCACGCAGAAATAGCCCAGCCGCTCGAACTGGAACCGGTCGCCCGCTTTGGCCGACGCGACGGAAGGCTCCACAAAAGCGGAAACCGTCTCCAAGGACTTCGGATTGATCGGATCGTCCGGCGTCGGGTCCGGATTGGCGAACAAATTGTCGTAGAGCCGCGCTTCCACGGGCACGGCATGGGCCGCGCTGACCCAATGGATGGTGGCTTTCACCTTCCGGCCGTCGGGCGGATTGTTCCCGCCGCGGGTCTCCGGGTCGTAGGTGCAATGGATCTCCACGATTTCCCCGTTGATCGGGTTCTTCAGCACGCTGACGCACTTGACGAAATAGGCGTAGCGCAGCCGGACCTCGCGGCCGACGCTCATGCGGAAGAACTTCGGCGGGGGGTCTTCGCGGAAATCGTCCTGCTCGATGTAGATGACTTTGGAAAACGGGACCTTGCGGCTGCCGGCGGACGGGTCTTCCGGGTTGTTCACGCATTCCAGCTCGTCCACCTGTCCTTCCGGGTAATTGTCGATCACGACCCTCAGCGGCCGAAGCACGCCAAGCACGCGGGGGCAGCGCTTGTTCAAATCCTGGCGCAGGCAGAATTCCAGCGCGGACAATTCCACGACGCTATTGCTCTTGGTGACGCCGATCATCCTGGCGAACTCGCGGATGGCTTCGGGAGTGTAACCGCGCCGGCGAAAACCGGAAATCGTGGGCATGCGCGGATCGTCCCAACCCTTGACCGTCCCGTTCTTCACCAGCTCCAAAAGCTTCCGCTTGCTCAGCATCGTGTGGGTGATGTTCAGGCGGGCGAATTCGATCTGGCGCGGCGCGTAGATACCCAGTTCCTTCAGATACCATTCATAGAGCGGGCGATGGTCCTCGAACTCCAGCGTGCAGATGGAATGCGTGATCTTCTCGATGGAATCGGACTGGCCGTGGGCCCAATCGTACATCGGGTAGATGCACCATTTGTCGCCGACGTGCGGGTGCGTGGCGCGGAGGATGCGGTACATCACCGGGTCGCGCATGTTCAAATTCGGGTGCGCCATGTCGATCTTGGCGCGCAGCACGCGGGAAGCGTCCGGGAATTCCCCCGCCTTCATGCGGCGGAACAAATCCAAATTCTCCTCGATGGACCGGTTGCGGAAGGGGCTTTCCTTACCCGGCTCGGTCAGCGTGCCGCGATACTGGCGGATCTGGTCGCCGGTCAGGTCGCAGACGTAGGCCTTGCCCTTTTGGATGAGCTGCTCGGCCCACTGGTAAATCTGGTCGAAGTAATCCGACGCGTAATATTCCCGGTCCGCCCAGTCGAAACCCAGCCAGCGGACGTCGGTCTTGATGGACTCGATGTATTCCATCTCCTCCTTCGCCGGGTTCGTGTCGTCAAAGCGGAGGTTGCAGAGGCCGTTGTAGTCCTTGGCGATGCCGAAGTTGAGGCAGATGGATTTGGCGTGGCCGATGTGGAGGTAGCCGTTGGGCTCCGGCGGAAAGCGGGTGTGGACCGGCGGCTGATAGCGGCCGGACTTCAGGTCCTTGTCGATGAAATCGCGGATGAAGTCGGACTTCTTTTCCGGCTCGAGCGGAACTTGCGTCGGATTGTTTTCGGTGGTCTGCGTCATATAATTTCCTTTGATCCGTCATTCCGGCGAAAGCCGGAATCCAGTCATAAATCATTTCAATACACACGAATCTTCTGGACCCCGGCTTCCGCCGGGGTGACGACTTGACTAAATTCTTTAGTTCGCTGGCGTGAAAAACTTCGCCGCGGTCTTTTGGATGCGGTTGATGGATTCTTCCCTGCCGAGCAGTTCCAGCATGTGGAAGAGGCTCGGCCCCTGCGTACGCCCGGAAACCGCCACGCGCACCGGGTGATAGATGGCGCCGTTCTTGACGCCGCGCTTGGCAGCGAGAGCCTTGCAGGCTTCTTCCGTCGAAGCGGCGCTGAACGCGGCGAGTTCCCGGAAAACCTTCACGGCGTCTTCCAAGACGGACGGGACGTCGGGCTTTTTCAAAACCTTTTCCACGGATTCCGCGTCGTACTGAACGTCCCTGAAGAAAATGTCGATGCGCCCGGCGACGTCTGTCAGGAGTTTTACTTTTTCCTGCTCCATGGCGACGGCGGCCTCGATCTTGGATTGCCGGGCGCGGGCCGCGGCCTCATCGGGGAAAAGGCCCGCTTTCACAATAAAGGGGATCGCCCTCTCCGCCAATTCCTTGGGCGGCAATTTGCGCATGTACTCGCCGTTCATCCAGATCAACCGCATGGGATCGAAAATCGCCGGACTCTTGCCGCAGCGCTCCAGCGTGAACTTCTCCTTCAGCTCGTCCGGACCGAAGAGGTCCTGGCTGTCCTCCGTGGACCAGCCGAGCAGCGCCAGATAATTCCGGACAGCTTCCGGCAGATAGCCTTCGGCCGCGTATTCCTGGACCGAGGTGGCGCCGTGCCGCTTCGATAAACGGCTGCCGTCGGGCCCAAGGATCATGGACAAGTGCGCGAAAACCGGAAAGTCCCAGCCGAGAGCTTTGTAGGTCAGGATCTGGCGGGGCGTATTGGAAAGGTGGTCGTCGCCGCGGACGACGTGGGTAATCTTCATCTCGTGGTCGTCCACCACGCAGGCGAAATTGTAGGTCGGGATGCCGGAGGTCTTCAGGATGACGAAATCCTCCATGAGCTCGCTCTCGAACTTCATGGGCCCGCGGATGATGTCCTCGAACTCGACGACGCCTTCGGCCAGCGACTTGAACCGCACGCTGGCCTTCCGGCCTTCCGCCTCGAAGGCGCTCCGCTGCGCGGCGGTCAGGGCGCGGCAGGTGCCGTCGTACTTCGGCGTCTTCTTCAGCGCCAGCGCCTTCTCCCGCATCTTATCCACCTCGTCCTGCGTGCAATAACAGGGATAGGCCTTGCCCTCGGCGATGAGCTTGTCCGCCGTCCGCTTGTAAAGATCGAGTCGCTGCATCTGGAAATAGGGACCGAAATCGCCGTTGTGCGCCAGGGGGTCGTCCGGGGACAACGGGCCTTCGTCCCAATCCAGGCCGAGCCACTTCATCCCGTCGAAGATCGCCTGCACCGACTGCTGCGTCGACCGCACCTCGTCCGTGTCCTCAATCCGCAGGATGAACGTGCCTTTCATGTGGCGCGCGAAGAGCCAATTGAAAAGCGCGGTACGGGCGCCGCCGATGTGGAGGAATCCCGTGGGCGACGGAGCAAAGCGGACGCGGACGGAAGATTGAACTGTCATTGAGTTGGTCCTAAGGTTTCAGCTGTTTTCATTCTGCTCGTTCCAGTGGATTCTATAAATTTCCAAGGCCCCGTGGTTCCCCGGCCCCGTTTCAACGGTCCCCAAATCGCTGATCTCCCGTTCCAGCGTCTCGGCCAAAACGTCCGGGAACGGCCTGTTCTTCCCAATGATCCTCTTGATGTCCGGACCCACCACGACCACGTCCGGCTTCCACCCCTTCAGGGATCGTCCCACATCCCCTTCGCCTCCCGAATACCAACGGGAATACAACAGGGCGCCGATGTCGCGGAAACGGTCCGCCGGCCAGTTGAACCAGAACGTATTGGGCCCCATCACACGCGCGTTGGGATCGCCGATTTTAGACGCCAAGTCACCCTGCCACCGGGGAACGGGCGAATATGTCTTTTTGTATTCACGCACGAAGCTGAAAAAGTGAACCGCGCCGGCGACGGTCAAGCCAAGGCAGGCATAGCGAGCGAACAACATAAAGCGCGGGTTCCCAACGACCGATATACCCTTCACGCAAATCGGGATCAGGAAGGGATAGAGCACGACGGAATAGAGGGCTTCCTTGCGCGCCACAAGCGCCACGAGGAACAGGAACGACACGGCGAGGCCCGCATGGAGTGCCCTGTCCTGCCGCGTCCACGACTTGAATCGAAGAACGGCCAGCAGCCACATTCCGCCGAATCCCAGCCACGAGAAGAACCATGCGCCCGACCATCCGCCGGCCAACCGCGGGTTCACGTAGAACGTATTCCCCTCAAGGATGGAACGAATGGTCCCGTTCGCCCATCCAAGAGGATGCCACGGGAAAGAAAAAACGGGAGGCTTGAAAAACGCCTTAAAAAAAACCTCCTGGGCCAAGAGCAGTTTCGTCATATCCACGAAAGCAAGGCTCAGGCTTATTCCCGCGGCGTAGCCCAATAAAATCTTCACCAAGGGCCCCGCGCGGCGGTACTCCACATCCGAAACGATCAAATAGGCCAGGAAGCCCGGAGAAAAAACAGCCGCGTTCGGATGAACGCCGACTTGCATGCCCCCAAGAACACCCAACACCCAATTCTTCCATGGCGCCGCGTCCGGAACCCGGACCGCCATCCACACCAGCAGCACGGAACTCATGAGAAGCAACGCTTCGGGCCTCATCAACGACGACGCCGTAAGAAAAGCCGGGTTCAACGCCGCCAGGGCCACCATGGCCCAGCGCGGACGATTATCTTCAGTCCGGCCGAGACCCCAAAAAAGAACCAATGCCAGGAACCCCGCGAAAACCGAAGAGGCCCGGCCCCACTCGTACCGGCGTCCGCCCAGCTTCAACCAAACGCCCGTCCATATGTTGTGAAAAAAACGCGCCTGGTCGGGGAAGGCGTCGCGCAACTCATAAGCGGAAGGGATGAAAACATCATCATAGAGAGAATAGCGGTTGCCGTGGCCCGACAGCCAGTTGTGGCCATGAACCGACGGCATTAGCTCATCCGTATTGAGGGGCGGAAACCACCGAGACAGGACCAACAGGCCGGCGAGGAATACAGTGCCGGCCAGCATCCGATACATCACTTTACGGGATGGCGGTCCGATCAATCAGTAAATGATTTTATTCAGCGGGTATTCGATGATGCCTTCCGCGCCGGCGCGCTTGAGGGCCGGGAGCTTCTTCTTCACTTCTTTTTCCTTCATGATGACTTCCAGCGCGATCCAGCCGGGCGCGGAGAGCTGAGAGATCGTGGGCTCGCGGAGGGCGGAAAGGATTTCCTTGATCTTCGGCAGGTTCTTCTGGTCCAAATTCAATTTCAAACCGACCATCCCTTCGGCGGCCAAGGCGCCCTGCAAAAGCATGGCCATGTTCTCGATCTTTTCCCGCTTCCAAGGGTCCAGCCACGCCTTTTTATTGGCGATGAAACGCGTGGACGACACCAACACTTCCTCGACGATACGCAATTTGTTTGCGCGCAGGGAAGAGCCGGTCTCGGTCAGCTCGACGATGGCATCCACCAGCAAGCCCGCCTTCGCTTCGGTTGCGCCCCAGGAGAACTCCACCTTGGCCTTCACCTTGTTCCTGGCCAAATATTTCTTCACCACGTTGACGACCTCCGTGGCAATGCGTTTACCCTGCAAATCCTTGACAGACTTGATTTTCGAGGCTTCAGGCACGGCCAGGACCCATCGGACGGGACGGAAACCGGACTTCGCGTAGGTCAACTCGCAGACCTCATGGACCTTCGCGCCCGTTTCCACGATCCAATCCTTGCCGGTCAGGCCCGCGTCGAACAACCCGTCTTCGACATAGGTCCCCATTTCCTGGGAACGGACCAACATGATTTCCAAATCCTCGTCGTCGCTGGACGGAAAATAGGACCGGTCCGAGGCGTTCACGCGGATGCCGGCTTTCTTGAAAAGCTCAATAGTGGATTCCTGCAGGCTGCCTTTGGGCATGCCCAGTTTCAACTTCTTCATGGATTGTCTCCTTCTGGATTGTCCGGGGATGTGGGCCGGAAGAAAAATGTGTGAGGGCCAATTTTAGCAAAAATACCCCTCCCCCGGACACATCGCCCTCAAATCAATTGACGGGCATCCGTCCAAATAATATATTGGTTCTGTCAACATTCGACAGGAGAAAATCAACCCATGGGCCGACCTCTCCCAACACCTCCCGGAACTCTCGAATAGGCATAAAATGAAAGCCCTCTTCATCAAAGCGCACGGCGGACCGGATAAACTGATCTACGGCGACCGCTCCGCGCCGAAGACGGGCCCCGACCAAGTCCTCGTCCGCGTCAAAGCCTGCGCGCTCAACCACCTTGACCTCTGGGTGCGCCGGGGCATGCCGAACGTCATCATCCCTTTTCCCCACATACTCGGAAGCGACGCGGCCGGCGTCGTGGAGAAGGTCGGGGAGAACGTAAAACACATCCCCATCGGCCGCCGCGTGATGGTCTCTCCGGGCCTCTCCTGCGGCAAATGCGACAGGTGCCTTACGGGCCACGACCACCTTTGTCCGAAGTTCGACCTATTGGGACGGAGCCGGGACGGCGTCTGCGCGGAATACGCGGCGGTGCCTGCCGGCAATGTGTTCGATATCCCCGAGAAAATTTCTTTTGAAGAAGCCGCCGCCTTTCCGCTCGTGTTCCTCACGGCGTGGCACATGCTGACCGACCTGGCGAAGGTCCGGGCGGGGGAGACGGTCCTCGTCCATGCCGGCGGCAGCGGCGTCGGCAGCGCCGCCATCCAGATCGCCAAACTCTGGGGAGCGCGCGTCATCGCCACGGTCGGGGCGGACGAGAAGATCCCCAAGGCCAAGGCCCTCGGCGCCGATGAAGTCATCAACTACACAAAGAAAGATTTTTTGACGGAGGTTCGCCGACTGACCGAAAAGCGCGGGGTCGACGTGGTATTTGAACATATCGGCGGCAGCGTGTTCGAGAAGAGCCTCCACGTCCTGGCCAAGGGCGGGAGGTTGGTCACCTGCGGCGCCACGAGCGAACCCGTGGTCCAAACGGACTTGCGCTACCTTTGGGCCCGCAACCTGACGGTTCACGGCAGCTACCTGGGGCCGCGCTCCGCCCTGAGCGAAGCCCTGCGGCACCTCACCGGCGGAAAGCTCAAGTCCGTCGTGGATAAGGTCTTCCCGATCAAAAAAGCCGCCGACGCGCACCGCTATCTGGAGTCGCGCAAGAACTTCGGCAAGGTGGTTTTGGTCTTGTAGCTTAGGCCGATGTCCGGCCGGCGGGACTACTTCTTTTTTTCGATAGGGAAAAACCCGGTCGCAGCGTCCGCGGCCATGGTGTCCGTGTCCTGCAGAAAAACCGCGACTCCGAGGTTCGCGCGGTCCCAGGCGGGATCGAGCGGGACGTCCAGCGACCAACTGGCCTCTTCCTCGGAGTTCAAGGCCAAGAACCCGAGGCCCACCAGCCGGCGCACCACAAAATCGTTCTTCAGTATTTTCCCCCAATTCTCGCCCTGCAAAACGTCCGTCTCCAGATCGTTTTCGAACACCGCCAAATAGGCCTGGAGTATTTTCTTCCCGCCGGATTCCGGTTTTATGGATTTTGCCGTCGCCGAAACGAGCACACTCGAAACGCTCACCGCGGTGCTCACTTTAAGTTGGGCCAAAGGTCCCTCTTTCTGAAGAGAAAGAAGCTCCTCTTTGGCCCGGCGAAGGTTAGAGCCGTTGAACTCCACTCGTCCCCCCATCACCAGCTGCGGCGTATAGATGGTCTCGGAACGGAAAGCCTTCGCGTAGCGCTTCTGCCGGTCGGTGTAGGACCTGTCGCCGAAGGGGTCCCTCCAGCCTATCCTGTCCCAGTAATCCACGTGGAACGCCAGAGGAATGATCTCCCCCCGTTCGAAAGATTCCCTCCCCCAACTCGACAGCATCTCGTCGGCCGGTGGACAACTGGAGCAGCCCTGGGACGTGAACAATTCAACCAGGACCGGCATGGACTCCGCCGCGAGCGGGACCTGCGCAAGCAAAAACAGTCCCCATAAAAAAACGGCCTGGGGTTTCCAGGCCGTTTCTCGCAAAGCGCTGATGAAACCGCGCCGGGGCATTTAGATGTTCTTCGCCAGCCAGTCGCCGACTTCCGACGTGCTCATGCCCATCTTGCCGGCCGCGAGGCTTTTCAGCTGGCCGCTGTCGAGCAGCTTGAACACCGCCTGCTCCACGCGCTGGCCCGCCTTCTTCTCGCCCAAAGTCTCCAGCATCATGCCGCCGGCGCAGATCGCGGCCAGCGGGTTGATGATGTTCTGTCCCGTGTACTTCGGGGCGGAGCCGCCGATGGGTTCGAACATGGACACACCTTCGGGGTTGATGTTGCCGCCCGCCGCGATGCCCATGCCGCCCTGGATCATGGCGCCCAGGTCCGTGATGATGTCGCCGAACATGTTGTCGGTGACGATCACGTCGAACCACTCGGGGTTCTTCACCATCCACATGGTGGTGGCGTCCACGTGGGCGTAATCGGTCTTCACGTCGGAATATTCCTTAGCCACCTCATAGAACGCACGTTCCCAGAGGTCGAACGCATAGGTAAGGACGTTCGTCTTGCCGCAGAGCGTCAGCTTCTTGCCCTTGGGGTTGTTCCGCGCCCGGGTGTATTCGAAGGCATAGCGGAGGCAGCGCTCCACGCCCTTGCGCGTGTTGATGGATTCCTGAACGGCGATTTCGTCCGGCGTGCCCTTCTTCAGCGTCCCGCCCGCGCCAGCATAGAGTCCCTCGGTGTTTTCCCGGACCACGACGAAATCGATGTCCTTCGGCTCCTTGTTCTTCAGGGGGCAATCCACATTGGGATAAAGTTTGACAGGCCGGAGGTTGATGTATTGGTCGAGCTCGAAGCGCATCCGTAGGAGGAGGCCTTTTTCCAGGATGCCTGGTTTCACGTCCGGATGGCCGATGGCGCCCAGGTATATCGCGTCCTGCTGGCGGAGCTCGTTCAGCGTGGACTCCGGCAGGATTTCGCCGGTCTTCTTATAGCGCTCGCCGCCCAGGTCGTAGTCCACCAATTCAAATTTGATCCCTTCGGATTCGCCCACCGCTTTCAACACCTTCAGACCTTCGCGGATGACTTCCGGGCCCGTCCCGTCGCCGGCCATGACGCCGATCTTATAGGATTTGGCGCCTTTCGCTCCGGCGGATGCGGCTTTCGGGGAAACTTGTGTCGCGCTCATAATGGACTCCTAGGTAATTTAAATTTCCGTCTGGTCAAAATCTTAAGCGAGCGGCTCGTTCGGCCGCTTTTCCACGTGACTGAAGTACTCCTCCACGAACTTCCGGATCAGGGTCTTCATGGTTTCCGGCACCTGGCCGAAGGCCAGGCCGTATTCGCGGACCCGGGCCCGAGGCTTCGTCCACTTCACGTGGGCGGGCAAGGTCAGCAGGTGGCGCTTGCCGAGCAACAGCCGGATGACGATGGTTCCGCTGTCCGGCACGGGGCTGGAGGACTCGATGCAGGCGCCGAACTCGGACAGGTTGAGCACGCGCGCCACGCCCGTGAGCGTGCGTCCGTCCTCCTGGTAAAGCTCCGCGACGAACTCGGCGCCGGCGCGGCGATGCTGGCGATTTTCGATGGGCATTCGGGTGCTCATCCGCCTAAGACGCCTTCAGCCAGCGCAGGTAAGGAATGCGTTCCGCGGACTGCTTCAATTCTTTCTGGCCGGCCATGAGCGTCGCCGTGGAATCCCACGTGCCTTCCAGGAAGCTCTGCCGGAAGGATTCGCGCATGTCGATGGGCACGCGCAAATCGCCGCAATGCGCCTCTTTCTTGACCAAATCAAGCTCAACCTCGACGGGATTCCGCTGCGCGGCCGCCATCAACTTCTTCATGTCCGCCTCGGAAACCGTGACCGCCGGCATGCCGATGGCCGTGCAGTTCCCCCAAAAAATTTCCGCGTAGGACTCGCCGATGATGGCTTTGATCCCCCAGCGGTGGATCCCCTGGGGCGCGTGCTCGCGGGAGGAGCCGCAGCCGAAGTTCTTGTTCACGAGCAGCACGGAGGCGTCTTTATACCGGGGATCGTTGAAAGGATGTTCTTTCTGTTTTCCCTCGGGCGTGAAGCGCACGTCCTGGAAGGTATACTGACCGATCTCCGCGAAAGTAACGCAGCGCAGGTAGCGCGCCGGCATGATGCGGTCCGTATCGATGTCGTCGCCCGGGACGGCGACGGCTTTCCCTTTTATATTTGTGATCTTCGAATCGAGGGTCATATTTTTTCTCCCATCATCTTCCGCACGTCGGTGACATGTCCTTCGATGGCGGCGGCCGCGACCATGGCCGGGCTCATGAGGAGCGTGCGGCCAGTCGGGCTTCCCTGGCGTCCGATGAAGTTCCGGTTGGAGCTGGAGGCCGATATCTCGCGGCCCTTCAGTTTGTCCGGGTTCATGGCCAGGCACATGGAACAGCCCGCGGCGCGCCACTGGAAACCGGCGGCGCGGAAAATCTCGTGCAGCCCCTCGGACTCGGCCTGCTTGGCCACTTCCTGGGAGCCGGGGACCACCAGCGCCTTTACGCCCTTGGCCACTTGCCGGCCCTTGGCGATCTTGGCGGCTTCGCGCAGGTCCGAGATGCGTCCGTTGGTGCAGGAGCCGATGAACGCCACGTTGATGGGGATGTCCGTCACGGGTTTGCCCGGCTCGAAAGAAAGGAATTTATAGGCCTCTTCCAGCGACGCGCGCTGCCCGTTGGCCGCATCTTCGGGTTTCGGTAGATTCTCGCTGACGCCGAGGGCCTGTCCGGGGTTGATGCCCCAGGCCACGTAGGGTTCGATCTTGTTTCCGTCGAGTTCCACATCATCCGCGTAGACCGCGTCCTTGTCCGAAGCCATGCTCTTCCAATAGGCCACGGCCTTGTCGAAGTCCGCGCCCTTGGGGACATAGGTCCGGCCCTTCAAATAATCGAACGTGGTTTGATCGGGATTGATGTATCCGCAGCGCGCGCCGCCCTCGATCGCCATGTTGCAAACGGTCAGCCGCTCTTCCATGGTCATGTTCTCGATGACGGGGCCGGCGAACTCGTAGGCGTAGCCGATGCCGCCGTTGACGCCGAGCTTATGGATGATGGCCAGGATCACGTCCTTGGCGTAGACGCCCTTGGCGAGCTTTCCGGTGACGCGGATGCGCCGCACTTTTGGGCGGGACATGGCCAGGGACTGCGTCGCCAGGATGTCGCGGATCTGCGTGGTGCCGACGCCGAAAGCGATGGCGCCGAAAGCCCCGTGGGTGGCGGTGTGGGAATCACCGCAGGCCACGGTGATGCCGGGCTGCGTCAGTCCCATCTCCGGCCCAATCACGTGCACGACGCCCTGATGGCCGCTCGCGAAATCAAAAAGCTTGATGCCGAATTCCTTCGTGCCCTTTTCCAGGGCCTGCAGCATCTCCTCCGCCAGGCCGTCGGCGAAGGGACGCGCCTGGTTTTCCGTCGGCACGATGTGGTCGAAGGTCGCGAAAGTCAATTCCGGGTGCGCGACTTTTAGTTTCTTCTCGCGGATCATCTGGAACGCCTGCGGACTGGTGACCTCATGGATCAAATGCAGCCCGATGAAAAGCTGCGTCTGCCCGTTGGGCAACTCGCGGACCGCGTGCAGGTCCCAAACTTTGTCGAACAATGTTTTTCCCATGATGCTTCTCCCTCGGACTCTAAACTTTTCCCAGGAAGGGGGTCTTCCCCTTCCGTTTTTTTGCGGCGATTAGCCGGTTCAGCGCGTTGACGTAGGCCTTGGCGCTGGCCTCGATGATATCGGTGGACGTCCCCTTGCCCGAAACCACGCACTTGTCCTTTTCCACCTTCACGGTGACCTCGCCCTGCGCGTCCTTGCCGCTCGACACGGCGCGGAGCGTGTAGTCCAGCAGCTTGGGTTTGAGGCCCGCGATTTTATCGATGGCCTTATATACCGCGTCCACGGGTCCGTCGCCGCAGGCCGCTTCCTGGTGGACGCCGTCGCCGTTTTTCAGCCGGACCGTGGCCGTCGGGATGATCCCCATGCCCGACGACGTGTTCAGGTATTCCAGCGAGAACGTCGCCGGCCCCTGGGCCAGGTTCTCCTCCAGGAGGGAGATCAGGTCGTCGTCGAAAACGTACTTCTTCTTGTCCGCCAGGGCCTTGAACTTTTCCATGAAAGCATCCAGCTTCTTGGTGGAAAGGTTGTAGCCCAGGTGTTTCAGCCGGTTGCCCACGCCGTTCTTTCCGGAGCGGGCGGTCAGCAGCAGGGCGCTTTCTTCCACGCCCACGTCCTCGGGGTCCATGATCTCATAGGTCGTGCGGTTCTTGATCACGCCGTCCTGGTGGATTCCCGATGAATGGGAGAAGGCATTGGCGCCGACGATCGCCTTGTTGGGCTGAACCAGCATGCCGGTCAGCTTAGAGACGAGCCGGCTGGCCCGGGCCAGTTCCTGGGTTTTAATGCCGGTGGTCAGGCCGAAAATGTCGGAGCGGGTCTTTATGGACATGACGATTTCTTCCAGGGACGCGTTCCCGGCACGCTCGCCGATGCCGTTGATGGTGCATTCCACCTGCCGCGCGCCGACCTGCACCGCGGCCAGGGAGTTGGCCACCGCGAGCCCGAGGTCGTTGTGGCAGTGGACGGAGATCACGGCCTTATGGACGTTTGGAACGCGAAGGATCAGGCGGCGGATGCGCTCGCCCCAGTCCGACGGGATGGCGTATCCCACTGTGTCGGGGATGTTCACCGTCGTGGCGCCGGCGTCGATCACCGCCTCGACGACCTGGCAGAGATAGTCGAAATCGGACCGGACGGCGTCCTCGGCGGAGAACTCCACGTTCTTCGTGAAACGCCGGGCGTACTTGACGCATTCCACTGCCCGGTCCAGGACCTGCTCGCGGGTCATGCGGAGCTTCCGTTCAATATGAAGGTCGGAGGTGGCGATAAACGTGTGGATGCGGGGCCGCTTGGAATGCTTCACCGCGTTCCAGCAGGCGTCGATATCGCCTTTCACCGCGCGGGCCAGGCCGCAGATCTCCGGGCCCTTCACTTCCTTGGCGATGCGTTTGACCGCCTCAAAATCGCCCGGGCTTGAAACCGGAAACCCGGCTTCAATGACGTCGACTCCCACCGCGGCCAGCTGGTGGGCGATCTGGATTTTCTCTTCCTGGTTCAGGGTGGCGCCGGGAGACTGCTCTCCGTCGCGAAGAGTGGTGTCGAATATGATGATTTTTTCAGGCTTGGACATGGAATTCCTCAAAACTTTCTGCCGTCGGGGGAATATGTCCTCCCCCTTTTCCGGCGCTCGTGACCGTTACTTGCCGTAATTGTCTTGCGTGTATGCTGGCGGTGGGGCCGCTTCGTCCAATGTTGGACGACGCAAGAAGTAGGCCGTCAATCCCCAGAGGATGTAGGACACGTAGAGAATGAAGATCGTGTTTTGGGGATAAACGTAGATCATGAGAAGCGCTAAAAGGGTCAGGATCAAGGACCGCATGCTGCGGGGCTTCAGGAGGTTCACCTTTTTGAAGGTGGAATACCGCACCTCGGAAACCATCAGGAGCGAAAGGACCAGCATGATCGCCGGCACGAACTCATAGAAATAGGGGACCTGGTTCATGACGACGCTGAGCGTCCGCGCGGGTTTCCCCTGCGAGAGGATGTCGTAAAGCAGCACGAAGATCGCCAGCATGCCGCCCGCGGCGGGCGTGGGCAAGCCGATGAAGTACGGCGTTTTTCCCTCCCCGAGCTGGGCCTTCAGGTTGAAGCGGGCCAGGCGCAGCGCGCCGCAGATGACGAACAGGAGCGCGATGGGAAAACCCCAAAGCCTGTTCTGGTTCAGCACCAACTCATACATCATGAAAGCCGGCGCGATGCAAAAGGACAACCAGTCGGACAGCGAATCCAGCTCGACGCCGAACTTGCTATCGGTCCCCGTCCAGCGCGCGATCTTCCCGTCCAGGGAATCCAGCACGTGGGCGATGATGATGGCCGTCGACGCGGCGCCGAACTCGTGGGAGATCGTCTTGATGAGCGAGAAAAAGCCCAGCGCCATGTTCCCCAGGGTGAAAAGAGTCGGGACAAGGTAGATCCCCTGCTGCAGGCGAGGACGCGGCGCGGTGGACGCAGGCGGGACCTCCGGCATGGCGGGGCTGTCGAACAGCTTGGGAATGATGCGCGGTGTTTCCATGGAGACCGTCCTCTTAATTGAAAACTATTTCGCCGCGCTCTCTGCGCCGACGAGGGATAACTTCACGGGGGCCGCGGGCCAACGGCCCATCACGGACAAACCGGCCAGGACCTTGTCCCCTTCCTTGACCGTCACTTCCACTTCGCGGGGCAGATAAAGGTCCACTTGGGAGCCGAAACGGATCAAGCCGATCCGCTCGCCGAGCTGCAAATCATCTTCCTCCCGAACCCAGCAAACGATGCGGCGGGCGATCAGCCCGGCGATCTGTTTGACGCCCACGCGGCCGTGCGGCGTCACGAACTCGATCATGTTGCTCTCGTTGGCGAAGGGCGCCCGGGAGTCCCGCGCGTCCAGGAAAAGCCCCGGCATGTAGCGGATGGCCTTCACCTTCCCGGCCACCGGAGACCGCTGGACGTGGCCGTCGAAGATCGACAGGAAGATGCGGATGACGCGGCCTGATCCGTAGCCTTCGCCGTCCATGGTGACGATCTCCATCACGGTGCCGTCCGCCGGCGAAAGGATATCTTCCGTCTGGGGGACCTCCCGGTCCGCATCGCGGAAGAAAGCCACGGAAAAAGCCGCCAGCAAAACCAGCAGCGCCCCCATCAGCTTCGCGAACCAAACGCCGAAGAACAGGAACAGGAACCCGAACAGGCTGAAGAGCAGGATGAACTTCCACCCATCGTAGGCGATGGGCGCGAGGCGGAATTTCGACATGCTATTCCTTTTTCTTAAGCCAAGGCATCATCGACCGGAGCTGCTCGCCCACTTTTTCGATCGGATGCGCGGCCATGGCTTTGCGGGACGAGCTGATGATCGGCCCGCCGACGCTCTTCTCCAACAAATATTCCTTGGCGAAGGTTCCGTTCTGGACTTCGAGAAGGTTCTTCTTCATCTGCGCCTTGGTTTCGGGCGTGATCAGCCGGGGGCCGCGCGAATATTCGCCGTACTCCGCCGTATCGGAGATGGAATAGTTCATCCAACCGATGCCGCCCTCCTGGACCATGTCCGTGATGAGCTTCAGCTCGTGCAGGCATTCGAAATAGGCGACTTCGGGTTGGTAGCCGGCTTCCACCAGCGTCTCGAACCCGGCCTTGATCAGGTCCACCACGCCGCCGCAGAGGACGTTCTGCTCGCCGAAAAGGTCGGTCTCGGTCTCTTCGGAGAAGGTCGTCTTGATGACGCCCGCGCGGGTGGCGCCGATGGCTTTGCAGAAGGCCAGCGCGTACTGCAGCGCCTTGCCGGAATAGTTTTGTTCCACCGCCACGAGCGCCGGGGTGCCTTTGCCTTCCTCATAGGTGCGGCGGACCAGGTGGCCGGGGCCTTTGGGGGCGATGAGCACCACGTCCGCTTCCTTCGGCGGCACGACTTGGCCGAAACGGATGTTGAACCCGTGGGAAAAAGAAAGGACCGCCCCTTTCTTCAGGTTCGGGGCCACTTCATGCTTCCACACCGGGCCCTGTGTCTCGTCGGGCAGGAGGAAGTGTATCCAGTCCGCGCCGCGGACCGCTTCCGCCAGGTTCGCGATCAAATTTTGTCCGGGCGTCCAGCCGTGTCCCACGGCCATGGTATAGCCGCGCCCGCCGTGGCGGACAGCCACCGTGACGTTCAGTCCGGAGTCGCGCAGGTTCAGCGCCTGGGCGTGCCCCTGGGAACCGTAGCCCAGGACGACGATCTTCTTGTTCTTCAAAAGCTTGATGTCCGCGTCCTTGTCGTAATAGGTTTTCGCGCTGAGGCCGAGGGACTTGGCCGTCGGAGCCTTGGAGGCTTTCGCTCCGTTTTTATGGGCCGCTTTCGCCGTGCTCGCATTGGATTTCATGAATATCTCCTTGTACCTGATATTATAGTTGTTATTTGAACGGAGCCGCCTGGAAAAGGGCTCCGGCCGTCCGGGCCTGGCGCGCCAAAAATGGCGACCGCAGCCGCGGCGCGGGCGCCTGCCAACGGGCCAAGCGGACTTTCAAATCCGTGTCGGTCAGGTGGGCCATGAGCCTGCGTCCGACCAAGTCGATGTCGATCTGCTCGCCGTCCCGGATCACCGAGATCGCGGAACCCGCCGCGGCCTCCGGAGATGCCATTTGCACCATCAAACCCTCGGGAAGAGGCGTGCCCAAACGGCCGTCGGTCACGAAGGCGACGGAATCCGCCAGGCCCATGGACGCCAAAACATGGCCGATCAACGCCAGCGGACGGAAACCCTGTCCACCCCGCGGGCCCTCATAGCGAACCACCAGCACGTCGCCCTTTTTAATTTGCTTTTTCAATAGCGCTTCCAACGCCTGTTCCCGGGAATCGAACACGCGCGCCGGACCGGAAAACATTTTTACCTTCGAAGGAAACGACGACGGGACCTGGAAGAACGCCCCCTGGGGCGCGAAGTTTCCTTTGAGCACGATCAACCCGCCTTCTTTCCGGATCGGCGTTTTGGATTTGATCACCGGCGCGTCCTTCGACGGCGCGGACTTCACCAAGTCGTTCATGCTCCTGCCGTTCAGCAGGGGATGGGGCTGCCAGTGGCCCTTGAGCGCCCGCAGCACCGCGGGCAATCCCCCGGCGGCGTGCAAATGGCGCAGGCCGAAATCTTTTCCGCCCAGAGAGGCAATTTGCGGCGTCCGCTGTCCCGCCTCCGCCACGTTGTCCAGATAAAATTTCACGCCCAAATCCTGGGCCAGCGACAGGAGGAACGCGCCGGCATCGGGCCAGCCGCCGAAAGCCGCGTCCATCCGCGCGCCGTTCATGAACGCGCTGGGCAACAGGAACCGCCGGACGTCGAAGCTCTGGCCGACCAGCTCCACCACGCGCTTCCCCGCTTCCTGGGCCAACCGCAATTGCTCCGCGGAACCCGTCGGGGCCGTGGAGGAATGCGGCGCGGCGAGGCCCATGATCTCGGCCAGGCAGGCGATGGCGTTCTGATAATAATCGTCCCGGGCCGTCACGTGACCGTTGGTGGAAAAGGCGGATTTGGCGTCGGGCCGGCGCAGGGATTTCACCAGCGCGTCCGCCACGTGAGCCAGCGAATCCGAGGCGTCCGCCGCCGGGGATTCAGGCGAACCCAAAGAACCACGTAACGGGACAAAGAGGAACGGAAGACCCGTGCGCGCGGCGCCGGAGATCAACCCCGCGGCCGCATCGTTCTGGTCCGCCGCCAGCACCAGTCCCTTCAGGTCCGCGCCCTTGGCCAAGCATTCCACTTCCTCGGCCAGCACTGAGCGGCGCGGATATAAATAGGATTGCCCGTCGTGGCCCTCGGCCAGGTTTTCAGCGAGGCTCGAAAGGGAGAACCGGCAAGGGAGGCCTCCAGCCTGTTGAATCCCCCGATCGATGTTCTCCAAGACGTTCTGCAGGTCCGGCGTCATCCCGAAGAGCTGCGCAGACGACACAATGACGCCAACGAAAGGACGCGCCATCTGGTCCGGAGCGATGCCCGACGATGAAAACCAGTCCCGGCGGATCTTCCGCCAGGTTTCGTTCACCAACGTTGAATCCACGACGGGCGCCGGAGCGGAGGCGGCCGCGTGCGAAGAGCGTTTTTTGTTCTTGGGAGCGCGTTGGGTCATGTTATTTTTTCCTGGGACGACGTTTGTCCTTCATGAGCTTGTATTCCACCGCGTCCACCAGAGCCGCCCAGGACGCCTCGATGATGTTTTCCGAGACGCCGAGCGTGCTCCATTCGTCCTTATGGTCGCGGGACTCTACCAGCACTCGCACCTTCGCTGCGGTGCCGGCCTTCGCGTTGATGACCCGGACCTTGAAGTCCACCAGGTGCATCTCGGCGATTGACGGATAAAATTTCTCCAACGCGCGACGGAGCGCCTTGTCCAACGCGTGGATGGGGCCGGGGCCCTCCGCCACGGTATGTTCTTCACGCCCGTCCACGGCCACCTTCAACGTCGCTTCGGAGATCATGACCCCCGTGGCGCGGTCTTCCTCCACCGTCACGCGGAACGCCTTCAAATCAAAGTACGGCTTGTGCTTGCCCAGGATTTTTTCGACCAGCAGCACGAACGACGCCTCGGCTCCTTCGAATTGATAACCGTCCTGTTCCAGCTGCTTAACGCGGTGGATGACCTTTTCCACCGCCTTTGGGTCCTTCAGCGCGTCCATATTCAATTCCGCGGCCTTCAAGTGGACATTGGCCTTGCCCGAAAGTTCGGAGATGAGGATGCGGCGCCGGTTCCCCACCGTCGACGGGTCCATATGTTCATAGGTCTTCGTATTGCGCGCCATGGCGGCCACGTGCACGCCGCCTTTGTGGGCGAAAGCGGAATTTCCCACGTAGGGCTGATGGTCGTTGGGAATTACATTGGCGAGCTCCGCTACGGTGCGCGAGACTTCGGTCAGCGATTGCAGCTGTTTGTCCGTCACGCAATCGATCCCCATCTTAAGTTTCAAATCCGGGATGATGGACGTCAGGTTGGCGTTGCCGCAGCGCTCGCCGAGGCCGTTGGTGCATCCCTGGACCAGCACGGCCCCCTGGCGGACCGCCTCCAGCGTGTTCGCCACGGCACAGTCCGAGTCGTTGTGCGCGTGGATGCCGAGCGCCGCCTCGGGCAGGGCCCGCCGCACGGCCTGCACGATCTCGGCGATCTGAAACGGCAGGGAGCCTCCGTTGGTATCGCAGAGCGTGAGGTTCGTGGCGCCGGCTTCCCAGGCCGCCTTGATCGCGGCGATGGCGTATTCCGGGTTGGCCCGGAACCCGTCGAAGAAATGCTCGGCGTCGTAGATGACTTCCTTGTTTTTGGACCGGAGGAACTTCACCGAATCCGAGATCATCTTCAGATTCTCTTCCAGCGTCGCGCGCAGGGCGTGGATCACCTGGAAGTCCCAGGACTTGCCGAAGATGCAGGCCACCGGCGTCTGCACGCGCAGGATGGCTTTGAGGTTTTCGTCCTGGTGGGCCGGATGGTCCTTGCGGCGCGTACTCCCGAAGGCCGTCAGCTTCGCCTGCTTGAATTTCAGCGAGCGGGCGCGCTTGAAAAATTCCTCGTCCTTCGGGTTCGACCCCGGCCAGCCGCCCTCGATGTAGTGGACGCCGAGGTTGTCCAGGATCTGGGCGATCTTGACCTTGTCCTCGACGGACATGGAGACGCCTTCGCCCTGGGTACCGTCCCTCAGGGTCGTGTCGAAGAGCAACACTTTTTTCGGCATCGAACCGTTGTTCATTAGTTCACCGTTGAAAGGCCTACGCCGTCGCTTTGACCTTGCCGCGTTTTTTCGAGACGGGTTCCTTCTCGAGATTGAAAGCGCGATGGGTCACCCGCACGGCCTTCTCGCCGTCCGCTTCCTTCACCACGCAGGCGGTCTTGATCTCGGAGGTGGAAATCATGTCGATGTTGATGCCCGCCTCCGCGAAGGTCTTGAACATCTTCGCGGCCACGCCGGGGTGGCTGCGCATTCCGACGCCCACGATGGACACCTTCACCACGGTGGGGTCGCATTTCACTTCGCGCGCGCGCAGTTGCGTCTTCACCCGGTCAAGGATGAGGAGCGCTTTCTTCGCGTCCGTGCGGGAGATCGTGAACGAAATATCGTTGCTCCCCTGCTCCGGCGCGGACTGGATGATCATGTCCACGTTCACGCCCTGCTCGGCGAGGGCGCCGAAAATCTTCGCGGCCACGCCGGGCTGGTCCGGCACTTCCACGATGGTGATCTTGGCTTGGTTGCGGTCAAAAGCGACTCCGGAAACGACGACGTCTTCCATGCTGGGAACCTCCCCGGTGATCATCGTGCCCTCATCGTCCGTGAAGGAAGACCGGACGTGAATGGCCACGTTGTATTTCTTTCCGACTTCGATGGAACGGGCCTGCATCACCTGCGCTCCGGCGCCGGCGAGTTCCAACATTTCGTCGTAATAAATCTGGTCGATCTTCCGCGCCTCGGGAACGATGCGCGGGTCGGTCGTATAAACGCCCTTCACGTCGGTGAATATCTCGCAGACGTCGGCCCTCAGCACCGCGGCCAGGGCGACGGCCGTCAGGTCGGAACCGCCGCGGCCGAGCGTCACGATGTCGCGCCGGGAGTTCAATCCCTGGAACCCGGCAACGATCACGATGCGGCCCTTCTTCAGTTCCTGTGTGACCTTGGTGGGCCGGATGCTGGTGATGCGCGCCCGCGTATGGTCCAGGTCCGCGTAGATGCCGGCCTGGGGCCCGGTGAGGGACACCGCATCCATGCCGCGGCTTTTGATGGCCATGGAAAGGAGCGCGATGGAAACCTGCTCGCCGGTGGACAGGAGCATGTCCATTTCCCGGTCGTCCGGCGAGTCCGTCACGCCTTCCGCCAGGGTGATCAAATCGTCCGTCATGTCCCCGGGAGCGGAGACGACCACCACGACCTTGTCCCCTTTTTTCCGGCGCGCCATCACGCGGTTGGCCACGTTCTTGATGCGGTCGGCGTCCGCCACCGAACTGCCGCCGAATTTCATCACCACTAAAGCCATTTTTTGTTCCGTCCTTTTCTAAATGTTCTTCTTCGCCGTCACCTGCGCGCCCGTCAGGTTGAACCCGAGGTCAAGCCACTTGGACACGATCCGGTGCCTCGAAAAAGCCGCGGACATCGCGCGGCCGATGGGTTCAGCCTTCGCGATCGGGGAAATCGCCAGGATCGTCGGTCCCGCGCCGGAAAGGCACACGCCGAAGGCGCCGGCTTTCTTCGCCGCGGCCAGCACGTCGTCCCACCCCGGGATCAACTTCTTCCGATAGGGCTGGTGCAGCCGGTCCTGCATCGCCGAGTCAAGCAGATCGTGGCGCCGGTTCTGTAAAGCGCTTAAGAACAAGGCCGTGTGCGACGCGTTGAAGACGGCGTCCTGGCGCAAAACCTGTTTCGGCAGCAGGGCGCGGGCTTTCTCCGTCGACAGCTCAAAATCCGGGATGCAAACGACCGCCCTGAGTCCTTTAAAAATCTTTTTGTCTTTCCACGCCACGTACTGCACGTCCGGATCGTCGGACGCGGCGACGCACAACCCGCCGACGAGCGCCGGCGTCACGTTGTCCGGATGGCCTTCCTCTTCCACCGCCACCCTCAGCAAATCTTCCTGGTCCATGGGGTTGGGACAGACCGCGTTGGCCGCCGCGAGCCCGCCGACGATGGCGGCCGAGGACGACCCGAGCCCGCGCGCCAGAGGAATACGGTTCAGCTGGCGGACTTCCAGCACCTTGAGCCGCCGGACGCGCCGGTCCAAAATCTTGCGCGCCATGCGGACGAGCAGGTTGCGGTCGTCGTCCGGAAGATCCTGGGCGCCCTCGCCCCGGATTTCCATCTGCAGGGAAACGCCGTGGGATTCGGACCACCCTACCATTTCCACTTCGTTGAAAAGATCCAGCGCGACGCCGAGGACGTCGAACCCCGGCCCTAAGTTCGCGGAGGTGGCCGGGACCTTCGCCCTGACGGTAAAAAGCGGTTTTTCCAAATTCGCCTTAGGAAGCGGAACCGACGGCTTCCGGGATTTCGACCGGCTTGTCCAGTTTCGGCGCGATGACGCCCGCCGCCACGTGCGCGTCGTGTTCTTTCATGATCTTGTGCGCGTCCTGGGTGATCCGCATGGAGCAGAACTTTGGTCCGCACATCGAACAGAAGCGCGCGTCCTTGAAGCCTTCCTGCGGCAAGGTGGAATCGTGTTTCGCCTTGGCCGTTTCCGGATCGAGCGATAAAGCGAACTGATCGTTCCAGCGAAACTCGAAGCGCGCGCGGGAAAGCGCGTCGTCGCGGTCGCGGGCCCCGGGGATGCCGCGGGCGATGTCCGCCGCGTGGGCCGCGATCTTGTAGGCGATGCAACCCTGGCGGACGTCTTCCGCGTTCGGCAAAGACAGATGTTCCGCCGGCGTCACGTAACAAAGCAAGGAAGCGCCGGACCAGCCCATGATGGCCGCGCCGATGGCCGATGTGATGTGGTCGTAACCCGGCGCGATGTCCGTCACCAAAGGCCCGAGCGTGTAAAAGGGCGCGTCGTGGCACCATTTCTGCTGGAGCTCCGCGTTCATCTTGACCAAATGCATGGGCACGTGGCCCGGACCTTCGATCATCACCTGCACGTCGTGTTCCCAGGCTTTGAGCGTGAGCTCGCCGAGGACCTTCAGCTCCGCGAACTGCGCTTCGTCGTTGGCGTCGTGCAAAGAGCCGGGGCGCAGGCCGTCGCCGAGGGAGAAGGACACGTCGTAATGCTTAAAGATCTCGCACAGCTCGTCGAAGTGCGTGTAGAGAAAATTTTCCTGCCCATGCGCCATCATCCACTGCGCGTGCAGCGACCCGCCGCGCGATACGATCCCGGTGATGCGATTGGTGGTGAGCGGCACGAAATCCTTCAGCACGCCCGCATGGATGGTCATATAGTCCACGCCCTGCCTCGCCTGTTTCTCGATCTCGTCCAGGAAAAGCTGAAGCGTCATCTCTTCCACTTTGCCGACGCGCGCCAGCACGCCGTAGATCGGCACCGTGCCGACCGGGACCTTGCTGTGCTTGATCACGGCGGCGCGGATGTTGTCCAGGTTTTCGCCCGTGGACAGGTCCATGATCGTGTCCGCGTGGTATTTGATGGACAGGTCCACTTTCTTGATCTCGTCGTCCAGGCAGGACGTCGTCGCGGAGCTGCCCAGGTTCGCGTTGATCTTGCAGGTGAAGGCGCGGCCGATGACCATGGGTTCGAGCTGGTGCTGCAAATGGTTGATGTTCGCCGGGATGATGGCGCGCCCGGCGGCGACTTCCTGGCGGACGAACTCCGGCGTGACCTTTTCCCGTTTGGCGACGAACTCCATCTCAGGCGTAATTTCCCCGGCCCGCGCCCGGTGCATCTGCGAAACGTTCTTCCGTCCGTTCAAGCCCATGGCTTACCTCGATCCTGCCGCGGCGGTTTTTTCCATCCGCTCGCGTCGCGCATTCAAAATTTTTTCTTTCATTTCCCGGGCCGCTTTTTCGATGTCGCCGGCGCCGCAAACCGCCCTCACCGTCGCCACCCGGTCCGCTCCCGCCCGCACGATGTTGCCCACGTTTTCAGCGTCGATGCCGCCGATGGCCACGAAGGGAATCCGCACGAACGACACGTACTGCTTCAAAAGGTCTAAACCGACCGGTTCATAGTCCGGCTTCGTCGGCGTGGCGAAGAGCGGACCGCAACTGACGTAATCCGCACCGTCTCCCGCCGCCTGCAGCGCCTGGCCCAGGGAATGGGCCGAGCATCCGACGATCTTGTGATGGCCGAGGATTTGACGCGCCATCCGCACCGGCAAATCTTCCTGGCCCACGTGAACGCCGTCCACGTCCGCGGCGACCGCCACGTCCACGCGGTCGTTCAAAATAAACAGCGTCCCCGTTTGATTGCAAATCTCCTGCAAATCCTTGCAAAGGCCGATGAGCGCCTTTGATCCGAGGGTTTTCTCCCGCAGCTGGACCACGTCGGCGCCGCCGTCGCAGGCCGCCTTCACCATCTGCTGGTAGGTTTGGCCTTCCTTCGGCGTCGTCGTGATGCAATACAGATAAGAATCACTCAACGTGGACAGCCGCTTCCGGGGAAGGCCCTTCATGTCAGTTCATCAGAAACTTTTCGGCGATGGACTTCTCCATCGTGTAAAGATCAAACCGGATCTTTTTGAAGCGCGGCGCGGCCTTGGGCGAAATCACCTTGCCGTATTCTTCCAGTACGCGCAGGGCTTCCTGGGAACGCCGCATGTTGGACACGACCAGCCCTTTCCAATCGCGGGCGTTCTTCTCCGCGATGGTGCGGCCTTCGTCCGCCATGCTGTCCCGCGCCGAAACCAAAGTCGGGTAGGCCTTGCGCGTGACTTCATCGAGCGAATGACGCATGTCGCGCAGGGAACGGAACAATCCCGGTGAATCCCACACGAAGCGCGCCGTGTCCTCGAGGACCCGCAAACCCTCGCGGGCCCGGTTCAAGTTGACGTCGATGACTCGATTGGCTTTTTTAACCATGTTTTTGTCCATACCGTTTCAAAATTGTCTGAATGATTCCCGTGGTGGAACGGCCTTTCATGAGCGGAACGCGGACGATCTTCTTGGCGTGTTCCCGGCCCACGATGCTTTCCGCGGCCCAGTCGCCGCCCTTCACCAGCACGTCCGGCTTAATGCGCGCGTAGATCATCGCCGGCGTGTCTTCGTTGAACCAGGTGACGTAGTCCACGGGCTTCAGCGCCGCCATCAGATCCGCCCGGTCTTTCAAAAGAAGGATCGGCCGCTTCGCGCCTTTGATCCTGCGGACAGAAGCGTCGCCGTTCAGCGCCACCACCAGGATGTCACCCTGCCGCTTGGCCCATTCCAAAACCTTCAAGTGCCCCGCGTGGACCAGATCGAAACAGCCGTTGGTGATCACCAGCTTTTTTCCGCGGCGCGCGGTCTTCAACTTCCGCAGCAACGCGGAAAGAGGCAAGACCCGTTGGCGCGCGGCGGTCGTCACTATTTCTTCTGCTTGGTCGGAAACAGGGCCTCTTCCACCAAAGAACAAATCGTGTGCAGCGTCGCCAGGTGCCCTTCCTGGATATGGGACGTTCGGTTCGAAGGCGTGATGATGCAGATATCGGCCACGTCCTTCAGTTTTCCGCCGTCCTTCCCGGTCCAGCCGACCACGATGCCGCCCTGCTTCTGCGCGGACTTCGCGGCCTCGATCACGCTCATGGAGTTTCCCGAGGTTGAGATCGCCACGACGACGTCGCCCTTCTTGACAAGCCCGTCGATCTGCCGGGAAAAAACCTGGTCGTAGGAATAATCGTTGGCGATGGCCGTCAGAGACGATGTGTTCGTCGTCAACGCGATCGCGGGCAGACCGCGACGGTCTTTTTCAAATCGTCCGGAGAGCTCGGCCGTCAGGTGCTGCGCGTCCGCCGCGGAACCGCCGTTGCCGAAGGCGATGATTTTGCCTTTCTTCCTCAGGCACTTGACCATGGCGTCGGCGGCCTTCTGGATGGCCGGCGCCTGCTGGGCCATCTGGCGCAGCGTGCGGCTGGACTCCCAATAGTAGGCGACGATTTTGTGGTGTGCGGCGTTTCCGTTCGTTGAAATCACGATGATTCCTCAGCTCTTGGAAATAACGGCCAAATGCTTCTCGATGAAGTCCGTGCGGACGTCGCCTTTGCGGAAGACTTCGTTGGCCAGGACGTCCTGATGGAACGGGATGGTCGTCTTGACGCCTTCCACCTGGAATTCGCGCAGCGCGCGCTCCATCCGGCTGATGGCCTCCATCCGCCCGCTCCGGCCCAAGACGATGAGCTTGGAGAGCAGGCTGTCGTAGAAAGTCGGGATCGTGTAGCCGGCGTAGATATGCGTGTCCACACGGACGCCGGGCCCTCCGGGCAAGATCAGGCTGTTGATCGTCCCGGGGGACGGCATGAAGCCGTTGGCCGGGTCCTCGGCGTTGATGCGGCACTCGATCGCGTGGCCGCGGATCTCGATGTCGTCCGTGTCGTATTCGATCTCTTCGCCCATGGCGGTGCGGATCTGTTCCTTGATCAAATCGACGCCCGTCACCATCTCGGTGACCGGATGTTCGACCTGAATGCGGGTGTTCATTTCCATGAAATAGAAATCGTCGCGCTCCTGGTCGTACAGGAACTCCACGGTGCCGACCGTCTGGTACTTCACGGCGCGGGCGGCCTTGCGGGCGGCCTTGCCCATCTTGCTGCGGATCTTGTCGCTGATGGCCGGCGACGGGGATTCCTCGATCAGCTTCTGGTGGCGGCGCTGCACCGAGCAGTCGCGCTCCGGGAAGCTCACCACGTTGCCGTGGGCGTCGGCCACGATCTGCACTTCGATGTGGCGCGGGGACTTCAGATAGCGTTCGATGTAGACGTCGCCGTTGCCGAAGGCCGCTTTGGCTTCGTTCTGCGCCATGAGGATGGCTTCTTTCAAAACGGACTCGTCCGGCACAACGCGCATGCCCTTGCCGCCGCCGCCCGCTTTGGCCTTCACGATGACGGGATAACCGATGCCTTTGGCGATCTTGAAAAGCTTGGGGTCTGAGGCCTCAACGCAACCGTCGGAACCAGGGACGACGGGCACGCCGTAATCGCGCATGATCTTGCGCGCTTCGGCCTTGTCGCCCATCTTCCGGATGGCGTCCTTGGACGGCCCGATGAACGTGATGTGGCAGGATTCGCAGACTTCGGCGAAATGGGTGTTCTCCGAGAGGAAACCGTAACCCGGGTGGATGGCGTCTGCGCCCGTGATCTCGGCGGCGGAGATGATGGCCGGGATGTTCAGATAGCTTTCCGAAGCCTGGCCCGGCCCGATGCACACGGACTCGTCGGCCATCTTCACGTGCAGGGAACTGCGGTCCACGTCGGAATGGACGGCGACCGTGGCGATGCCGAGTTCGCGGCAGGCGCGGATGACGCGCAGGGCGATTTCCCCGCGGTTGGCGATCAGGATTTTTTTGAACATGGTTTAGGCGATCTCCACTTCGAAAAGTTTTTGGCCGTACTCAACAGGCTTGCCGTTCTCGACGAAAATCTTGACGATCTTCCCGGAGACGGTGCTGATCACGTCCTTCGGGATTTGCATGGCTTCCACCATGGCCAGACGCTGGCCCACGGTCACGGTATCGCCTTCCAGCACGAACACGGGGCGGTCCTTGCCTTGCGACCGCTGAAACCGCCCGACCATGGGCGACGTCACGACGTGGGTCTTGGACGCCGCCTCGGCGGCGGTCTCCGACTCCGTCGGCGAGGGCGTTGCGGCGGACTCTTGCGGCGCGGGCCCCATCTTCCGCTTGAAAGCGATCCGCTGCGCGCCCTTTTCCCACACCACTTCCTCCAAATCCACCGATTTGGCGAAGTCGATGAGGGACCTCAGTTGTTCTCCGGTGCCGTTCAGGTCCTTGGTCTCCAGGTTCATGGGTGGATTAGAGCCTTTCGAGGTATTCGCCGGTGCGGGTGTCGACTTTGATCGTATCGCCCTCTTTGACGAAGAGCGGTACGTTGAGCTCCATGCCGTTTTCCAGGGTCGCGGGTTTCACCATGTTGGAGACGGAATCGCCCTTGATGCCGGGGACCGTATTGGCGACTTTCATCGTCACGCTGGCGGGGAGTTCCACGCCGAGGAATTCTTCTTCGAGATAGAGGGCCTGAACTTCCATGTTTTCCGACAAAAATTTGACCGAGTCTCCCAACAGTTCCTTGTTCACTTCGATCTGGTCGTAGGTCTCGACGTCCATGAAAGTGTATTGGTCGCCGTTGGCGTAGAGGAACTGTTTTTTGCGGCGGCTCATGTCCACTTCCTGGAACCGCAGCCCGGACTTGAAGGTCCGCTCGATGTTGGCGCCGGTGCGCACGTTGCGCAGCTTCACGCGCAGCATCGCCCCGCCTTTGCCCGGTTTGTGGTGCTGGAACCAAATGACTTGATACACGGCCCCTTCGTGTTCGAAAACCGTTCCGTTCCCCATATCCGCTGTGTCGATCACAAGAACACTCCTTAGAATTTTTTAAATTATTTCGTCAGAATCTCGCATCCGCCCGGCGTCACCGCCATGGTGTCTTCAATGCGGACGCCGAACCGTCCCGGAAGATAAATGCCGGGTTCAACGGTCAGGATCATGCCGGGCTTCAATTCATCCGGGCTTTTCGGCCGGATCCAGGGCGGCTCGTGTATATCGATGCCTACCCCGTGTCCCGTGCTATGGACGAAATATCGTCCATAACCCGCTTTCGATATGACGGAACGAGCGGCCGCATCCACGCGGCCCCCTGTGGAGCCTGGACGCACCCGCTCGATGCCAGCCTTTTGGGCGGATTGGACGATATTGAAAATCCTGCGAAAACTGTTGTTAATTTTACCGAAATAGACAGTTCGCGTCAAGTCGGAGCGGTACCCCCCCACCTTGGCGCCGATGTCGAAAATGATGGGTTGATTCCGCGCTAATCGCGTCTCCCCCGGCATGTGGTGCGGCAGGGCGGTGTGCGGTCCCATGGCCACGATCAGGTCGAACGCGATGCCGTCTGCGTGGTTTGCATCGTAAAACCGCGTCAATTCCTTGGCAAGCTGTAATTCGGTCACGCCCGGACGGAGCTTGGTCTTGATATGGTCGATGGAAAGCGCGGTCAAATGACAGGCTTGGCGTATGCTGTCGATCTCCTCGTCCTCTTTTAGGATGCGTAGTTCGGCCAGAGGATTGTTTTCATGAGGAAGCAAACCCTCCCGGGCAAAGATCGCGCCGAGCCGGTAATTGACCTGTTCGGGATCGAAACCCACGCGCTTGAGTTTATGGCGGTCGCGCAGGTCATTGATGGCCGCGGTCAGCCGCTTGCCCACGATGACGTTTAATCCCTCGGTGTTTTCCTTGATCTGCCCGGCCATGAGGGCGGAGGAAAAAATCCAGGTTCCCTGCGCGCTGACCAGCCCGTAGAACCCTTCGGAATAAAATCCGGTGAGGTAATAGAGATCGCTGATGCCGCTGAAAAAGTAGGCGTCCAGCTTATGTTTTTCCAGGACATCGGCCAGTTGTTCGCGTCGGCGTCGAAAAGTCATCTGAGGCAGGGAACTGTTGGCTCCGCGGGTCAATTCATCCTCCTGATTTTGATTGTGGATTTCGGGTGGCGGAGTGCGGAATGAAAATCGCGCCCGCGAAAAAAGAAAAACAAACCTAGCATTTTATTCTTATCTTGGATTGTGATTATCTGTTGTTCATTCTGCAATCCGAAATCTGCCATCCGCAATTTCACAGCCCGACTTCGGCAAGGACGCTGTTGAGCGTGGTCAGCGGGATGTCCTTCACGGTTTTAGCGCGGCCGGGGCCGATGGACACCACGAAGCGGAACTTGCCCGCGATGGTTTTCTTGTCCCGCGACATGGCGGACAAAATCTTCGCCCGCGGCAGCGTTCGCTCCACGCGAACGGGAAGTCCCCAACGCTGAAGGATATTGTCCGTCCGGAAAACGTAAGACACGGGAGCCAGCCCGAGCCTGTAGCTGAGGCGCGCGGCCGCGGACATGCCGATGGAAATGGCTTCGCCGTGGGTGTAGGTATCGTATCCCGTGACAGACTCGATGGCGTGGCCGAAGGTATGGCCCAGGTTCAGGATCTCCCGCAAGCCCTTCGTTTCCCGTTCGTCCCGTGAAACCACCCGCGCCTTGATGGCGGCGGAGCGGGCAACGATATCTTCCAGCAGCGCGGGTTTTGCTTTCAAATCGCCGGGCGTCACGCGCTCCAGCAAATCCAACAGCTTGGCGTCGGCGATGAAACCATATTTGATCACTTCGGCCATGCCCGTGCGCCACTCGCGCGTCGGAAGGCTTTTCAGGACGGACAAATCCGCGGCCACGAGTTTCGGTTGATGGAACGCGCCGACCAAATTCTTTCCCGCGGGCAAGTCGACGGCGACTTTTCCACCGATGGCCGCGTCCACCATGGCGAGCAGCGTCGTCGGGCATTGAACGAAGGCCACGCCGCGCAGGAACGCCGCGGCCACGAACCCCGCCACGTCGCCCACCACGCCGCCGCCCAAGGCGATGATCACGCTCTTGCGGTCGAGTTGGGCGTCGATGCAGGCGTCGAACAGTCGCCGGGCCGCATCCAAATTTTTGTGTTCCTCACGGTCGCGCATCAGCGCCAGCGTCGGCTGA
The DNA here is from genome assembly GCA_964482515.1 of uncultured Elusimicrobia bacterium. Taxonomy (GTDB): domain Bacteria; phylum Elusimicrobiota; class Elusimicrobia; order FEN-1173; family FEN-1173; genus CAYZXT01. Next base: position 20,826 of record CAYZXT010000007.1, on the reverse strand, counting down.
AACCCGTTCGCCCTCAAACCCTTAAGGAGCGCGGGAGCGTAAAGTTTGGCCACGGGCGGCACGCTGATCACCAGCGCCCGCGGGCTGAACCCCTTGCCGCGAAGCCTCTGGCCCACGCCTTTAAGCGGCAGGCCGACGGCGATGTCATAGCTCCGCCCGCCGGAAAGTTTAACGGGGATGGATTTCATGTATTATGGCCGTCACCCCGGCGGAAGCCGGGGTCCAGATTCGAACTGGTCCTCTTCCGACTAGCAGAGGATCGTGCCTGGCGGCAAGAGATTACGGCTTTCGCGTTGTCGCTAGATAACGTGCCAGTTTGTCGGATGGCGCCGGAATGACATCTCTTATTCGAATTCATTTCTTCACCGTTTCGGGTTTCAACTTCAAAATCATATAAGCCAACTGCTCCGGCGTCTGGTCATCGGTCACCACGTTTACGTGGTTCCGGGCGTAGGCTTTTTTCCGGCTGTTCAGGATGCTCTCCAGGTTCAACAGCGGGTCGCCCTCCGCCAGCAGCGGCCGCGACGACAATATCTTATCCAAACGTTCGAGGATTGTCTCCGGTTTCGCGTCCAGATGCACGATCCAGCCGTTCCGCTCCAGCGCGTCCATGTTTTCCTTCCGCAGCGGCACGCCGCCGCCCGTGGCCACGACGATGTTGTCGAGCACGGAAAGCAGCAACACGGTCTGCGTCTCCAGGGCGCGGAACTGCTCCTCGCCGCGCTTGGCGAAGATCTGCGGGATGGTCAGGCCCGTTTCCTTCTCGATCATGGTGTCCGTGTCGTAGAACGGCCAGCCCAGCTTTTTCGCCAGGAGTTTCCCGATCGTCGTCTTGCCCGTGCCCATGATTCCGGTGAGGATGATGTTCATAAGATATTCCCGCTTGAGTTTCTAATAATTCTTCAGATGTTCCTGGTAGTTCTGCAGATTTTCCGAGAGTTCGCGCATGGAGTCGCCGCCGAACTTGCGTTTCATTTCGGAGGCGAGCGTTATGGCGGCCACGGCTTCGCCGATGATGGCGGCCGAGGCCACGGGACAGACGTCGGAGCGGACGATCTCCGCGGCCATCTCTTCCTTGGTGTTGATGTTGACGGACTTCAGCGGCTTGCGCAGCGACGCCAACGGTTTCAGCGCCGCGCGGATGACAATGTCCTCGCCGTTGGACATGCCGCCTTCGATGCCGCCGCTGTTGTTCGTCTTCCGGTAGAAGCCTTTGCCGGGCTGGTGGAAAATCTCGTCGTGCAGTTCGGAGCCCTTCATGCGCGCCATGCCGAAACCCTGGGCGATCTCCACGCCCTTATGCGCTTGAATGGACATGATGGCCTGGGCCAACAATCCGTCGATCTTCAGGTCCCACTGCGTGTGGCTGCCGAGGCCCACCGGACATCCCGTGACCACCACGGTATAGACGCCGCCGAGGGTGTCGCCGTTGGTCTTGGCCTCCTTGATGGCGTCCATCATCTTTTCTTCAGCGGCTTTGTCGGGGCAGCGCACCGGGGATTTTTCCGCCAGCGCGAAGGCTTCCTCTATTTCCATGCCCTTGATTTTGGCCGCCACTTTACCGATTTCGTTCACGTAGGAATAAACCTTCACGCCGAGTTGGTCGAGCATGCGCTTGCACACGGCGCCCACCGCGGTGCGGGCCGCGGTCTCGCGCGCCGAAGCGCGCTCCAAAATGTCCCGCGTGTCGCGGCGGTCGAACTTCAGGATGCCGGCGAGGTCCGCGTGGCCGGGACGGGGGCGCACGAGCTGAAACTTCTCGGCCTTGTCCTCTTCCGACAGGGACATGATCTTTTCCCAGTTCTCCCAGTCCTTGTTCTCGACGGACATGGTGATGGGCGAGCCCAGGGTTTCGCCCCAGCGCACGCCGGATAAAATCGTGGCCTGGTCTTTTTCAATGTACTGCAACCGCTCGCCGCGGCCGAAGCTATATTGCCGGCGGGAAAGCTCGTGGTTGATTTGCTCCGCGGTGATCTTGAGCCCCGCGGGAACACCCTCCACGATGGCTGTGAGGCAGCGGCCGTGGGATTCCCCGGCGGTTAAATAACGGATCATTTTGAATCCTCCATTTGTGCCTAAATCAAAAAAGCATTTTCTCCCGACGTTCCAATTCCGCCTCCGCGGCCTTGCGCATCACGTCCAGCGGGGGCTTCTGTCCGAACCAAATCGCGAACGACAGCGCTCCTTGGCGGACAAGCATCCCCATGCCTCCGGAGACCTTCCGCGCGCCGGCTTTTTTCGCGGCGGCCATAAGTTCCGTCTCGCGGTGGTAGATCAGATCGTACACATCGAGGCCGGGCTTCAGCCATTCAGGCTTCACCGGTGACGGGTCGCCGCGCTTCAGGCCCAGGGACGTGCAGTTGATCAGCAGGACGTCGCGGTCGGCCAGCGCCAAACGGACGTCCGTTTCCGTGGACAACGTGGACACCGCCCCGGCGAACTTGACGATGCGCGTGGACGTCTTCGCCTGTTCGAACAAATCCTTCAGCTGCCTGGCCTTGTTCAGCGTCCGGTTGAAGATCGAAATCTTCGACGGGGCCTTGTCCGCCTGCAGCGTCCCCAGTTGAAAGAGGATCGCCCGCGCCGAACCGCCGGCGCCCAGAAGGACCACGGGCCGTCCGGCCAGCGGCATGTCGAGGACCGCCAAATCTTCCATCAACCCCGGGCCGTCCGTGTTGTAACCGGACCATTCCTTGCCGCGGACCTTGATCGTGTTGACCGCGCCCGTCAGGACGGAAAGCGGGTCCTTGAACTCCGCGCCGCTGTGCCTGATCCATTCCTTGTAGGGCACGGTGACGTTGAAGCCGTCCAGCCCGAATTTCTGCGCGTGGGGAATGAACTCGTCCCACGCGTCGGGCTTCACGGATATCTCGCGGTAGACGGCCTTCATGTGCAGCCGGTCCATGGCCGCCTGCTGCATGGCGGGCGAAAGAGAGTGGCCCACCGGGTAGCCGACCACGCCGAATTTTTTGATCCCCGGCGGGACGTCGGCGAAGATGTCGTTAAGATCCGCCAATGGAGAGTGCCGAGACGCGGAAAGTGGGGCAACCCGTGGAACCGTGCCAGACCAATTCGTCCGACACCGCGTCCACGCGCTTGAGCATGTCCAAAAGATTCCCCGCGAGCGTCACGCCCTTCACCGCCCGCGAAACCTTCCCCCGCTCCACCAGCACGCCGGACGCGCCGACGGAAAAATCGCCCGAGACCGCGTCGGCCGTGTGCATACCGAGCACCTCGTGCACCCAGAAAGCCTTGGGCGTGTCGGCCAGGATCTTTTTCAGCGTCCGGCCGCCGGGTTCCATGTAGAAGTTCGTGGCGTCGCACGTAGGCGGACTGGTGAAGCCCATTCGGCGGGCGTTCCCCGTGCTGGCGCGGTTTTCTTTCGACGCCGTGTAGCTGTCGTAAAGATATCCCTGCAGGACGCCTTCCTGGATCAGCGGGGTCGTCTGGCAAGGCACGCCCTCGTCGTCGAAAGGCGAGGTCGCCATGCCGTTTTTCAAAAGGCCGTCATCGATGAGCGTCACCAGCGGGGAAGCCACTTCCTCACCCGTCTTTCCGGCGAAGAGGGACTTGCCGCGCTGCACGGCCTGCGCGCTCAACGCCGTTGAAAAAAGATCCAGGAACTCCACGCCCACCCAGGGATCGAATATCACCGGCCAGTTGCCCGACGGCAGAGAGCCAGCGCCGAAGGAACTTAAGAGCCGCTTTCGCGCGCCCTCGAAAATAAAATCCGCGTCCAAATCCTTCCAGTAGCGCTTCTGCCCGAAAGCCCAGGACGTGTTCGTTTCCCCCTTCGCCTGGCCGAGGAGTTCCAAATCCAAGGACACGGCGCCCTCCGTGGACTCCAACGCCACGCCGCGGGAATTGAGCACGGCGCGGTCCGACCGGACTTCCCGGAGCGACATGTGGAGGACTTTCTTCACGCGTCTGTCCGACTTCAGGAGGGATTTTTCCCACGCGGACAACCGCGACTGCTGGCGCTTGATGCCGTCGCGGAACAGGGCCTTGTCCAATCGCAGATCGCCGGCGCGGGGAACGCCCGGCAGGGGAAGGGCCTTATGGGGGTCCTCCGAAAAAAACGAGAGGGAAGCGCTGGCCTGGTCCCAGAGACGCCGGACCGCGTCGGGCGAAATCGCGTTGGACCACGCGAACCCCTGCCGCCCGCGGTTCAGCACGCGGAGCCCCGTTCCCTGGGAAAAACCCGTCCGCGTGTCCTTGGGCTTCCGTTCGCCCCAGCCGACTTCACGGGAGCGCTCCCGCTCCAGATATAGCTCCGCTTCCCAACCGGCCGGAATTTTCAGCGCGGCAAGGCAGGACTGTCCTTGGTTTAAAAGGTTTTCTTCAGCGAGGGGCATTTTGCGCGGGCGCAATTTCCTTCGGGACCGGCCATGATCCGACGGCGTGGTTCGGTTCGATCCGCTGGACTTCTTTCCAGGCCCGGGCCGCCTGGTCTTTCTGTCCGAGCGCCGTCCAAGCCGACCCGAGCAAGACCCAGGCGTGGATATTATCCGGCTCGCGTTTTACGACTTCCTTGCAACGGGCGACGACCCCCCGGTATTGGTGGCTGCGGAGCGCGCGATAGGCGTCCGACAAATCCAAATAAGTGGACGGTTGAACCCGCGACTTCATTTGGGCCAGGTTCATGAACCCCGAATAAAAGAAAACCATGGAGCAGACGAGAAAAAAAAGGCCGGCGCGCCGGCGATAAAGTAAAATGAAAACGTCGTTGAAGAGAAGGGCGCGGGCCCAGGCGTTGACGCGCAGCACGAAAGCCGGTCGGTAAAGATAACCGAAACTCAACCCAAGCAGGAACAGGCCTCCCAGGATCTTGGTCCAAGCCTCCATGTCCGCTCCTTCACCCCGGAAGACCTTCCTATATAGGTAGGCAGTCCCGTAAGATTTACGAAAACGCTATTATTTCATTTCCACCGGGGAGGGTCAAGGGAAGGCGGCCCAATTATTTTCTTGACGGCCATGCCAGGATTTGGCATCATAGAGCCCTTCCACCGATGCCGCAGGGCACCGGGGGATTTGTTTTTTCCGATTTAAAATTCGGTCATAATCTTAAAACTTTAGGAACCCCCTCTATGGAAAACACAGCCTACGCCATCGTCCGCACCGGAGGCAAACAATACCGAGTCTCCGCCGGAGCCAAAATCCGTGTCGACAAGCTGCACAATCCGGCGGGCGAACAGATCCCCGCGGGAGAGCAAGTCACCTTCTCCGAAGTCCTTTTCGTCAAAGACGGCGAAAAAGTCCAGACCGGCCAGCCCATCGTCAGCGGCGCGGCCGTGGTGGGCGAAGTGCTCCGCCAATTCAAAGACAAAAAAGTCATCGTTTTCAAAAAACGCTCTAAAAAGGGCTACAAAAAGCTGAATGGCCACCGGCAACAACTGACCGAAGTCCTCATCAAATCGGTCCAAGCGGGAGCATAAACCATGGCACATACAAAATCTCAAGGATCTTCCTCCAACGGCCGCGATTCCAACGGCCAACGCCTCGGAGTCAAGGTGTACGGCAGCGAAGCGATCCGCGCGGGGTCCATCATCATCCGCCAGCGCGGCACGCACATCGCCCCCGGACACAACGTGGGCATCGGCTCCGACGATACCATCTTCGCCAAGATCGATGGCGTGGTGAAGTTTGAATATATGCGCGGCACACCGGGCCGCCGCGGCGGTCGACGTCGCGTGAGCGTTTACCCGGCGGGCGCGGCGCAGCCGGCTACCCCTCATTAACCTCTTCCCCTTTCGCGGGGAAATCCTTCATAATCCATTTATGCTAACGCGACGGGACTCCCATGTTCGTCGATAAAACGCGCCTTTTTGTCCAAGCGGGACACGGCGGCAACGGAGCCCTATCATTCCGGCGGGAGAAGTACGTGGAAATGGGCGGGCCCGACGGCGGCAACGGCGGCCAAGGCGGCAGCGTCTATTTCGAAGCCGACCCGCACATGACGACCTTGCAGGACCTCGCCGTTAGCCCCCATGTCAAAGCCGAGTCCGGCTCACACGGCCAAAGCGCCAACAAGACCGGCCGCTCCGGCGAAGACAAGATACTCCGCATCCCTCCTGGCACCCTGGTTTTCAAAGAAGACAAGCTCATCGCCGACCTGAAGAAACCCGGCGAGCGGGTGCTCGTGGCCAAGGGCGGGCGCGGCGGGCGCGGCAACCAATCCTTCAAGACCAGCATCAACACCGCTCCGCGCATCGCGGAAAAAGGCGAGCCCGGCGAAAACACGGAAATCCATTTGGAGCTGAAGCTTCTCGCCGACGTCGGGCTGGTGGGATTCCCCAACGCCGGAAAATCCACGTTCCTCTCGCACACGACCAAAGCCCGGCCCAAGATCGCGGACTATCCCTTTACGACGCTCACGCCGAACCTCGGCGTGGCCCACGTCGGGGAACGTTCCTTCGTACTGGCCGACATCCCCGGCCTGATCGAAGGGGCCCATTCGGGGCGCGGGCTGGGCGACGAATTTCTCCGCCATATCGAACGGACCCGGGTCCTCATCCACCTGGTGGACGTGACGGGCTACGAAGGACGCAGCGCCTATGAGAATTTCAAGGCCCTCAACAAAGAGCTCGGGGCCTACAACAAAATGATCCTGGAAAAGCCCCAGATCATCGTCGCCAACAAGATGGACCTGACGGACTCGGACAAACTCCTCGCCGCGTTCCAGAAGAAGATGAAGAAGGCCAAGATCTACGCGATTTCCGGCGTCACGGGCAAAGGCCTTCCGCAACTCCTGACCGCCGTCCTCAAGGTGATCGATAAGGCGCCGGAGATGCCTCTCTATATCCCGCCCCGCGAAACGGAATTCAACCTGGAACCGGATTTCCTGGTGGAATTGGAACACGGAGGGTTTCGCGTCACCGGCAAAAAGGTGGACCGCCTCATCGCCATGACGAACTTCGAGCAGGACGAGGCCGTGGCGCGCTTGCAGAAAATTTTTCGTAAAATGGGCGTGGAGAAGGCCCTGGACCAGAAGGGCGCGCGCGTTGGTGACCAGGTTTTTCTCGGCCATTTCCATTTCACTTACCGCCCGGAGCCAAAGAAGCGCTGAATCTTTAGGGGGACGTCCGCATGTCCACTCGCCTCGTCGTCAAAGTCGGAACCGCCGTTCTCAGCCGCCCCGAAGGCGGGCTGAACCGCACGCGGATCGGCGAACTGGCCGACGAACTTTCGGGGCTGATCAAACGCGGCCACCAGGCCGTGCTCGTCAGTTCTGGCGCCATCGGCGCCGGCATGGACCGCTTCGGCTGGACCACGCGCCCCACGGTGCTCCGCGACAAACAGGCCGCGGCCGCCGTCGGACAGGTCATCCTCATGGAAGCCTATGAACAAGCCTTCGGCGCCCACAACATCACCGTCGCGCAGATGCTCCTCACCCGCACGGACCTCGACGACCGCAACCGCTACCTCAACGCCCGCAACACCCTCATGGCCCTCCTCGAGCGCCGCGTCATTCCCATCATCAACGAGAACGACACCGTCGCCACCGACGAAATCAAGTTCGGCGACAACGACCAGCTGGCCGCACTCGTGGCGGCGAAGGTTCAGGCCAAAAAATTATTCCTGCTGACCGACGTGGACGGTTTGATCCAGGACTTCGGCGGGGACACCGCCAAACTATTGCCCGAAGTGTTTCAGATCACACCCGAGATCGAAGCGATGGTCCGGGGCGGCGCGGGGTCGAAGAAAAGCGTGGGCGGGATGAGTTCAAAACTGCAGGCCGCGCGGGCCGCCATGGCGTCGGGCGTGGAAGTCTGGATCACCTCCGGCCGAAGGCCGGGGATCATCCAGGACATCCTCGGCGGCAAAGGCGTTGGAACGCGCTTTCAGCCCATGAAACAGGATTTGGATTCACGACAGAGATGGATCGCCTTCGGGAGGGAAATCAAAGGCTCGTTGACCCTGGATGACGGCGCGGTCGCCGCGTTGACGCTCAACCATCGCAGCCTGCTGCCTTCGGGGATCGTCCGGGTGGAAGGAAATTTCGGGATCGGCGACACGGTTCGGGTCCATTCGCCTTCGGGCTCGGAGATCGCCCGGGGTTCGGTCTCATACACATCCGCCGAGATTAAAAAAATAAAAGGGAAGCAGACCGTCGATCTGGAAAAAATACTGGGAAGGCCTTCGCCCTCGGAAGTCATCCACCGGAACAACCTGGTGATGCTGCCGAGCTCCAATATTTAGTCCGTCATTACGGCATGTCTCTGGCCGGAATCCATACTTCCAAATTATAAAATCTTACGTCATGGATCCCGGATAGAACCATTCCGGGATGACGAACCTTATTTTTCCAGGAATTCCCGCAGTTTCCTTGTTTGCGGGGAGATCCTGATCGAATCCAACCCCGCCTTGTCGTAGAAAGCGTGACCCACGCACTCATCTGATCCCCTGAAACTCTCCACCTTCATGCGGTAGCACAGAATCACACGCCAAACGCCGTTGCGGTCCGGCGCGGACCACATCCAATGGGGCTTCTCGTCCGTGATGGTGCAGTTCACGCCCATTTCCTCGTGGCACTCCCGCTCCAGCGCGTCCCGAAAACTCTGGCCGTGCTCCATCCGCCCGCCCGGCAAATCCCAGAAACCGGAGGGCTCCTGCAGGAGCATGATCCGCCCCTGATCGTCGAACACGAGGCCCTTCACGGAAACGTGGAAGAACTTTTTATCTTTGACGTGATTTAGGGAAGCCATGCTTCCTATACTAGGAAATTTTGGCGAGGAAGTTCTGCAGGTGCTGATTAAAGACGTCGGGGTTCTCCTGGTTGCTCATATGCGCGGCCTTGGGAACGACGTGAAACTCCGCGCCGGGGATCTTATCCGCCATGGCTTTGCCAACCGCCGGCGGGGTGATGGCGTCTTCTTCGCCGGTCATGACCAGGGTCGGCACGCGTATATTCGGAAGAGCGTTGGTCGTGTCCGTGCGGGTCGCCAGGGCCAGCAACGCCCCGCAAACACCCTCGGGCGGGTTGGACCCGATGATTTTCTTTATGGATTCCACTGCGACGGGGTTCGACTTAAAAGTGTCGGCGGCGAAAATTCCCTTCACGAAGTCTTCGGCGAAAGGAACGGTTCCTTCCAGCTTAACGCGACGGATGCCCACGGAACGCTTGATCTTGGCTTCGTTGGAATCGGCTTCACTTCGCGTATCGCACAGCACCAAGGCCTTAACACGGTCCGGATTCCTTTCCGCCGCGCGCAAGGCGATGTATCCGCCCATCGAAAGACCGACCAGCACCGCCTCCAGAATTCTCAGCCGGTCCAGGAGGTCCAACAGGTCCGCGACAAAGAACTCCAACGTGTATTGCCCATCGCCGGCGCCGGTTTTCCCGTGTCCGCGAACGTCATAAGCGATCACGCGGTATTTCGCGGACAGCGCTTCGACCTGAGGCTTCCACATTTCGTGGCTGAAAGGGAATCCATGGATCAAAACAACGGGCAAGCCATTGGCCGGACCCTTCTCGATGAAATGCGTTTCAATGGCGTCTAAGTTCATGATCGCCGCGCTCAGCCAACAGCCGCGGTCTGGGGCGCCGAAAGGCGTATCATGTCCTGCCCAGGATGGTGCGTCGCCAGGAAGAGCATGAGGTAATCCCGGAGATGGCGCGTCAGCAGGAAGTTCTGTTTGACATGCTCCCGCCCGGCCTGGCCGAGCTTCCGCGCGTAGGCGGGGTCTGTCAGCAGTTGTTTAAGCCAATAGGCGGCGCCGTCGTTGGAGTGCACGAGGATGCCGGAATGCTTGTGAGTGATCTGCAGCGGAATCCCGCCGACCGCGCCGGCGATCACGGGCTTCCCCTTCCACAGCGCTTCGGAAACCGTCAGCCCGAAACCTTCCCGGAGGGATTTCTGCATCACGACGGCGGACGCCCGCTGGATCGCGTTGATCTCTATATTACTGGTGGGCGGAAGGCAGAGCACGATGATGTCGGGATCGTTATTCGCCCGCTCGCGCACCTCAGCCAAGACCTGCGCGCCTTCAGGATCGTCGTCCGCCGTGCCGCCGACCAAAAGGAGCCGGGAGCGGGCGAAAGGCTTCGCTTTTTTAAAAACCTCGATGACGCCCACGGGATCTTTGAGCCGGTCGAACCGCGAAACCTGCGTGACCAAGGGCTTATCCAAAGGGATCTTCAACCGCTCCATGATCGCTTGTACCTCTTTGTCGTCCATCTCCCGGTTTTTATCGGCCAGTGGATCGATGGAAGGGGCGATCAGCGCCTGGGGGATGGACAATTTTTGCGCGAACCCCGGCGACGAAAAAACGCAGGCGTCGAATTCGTCCACGTAGGGCTTGAGAAATTCCCAGAGGGCCTGGTTGCGGCGGGAGAGGTCGATGTGGCAGCGCCAAATCCACTTGTTCTGTTGTCCACGCCGTTTCCGCACCAGCGCGGCCGGCTGTGGATCATGGATGAAGACGATGTCTGAATCCAGCGGCATTTCCGCCATATTGCGGTCCACCGTGTCGATGTACACCTGGTAATCCCGGGGCGTGATGTCTTGCGGATCGCCGTGCAGGGCGTTGTGGAATTTTTTCGTAACCGCGTAGAAATCCTCGCCGCCTTTGATCACTTCCCACCGGGTGCTGAGCCCCAGTTCGTTGAAAAGCGGCACCATGCGCGCGAGGATCTCCGCGACGCCGCCGCCGACCGCCGTCGAATTGATGTGCAGCAAAGTCTTGCCTTTCAGGGCGCCCGCCAGGAGGGCGAGCTCCTCCAGCGTATCCTGACCGACGATATCGCGATAATCGTTCAATCTAGGCATGGGCCGCCTCCTTCACTTTTTCCTCCACCACCGAAATGATCTTCGCCCTCAGGCCCTCCAGCGTCTGCATATAAGGATCCAGTTCCTCCATTTTTCGCGCCAAAGTGGTTTCTCCAAGCTCGTGCTCGAACCAATGGGAGAAATCGTTCACGCCCAGGGGGGGGCGTAATTTGGCTTCAAACACGTGCAGATACACGCTGGAGATCGTCACCTGCTTCAGCTGAGCGGCGAACTCCGACAAATCCCAGGCCACGTGTCCCGTGGGGATCGAAAAGCGGATGGCGCTCATGAAATGAAATTCCTTGCCGTCCGGCGCGGAAACGTTGTCCTGGCCGCCCTCCTTGAGGATTTCCACAAGAGTGTCGCGATATTCCGACAGCGAAGTGAAGCGCATCGTGTCCAGCGCCATCAGCCGCTCGCCGAGCGTTTCGTTCTGTAGCACGTTATGGACCCAATAGGCGAAATCGTTCGGCGGCTCCGGAACGAGGGATTGGTGTTCCTGCAAAAACTTGTGCGTGTGGTAATATATGACGGTCTCCGGCGATGACTGTATGCCCGCGAGCAACTCCGCCAAATTCCGGGCCGCCATGCCCGTCAGCATGGGAAGGCTCAAACGGCTGAAAAATCTGAACGGCTCTTTGGCTTTATTAAGCATGATAAACCTCCTTCAACGAACTGAGCGTTCTCCGTCCCGGACGGCCCGCAGGAACCTGAGGACCGCCCCGCTGTCTTCCACATAATAAGACGCCGCGGAAAACCGCGCGCGGCCGACGCGTATAGCCACACCCCGGCCGTTGATCTCGCGGAACATATCCTCGTCCGTTTTGTCGTCGCCGACCACCACCGGGAACGGGCCTTTCAACCGGTCCAGCAAATAACGAAGAGCCTCGCCTTTGTTCCAATCCACCTTGGGAAGGACCTCCCAAATCTTCTTGCCGGCGCGCCAAAGAACCGGCTTGCCCTCGGTTTCGGACTTAAAATTCTTTACCAGCCGATGGAAGGCGGGCCGGGCCGCGGGCGGTACGTTGCGGTAATGCAGGCAAAGCGTCGCGCCCTTATTCTCCAGCAATGTTTCCGGAATTTTCTTCAGCCGCGGGCCAAAGGCCGCGGACAGCCGGTCCATGACCGGGCGAAAATCGTCGGAATCCCCGTATCGGAACGACAGCCGGGGACCGCTGATCTCAAGCCCGTGGTTCCCCGCGTAAAACACCCCCGGCATGCCCACCGTGGACTTCAGGAAATTCAACGGACGGCCGCTGATGATGGCCACGCGCATGTGCGGGCGGCGGGCCAATTCCCCCAAAACCTCCTTCATCGCCGGAGGAAAAACGGCTTCATGGGGCCGCTTCGCCAACGGAGACAACGTCCCGTCGAAATCCAAAAAAAAAGCCAGCCGGGACTGCCGGCCGATCAAGTTCAAAACGGGCTGCCAATTCCGGGACAACGAACGCATCACGCTTTGGGTTCGACGGGCCGCCGGATCTGGACATCGGCGAGGGCTTCGATCAGGTTCCCCGCCCATCGGTAGATGTTGTTTTCCCGTATGGTGTCCCGCATGCGGCGCATCCGCGCGGATTTTTCCTCGGGAGCCATCTCCAGCGCGTATTGGATCGCATCCGCCATCTGTTCGATGTCGTACGGATTGACGATCAACGCGTCCCGCAGTTCCCGCGACGCTCCCGCGAACCGGCTCAGGATCAGGACGCCGTCGTTATCGCCGCGCGCCACCACGAACTCCTTGGCCACCAGGTTCATCCCGTCGTGTATGGACGTCACGAGGCAGACGTCAGCGTTCTTGTAGTACGGAAGTATTTCCTCGTGGCTATGATGCTTCTTCAAAAAGACGATGGGCCGCCAGTCCCTGGCCTTGAACTTCCAGTTGATCCGCTCGGCTTCCGATTCCACTTCGGCGATGAAATCGTGATACCGTTTGATGTGCGTGCGGCTGGGAGCCCCGATTTGGAGCAAGGCGAAATCCCCCTGGTACTTGGGATACTTTTCCAAAAACCGCTCCACCGCCCGGAAACGCTCCAGGATGCCTTTCGTGTAATCCATCCGCTCCACGCCGACAGCCAGGTGGTTTACTTTCAGACCCGTTTCCTTCAACAAAGTTACACGGTCCATGGGGGCGGGATGACCGGGAACCGGAGGCGCCTCCGAAGGGAATGCGACGCTGATGGGAAAAGGCTTCACCAGGGTCGCGTGCCCCTCTTTGATCACGGTGAAGCGCTCCAAGTCGACGCGGGATTCCATGGCGCGGTCCACCGTGTCGATGAAGTTGTTGCAATGGAACTGCGTGTGGAAACTGACCAAGTCCGCGCCGAGCATGCCGTAAAGCAGCTCTTTTTGCCAGGGACAAATCCCGAAGGCCTCGGCGTTCGGCCAAGGGATATGCCAGAAGAGGGCGATGCGCGCGTCCGGGCGTTCCTGTTTCAGGAGACGGGGGAGCAGCGCGAAATGGTAATCCTGGATGAGGATGCAGGGATCCTCGACGTCCTTAAGTTCCTCCAGCGCGGCCAGGGCGAATTTCTTGTTGGCCGACTGATATTGCACCCAGTCCTCCGCCCGAAAAATAGGCCGGGTGTGGGCTATGTGGCACAGGGGCCAGAGCCCTTCGTTCGAAAAACCGTAATAATATCCGTTTTCCTCTTCCTTCGTCAGAGCCACTCGTTTCAGGGTATAGAGTGGGTCTTCCGGCGGGACCTTGAGGCGGTTGTTTTCGTCCACCACTTCGAAATCGGCGTCGCCGGAACCGTGGGCCACCCAGGTTCCGCCGCAGGAACGCAGCACGGGATCCAGAGCCGTCACCAGTCCGCCGGCGGGCACGATGCATTCGATCTTCCGGCCGCGGTGCTCATGCATATAAGGTTCCCGGTTCGAAACGATCAGGAGAGGCCTTCCCTGCATCTTGACTCGAATATTTTCTTTTAACCGCTCCGGCGTCCACAGCGATTCCGCGGCTTGCCGCAGCCGGGCCTCCTCCTCCGCCGCCGACTTGGCCACCGTGAGGTGCTGGGCGAAAGTCGTCACTTCCTTGGCGATGGGCGCCAGGAACCCGGAAGGCATCGCCGGAGGATGGTTCGCGTCCCCCGCGCGAAGCTGCTTCATCCACTCGGCCATCTGGGCGATGGGTCCCATGATGCTCCAACGGATGATCAACAGCGTGACGATCACGATCAAACCCATCTGGACGACGACCCGGAAGAACGTGTTGAGGCCGGTCTTCCGCAATTGCGCCTGAATATATTCGATGTCATGGAAGATCAGCAGAGCTCCGGCGGGTTTTTCATCCACGTTGATGGGGAGGGAATAGACGTACATTTTGCGGGCGCCGATCCGTTCAACAGCACCGACGGCGTGGTCGTTTTCCAGGGAATCGGACACGACGCCGGGCGCTTGGGGAAGGGAAGACGAAAGGCTTGGGGTCACGGCCAGAAGAGTTTTGTCGACCCCGTAGATGGCGATGGCTTTCACGCGCTCCCGATCGCCGAACTTCTTCACCAGCCGCTGCAGTCTGCCCGACGGGTCTTTGCTCGTCAGCGCGGACTCCACGCTCTCAGACAACGGCTCGGCCAGAAGCCGCGAGCGACGGCCCAGCTCGTCCCGCTGGGCGGCCCCTTCCTGCGTGGCTTGAAAATACGCGGAGAAGCCCGCCACCAGGAGGACAACGGAAACCAAAGAGACGATGAGCCGGAAGCTGATTCTCATGACCGGACCTCCTATTTTTTCATCATCTTCTGCATGATCTCGCGATGTTCGGGGGACATGTTCTTCATGGCCTCTTCCATCGACTTCCTGCCCTCAGGAGGCCTCATCGCGCCGGCTCCGCCGAAACCCTCTTCTTCCTTATACCCGGCGGGGATCTGAAACATCGAAGCGGGAAGGGATTTCTTATCGAGCTTTTCCAACTCCGTCACGACGGTTTCTTTTCCGCTACGTTGGATCATCTTAACGGCGAACCCATCGGCCCCCGCGTCCTTCAGGCTTTTTTCGAAGGATGCTTTAATAGCGGAGCGGGGACCCATGGCCTTGGCGAAAGAATCAAAATCCATTATCTCACGCGTGGTCCAGAGTTCTGTTTCCCCTTCCAGCTTATTGGTCAGGAGAACGTGCCGGCAGGAATAACCGTGCAGGGTTTCGCTTCCGAGATCTTTCAAAACATACACGTCTTTCTCGCGCGCGGGGCCCTTTTGCAGTTTCTTCCAATCCAGTTCCGAGTACGTCTTGGTTTCGTTATTGATGGAGTAAGCAATGTCCGGGTTGGACGACTTGACGAGCATGGACATTTTCATGGGCCCCTGGGGCGTACTAAAAACCACATCGTTGCGTACGCCCTGCTCGGAGATGTAAATGGTGATTTTCCCGCTCCCTCCGCTCGCACTAATCTTCATGTCGATGGCGCCCTCAAATTGGGCGAAAGCGGGTGCGCACAAAAACATCATTGAGAGAATGGGGATCAATCGTCGCATGTTAAGCTCCTCAATTCAACATAAGACACCCAGATAAGCTAGCATTTCAGTCAAGAAATGCCGACGGGAAATTCTGAGAATTTACAAGCGGGACTGAAGATTTTCCCAGCGGTCGAAGAGGGCGTCCACTTTGCCGCGGGCTTCGTCCACTCTTTCCTGGCGCTTCTGAAGCTCGACCGCGTCCGTCGCGATGGACGGGTCTTCAAGGGCCTGCCGCGCTTTATCAAGCTGCTCTTCGGCGACGCGGATGGTCGCTTCCATGTTTTTCAATTCTTTTTGTTCGTTGGTGGAAAGCGGCTTCTTCGTTTCCGCTGGCGCGGGAGCTTCGCTATCGGGAATGACATCGTCTTCCTGAGGGACATTGGAATCATCCCGATTCTCCTTCCAATCTTCCCACTGGGCCAGGTCTGCGAAGAACCGCGCGTTCCCTTTGCCGTCCAGGGCGAGGATCTCGCGGCTCACGCGGTCCAACAAATACCGGTCGTGGGTCACGAGAACGAGAGCTCCCGGAAAATCCTCCATGCTGCTTTCCAAAACTTCCAGCGAATGGATATCCAAATCGTTCGTGGGCTCGTCCAGCAGCAGGACGTCGGCGGGTTTGAGCATGAGCCGGGCGATCAGGACGCGGGCCTGTTCGCCGCCGGAAAGACGGCCCAGAGGGAGATCCAGCTGCTCCTTGCCGAACAGGAACCGGTCCGCCCAGCTGTAGACGTGTATCGCCCTGTCCTGATAGTGCACGTGCTGGCCGGATTCGCAGAGGGCCTTGCGCAGCGGCATGGAGAGATCGAGTTGCTCGCGGTGCTGGTCGAACACGACCACTTTCAGATGCTCGGCCTGGTTGAGCGCGCCCGCGTCCGGTTGCATCTTCCCGGACAGGACCTTAAGCAGGGTGCTTTTTCCGCTGCCGTTCTCGCCGAGCAGCCCGAGCTTGTCGCCCGGCCGGAGCACAAGGTCCAGCGGTCCGAAGAGCTTCCGCCCGCCGAGGCTCTTCTCCACTTTGATCGCCTCCACCAGTTTCTTGGTCTTGCGGTCGCTGCCGGTGAAATCGATGTCCGCCTGACGGCCCTGGGTGTTTCGGTATTTCAGCTCGCCCAATTCCTTGATCAAATTCCCTGCGCGGTCGATGCGCGCCTTCTGTTTCGTCGTCCGCGCCTTGGGCCCGCGGCGCAGCCATTCGATCTCCCGGCGGACGATGTTATGCATCGTGTCTTCCTTGGCCACCATGGCGCTGAAAAGCTTTTCCCGGTTTTCCAAAAACTGGCTGTAATTCCCCACGCTGCTGAAATGCCCCTCCGCGTAGCGCTTGTTCAGTTCGATGACGCGGTTCGTGACGCGTTCCAGGAACCGCCTGTCGTGGGTGATCATCAGGAAAGAGAATTTCTGCTCGGATATAAACTTCTCGAGCCAGAGCACGCCTTCGAGGTCCAAATGGTTGGTGGGTTCGTCCAACAACAAGAGGTCCGGCTCGCGGATCACCTGGGCCAGGATGGCCAGCCGCTTCCGCCAGCCGCCGGAAAGCTTGTTGACTTCCAGCTCCCCGGATGAAAGACCCGCGTGTTCGATCCCCGCTTCCACGCGCATGTCGATCTCGTAATCCTCGAGGTGCAACCCGTGCAGGGCCTGCACGAGCTCCTGATGGACGGTCCACCCTTCTTTCCCTTTTTCGAAACGGTCCTGTTGGGCCAGATAACCGACTCGCAGACCGCGGCGCATGGAAATCTCTCCATCATCGGTCTTTTCCACGCCGGCGAGGATCTTCAAAAGCGTGGATTTCCCCACGCCGTTGGGGCCGATCAAGCCCGCGTGCTCACCTTCGAAGAGCCCGAAGGACAGGTTCTCGAACAACGGCCGCGCACCGTAGGTCTTGGAAATGTTTTTGCAGCTAAGGAGGATCGCCATGGAACTGCCTTTTGTGGTCGGAGATAAAAGAACCTAACCGCGCGTCGCAGTTAGGTTCTTTTGAGTAAATGGTGGGGCTGATCGTGGCCTGCCATGCGGCTGGCCATTTCCCCCCTTCCGACAAGCAGGGACCATGTCTTGCGACATGGTCGGCTCCCACGCCTCGGTCAGGATCGAACCAAGGTTCTTAACTATAAAATGTGGAGCTGATCGGGATCGAACCGACGGCCTCGTCGTTGCGAACGACGCGCTCTCCCAGCTGAGCTACAGCCCCCTGCGGAGTCTTCGGCCCTCTGGGCCGCCGCTGGCACTCAAAGCTCTGCGTGAGTGCAAGCAACTCCGGATATAAATACTTTAGGTGGTTTCAAAACTAGCGTCTTTCAACCATTTCCTCGGCCACCCGGCCTCGGTCACAGTCCTCGCGTCTTCTGCAAGGGCAGCCCCGTTTCTTTCCATCTAAATTAAGCTAACTTATTTTAGCATCTTTCATGGCCCCGGCAAAGCACCGTCCGAGGATGATGTCCGGCAGAGTTACGGCTGGATGATTTGCTTTTTAACGAGGAGTCCGATGACCTGGGAAACGACCGTTTCCTCCGATTCTTTGCCGGTGAGCCGGAGGTCGCAAGGGGCCAAACTGGCGCCTGAAGGGTCGATGTCCACAACGAAGGTTTGAAAATCAGGGATCAGGGCCTGAACGGCGGAAAAATCCGCCAGGCCGATGGTGTTGGTGGTGGAGACGACGATCTGTCCCGCGTGCAGCAGGATGTGGGCCACTTCCGCGAAACGGCGGACGAGTTCGGACTGGGTGGATTCCACCCAGATCAAATCGCTGTCGACGCCCAGGAGCACGTTGGACCCGTCCAGCATGTAGGCCGAGCGCCCTCCGCTGAAAAGCGCCCGTTCCAGCGCCCGCGCGTACTTGTGCTTTCCCGCGCCGGTCTTGCCGACGAACATGATCAGCGCCGGCTGGTGCCCCAAACGTTCCGCGCGCTCCGCCCCCGACACCCCGCCGGAAATCCAGTTGAAATCCCTCAGCCGCGCCCCGGCCCGGTGCTCTTCCTGTTCGTCTTTTTCCGCGGCGGTGATGATCCCGCCGCCCGCGATGTCGTAGCCGTCCACGATGACGAAACGCCCGGTGGCTTCTTCCTGGCCGATGGGATCAAAGGCGATGGGCTGGCGCGCTTCCAGGATGACGTCCGCGACGTCGTGACGTCCCACTTCTTTCTTCTTGAGCGCGTCCTGGGCTTCCGTGGAGGCGTCGATGACCTTGTTGATCTTGGCGAGGCGTACGGGCACCGACTGGGTGTGGATCTTCAATTTATATTCGCGGTCCTGGACGAGGGGCTTCTTGCCCAGCCAAATCAGGTTCGCCCGGAAGCGCATGCTCACCAGGGGCGGCGTTTCGAGATGGCTCATGACTTCGCCGCGCGTCACGTAGATTTCCTCGGTGAGGGTGAAACCCGTGGACCAGCCGGCTTCGATCTCCGTCCGGGCCGGCGCATTGAAGGCCTCGATGCTTTTGACGGTGCTGACCTTGTTCGACGGCGAAAATACGACCTTGTCCCCCGCCTTCACCCGCCCGGCCTCGATCCGCCCGGCGATGATCCGCCGGTCGTCGCCTTCTTTCGTAAATTTATAAACCGCCTGCACCGGATAGCGCAAGGGGCGGTCCGTCTTCGGCGGCGCCTTGGCGAATGCGTCGAGGGACTCCAGGAGCGTCGGACCCCTATACCACGGCGTCTTCTCGCTGCGCGCGGCCAGATTTTCCCCGTTCACCGCGCTGACCGGAATGAATTGCTTCGGGCTGGCCGCGCCGATGCTCTTCAAGAAGTCCCGATATTCCTTTTCGATTTTCTGAAAGTGGGATTCGCTCCGGTCCACGAGATCCATCTTGTTGACGCAGATCACGATCTGGGTGATGCCGAGCATGGAAAGGATGTAGCCGTGGCGGCGGCTGTTCTCGCGCACGCCTTCCTTGGCGTCGATCACCAGCACCGCGGCTTCGGCCCGCGCCGCGCCGGAGATCATGTTCTTCAGGAACTCGATATGGCCGGGCGCGTCGATGATGATGTAGTCGCGTTTCTTGGTTTTGAAAAAAGAACGGGCGGTGTCGATGGTGATGCCCTGGTCCTGCTCGTCGGTGAGCGCGTCCAAAAGGAACGCGTATTCAAAGGGCTTTCCCGTCCGCTGGCATTCCTTCCGCACAGCCTCGAGTTTGCCCTCGGGCAAAGACCCGGTGTCGGCGAAGAGGCGCCCGACCACCGTGCTTTTGCCGTGGTCCACGTGGCCCACGACCACGATGTTCATCTGCTCCCGGACGATATCTCTTGTCGCGGTCGCCATTACATATACCCTTCGCGGCGCAGTTCTTCCAAACCGTGTTTCCCGTCCTGCAGGCGCCCGGACCGCTCGGCGATGTTCTTCAGCTTGCCGCTCTTCAGCTCAGCGATGATTTCGTCCACGTTCTTGGCCGTGCTTTGGATGGGGGCCTGGCAGGGGGCGCAACCGAGGCTCCGGTAGCGCGTCCCGTTTCCCTGGTCGTAATAGAGGGAGACCGTCGGGATATTTTCCCGCTTGATGTATTCCCACACGTGGAGCTCGGTCCAATCCAGCAGCGGATGGATGCGCACGTGGGTGCCCGGAGCGTAATCGGTCTTGAATTGGTTCCAAAATTCCGGCGGCTGTTCGCCGACGTCCCAAAGATTGTTTTTGTCCCGCGGCGAGAAATATCTTTCTTTCGACCGGCTGCCCTCTTCGTCCGCCCGCGCGCCCACGATCACGCCGTGATAGGGATCGCGGTCTTTATCGATTTCATACTTACCCGTTTGCAGGTTGAGCCGCTTGCGGTTCCAGGTCCCGTTCAGGGTGTTGGTCAACGCGTCCTTCTTGAGGAAGCCGCAGCATTGGACGCGGGAAATTTTATCGGGATGGCCTTCCGGAAGATTTTGCGTCAGAGGAAAGGTTGTGCCGGCTTTGAGGATCGCTTCGTTTTGCCCGACGACCATCGTGAGCTTAAACTCCATGGCCAATTTATCGCGGTATTGGATCATCTCGGGGATTTTATAGCTGGTGTCGATGTGGACCAGGGGGAAGGGGACGTGGCCGAAGAAGGCTTTGCGGGCCAGCCAGAGGAGGACCGTGGAGTCCTTGCCGATGGACCAAAGCATGCAGAGACGTTCGAAATGCCGGAAGGCTTCGCGAAGTATGTAGACGCTTTGTTGTTCGAGCTGGTCGAGATTGTCCATTTTTAGAGGGGTGCAGCGGCAGACGAAAAAAAACGCTGAACTGCTTTCATTATAGCAAAACAGCGCTCAAGTCCGCGATCAGTTCATGGTCATCAGGAGGCGGGACATCACCGAGGTTTCCAGATAGTTCAGGTCGAAGGGTTTCATGATGTAATCGCAGGCGCCGCTCTGCATGGTCTCGCGGGCCAATTCCATTTCGCCGTTGGCGGTGATCATGATGACGGACAGGTTCTTGTCGATCTCCCGCGCCGACTTCAAGATCTCTATGCCGCTCATGCCGGGAAGCCGCATGTCCAGGAGCATGACGTGGGGCCTTTCGCGCCGGACCAGGGACAACGCTTCGTTGCCGTCGGCCGCCGTCCACACCTTCACGCCTTTGGCCTTGAAAACGATCTCGAGAACGTCGCGGGTGTCCGGCTCGTCGTCCACCACCAGCAATCGCCC
>CAYZXT010000006.1:0-116168 GCA_964482515.1 uncultured Elusimicrobia bacterium | reverse complement strand
CCGTGGGGTTCAGCATGTTCCAGCGCTGAACGTGCATGGCGTCGGTCCGGAGGTGTTTATAGCTGGTGGCGCTCCAGACGTCGGCGGAAACGCCGTACTTGTCCGCCAGGATTTTCTGCGCGTCGAGCGCGGAGCGGATGATCGGGCCGCTGCCGAAGATGTGCGCCTTGATCTTCTTCGCCGCCGGGCCGGGCTTGAATTTATAGAGGCCTTTGAGGATTCCCTCTTCGCAGCCTTCCGGCATGCTCGGCATGGGATAGTTTTCATTGTAGACGGTGATGTAGTAGAAGAGATTTTCATCCTTTTTGTACATCCGGTCCATTCCGTCCCGGATGATGACGGCGAGTTCGTAGGCGAAGGCCGGGTCGTAGGCCATGAGTGTGGGGACGGTGCTGGCCATGATGTGGCCGTGTCCGTCCTGGTGCTGCAGCCCTTCGCCGTTCAGCGTGGTCCGCCCGGCTGTGCCTCCGAGGAGGAATCCGCGCGCCCGGGTATCGCCCGCGGCCCAGATCAAATCGCCCACGCGCTGGAAGCCGAACATCGAATAATAGATGTAGAAAGGGATCATGTGTTTGCCGAAGTTGGCGTAGGTGTTGCCCGCGGCGACGAAGTCCGCCATGGAGCCCGCTTCGTTGATGCCTTCCTCGAGGATCTGCCCGTCCTTGGCCTCCGAATAATACAGCAACGATTCTTTGTCCACGGGTTCGTAGAGCTGGCCCTTGGAGGAATAGATGCCGATCTGCCGGAAGAGCGCGTCCATGCCGAAGGTCCGCGCCTCGTCGGGAATGATGGGGACGATGTTTCGTCCGATCTCGGGGTGCCGCAGAAGTTTGGTCAGGATCCGGACGAAGGCCATGGTGCTGGAGGCGGGCATGTCGCCGGAGCCTTTGGAGAATTCCTCGAAATAATCTTTGCCGGGAACTTCCAGCGCCGGCGCCTTGGCCGTCCGCTTGGGAAGGTATCCGCCCAGGGCCTTCCGCCGCTCGTGGAGATAATCGTTCTCGGGGCTTCCCTTGGGAAACCGGTAGAACGGCGTCTCGGCGATCTCTTCGTCCGAAATGGGCACGCCGAAACGGGCGCGGAATACCCGCAGTTCTTTTTCGTTGAGCTTTTTCTGCTGGTGGGTGACGTTGCGGCCTTCGCCGGCCTCGCCCATGCCGTAGCCCTTCACTGTCTGCGCGATGACGACCGTCGGTTGGCCCTTGTGTTCCACCGCCGCTTTATATGCGGCGTAAACTTTTTTGGGGTCATGTCCTCCGCGCTGGAGTTTCTGGATTTGCTTGTCGGTCATGTGGTTGACCATCTCCAGCAATTCAGGGTATCTTCCGAAGAAATGTTTCCTGGTGTAGCTGCCGGGTTCGACGACGTATTTCTGGAAATCGCCGTCCACGGCTTCTTCCATGCGCTTGAGGAGGAGGCCTTTGCTGTCCGCGTTCAAGAGGGGGTCCCACTCGGAGCCCCAGATCACCTTGATGACGTTCCAGCCCGCGCCGCGGAAAAGTGCTTCCAGTTCCTGGATGATCTTGCTGTTGCCCCGGACCGGTCCGTCCAACCGCTGCAGGTTGCAGTTCACGACCCAGGTGAGGTTGTCCAGATTCTCCCGCGCCGCCATGGTGATCGCGCCGAGGGTTTCCGGTTCGTCCACCTCGCCGTCGCCGATGAAGGCCCACACCCGGGGTTCCTGGGCGCCGTCGACCAACTTCCGGGCGGCCAGGTAGCGGTTGAACCGCGCCTGGTATAGCGACATGATGGGCCCCAGTCCCATGGACACGGTGGGGAATTGCCAGAAGTCGGGCATCAGATAGGGATGCGGATAGGAAGAAAGCCCGCCCCCCTTGGCGAGTTCCTGACGGAAGTTGTGCAGATGGTTCTCGTCCAGGCGGCCTTCGAGGAATGCGCGAGCGTAGATGCCGGGCGTGGAATGGCCCTGGAAATAAACCATGTCGCCGGGCTGTTTGCCGTCGGCGCCGCGGAAGAAATGGTTGAAGCCCACTTCATAAAGCGTGGCGCAGGAGGCGTAGGTAGAAATATGGCCGCCCAGGTCGCTGTTCAGGTGATTGGCTTTCACGACCATGGCCATGGCGTTCCAGCGCATGACGCTTTTGATGCGGCGCTCGATGGCTTGGTCGCCCGGGTAAGGCGGTTGTTCTTCGACTGGAATCGTATTGATGTAGGGGGAACTGACGGAGATGGGGGTTTTGATGCCGGAATCGCGCAGGCCGCTCATGAGTTTTTCCAGGAGGAACGGCGCCCGCTCGCTGCCCTTGTTGTTGAGGACGAGCTTCAAGACGTTTTCGAGGGATTCGATCCATTTGTTGGTTTCCGCGCCGTCGCTCGAAGCGGTGGGAAGGGTTTTGATGTTTGATTTCATAGAGAAAATCTCCGTGGACCTATGGGAATTGATAAAATACCGCGCATGAAATTCTTCGACGTGACATATCCGACGCCGGCGGAAAATTTAGCCTGTGACGAGTGGCTGCTTGACCAGTGCGAGGAATCGGCTGATGCGCCTGAGATTCTTCGGTTCTGGGGGCCGTCCGCCCCCTTCGTGGTGCTCGGTTATTCCAACCGCCGGGCCATTGAGGCGAACCTGGACGCTTGCAAACGGAAGAACGTTCCGGTCCTGCGGCGCTGCAGCGGCGGCGGGACCGTTCTTCAGGGGTCAGGCTGCCTCAACTACTCTTTAATCTTAAGGATTCCGCCGTCCGGGCCCTTGGCCCATATCGTCGAAACCACTTGCCACATTATGACGCGTCATCGGCAAGCGCTGGAAACAGTGATCGGAAAACCGGTGGAAATCAAGGGGGACAGCGATTTGGCGCTTAACGGGATGAAGTTTTCCGGTAATGCCCAGCGCCGGAAACGGCGGGCGCTGCTTTTTCACGGGACGTTCCTGTTGGGAATGGATGTCCCCTTTATGGAAGAGGTTCTAAATTCGCCTTCTCGGCAGCCGGCGTATCGGGCAGACCGTTCCCATTCCCGCTTCGTCGCAAATTTGGATATTTCACCCGATCGCATTAAGGAAGCGTTAACTAAAACGTGGAATGCTTTTGAGCGGTCCCCCGCCCCTTCGCCGCAAAACCTGAAGGTTTTAACGGAAAAGTATCTATCTTCCCCCTGGAATTCCAAGTTTTAAAGAGCTTTGCCGCCGATAAACGAAAACCCGACGGATACTTGCCAAAATTGTATAAGTTTCGTTGCCGCATGGCAACGCCCGGTTTGTAGGATGGGGTCTAGCCACAAGAAGGGGACAGGAACTAACGCGGCCGGCCGGCGTTTCAACGAGACAGGAGGATTCCATGAAATCACATCCCAAAGAAGCTCTCATTGACGTGCGGCGCGCGGAAAGCCGTTTCCATACCAAAATCGACTGGCTGGATTCCTGGCACAGTTTCAGCTTCGGCGAGCATTTCGACCCGGAGAACCGGGGGCACGGTTTGCTGTTGGTGAACAACGACGACATCGTCCGGGCGGGGACGGGTTTCGGCATGCATCCCCATCGCGACATGGAAATCGTGACCTGGGTCCTTTCCGGCGAACTGGAGCATAGGGACTCGGCCGGGAACCACGGCGTCATCTACCCCGGCTTGGCCCAGCGCATGAGCGCGGGCAGCGGGATCTATCATTCCGAAATGAACCCGAGCCGTGATAAGGACGTGCGGTTGGTCCAAATGTGGGTTTCACCGGACACCTTGGATATTAAACCAGGATATGAGCAGATGGACGTCAGCTCGGAGCTCAAAAAAGGCGGTCTTGTGCCCATAGCCTCGGGAAAAAAGCATGCTGGCGCGGTGACGATCCATCAGAAGGACGCGGTCCTGTGGGGCGGACGGTTGCAATTCGGGGAGATTGTGGCGGTCCCCGACGCCCGCCACGTCCATGTGTTCGTCGCGTTGGGGAGTGCGAGCCTCGAGGGCGCCGGCGATCTGAAACAAGGTGATGCGGCGCGCTTAACCGCGGCCAGTTCACCGAAGTTGACGGGAGGACGGCAGGGCGCGGAAGTCCTGATCTGGGAGACGGCATAAGAAGACCGGTCTTGTGGGATCAGAGTGAAATAAAAAAGGCACCCTTTGCGGGGTGCCTTTTTTATGTGCGAGAGACGGGGTTTATTTCGGTTGCGGCGTGATCCTCAGGTAGGGCCTCAGTTCCTGGAATCCCTGGGGAAACTTCTTCTTCAGTTCCTCGGGGTCCTTGACCGACGGCAGGATGATGCAGTCGCCGCCCTGTTTCCAGTTCACCGGCGTGGCGACGCTGAATTTGTCGACCAGCTGGAGCGCGTCCAGGACGCGGATGATTTCGTCGAAGTTCCGGCCCACGGGGGCGGGGTAGGTGATCATCAGTCGGACCTTTTTGTTCGGGTCGATGATGAATACCGTCCGGACCGTGAAGGAGTCCGACACGTTGGGGTGGATCATCCCGTAGAGTTGGGCGATCTCTCGGGATTGGTCCGCGATGATGGGATAATTCACCGTGGTCTTTTGGGTCTCATTGATGTCGCTGATCCAGCCTTTGTGGGAATCCAGGGCGTCGACGCTCAGGGCGATGACCTTGGCGCCGCGTTTTTGGAAGTCTGGTAGGCGGCGGGACACCTCGCCGAGTTCGGTCGTGCAGACCGGGGTGAAGTCCTTCGGGTGAGAAAAGAAGACGCACCAGCTGTTGCCAATCCATTCGTGGAAGCGGATGCCCCCTTCCGTGGTCTGGGCCGTGAAGTCCGGCGCAATATCGTTCAGTTGGATGGGTTTTGTGAATGTGGATGAAGTCATTGTATTCTCCGATCTTGGGATTTTTTTTCCAGGTTTGTAGATATTATGCAAAACCTGACAATAATCGTCAAGTTTAGGTCGGTGGGTGTCCGCCGGGAAAATTTATCGGATTATTTCGTTTCGGGAGGGAAATACAGGTATGAGCCGAAAACCCAGCCTTTGGTGCCGGTGGAATTCAACACTTGGAACCAGTAGTCCCGCTTTTCAGCGACACTGGCGGTGAAGGTGCTTTTGTCGATGATCGATACGGTTTCGCTTTTGGAGAGATACCCCACCACCGGTGCCGTCACAGTGGGCGCGGCGCGCAGGCGGAGGCGGTAAACCTTGGATTGGGCTTTTTGGTAGTCCGCTGCGGAAGCGGACGTCAAACCGCCGGCCAACAGCGTCAGGACAAGAAACGCCATGAATGATTTCATGATGAACATATTTTACTGAACTCGGCATGGAGGGTCAACGTTGGCCGCGAAAATGATAAAATCATTCCTCACGCCGTTCATTCCCGACACAATCCCGCTAGAAAGAGGACTCATATGGCTTTTTGGAATAAAGACAAAAAAGAATCCGATGCTCCCGCGTCAGGGACCTCCGCCCCATCCGACAAACCGGGACGGCCCCTGGCGGAGGCCGCCCGTCCGGCGGTTACCATCCCCATTTCCGCCGCGCCGGCCCTCGCCGATCATCCATCGGGCGTATCAAAGGTGAAGAACATCATCGCCGTCGGCAGCGGCAAAGGCGGCGTGGGAAAATCCACCGTGGCCGTGAACCTGGCCGTCGCGTTGGCGAAACAGGGCGTCAAGGTAGGTTTGCTGGACGCGGATGTCTATGGTCCGAGCCAGCCTGGGATGCTGGGCGCGTCGCGGGAAAAACTTTCCGTCCAGACCGGGCAGGCGGAAATAAAACCCCTCGAGGCCCACGGCGTGCGTTTCATGTCCATCGGGCTATTAATGCAGGACGACGGGCCGCTCATTTGGCGCGCGCCCATGGCGATGAAGCTCATCCAGCAATTCCTGGGCGGCGTGGCGTGGAGCGAGTTGGATTATCTCTTCATCGACATGCCTCCGGGCACGGGCGACATCCAACTGACGCTCGCGCAGCAGGCCGCTCTAACGGGAGCCGTGATCGTGACCACGCCCCAGGACGTCGCCCTCGGCATCGCCCGCAAAGGACTGCAGATGTTCCAGAGCGTGCATGTGCCGATACTCGGCATCGCCGAAAATATGAGCGGATTTCACTGTCATAAATGCGGAGAGATCAACAACATTTTCAAGGAAGGCGGCGGGATGAAGATGGCGCAGGACCTGCGCGTGCCTTTTTTGGGTTCCGTGCCGCTGGATTCCGATATCGTCGAAAGCGGCGACGCGGGCCAGCCCGTGATCGTGAAAAGCCCGGGCGCTCCCTCGGCGAAAGCGTTCCTCTCCATGGCGACGGAACTCATGCGCCAGGTGGAAGTGACCAACAAAGCCTTCGCGCTCCAGCCGCAGGAGATGGGCGTGGACCCGCAGGGCCGCATCCACATCCTCTGGACAGACGGCCACGACGGCCTCCATTCGCCGCACCACCTCCGCGTTAACTGCACTTGCGCCGGTTGCGTCAGCGAGGACACGGGGGAGCGTCTGCTGGACCCGAAGCGCGTGCCGCTGGACATCGCGGCAAAGAACTTTAACCCCGTGGGGCGCTACGGTTTGGCGATCATGTTCTCCGACGGCCACGGCACCGGCATCTACACCTTCGAGCACCTTCGCGGCCTTTGCGAGTGCGCGGAATGCCTGGCCAAGCGCGGGGCGAAAGCGGAAAGCTTTTCGGTGTGACGATGACGACCGACGCGCACATTTCCATCTCCGCCCAGATCGCCCCGAACCCCCGGCTTTGCATCTTCACCGTGGACCGTGACCTGTTGCCCGGGGACGCTTTCAACTGCGCGAGCCGGGAAATGGCGAAGGGTTCGCCGCTCCTGGAGGCGCTGTTTGAAATCCCGGGCGTGCAGCAGGTGATGGTGGCGGGGAAAACCCTCACGGTGGAAAAGAGCAGCCAAGAGAGTTGGCCGGAGTTCGGCAAGAAGATCGGCGCGGCCGT
The DNA here is from genome assembly GCA_964482515.1 of uncultured Elusimicrobia bacterium. GTDB lineage: Bacteria > Elusimicrobiota > Elusimicrobia > FEN-1173 > FEN-1173 > CAYZXT01. The sequence goes on along the minus strand of CAYZXT010000006.1, from coordinate 109,332 downwards.
GCGGGAAAAAATCCGCTCCGGGGTGCGACTGGTCGTGCCGGAGATTTCACGCCGCGGCGCGGACGATCACATTCGCCGCCGGGTCGCCTATGTTTTGGAGAATGAAATCAATCCGCGCATCGCCGCCCACGGCGGACGCGTGGACATCGTCGACGTGGACCGCGGGACCGTTTCATTGCGCATGAGCGGCGGCTGCCAGGGATGCAGCTCGGCGGCGGCGACTTTGCAGCAGGGCGTCATCCAGACGCTACACGATCAGGTGCCGGAATTGGCGGAAGTGATCGATGTGACCGATCACAGCGCCGGGGAAACGCCCTATTATTCGGGGGATGCGGGCGGAGCGCCTTTCGGCGGTTAAAATTCCATCGAGGAAGTTGATCTAAATCAGTTGTTCCGACGGTAGATTTACAATAAAGTTACAGACTCTTCCATCCGTCTTAATGCCCCATCCCTATAATGTCCGTAGCAATGGACATGTTCTCTCCTCCTATCAAACGCATCATTTTTCAGATTCTCTCAAAGAAGATTCTGGCCGTGTTGACGGCCGGAATCTATCTTTATTCCGCTTTATGCGCTCCCTTGGCCGAGGCGAACTTTTGGACTGAAAGAAAAAAAGCCACCGCCCCGAGTCCTGCCCAAAATAGACCGTCTCTCCTCGCCTCCGTTCCGGCGGCCCCCTCTCAGATCCTGAGCAACCTCCGCGTCTCGCAGTCTTTGCCCCTGTCATCGCATTTGACTGAAACCATTCCCGCGTCCATGTTGAAATCCTATCGGCCGATTATTGAATCGCTCTCCCCGGCCTACGGAACCATCCGAAAAGTGTCAGTGGCCAGTGGTCCGTTGTCTGTGACCGACCACCGATCGCCGGCCACCGCACACGCGCCCCTCGTCATCCACATTCAGGACGTGCATATGAACGCCGAGGCCCAGGGCAACATCGGCAAAACCCTGCAGGCCCTGATCGATAATGAGCAGGTGGACTTGGTGGCGCTGGAGGGCGCGTTTGAGCCCATTGATTTGGAGAGGTTTCGCCGCTTTCCCGATCACAACGCTGTCACGGTCGTGGCGGACTATATGTTGAAGCGCAATGAAATCTCCGGTGCCATTCATGCGATACTCTCCAGCGCGAAACCCTCTCCTCGCGTGGTGGGTGTCGATCAGAAGCCACATTATGATGCCAACGTGCGCGCCTACACTCAATCCGTTGCCCTCGTCAAAGATCTTAAGGACAGGATTTCGGCCATGCGCCAGGAATCGGCGCGAAAAAAAGCCCGGGCGTTCAACCACGCGTTGGCGTCCTTTGACGCAGATGTGGAGGCCTATCACCGGAAGGAACTCCCCCTGGGCGAGTACGTGAGCCTTTTGGCGGAGGAGTCGCCGTCCGGTTCCCCCGATGTGAAACGCTTTCTGGCTGCGCTCGACATGGAAAACTCCATGGACTTCAAACAAGTGGAGCGGGAGCGGGCGGCGCTCATCCAAGAGCTGGTCGGGAAAATGAATGAGCGAGATCTAACGGAGCTCACAAACCAGAGCATCTCCTACCGCCTCGGGACCATCCGCTATTCGGACTTCTTCAGATTCATCCAAGGCCTCTGCCGCAGGCGCGGCGTCGACCTCTTTCAATTCCCCGCGATGAACGATTACGTTGATTACGTCCTCCTGTCGGACAGGATTGATTCAACGAAGTTGTTCGACGGAATGAGCTCCCTGGAAGAGGCCGGCTACGCCGCGTTGGTCCGCACGGCGGAAGAGAAAAAGCTCGTGGTCGAATCGAAGCGTTTGCGCCTTATCGGAAAGTTGCTTGACTTCTCCCTGACGCCGGGGGAATGGAAAGCATACAGGACGGTTTATGGAGGAATGGAGGATTGGGGGATAGGAGGTCAAGACAGCTCATCGTTAGACCTTTCTTCGTTTGAAGCATTTTACGAAGAAGCTGACGCGCGAAGCGTTTCGATGGTGGATAATATAATGAACAACGTTCTTCCGTCTCTCCTGCCCTCTAACAAGGAACTCCCTGTTGTCGTGCTGGTGACCGGCGGGTTTCATTCCGAGGAAATTGAGGCGCGCCTAAAAGAGCGCGGGACCACAGTCATCACCTTCGCGCCAAAGATTACCAGCGTGGCTTCCGGAAACGGTTCCGACTACCTCTCCGTCTTCACAGTTGAGAAAACTCCGCTTGAGAAACTGCTCAAAGGTGAGGAGCTTTTCCTGGCGCAGGCCCCGATATCGGGCGCCGCCGAGGACGCGGCTTCCTTAAGGGTGACAGCAGCGACGGGCCTCCCGCCTGGATTCACGATGGATCAGTTGGCCAGGCCTTCGCTTCGGGCGCGGATAGATCGTGTCTATAAAAACGCCATCGGGGATTTGATCGTGACATTGCGCAACGGTTTCCAGGTCACGACGCATTTCAGCCAGGGATCGTTCGTTGAAACAACGTCGCCGCCTTCCATTCGCGCCCGGTTGAGAGCGCGGGGAAGCATCGCTCTCAATGGTATTGCCGACGCTGTTTTTTCGAAGCGCGCTTTCGGCGAAGAGGGGATAAACGAAAATATACGCTGGGGGGCCAAGCTTTATGTCGCGGGCGTTTTCCTCTGGTTGGGGCTGAGCCTATTCCTCATGCATGGGGCCGACGCGCTTGCCGGCGGCCTTCTGTCCGCTTTTGTTTTGGGGACCTTTTTGGGGGTGGCGGGAGAAATAGTCGTCAAAGGACTGGTCTTGCGGCAGCGGCTGCATTTGGGCGCCGTGCTCCGGACCGGCATCATAATGGGGATTACGAATGTCTTCTACACGGGACATTTTCGGTTGGTCGATGCGTCTTTTGTTTTCGACACGGACAGCCCCATATTCATTTTCCTGATGGGTGGCTTGAAGACCTATGTCACACAATGGGTCGTCGCGAAATATGTGACGGAAATCGTTATCAAGAAGCTGATGAAAAACGGCGCCACCGGCGGCCCCGCCCGCGAGCCGATCGATCCCCAGGAGCGGACCAGGATCTTCAACGCCTGGGCCAGGGTGGTTTACGGCGCCATCTATTTCGTGACCTTTGTCTCCCCTCAATTGTTGCTGATGGTCGGAACAATAACGCCCATCGTGAGCTTCTTATTGAGGAGCGTTCTCTTCATTTGCGCCTACGATCAAGAGGGGCGGTTTATAGAACCTCTCCGACGATTCGCGCGGCGGGTCGAATCGCGTGAGCGGATTTTTGTCGCGCGCGCCCATTTCATTTGGTGGGGGTTGAGCGCGGCTTCGTTCGCTGTCTCCGTGCCGCTTTCCCTGGGCCTGTTCGCTTTGGGCGCGTTGGCGTATTTGAACCGTCGCCGCCTGATCGTCGGGAAGATTCATCAGATGGTGCCTGATGGGAACAACGGTTTAAGGAAGGTTGAGGAGTTGAGGGAGGCTTATGCGGATCGATTGGCCCTCGCTCGCGGCGTCCAGGAAGATGACCAGCGGCGGGGCCTTTCGATTTACCAGCAAAACGCGCGGGCGCTTTTCCGCTTGGAGAATAATATCGCGCTCGTGAAGAGTTTCCGTGCTTTCATTGAGACCAGAATGGGGGAATATGATCCCGCAGCGGCGCATCCGTTCATTGCGGTTTATAAAGAACGGGTCTTTGATTTTCAGGTGGGCCCCGATGAAGATGTCCTCGAAGCCTACGCTGAAGAATTTTTGGCATGGGCTTTCACGGAGGCCGGGCTTTTCAATAGTCTAGAGGGGTTTCTAGCCGAATTCTTCGGCAATGACATGGAGCTCAGGAGCGCCTTCCTGAACGAGGTGGGTGAAATATTAAAAAAAGCCACCGGGGTTCGCGTGGCTCCGGCGCGGAATTTGAGGGAAGGAGAAGAGCCTCTGCGCTTGGCCATCCTCCAAAACGGACCCGGCGGCCCGCAGTCGCAAACATTGGGACCCTTGGAGAAATACTTTACGGAGCGCGGCGTCGAAGTCCATTTCCACCATTCCTGGGCCGGGAAATTTCCCGCCGACCTTTCCCGTTTCGACGGCGTCCTCGGCACAGGCTCCAATTTTAACGTGCGGGAATTCCGCGGACGCCATTGGCTGGAAAAGATGAAGGAATTCATTCGCGCCGCCGGGGAGGCCGGGGTCCCCTTTTACGGAATTTGTTTCAGCCATCAGCTCATCGCAGAAGCCTACGGCGGTTTGACGGGGAAAGCGGACGACGCGACGTTTGATTCCCACACGGCGGCCATGAATAAGGTGGAGATTTTGGACGGAGCGCATCCCCTGTTTAAAGAGGTCGCCGGACAGAATAAGGCTTCGCCCGACGGGAAGGTCCAGGCCGTTGTCGCCGAAGCCCATGGGGATGAAGTTACGCGACTTCCGCCCGGGTTTACGTTGATCGCTCAATCCGAGAGTTGTGCGGTGGAAGCCCTTTTCCGCGGCAATATGGTCGGCACGCAGTTTCACCCGGAGCTCAGCCTCAGCGATGATGGCGCGCGGGTTTTGCAAGGGTTCCTGACGATGGTTCAGGCGAGGCGCGGTCAAAAAAACAGCACCGCACCGGACAACTCCCCCGCCGCGATCGGCCGGCTGAAGCCGCTTGGCGTTGCGGTCGCCGGGAGGTTCGGTATCCGGTTGAACGATCCATCCGACATCAAAGAATACGGCGCTCGGATATCGTGGTGGTTTGAGGAGTTCCCGTTGGCCATCGTGTCGTTGGCGGCCCTATTGATACCCGGCCTCGGGCACGGCGTCCTGGCGATCTACGCTCTCGTCCGCTTCGCTTTCATCCTCGCGCACCTGGACCGGCAGGCGCCGCCGGCGGAGAACTTCAAACGCGTCATCGCCCCTGCCCGTGTCTCGCTCATTTCCCTCGGTTTGTTCTACGTCATCCCTGCCGCTCTGCTCGCCACGCCGTTGTTGTCGGCCGTCATCTATATCCTCGGCAGTTTCGTCACCCACGGCTTCATCAACCGTGGGGTCTGGCTGGGTTGGAAGTATTTTCCGGAATGGCCGTCGGCGATCAACGGCAATGGCCCTACTTTATACGTGGACTGGAAGGAAGCGATCATGCGCGTGGATTACCCGGACGGGTGGAGCCGGGAGTTGGTCGGAAGACCTGAGTTCGGTGAGCTCACAGCGAGTTTTGTTCGGAACAACCCGGGAGACAAACGGTCTTTCCCGCTCACCTCGGATTGGATCGGCCAAGACTTGGCAGGAAGGATCATCGCGCACTGCGAAGACCTCCGCTGGCAGGAAAACTACAGAAAAGGATTCAGGAGAATCGTGAGTCCCATCGGTGGAAGCGCCGGTCTGAATGCCCAGATCCAGCGCATACGGGAATTCGTCCATCATTACATCCAGTCTGCGCCGAAGCCGGCGTCGGACGCCGTCCATTATGGCAACGGAATTTTCGAAGAACTTGCGGATCTGTTTGAAGAGTTGCCGGCGGATCGGCCGCTCGTCTTCCTCGGAACGGATGGAGAAATCCTGACCTTCGCATACAATGAATTGTGGGAGGGGGCCCGGCCCGCGGCGAAGGCCCACATGGTGTCGGGAGAGGCTTTGTTGACGTCCAGGGAGATGCAGGTTCTAAGCGATCCCTTGGCGGGCCAAGCGATGTTCCCCGATGAATTGTCAAAAGCGGTCAGAGCGGACGGTCTCAAGGCCGAACGGGATGCCCGGTGGCAGGACAATTCTCTGGTCTACTCCACGATTTACCAGATCATCACGGAGAGTTATGCCGCATCCGATTACGATGCCGCGTTCATTGATAGGTTTTGCGATGAAATGGAAAAAAAGACCATCCAAAACCGCCGATTGAGTGCTTCTCAACGGGCGTTGTTCGGCGAGCCCTATCGGGCGCTGGAGGACGTCCTGGCGGTTGAAATGGCCGGCGATGCCTTCGCCCAAATGTGCCTCGAGCTTTTCCTTCTGTTCCATGAAAATGTCTTTTCCAGCGCGGATGAGGCCGTTGTCTGCGACATCGGCGCGGTCGGCGCGCAACCGCACCTCTACATGGGCGTCTTGGAGTATCTCAAACGGATAAAGGCGCGCGCTGACGAAATGGGCGTTGCGCCGGAGTCCTTGGTGCCGTTCCAAATATTGGACCGCGGACAACTGGCGTCCGTTTTTCAGACGATTGAACGCAAGGAAATCAAGATCATCTTGTTTTCCCGAAAAGACAGAACGAACAGCGCTCGGGTAGAACGGGTATTCCTGAGCGAAAGCGCCGGGAGGTTCATCGAATCGGCGAAGGTCTATATCCCGAGAGGGGCTGGGCTGGGGATGACTTACGTGCCCGACGATCGATTCTTCGATATCGGCCATACGCCGGACAAGTTCCTGCGCTTCGTCCAATTTGCGGCCGCCCGGAGAAGGGGCACGAGCCTTTTCGGCGCCTGGCACGTGGGGCACATCGCGTTGCTGCTCGCCCGGCACATCATTCCCGCCTGGTGGCCTTTTCCCTATAACAGGCAGGCTTTTGCGCGAATGGGGTTGGACAAAGAGACGAGGAACTTCATACGTAAGGCGCTGCTCGAAGTGCCCACGGACGTCCTCACGCCGGGCCGGCTGCATTACCGGCAAAAGATGCGCCTACTCCACATCATCGCCCTTGAGTGGAAGGTCCTATGGGATAAGTACCCGGATCTCAATCAGAAGTTGGACAAAGCGGTCCGCGCCTGGTCGCCGAATGCCCGGTATTTGGGCGAAACGCGTGACGGTCTCGGGCGAACCTATAAGGTCCGCGCCGGCGCGGAAATTCGGAAGGTCCGGTTTTTCCTATCCAACGCGCCCGGTTTCGTCAAAAGCAAGGACACGCATGTCCTTGCGACCATCGGTTCGGAGGAAGAGCACGGCCAGGTCTCTTACCAGGTTTCCATTCATAGGGAAGCCTTCCGCTTGCAGGAAGGATTCGGGGTCACGCTCGCCGACATCGTCGCCCATGAATTGGACGAGATCTTCGACCCGGAGTTTACTGAAAATCCGCGCCAGGCGCATTGGAACGCCGTTTGGAAGCGGACCGCGCGCGATGTCGGAGCGACAGATTGGTATGAAAAGAATCGCGAGGAGCTGATCAAACCGGAGCATTACGCGGACATCCGCCCTCTTTACCAAAGCATTCTTTTCTTCGCCTACAGCGGACGCTTAAACAAGGAGATCGCTTTCCGGTTGGGAATTAAAACCGCCGACGTCGCCTATTACCTGCAAGCCCTCACCAAGATGATGCCGGGCGAAGGCACGGCCAGGGACAAGCTTCTGCTCCTGCGCGTCGGAAAATTGAAAGCGCTCGGCGCCGAAAAGGGCTGGCTGCGGGAAGACGTCGCCGCATGGGACGGGGTTTTGGATCCGCTGGAACAATTCGTCTATCTGAACTACCTCCGGCTATCGCAAGAGGAAACTGGCGAGGCGGAGAAGATTAAGACGATCACGAGCATGCTGGAAAAGTTCGACGTGGTCGTATTATACGGCAATAAGGACACGCGCTGGACCCCCGCATTGATCGGGTCCTTGTTGGATGGAATCAAGGTTAAACTTGATCCCGCCAGAGATCCGGACGTTGTGAAAGACATCCTGGACATGCCCGAAATGAGGGGCCGAGAAGGAAATTATGGATATGTCCTCAGCATTTATCATCAGGCCCTGGTCCGCCTCTATGCCCGGCTTGTCAGCCCCGGCGCCACCGGCGCGGGATACGACCGGTACAAGGAGTTCAATCTCCAGGCGGGGTTCGTCGAGGACAGCACTCACATGTCCGAAACCAAGGCCTATTACGCGCGTGCGCTGGGAGTCGATTCGCTGGACGATCTGCTTTCGAGGCACGGGCTGCTTTATGGGGGGGCCACCGGCTTGGTGATCGCCTTGACACCCAACCAGGCGGCGATTCTCCGGCGGATCATCGCGCTCGCGGACGAGGGCCATGACCTGGAAAAAATAGTTTATGCCGTGAGCCGCAAGAGTTTCATCGAACGGTTTGAAAAGGAGCGGCGGCAGACCTTCACCGATAACCAGGTGGGCAACGCCCTCGGGGAGATCCGGCGAAAATTAGACATGATGGGCAAGTCCGAGGCTTCTCTGGTGGATGCCCTGCGGACGGCCTCGGTCATATTCTCCAGACAAACTCAGATCGTGGCGGATTTCCTTTTGGAGTTCCCGGAGCTGGAGACGCGCGAGTACGAAATGGATCTAGATAGGATCGTCGAGGCGTCGGCTCTTGCCGGTGGACCGGCGCTGGAAAGCATCCAGATCAATCGCACGTTGAACAAATTGCGCGACAAGTTGCGGAAGGCGGAGGCGTGGAGTGAAGATAAACCTCTCATTCCCGTCATCCGCGAAGTCCTAAAGGTTTATCCGGAAACCGGAGAGGGCGACGATCTGTTGGGCGCGAGTCGCCTCCGCGAGAATTCCCTCCTCGGTCTCGCGGTCCGGCTGGCGGTGAAGCGGGCTGAACGCCAGCAAGCCAGCCCGGCGGCGCAATTCATCGTCCGCCACCGGAACGGCATCATCGCCGGTGCGACCTTGGCCGGGCTTGTCGTCGAGCTGGCGGCCATCCCCTGGGCCGTCGAAAAAATACTTTTGGGCACGCCCTTCGGCATGGCCGGCGTGATCATCGCGGCGGCGGTCTTCTCGGCGCTGCATGTTTATCTGGAATGGCGCATCGCCAAGGACAGCGGGGGGTATACCCTGCGGTTGGCCGTGATCAGTTTCGCTTGGCACTTCGCCATCACTTCCCTCTATGGCATCCTTCCTTCGGTCCTTGTCGATAAAACGCTCGCCGTGGCCCTGGCGCGCGGCGTCCACGGAATCTACGATTTATTGAAAATCATCCGGCGGTCCAACCACGTCTCCGGTCCGCCCGCCAGCAATTATCTGATCAATGAGGCCCAAAAGGCCTTTGAAGAGGTCAGGTGGCATGAAACCGACAGGCGCATTCTAAACCCCGGCAATCTGGAATTTATTCATGGAGACATAGCCAACGAAGCAATGTGCGTTCATCATCCACGCTACGGGACCGTCGTCTTTCACATGGACGGCCTGGGGACCCTTATTTCTGTACCGAAGGGGGAAAAAGTCCTGCTGCGCTCGGATCGCTATGCTATGTGTCCCTTCGTCGGAATAAATGCCCGCGGAATCGGTCCTTCGGGCAGTGAACTCACGGTTGCCGGTATAGCGCATATTACGGATGGGAGCGAATACGGCGGTGTTGACTCCTTCGAAGGATACATCCGGCTCCTGGATTATCTTGCGGATCCGGCAAACGGTTTAACGGAAGTTCAAATCGTCCTGGGACTCATTGGCGATTATAGGGAATGGGGTTTGCCCGATGTTGGTCAGTTTTTACGCGAGGCGGCGATTCGTGGCATACGGGTCTCGGGCGTGCAGATTCGCAAAGGCTCTGATGAGACCCTGGCGGACGCGATCGTTACGGAAGAATTTGCCGCTATGCGCTACTGGGAAGAAGGCCGGCGGGGCGAAGACACTGAAATAGAAACCGTCGTCACCCCTTGGGAAATGGTGGGGCCGGCATCGTCTCAAAAAGAGGTTCGTCCCAAGGCGCTGCCGCTTAAAAAGGCGGAGTCATTGAAATTGTACGAGACCGTCGGCAAGACCCTCCGGGCCGCGGCAAATCCTTCGGATGGCGCGGTCTACCGCATCAACGGGAAGATTATCCGTTTGCTGAGCAATCTCAAAGAATCCGGCCAGCCGGAGGGGACTTCGCTCCTGATTCAACAGATCGGACCGCTGGTGTTCGTCGTCATTAATGAAGACGACCCCGCGGCGTTCCGGGAAAAGGCGAAGGCCTACAGAGAAAAACTGGAGCCCGTGGTTGGGCCGAAGATGGCCAACGTGTTCTTTATACGGACCGCGGGCGAACAATATTACGGCGAGATCGCCAATAAGAAGCGGTTGCATTTGCACCCATCCGCCAAGATCACGATCGCCTCGTTGCTCGCCCATCGCGAACACAACCGCGACGTTAAGGTCTGGTTGGACGAGGGCGCCGGCGACGGGCTGCAAAGCCTGGTCCAATGGTCTTTGGGCGGGGAAAAGATGATTTTGTGCGAGCCGCTTCCTCAGATGGAGGAGCTAACCGCGGCGATGCTGGAGTCGAACGGTTTGGTAAAGGGCCGCGACTTCGTTTTCGAGCAAGTCGATGTCACCACGGACCAATTGGATCGGGTGATCGAGAAGCACGGTTTGCGGGATGCCGGCCCGTTGGGGGTGATCATCAACATGGGGCCCTGGCCGCATTACGGCAAGGGGCGCGCCAACGGCCACGCGGTCCTCTCGGCCATCGCCAACCGCTTGCCGGTCCATTTCCTGGTCAACGCGGGTTATGTTTTCCCGGAAGTGAAATCATCCTATCAACGCAAAGCGGCGCGCGGCGTGTCGGATCTTTTGGAGGCCATGGGTTTTGCCGTCGAAAAATTCATGGACGCGATAGAGCCGGAATTCATGGCTGAAACCGTGATCCAATGGAGCGCCAGCGCCGCCCTCATCGCGACGTTGCCGAAAAGCGGAAATACTGTCGATCCGCAATCGGTCCGCACGGCCTTGCGCGAACTGCACGCCTGGGATGGTAAGCCGGTCGATCCGTCCGTGACCGAGCGAGAGCGCGCCTTGGTCCGACGGGTCGAGGGGCGGCTGGCCGAAACCAGCGCCGCGTCCCACATAAATTCGTTCCTCAACGTCGCGATCCTCGTCATCGGCGGGTCGGTTTTTCATGTTTCGGCGGGCACGCTGGCGGGAATTTTTATTTTCGCGTTGCTCCTGCACGAAGGCGGCCATGCTCTGGAACATTTGGCGCGCTATCGGAGTTTGAAAAAACTTTGGACGGACAAGTATTGGGACGGCGAAGGGCTTGGTGTCCGCAACACCGGCGGAATGTCGGGCGTCGCCGCCAGCGCGGGGGGGATGTTGATCGCCGTCGCACTGTTTGCCGCGGGCCAGATCACGCTGCCATATTTCGTTCTTGGCTTCGCGGTCAATCTTATTTACGCGGGATCGAAGGCGGATTGGCGGTTGATCCGGGCGGAACATCAGGCGAGAGCGGACGCTGGCGTACTTTTTGCCATGGCGAACCCAGGCGCGGGTTCGATCGAGTCGGTCTTTCCGGAGGCCGAACCTTTGGGCGTCGGGCAAACCTTCGGCGCCGGCTCCTTCGTTCAGCGGGTCGAGGCCCGGATGGATGATCCGGCCTACGCAAAAGCCTTCGGCAAAGCCTGGGCGATGTGGGCGCGGGGAAACGACATCGACCGGGTCGCCGTATCGGTCAACCTGATCGGCCCGGCGGACCTGCCGGCGGCGCAGGCGCTGTTGTCGGCCGTGAAAGAAGCTCAATCGTCCGGCGCGTCGCGGATCAAGAGCCTCGTGTTCGTGCCGAGCGACGAAAACGTCTCGCGCGCCTTGTCTCAACTGATCGGAGCGACCGATAAGGCCGTGGTCCTTAGATTTGAAAACTATCCGGACAAGTTGGATAAGGAATCCGCGCTGCGGATCAACGGAGCGCTGCGGGAATGGGCCGGGGAAAGTTTCGGGCGGATGGCTTTCGTCCTGACTGTGTCGGAGGACGTTCCGGTTTACTTGTTCCAAAATGATTTGCCGGGAGGATTGGATGAGATTTTCAAGAAGGCGTTGCTGGATTTCCTGATCGTCCGGGCGCGTCCGCTCGATTTGAAGAACATCCTAGAACTGGCGACGCTGGTGATGAAGTTCGCTTAGGCGGGTTTATCGAATAACGCGCTGCAGAAGGAGACTATCCCGCCGGCGGGGTCGGGTTGCTGATCGTAGGCCAGCAGTTTTCCCTGCAGAGGCGAATCGTTGTTCAAGGCTTTCATCCAGCGTAAACTCGTGTAGAGGGCCGAAAGGCCGCAGACCTTCCGCCACGCATTGTCTCCCACGCCCGCCAGAAAAAATTTGTCCGGGTCCATCTTCAAAGCGTTTTCCAGCGAAGCCCGATCCAAATCCTCGATCTTTTTCTTCAAATCGTCCGTCACTTCCATGTCATCGCCGAACTTCGGCCCCACGTGGGCCAGATCGATTCCCGCCAGGACCATGATCTTCTGGCCCTTCTTCGCGCGCTCGGCCAAAAGCCCGCCTATTTCTTTGAGCGCCTTCTCCACGGATTCCACGGTGGACGGCGATTTGTCGTTGGAAAAGCGTTCAAAGCTCGAGCATAGCAGCGGCACCCACTTGGGCGTTTTGTCCCGCCAGATGTATTTCAGCCAAAGGGCCTGGAACTCAAGGGAATGTTCCTTGGCGTGGACCCATTCCTCCTCCAGCGGGTCGTACCAGAGTTTTTGACGGATATCTTCGTAGAGGGATTCGTCCACCTCGACCGCGCCGAAGGGCGTGGCGTAGCTTTTCTTCGTCATGACCCAGGGCGAGCGCGGGGAAATGTGGGCGACGCCCAGCGAGACGATGACGTCCGGCGGCTGCCGCTTGGCCAGTTCCCCGTAGGACCAGGCGTAGAGCGGCCCGCCGCGGAAGAAGTCGATATGGGGAGCGACGACGCCGATGGGAGGCGCGGCGAATTCTTTGATCGACAGGAGGGGTCCCGGCCCCTTGGGGTCCTCGTAAAACTTTCCCAGGAACACGGAGATGTCCAGTGGGTTTTCCGGCAGGCCGCGCTGCGCCGGGATGAAGTGCCGCACCGGGCTGTTCTTGAAGCGGTCCAGCCGCTCCTTCCGCAGTTCCTGGACCTTGGGCGTTTCCAGGAGGCCGAACTGGCTCAACTGGTCCGCGATTCCCTGGATTTCCGCTTCGGTCAGGACGATCTTATGCTTGACGATCTCCGCCCGGATGTCGGCGGCCTTTTTCTTACCGTCGAAGAGGGCGGCGATCATCACGACGGGGGGCGATACGACCACGGACTGGAGGTCCAGTCCCAAGGCGTCGCTCAGCACGACAAGGGGGTGCCCGTCCTTGCTTGCCGGCATCATTTCGAGGTCCTGGCGGAGAGGGGGGAATGGTTGATTGAGCAGGTTGTCCATGGGAACGACAATTATATAGGATGAACGGAAAAGTGGGAAGAGGATACCGGTTGACGGTGATTCGGGGATTTCCTATCTTCTAGACTCCGCGCGGAAACGTGCGGCAATCCCGGGCGGACGGCCGTTCGCCATTGAGGAACCATGCTGAGAGATTTTCGCGAATTTTTCCCGCTATTTTTAAATTTCGTGCTGCCGCTCCTGGCGGGCGGCGTCTATTTCATCATGGCGAAGTACATCCGCCACATCGGGCCCATGCGCACGCTGATCACCGGCGAGCTGACCTACCGCAGCGGCTACTGGGGCTTCCTCACCTTCGGCATCTATCTGGCTTCCCGCCCGCTGCAGATCCTGGCGCCCCACCCCTGGCCCCTGATCGTCAACAACCTCCGGGAGTTCGTCATGATCGGCATCTTCGGGCCTTCCGTGTTCATGGCCATGATGAGCCTGGTGTTCGGTTCGGACAACATCCCGCAGCGCATCATCCGCGGCGTCTATGGCTTCGGCATTTTCCTGGCGATGATCTTTGTCGTCACGAACATCTATGCCATCGGCGGAAGCGAGCCGATCTTTCGCGTCGGAAACTTCACGGCCCACGACGGGGTTTGGTTCCGGAACGCCGAACCCAGCAAGCTCCCGCTGATCGTCATCCTGTTCCTGGTTCGGCTGATCAATCCGGTCATCCTGGTGTTCGTGGCCGGGAGCGTGGTGTTTTGGCACGCGCGGAACTATCCGCCGGAGAAGAAGGTCCTGTATGACAACATGCCGACCAAGCTCTACTTCCTCGGCGCCGGCTGCTACGCTTTTTCCCTTTCGATGTTGTCCGTGGGCGCCCTGTTCGTCTTCGCCAATATTGCCAACCAATGGTGGATCTATTATTTCGGCGCGCTGCTGGCCGGGTTCCTGGAAACCTTTTCCATCTCCCTTCCCATGAAAAAGCACGTGCAAGTCAGCGAGCACCAGTAAACCGTCCTCCATGGCCCATTCCTATATCGAAAAGCCCGTCAAGAAAGTGAAGGCCTACAAAGGCAAGGCCATCGACCTGAACGTGGATTTCGTCAAACTGTCCACGGGCACGGTGGCGACGCGGGAGTACCTAGACCACCCCGGCGCCGTGGCGGTGATCCCCATTGTCGATGCGAAGTCGTCCAACCCGCGGGTCCTCCTGGTGCGGCAGTACCGTTATCCCGTGAACGAGCTGACCTGGGAGATCCCCGCGGGCAAGTTGAGCAAGGGCGAGCGCCCGGAAGTTTGCGTGCGGCGCGAGCTGGAGGAGGAGACCGGTTCCCGCGCGGGGGAGATCCGGAAGCTCGGCTCCTTCTGGCCCACGGCCGCCTTCGCCAACGAAGTCATCCACATCTTCGTGGCCCGCGGGCTGACCAAGGGGCGGTTCAACCCGGACGATGACGAGCTCATCCACCCCGTGCCCTTCCGGCTGGACAAGATTTTATCCATGATCAAATCGGGAAAAATCAAGGATTCCAAGACCATCATCGCCATCCTGTTCTTCGACCGCTGGCTGAAATAACCCTCCCCATTCTTCAGTAACACTTCAGTTTCCTTCCAACAGTTCTCCAGTTCCGCTTCCTAAAGTGTTCCGGCCATGGGTCGGACCCTTCTTCCGTTCATCCTTCTCTTTTCATTGCCAGCCCTTCCGGGACGGCTGTTCGCCGCTCGGCCGTTGGACGTGGTCATCAACGAACTTTCCTGGGCGGGCACCTTGGCGAGCGGCAGCGACGAGTGGATCGAGCTGCTGAACCCGACGCCTCAGGATATTTCACTGAGCGGTTGGACTCTGCGCGCGGCGGACGGAACGCCCACGATCGTCCTGTCCGGCACGATCCCGGCGGGAGGATATTTCCTGTTGGAGCGGACGGACGACGCCGCGGTGTCCGACGTTCCCGCGCAGAAATTCTTCTCCGGCGCCGTCGCCAACGGCCCGCCGGCGGAAGATTTCATCCTGATGGACGCCGGTTCGCAAACCATCGATCAGCTCCCGTTCGCCGCCGCGGGTTGGCCCGCCGGAACGGCGTCGCCGGATTTCCGCAGCATGGAGCGCATCGATCCTTCTCGCCCGGGGAACCTCGCCGCCAACTGGGCGTCCAACGACCTGCTCACGCGCAACGGGTCGGACGCGGACGGCGCGCCGCTGAACGGAACGCCGGGACGGCGCAACTCCGCCTTCGGGGTATTACGCGAGATGTGCGGTAACGGACAGGACGACGACACGGACGGCAAAGCGGATTGTTTGGACGAGGAATGCGCGCTCGATGAATCCTGCCGGACCGCTGCGGATATCTCCTCGTCCTCGTGGACGGGGCCCGCGCTCCAAGTCGACCGGAAGACCAATCCGTTTTCCCCGGGGGATTTCGATCCGGCCAGGCGCGCGGCGCGGCTGCATTTCCATGTCGATTCGGCGGAGGCGGTGAAATCCATCCGCGTATTCAACGTCCGGGGCGAGTGCGTGCGCCGGCTCATTGACCAGGACCGCGGCGCGGACGGACGCAACTTCGCCGGAACGAAACAAGGCTCGCTGTTTTGGGACGGAACGGACGACCGAGGGAACGGCCTTCCCACGGGGATCTACATCGTTTTCCTGGAAGCGGTGGCGCCGGCCGGCGGACACCAGCGGGCCCGCGTCACGGTGGTGCTGGCGCGATGAAAATACGACGACGTCACCCCTCGCTTCGCATTCATTGGCTGATCATGCAGTCATTTCTATTGGTCTTGTTTTCGGTCGTTATCGTCTACGCGGCGTTCGAGGAGAAACCGCTGACGGCGCGCTCGGCGGGGTTGGGCGAAGCGGGCGCTGCCCTGGCCGGCGACGTTTCCGCCGTTGCGCTGAATCCGGCGGGCCTGCGTTTCGCGCAGGAAAAGGAATTCGCCAGCGGCTACACGCGGTTGTTCAATCTGCCGGAGCTGACGCTTCAACAGTTCGCGGTGCGGTGGCCGACGCTCCGTCGCGGCGCATGGGGATTGATGGCGCGGCAGTTCGGTTCCGGTCCTTATCAGGAACAGGACGTCGCCTTCGCCCAAAGTTGTTTCCTTTCGAGCGCGACGGCCATGGGGATTTCCCTCCACCGCTATTCATTGCGCGTGGAGCGATACGGCGGGATGTCGGGCTTCGGCTGGGACGCGGGGGTTCTGTCGCGCGTCCATCCCCGGGCCGATATCGGGGCGTCGGTGCAGAACGTGAACGGCGGCGGGTTCCTGGATTCCGCGGAAGGGCCGCTCCAGTCGCTGCGGGCCGGCGTCGCGATACGCCCCGCCGCGAACGCGGTGACCCTGATCGACCTGGTTAAACCCGGCCCCGGGAGTCTGTCGTGGCGCGCGGGGCAGGAGATCCGACTGGGACGCACGCTGGCGTTCCGCTTCGGCGTGGAGACGGAGCCCGGCCGCCTCTCGCTCGGCATGGGCTTGTTTCTGGGATGGTTGAAGATGGATTACGCCGTGCTGACCCATCCCGATCTGCCGGACCAGCACCACGTCACGCTCTCCTTGTCCCGCGGGCGATGAGGACGGGGGCGATCTGTCTGTTGTCCGCGCTTTGTTTGTCGCCGCGGTTGGTTCAGGCGGAATCAATCCCGACGGTAATCGGGGAAAGCGATATGGACGAGGGAAGTTCGACCGGAGCGCCCATGACCGAGGACGGCAACCGCTTTGAGGACGACGAGCTTTCGGAAACCGTCGGGGCGATTTTTTCCGGGGACATGCGCGTGCGTTTGCGGAACGTCAATCCCCGGGGGAGTTCGATATTGTCCGCGCCGCCGGAAGCGGGCGAGAATACCTATCTCTATCATCGGACACGGTTGCGCGGCGGGAGCCATGTTCAAGCGGGCTGGCTGCTGCGGCGGCCCGGCGCCGGTCCGCCCGTCACGGTTGCGTCTCTCGGCGACCGGCACATGACGAAAAGCTCCCTGGAGCTTTCGCGGCTCGGCCCGCTGGAAAAATGCATCGCGGGGAACTACACGCTCTCCTACGGGCAGGGGCTGCTTTTTTACGACGGGCTGGGCGAGCTCATCCGCCCGGTCAAGGTGAAGACCGTCGGCTCGGAGCCGGATTTCACGAGCTCGTTCAATTCCTATCTCCGCGGCGCGGCGCTGGAGCTTCGGTTCGGCCGGATGGGGATTTCCTTCTTCGCCTCGGACAGGCCTTTGGATTTACGGGTCGATCCCGTGACGGGCCGCGTCGCCCAGGATTTGGATTCGTTGCGGGCCTTCACGGGCGACGGCTACGTCCCCGAAGGGAAGAACATCCTTGCGGTACACGAGCGATTGGCGGGCGCGCGGGCGGAGTTATTGTTCGGCCAAAAACAGAAAATGGGGATGACGGCCTACGGCAGCCGCTACGACCGCGCGATCGATCCCAACGGCGACGCCTTCGCCTCGGCGCAAAGTTTTCGCGGGAACCGGAACGACATGGCCGGGGTCGATTGGGATTTGTTCACTGGCCTGTTGAACCTGTTCGGCGAGGCGGGGCTCTCTCGTCCCTCGGGAGAAGGCGCGAACGAAACCGCGTCCCGCGCGGTGACCGCGACGCCGTTATTGGATTTGAACCCCTGGAAGATTTGGCTGAGTTTCTACGATTACGACCCGGATTTTTTTACGCGGCACGGCCAGGGCGTCGCGTTCTTGCCGGATTCGACGCGCAACCAGCGCGGCGGTTCCGCGGGGCTCCAATATCAGGGCCCCCGTTTCGAAGGCGAGGCGAACTACGGCGCCGTGTCGTTCCCGGAAAGCCTGGGCGGCGGCGACGGCAGCCTTCCGGTGGCGTCTTCCGCGGGGCGGGAGATTTTTCTGCGGGGCACCTGGGCTTTGACGCGGGAGCTGGCCTTGACCCTGCGGACGTTCATCACGGAGGAAGACCGCCTCGGCACGCCGGTCCCGGACGGCGTCATGCTGACGACGCGCCAGCGGACCGTCCGCAACCGCGGCGAGCTGTCGTGGCGGAGCGAAGCCGCCGGGCTTCGTTTCCGCTATGAAACGCGGGAGGAGGAAAACGTGGACGACGGTTCCCGCGCGGTCGGGCAGCTCCTGATGGGCGATGCTTTTTACAAACCCACGGAGGGCCTGACTTTGAAAGCGCGGTTCTACGCTTTCGATTCGCCCGACGCGAACCTGACCACGGGCGTGGAAGAAATCTGGGACGGCGTGATCTACAACCGCCTGGCCGGCGCCATGAACGATCTGCGCGGCGCGCCGGGCACGCGGTTCTATTTGATCGTCGAACAGAAGATCGGCAAGAGTTGGAACCTTTGGCTGAAGTACGACGTCAACCGGAGAGAATCCAGGTTTTTTTCCGCGGGCTCGTCCAGGGCGGACCGGGAACAGTCGGCCTTCGGTGCGGTCCGGCAGGGATTCCACCTCCAGCTGGACTGCAAGTGGGGAGGGTGATGCGCATGAAAAGGTTCATTCTATCCGGGTTATTTTTCTATGTGGGACTCGTGGCGCTTCGCGCCGACAGCTATTTCGCGGTCAGGGTCTTCGGCGACCCGATGGAACCGGGGAACGCCAAGAGCGCGGCCATGGGCGGCGCGGGCGTTGCGGATTATCACCCCGAAGGTCCGCGGCGGATACTGTCGCTGACGGCGGCGAATGTCGGTACGAGCCAGATGTGGTCGGAGTCCGCGGCGCAAACGCGCTTGGCCGATGAGAGCCGCTTTCGGCTGGAGAATGTCTCGTTGGTCCTCCCTTTCAAAAAAAGAAAATGGGAATGGCGGCTGTTTGCCGCGCCGGTCATGGATTTCAACGCCCGGTCATCCTATCGGATCTACAACAGCACGGGCCTGCCTGCCGGGGAAAACCGTTTCACCGGTTCCGGCGAAATCTTGAAACTCGGAAGCGGGATTTCGGTCCCGCTCGGGTCGAAATTGTCCGTCAAGCTGAACGCCTATCAATTGATCGGACGCGAAACGCTGCGGTTCGGAAAATATCCGCTAAACGGCGCGCCTTCGCTCGACGTGAAGGAGACGGCGCGCTACAGGGGTTTTTCCGGCGAGGTCGGCGTGCGCTGGCGTCCGTCCGCCAGTCTGAACGTCGGCGCGGTGTATCGTCCGGCGGTCGCGGTGGAGAGGAGTTTCCAGTTGGCGGATTCGCCGGTGGGCGAAGGGAAGAGTTCCGGGGAACAGTGGCAATTGCCTTCCCAGGGCATCCTCGGGTTCAATTTTCATCCCAATGATGGAAAAACGGTCGAGCTGGCGGTGGATGTGAAACATGTTTTTTGGCAACAGGCCGCGGTCAACGGAAAAATCCCTTCGGGCGTCGCCGCTCTAAAGCCGATCTTCCGCGAGGTTATTTCATCGACCGGAACGGCCGCGATTTCATCGTTGCGCCTGCGCGACGTGACGGAGGTCGGCGTGGGAGTCAATCAGCGGCTCGGGGAGAAGTGGAGTTTGCAGTATGGGTTCCATTACGCGCCCTTTTACGCGGACCGGCGGGCGGAGACGACGCGCTTCAGCCTGGGCGCGGGTTACCGGCCCGACGAACGCTGGCACTGGTTCTTGGCGGGCTCCATCGCGAAGAGGGATTTCATCGGCGACGGAATTTTCTACCCCGCGGGATGGCGGGTGGATGAGGCGGTGAGGAGGATTTGTCTGACGGTCGAGCGGAGTTGGTAGGGATCCGGCGCTCTGCCGGTAGGCCTCGGTGATCTTCACCGTTATTCGTTGCGACTCGATCAGCATGACGTCTTCCATGTCGCTCAGGGTGGCCCACTGGATATTGGCATGGTTCAAGTTGATCTCCGGATGCTCCGCGTTTAAATACGCGCGCAAGGCTTGACGGAAGGTTCATCCTCGCCCAGCAGGATGATCCGGTTCTTTGTGTCCGGCAATTGTAGCAGGTGTTCCTCGGCGTATTCTTGGGGTACGGGACGTCAAACTGGAAGCCGGAGAAATTCAAAGGCAGAGTCGCGCCTCGGGCCCGGGAAATTACAGGCGGTCTTTGCCCGAATCCTGAATGTCCGCAAGTTCGGAGGGAAAAGGAAAAAAGAAAGCCTGGGTCTGCAGGTAAGCCGGTTCGAATCGGGCCAGCCAGGACTGGAAAATACCCAGGAGCGCGGAGAGCGGCAAACGCCGGCGACGGTATTCTTCCAGGGCCGAGAGGAAATGGATCCTTTCGGCGGGTTTCAGGTCGTTGGAAACGTACCCGAATGCGTGCATGAGAACGTTCACGTTGCGTCCGGTTGTGGGCGGCGCTGACACGGCGGTCCCGAGACGGGATCCATACGCGGCGATAACCTCCGCGGGATTTTGCTTTTCCCGGTTGGCGACGATGTTCCCGAGGAGGGAAAGCTCCTTCGGATGATAAGCCATCAGCAGAAGTTTGTGGTCGGCGTGAAAGTGAATGAGCGCACGCATGGAGCCGCTTTTCCGGACTTGCCGGAAGCGGGCCCACAGAAAAAGGCGCGTGAGGAAATCTTCCCGGATCCGCTTGTTGCTGAGCCGGGCCTCATCCTCGATCGCGCAGGCGGGAAACCTTTTCAGCACTTCTTCGCCGAACATTCCGGATCCCCGGCCGATGGATTGTCCGCCCTTCGCCCGCCGCAGTTTGACGTCCCGCAGGCCGCAGGAAGGGGAACGGCTTTTGAGGATGAACCCATCGCACTCCTGTAAGGACGAAAAGAATGAATCGGCGAAGCCCTTCATGTCCTCAGTGACGTCCTTCCCGGTCGCGGGTTGAACGAGACGCGTGCGTCCTTCAATCAGTTCCAAATGGATCGGATCGCGGGGAACTCCGAGGCCGATTTGGATTTCCGGGCAAACCGTGGTGAATTTGACGTGAGGGCGCAATTTTTCAACGAAATCATCCGGAATGCGCTCTCCATTGTATCGGCAGGCATCGAATCCGAGACACCGACTGACCACCACATGGGGGGTGGGGAAGGATTTGGAGACAGGAACGGGTTTGGCGGGAGCCATCGGGTGCTTTTGCCTCTATTTGACATTATAAATGCATTATAATGCAGGAAACGATTAATTTGTCCCAGTTGCCCACAGAGTTGCCCACAAAATACACATATTAACCGATCAAATAGTTGATTTTTGATGAAAATAGAAAGGTAAGATCCAAGAAATAATTGATTAACAGCGATTTTAATTCCTTATGAGTGTTGATTGCGCATCCAAATAAGCCGTAATCCTTCCAGGGTTAGGTCGGGGTGGACTTCTTTTATAATCGGAACGGCCGGGGAGAGAAGACCCGCCAATCCGCCGGTGGCAAGGACCCTGGGACGCGTGCCCATTTCTTTCACAAGCTGCCTCAGGATGCCCTCCGTGAGGCCAATATAGCCGTGGTATAACCCGGATCGAAGACTGTCAAGGGTGGTCCGCCCTACGGCTTTCCGCGGTTTTTGGAGGATTCCCAACTGGGGCAGTTTGGCTGTTTTTTGGGCCAGGGCTTCGGCCGCCATGAAAGGTCCGGGGGCGATGGCTCCGCCCAAATACTCTCCCCGACGCCCCAGGCAGTCGAAAGTCGTCGCCGTTCCGAAATCCACCACGATGCAGGAGCCGTGGACCCGCTCGTAGGCGGCGACCGCGTTCACGATCCGGTCGGCGCCGACTTCGGCCGGGTTGGCATAGAGGATTTTGATTCCCGTTCGCGTGTCCGGCCCGACCATGAGCGGGTGGATGTCGAAGTATTTCTCGGAAAGTTTTTGGAAGGCGAAGTCCAGGGAAGGAACCACGCTGGCGACGCAGACTCCCCGGACGAGGGAAGGATTCAATCCGGTGTTCCGCATGAGGGTCAAAAGCGGGGAGGCGTAATCGTCCGCCGTGCACCGCGGCGCCGTGGAAAGACGCCAGGATGCCGTCAGATCTTTTTTGGGCCGTCCCTGTGAAAATTGAAAGACGCCCAGCACGATGTTTGTATTGCCGATATCAATGGTGAGGAGCATAAAAGGAAAAACGATCAAATCGTCGGTGAAAGAAACCCCATCCCCACGGCCGGCCGCCGCGGGGATGATCCGCAAATACGGCGCTTAGACGGATGAATCCGCCGGCAGCGGCTCCGCGACCATGGTGCGTTCAATCGCTTCACGGAACACTTCATAATGGTCGTGAAAGACGATGACTTTGGATGATCGTCCCGAGCTCTTTTCCGTGATCATGATGTAACGATGGCCGTTCTTGGTGATCCTGGATTCCAGGATGTATTCCCGTTTACCACATTGCAACCGTTCGGTGGTCATTGGCATTTCCCCCCGCCATGTTGAGGCCGCAGAGCGCTCGCGACGAACATAAATGACGAACGCCATGGCCCTTGTTCCCGCCGCTTCACCCGCCCCTTCGCGCGATTCAAGACCGCGAAGGAGTACGAATTGAAAAAAAGACCGATCCTTAGGCGACGACGCCGAGTCGGCGCATCGCTTCAACCAATTCGTTTACCGCGTCCCCCGATTTCTGCAACGCGGTTTTCTCGTCGGCGTTAAGAGAAATCTGGACGACCTGTTCGATCCCCTTGGCGCCCAACTTCGTCGGAACCCCGAGGAAAACCCCCTTCATGCCGTACTCGCCGTCCAGATACACGGCGCAGGGGAGGATGCGTTTCTTGTCCTTCAAGATCGACTCAACCATGGCGGCGACGCTGGCCGACGGAGCGTAATAGGCAGAACCGGTTTTAAGCAGCTTGACGATCTCGGCGCCGCCGTCCCGGGTTCGTTGGACGATGGCGTCCAGTTTGTCTTTCGGGATCAATTCCGTCACCGGAACTCCTGCGACGGTCGTGTATCGCGTCACGGGGACCATTGTGTCGCCGTGGCCGCCCAAAACAGTCGGCTGAACGTCTTCAACGGACACCTGCAATGCTTCAGCCACAAAGGTGGCCATGCGGGCCGAATCCAGCACGCCGGCCATCCCGATGACGCGTTCGCGCGGAAAACCCGTGGTTTTTAAGGCCACGTAAGCCATGGCGTCCAATGGGTTGGAGACGATGATGAGAATGGCTTTCGGGGACGTCTTGGCGATCTGCTCGGACACGGATTTCACGATCCCCGCATTGGTGTTAAGCAAATCGTCGCGGCTCATCCCGGGTTTGCGGGGGATGCCGGCGGTGATCACCACGATGTCGGAATTTTCGGTCGGACCATAATTCGTGGCGCCGGTCACACGCGCGTCGTACCCATAAATGGGGGCGGACTCTGAGATGTCCAGCGCCTTGCCGGCGGGCATCCCTTCCGTTTGCGGAATGTCCACCATGACGACGTCCGCCAAGTCCATTTCAGCCAACCGCTGGGCCAATGTGGCGCCGACGTTGCCGGCCCCTACCACCGTGATTTTTTTTCGCATTGTAGTCCCTTTCGAAGATCGCCCATCGTCCGCTAAACGTCTGAACGTAAGCAATAATTATAATTATTGATATTACAATTAATTCACGGACGGCGACAGGGGGAGGATCAAGAAAGTATTTTTACGAATCATTCCGGTTTGCTTGACAGGAAAAGGATGTTTAGATAGTATGAAGATCGATGGCTACAGAAAGCTGTTGGTGATAAAACATGGCACAAGACGGAAAGTTCAAGGAAGTGATGGACATCAAGGAGCTCGCCGACTATTTGGGCATCGGCAAGTCCAAGATATATGGATTGATCCGTCAGCGGAAAATTCCCGCCTCTCGCATTGGCCGCCAGTATCGTTTCTCCAAGGAAGTCGTCGACTCATGGCTGCGGGAACAACTGATCACGCTGCCGCAGGAAGCCCAGATGCCGCTTTTCGACGGAGGAAAAACCGTCTCCAACGGAAAATAATTTTCCGTTGCTTGCTTTTCCGTCACAAAATAAATAAAGTGTCTGCAGATTTACGTCGGTAGACCCATTAATGAAAGGGGGTGAAACAAAATGGCACAGAAAGTCGCTAAAGTCGGAGTGAAACGCGAAGAAGGGTTCCTCTACTTCATTGATAAGCAGGGCGATGTCTCCCGGGCGAAGATGGCCCGCGGGGGGAAGAAAGGTGGCAAGCCTCAGAAGGTCTCCAAAGCGGGGATCAAGAAAGAGGAAGGCTTCCTGTATTTCCTCGATAAGCAAGGGGATATCTCTCGCGCTAAAATGGTCCGCCGTTAATTTTAGCCCCCTAGCGTCGGGACCGGCGTCTTCGCGCAACCCGTTTCACTTCACGCCGCCGAAGATTCGATTCCGCGCCGCTTTAAACACAGAACCCTGTTCTTCCCTGCCACGATTTCGTGCATGGGGAGAACGGGGTTCTTGTCGTATGCACGGAGGCCGGCCCACTGGACCAGCCGAGTGCATTCGCCCTCGTGTTTTGGCGAGGGTCAGGATATTGATTTTACGGGGAATCAGTTTCCGATTTTGACGCGGTAGCCAAGTTTTTCCAGCTCGGCTTTGAGGATGGTTCTTTGGTCGCCCTGTATTTCCGGTTTGCCTTCTTTGAGCGTCCCGCCGGCGCCGCAGCGTTTTTTGAATTTGGACAACAGCTCCAATTTACCGTCAGGGTGCATGCGAAGTCCGTCGATGATCGTGACGGTTTTGCCGACGCGCTTTTCAATCCGCAGGACGACGGGTTCCGGTTGCTTGAGTGGGATGTCCGGCATGGGAAGATGATATCTATTGGCTGAGCGGGCGTCCAGGTAGGCAGGCGCGAGCAAACAAGTTAAAATAAAATCAATGATTGATTATTGGATGGCGAACAAAGGAGGATGGAATGGCGCAGGAATTTTCGTTCGACGTTACTTCAAAAGTGGATTTGCAGGCGGTGGACAACGCGGTCAACACGGCGAACCGGGAGATCACCACGCGCTTCGATTTCAAAGGAAGCGTCAGCCGGCTGGAATTGGATAAAAAAGAAAACACCGTCACCTTTTACTCGGACAACGAAGGCAAGCTCAAAAGCGTGATCGACATCTTCCAGTCCCGCTCCGTGAAGCAGGGGATCTCCCTGAAGTCCTTCGATTTCCAGAAGCTCGAGGTCGCCCTCGGCGCCACGGTCCGGCAGGTCGCCAAGATCACGCAGGGCATCTCATCGGAGAAGGCGAAGGAGATGGTCAAGGCGATCAAGGATTCGAAAATCAAAGTGACGCCTTCCATCCAGGCGGACCAGGTGCGCGTGACGAGCCGGTCCAAGGACGACCTCCAGGCCGCGATGAACGTGCTCCGGAGCGGCGATTTCGGCGTGGCCCTTCAGTTCACCAACTTCCGCTGAAACCATCGTCCCGCTCCGCCTCCCGACCCGCAGTTTCGCCGGCCCGCTGGGGCTGGCGGATCGCCGCGTTCTTGAGCGTGGCCGCGGCCCTCGGACTGGCTTACGGACTGGCGGTCCTCTGGCCCAACGATAAGCGGCTGCCGGCCCATTCTCCGGAACCCCTGGCAAAGCCCCGCCGAACGGCCGCCTATGATTTCCTGCAGAGGGCTTCCGAAGCCCGGCTTTCGACGGACGATTTCAGCGCGTCCGCGTCGCGGTTGGCGAAGAATCCCTGGGCCAACGCCCGTCCTTCCGCCAACCAATCTCCCCGCGTCGTCCAGGTGTCCCTGGGCCACCCTCCCGAAAGCTTCATCCGCCGTCGCGCGCTCTACGCTCCCGCTCCTTCGACCTACGAATTCGACGTCTTCGTTCCCACTTCGGCTGTATTGACGTTCCATTGCGGAGTGCTTGCCGAAGGGCCGGTCCCCGGCCGGTTGCGTTTCACCGTGGACGCGGTCGTGGCGGGCGGCGGCGTGGAGAGATTGTTCGACCAGGAAATATTTTCCCACGAACCGTTCCAGGACCCCCGCTGGAAAAAATGGCTGCCGCCGTCGCCCGCCTTGTCGCAGCGCGAAGCCGAGGCCCATTGGCCCGCCGCGGAGATCGACCTTAAAAAGATCAGCGGACGCTCCGTGAAACTGCGTTTCCACGCGGAGGCCGCGGGGGACGACGGCGTTTCGGCGGATTCAGTCCACGCCTTTTGGGCGGAGCCCCTCCTTTGGGTCCCCCGGCCGAAGAAAAATCCTCCGCGTGACTCCGTCGTACTGATCGTTTTGAATTCGTTGCGCGCGGACGAAATGGGGGCCCACGGCGCCGCGCGGCATACTCTCGCGTCTTTCGATTCCCTGGCCCGCCAGGGGGTCGACTACCAACGGTTCTACACCAACGCCGTATCGCCGCGCTTCGCCCTGCCGAGCCTGTTGACGTCGCGCCGGATCAGCCAGATCGGCGAAGCGGCGCGGGCGTCCAGCCCCGGCGCTGCGGAGCGCGACCGTTTTTACGCGAACGCGCCCGCGAGCCTGGTGACCGTCTTGCGGGAGGCGGGTTATCGCACCGTGGCCATGGGTCCCTTGGGGTTCATGACGGACAACCCCGGCCCGGGCGTGGACTGGAATTTCGACGAAGTCCACGCTTTCGCGCCGTCCGGCTACGACACGGCCCAGACCTTTCAGGCCGCGGAGAATTGGTTGGCCGCGCATGAGGGGGAAGAGCCGTTTTTCCTCTTGGTCTATGCGGGAGAGGCCGCGCCGGATTCTCCACCCCCGCTCCGCTATTGGGGCCGCGGGTTCGATGGATTCCCGCGGGACCGGGGGGATCTGGATTTATGGCGCCGGCGCGCGCAGCTGTCATACATTGACGAATATCTCGGACGCTTCCTCCAGTTTTTGCAGGATTTCAATCTGGGCGAACGCAGTCTTGTCTCGGCGATGTCGACCCGGGGCGCCGTTTTCTCGCCGCGTCCCATGGTTTCGGCGTCCACGGGCCGCGCGCTTTGGCGCTTCGTCCCGGCGGAGGGGATCCATTTGACGGAGGAAGAAATTCACGCCGTCTGGATTTTGAAGCACCGCAATTTGCCGCCCGGGCGGATTTTTCACAAGCCGACGCAGCTCCTGGACGCGGCCCCGACTTTCCTGGCCCTCCTCGGATTGCCGTCGCCGGGGACCTTCCAAGGCTCGACGTTTTCCCTGTCGCTGAAGCCCACGGACCAGGAGCAGGCCCTTCCGATCCTGACCTACGCCCACGGCGCCAAGTCCCTGCTGACGGAAGGGCATTATAAATACGTCCGGCGCGAACGTTCCGCCGAAACGGAGCTGCGCGGATTATGGGGCGAGGAGATTTTGCGGATGCCCGACGGCCGGGAAGAGCTGTATGATATTTGGGCGGACCCGGGCGAAACGCGCAACCTTATCTACCGGGAGCGCAACCTGCTGAGCCTGACGCGGCGCGTGATGGACGAAGTCGATCCGGATCCGCTGGAGACGAGACTGGTTTTTTGGGACCTGAAGGGACAGCCGGTCCGCGGCTCCATCCGCCTTCCGGGCGGACAGTTCCGCTCCTTCCATTCCTCAGGGGAGTCCGCGCGCACCGGCGCCTATGAATATTCTTTCACGCTGAACGCGTCGACGGGCGAGGTCCGCTTTGAAACTTGGCCACCGTCCATTTCCTACGTCATGCAGGTGCGCGTGAACGAAAAATATCTCTCCAATGACCAGCTGCTTTTCTCCCGGTACCGGCTGCCTTTCCTGGAGCGCCGCGGCGTGGAATGGTACGACTACAACAATTTCCCGTGGATGGAAGGCTCCGCGTCGCCGTCTCCCGGGGACGAGGGGCCGCTGTTGTTCATCGGGCGCCGCCCTTCGTCCGCGAGCCCCACCGTGTGGGAAAATCCGTCGTCGGCCGCGGACCGGACGCTCTGGGCCGACCCCCTCTTGAAGACCACGGAGGCCGGCCAACGGCAAGGAAAGGGGGACCCGCTCGATGAACCCTGACCGCTGGCCGCGCGCCCGAAAAATCCTGCGCGAAATCTTCAGCCGCTGGATCGTCTCCGGCGGATGGGAAGCCGCGCAATGGATCGAGAAGGAGTCGGCCCGCTCCCTGGAGTCCCGCGTCGGCGCCGGCGTCGGCGTGGCGCTTTATCTTTTCTCCCGGTGGCAGTCGGGGCCCGGGCGACTCTTCGGTTTTGAGGGATTGAGTTATGTCCCGCTGCCCGAGGACATGTTCCTCCTTCAGCGCGCGCTGTTCCACTTCGTCCTGTTTGTCTTGCACGTCCTGCTGGGGATGTTCTGGGGCGTCGTTTGGCGGAACGTCTGGATCCTGCTCGGGGAGTTCTGGCCCGCGGCGGACCGCCACCGCCTTTCGCGGGGCGCCCGCATCGCGGCCACGGCCCTCGGGATATTCTGGCTCCACGGCGCTTTCCTCACGGGGGACATGTTCCGCCATCCGGCGCTTTATCAGGAAGCTTTTTTAGAGCGGGGCTTTTTCTTCCGCTTCCAGCAGATATTTGTGACGGACATCTGCCCGGTTTGGATGCTGTCCGCCTACACATGGACGGCGTATCTCTTCCTGGCCGCGGCCTGCGTGGAAATCGTCCGGCGTTTCGTCCGCTGGCTGAAGGCGCTCCGCCCGCCCGTGCGTTTCGGCGGGTTGGTGGCGGTGGTTTTCCTGGCGGTTTTCATCGGAGGGGTGTGGGGTGTGTTCCGCCTGCAGGCCCGCCGCAACCAGGGGTCCAACGTATTGGTCCTGATGGTGGATTCATTCCGTTCCGATATGATCTCCGCGCAGCGGGACGGAAAACCGCTGGCGCCGCGCATCGCGGAACTGGCCGCGCAGAGCCGGACCTTCACGTCCTGCGTGCCGCCGCTGGCGCGGAACTATCCCTCGCTGATGACGTTCTTCACCGGGCTTTCGCCCTTCACCCACGGCGTGCGCGACGCGTTCCCCTCGCCGGACGAACTGGGCCTGGGCGCCGAAGGGATCCCCGTCCGTTTGAACAAAGAAGGTTATTGGACGGAGGCGGTGGCGGACTTCGGGGGGAATTTCTTCGGGCGCGTCCGGGAATCGTTCCACCGCGTGCGGGCGCCGGACGCGCGGGCCGGCTCGCTGTTCCGCCAGCGCGCCTTCAAGCGGCAGGTCCATTTGCTGCCCTATTTTTCCGGGTATTGGGGGCGGCAGGCATTCCCGTCCTTGCGGGGGTTGGCCGAATTGTCCGACCCGATGTTGCTGGCTCAGGAGGCCGAAGCACGTCTGGCGAGGCTGCGGTTCAAGGACAAATTTTTCCTCACGGTCTATTTCTCCGCGCTGCGGGAGCCCTACGCCCTGTCCTCGTCCCTGGCGGGCGACGTGATGCACAACCGTTATAGAGGGTCATGCCGCTACATGATGCCCATGGCCGCCGGCGCGCGGGCGCGTTTTTCTCCCGCGGACCGGGAGCGCGTGCGGGAGCTTTACGAGAACAACGTCCGCGCCGTGGACGCGGCCGTGGGCCGGGTTTTGGACGCTCTGAAAAAAAACGGAATGACCGATAAGACCATCGTGGTTCTATGGTCTCCCTATGGCGAGCAGCTCTTTGAACGGGGTCTCGGTCAGGGCCACGGCAACCATCTGCGCGGGCGGGAAGTGGTCGAGGCGCCGCTGGTCTTCCAGGACCCGAGGCACCGCATGCCGGCGCGGGTCGTCTCCGAGCCGGTGCGCGGCGTGGACGCGGCGCCGACGCTCCTCTCCCTGCTGAACCTGGCCGCGCCGCTGGAGATGGAGGGATATCCGCTCACGGAGCGGGATTTCGGCGGCGAGGCGGACGAATATTTCGCGGCCTATTCGGAGACCGGGATTTGGGCGTCGCCTTTCGACGGCGGCTTCTATCAAAAGCAGCGCCTGCCCTATCCGCCGGTCCCGCTCATGGTGGAATTTGATTTTTGGCGCGGCGGCTATCTGCGGTTGAAGCCGGAATACGCGGACATCGTCATGATGGCCCGGCACCGCATGGTGCAGCTGGGCCAGGAGCGCTTGGTCTATGTCCCCACGCGCCCGTCCGTTCGTTACGAGCTGTACCACTTCGGGGCGGATTCCAACGGCGAGACGGACTTCGCCGTCATGCGGGAAGGCGCGAAGCGCGTCCAGGACCTGCGGGACGTCTTCTTCCGGACGCTTTCCCGCGAGAACGGCTGGCGTCCCCAGAACGGCTACTGGATCCCGGAGGCTTTTCTGCGGGAAGGGGAATGATTTTTCGACCCTTGACGCCGCCCGCTGCCGGCGTATTCTTGTTGTGAAAGGGAGGTGAAAATCTTGCTCACCGGCGTTTCCTATTTCGGCAACCGTTATCTGGAGCATGCCCGCCGCGACCAGGCCCGCCTGGCCGATTGCTGCGACTACGTCGTCCACACCTACAGCGAAAACGATTTCCAATTTCACAAAGCGTCGCTCTCCCGGATCTTCGAGGACACGCGCAAGCGCGGCCTGGAGCTTTGGGTGGACCCCTGGGGGCTCGGCGGCGTTTTCGGCGGCGAGGCCCTCTCCAAGTTTTTATTGGACCATCCCGAAACCTGGCAAGTCCTCTCCAACGGGAAACGCGTTCCGGCGGCCTGCCTCAACAGCCCGGCGTTCCAGACCTTCGTCCGGCAGTGGGTTTCCCACGTCGCGGACCAGGGCGCGCAGGTGATTTTCTGGGACGAGCCCCACGTCTATTTTCATTGGGACCTGGAGTGGGAAGGGATTTACTCCTGCATCTGCCCGGCGTGCCAGGAACTGTTCAAGGCGGACTTCGGGCGCGTCATGCCGCAGCGCATGGACGAAGACGCCCGCACGTTCCGCCTTCGCACGCTTCGCGGCTTCCTGGAGGGTTTGATGGATTATACCCATCGCCGGCGCGTCCGCAACGCGCTCTGCCTCTACGCTTTCGAAGGATACGCGGGATACGAGCAGATCTGGAACAACCTTTCGGCCATCCCCGCGCTGGATATTTTCGGCAGCGATCCCTACTGGCGCTGGCCGCCCCGGCGGAACGAACCGCCCGGGCCGACCGTGACGCGTTTCGCGGAAAAGACCGTGCGCTCCGCCGCGGGAAAAGGGAGCCAGATCTGGGTCCAGGCGATGCGCCTGTCGAAGGGCCGGGAGAATGAAATCGAGGCGGCCTGCGACGCCGCGGTCAAGGCCGGCGTCACCCACCTGGCGGCCTGGAGCTACGATGGAGGGGAACTGCTGGACACCGTCCTGGCCGAGGACCCAAAAAAAGTATGGGACGAGGTGGAGAAAGTCTTCAAAAAAATCCGCGGATAAACAAATTCCGATCCAAAAATAAAACACCCGCCTTGTTGAAGGGCGGGTGTTTTATTTAAGCGAATATTGGATGCTTTGTTAGGCGGCGATCAGCGTTTGGATGATGCCGTTGATGTCGTTGACGATGCCCTGGATCGCCTGCGCCGCGTTCTGCGCGGAGAACGCCTGGTTGAGGGCGATGCTGACCCACAGGAACCAGAGGTTTCCGTCGGGGGCGAGCAGGCCGGCGTCCGACAGCTCGCGGATGTCGTCGCTCGACAGCGGCGCGACGCTCGCGAGTTCCAGGGCCGTGACGAACCCGCTCAACTGCAGTCCTGTTTCCGTCAGCTCGTTCAGCGCCGCGCCGTCCCTTTGTTTCAGCGTCGCCATGAGGTCGACCGGCGATTCCGGATCGGCCGGGTCCAGACGTTTCGCCTCCGCGTAGCTGTAGGGCAGGCCGTTTCCGCCGTTCGCGTTGTCGATGACGGACTTTATCTTGGCGATGGAAGCGTCTCCGTAAGACGCCGCGTCGCCGATGACCAGGACGCGCTGCGCGGAATCCAACACGGGCGCGACGTAGCGGGCGAGATAGACGTCCTGCTCGGAAGCGCTCAAACCCTTCAGGTCGGCGGCGTTGACGACGACGATCTGCAGGCCGCTCGGGATGCTTCCCTGGAACAATTGGACCCCGGCCGCGATGAGGCCGTTATAGAGGGACGCCAGGGTCTCGTTGAAGGATCCGTTCAGCGAGGAGAGCGCTAGCCTGACTGAATCCGCCAGGCCTTGAATCACGGCTTCCGACCGGCCGGGCTGCTCGGCGGCGCGGTCCAGGGCGGCGTAGGTCGACACGAACGCCGCGACGCGGCCCGCCAGCTGCCGTTTCCGGGCGGGGGATTTCGATGCGTCGCCGGTGAGCAGCGCCAGGATCTCAGATTGCTGTTTCTCGAGGCTCGTCGTTGTAATCCGAATACTGGGAATGATTTCCTCCGCGACGTGTTCGTCCGTAAGGGTTTGATGTGTCGCCGGGGCCAAGTTCATTCGGGCGGTCAGGATAATCTGGGGGGAGATGACGAACAGCGCCGTCAGCATGTCGGCAATCCAAAGCGGGGCGCCCAATGCATGGATGAACGAGGACAAAAGGATTCCCATAAGGACGCTGAAAGCAAAATAGGCCGCGGTCCCTTTGTTGTTCCATGAGGGAAGGCGGAAGTCCGGATTTTGATTTTTGATCCAGCGATTAACCAAGAGAATCGATCCAAACGCGGCCATTAAGCCAAGGGCGCCCGTCACCGCCGCGCCACCGAAGTACATCATGCTCCGCGCAGGCTCGTCGTCCGCCAAGGCGATGACTTCGTCTTCCGACATGCGGCTGAGTATTACCAGGAATTCGCGGGCTTTTTCATCGTCGGAACCGTCGCCGATGAAGGGGACGCCGAAGGTTTTTTCATAGGCCCGCATGAGGTAATCGGAGGCTGCGGCGGAATATTCCGCCGTCATGGGTTTGTAGAGGAGATCGCTGATAAAATTTGCCCGGGCCTGTTGTTTGACCTGACCGGCTCGCTTGTAAATCCCGAACCTAACAACCTTGATGCGAACGTCCGCTTTGGCTTTGTCATCAAGCGGACCCTTTTCCGCTTCAATTTCCCGAATGACACGTTCCAGCTCCTCAATGGTCTCCTGGGAGCTCTCGACCTCGCGGTACAGGTTGCTGACTGCGTTTAAAACGGCGACCTGGACCATCTCGCCGATGTTGTTGTCGCTTTGCTCGTTTAGAGTCGTGAGTGTCGTTTCCCGCAAATTAAAGAGGGTTCTAAGGTCCTCCGGAATTTGGTCGTACGTAATGAGGGTGTCCTGGCTGGAAGCGCTGACTCTATACGTTAGTCCGAAGACGATATCCGACATAACGCTCATGAGCGAATCCACGATCAAAGCGGCTTGTTGCTCCGGGCTGGTGGGGTTCGGGTTGCTTATGTCGAAGTGTATAATGTCTTTGACCATTTCGGGGGTCAGATAAACCCCATCCTGGGCAAGCAGCTCCACTGTTTGGACTTTCTGGTTGTACCCGGCTCTTTGCGCGGCATCGATGACCCGCGCGAAGTCTCCTGTCCGGCCAAAGTGGCGGAAGGGCCAGTCGCTGAGGTCGTGGACCATCGCCAAGAACTCCGCCCAGTTGGTGCTGACCTGCAATTCCTTGGCGGCCGCCTGGGTGATGTTGGCCGTCCACCGGAGGTGCCATTCCATCGAGTAAATGCCCTGCGGTGCCACGCCGTCGGGTAAAAATCCGGTGATTTTGTCGAGGCGCCTCATCGTGGGTTTTTTTTCCATTTTCCACCGGGGCGTCGGCGGGATTTTATACATGCCGCGCGCTTTGGCGTACATGTAATAGTGGTAAGGGACCAGGGAGTAATCGCCGTTCCGCACCATGGTGGAGGAGGCTTCGAATTGGACGCCTTTCATGACGTGAATGGTCAGTTGCTCGTGCGCAATGCTTCCCCCGCTTTCTTGATCAGCGAAGGAAATATTTGTTAGTGAGGCTTCTCGGATCTCGGCTTCCAATTGATCGAACCGCGGCATAAGCGCCCGACCTTTTTCAATCCTGGCGATGAAAAGGGCCGTGAGTCTGTGGAGGGGATTGTTTTGGTAAACGTTGTCCAATGCGGCGATGCGCGCTGGGTCCAAGAGGTTCTTGGAAAGTTTCGCCACCGTGTCTTCCACCCATCGCCCGGCTTTGTTGAGGACGAACACGTTGAAGTGATCGGCGCCGACCATATAATGCAGGCGCATCCTCTGATTAGGATTCATTTTGAAAAGGCGGAAAACGTTCGTTTCGCCGTCGTATTTGTTACCGAGCCCGAGGGGGGAATATTTAAAGAATGGCGCGAAATTGGCCAAGACGGCCGGAACGATTTCGTGCCGCTGCTCGGTGTTCAGCTTGTCGAGGTCGGGTTTGCGTTCGTCTTCGCCCTGCGGGATGAACACTACCTGGTCCACGCCGTGATAGGCGACGGCGTCGAGAGCGAGCAGGATATGGCCCCAGTGCAGAGGGTTTGCGGCCACCGCGTAAACGCCGATGTTCAGTTCCTCGTCCGTCGTCTTGACCGGGGGCGCGTCTGGGTCCACGTTGATGGCTGCATGCCGGTTTAACGTACCGTCGATGATCCGTTGGGCGATAGCCGTCAGAGCCTCGTCGCTGTGACGCAGGATCTCCTCATAGGTGTCCGGGGTTTTGCCTAATTCCTCCGACATTAAATCCAATTGCTCCCTGATCCAGGCCTTGATGGCGCGGGTTTCTTCCGTTGAATTAGCGTTAACTGCCGATTTTCCGCCCTGGGAGGTGGACTGCATGAAAAGCGGGGCGCTCGGGGAAACCTCCTCCGGTTGTTGTGAGTTGTTCGAGGCGCGCATCATTGCCGGAGCGAAAGCCGGCATTCGCGCGAATCGCGGCAACTGGCCCATAAGAATGATAAGGACGGGAACAATGACGCCCCACGCCATTCCCATCATCAAAGCTGCCGGAACTCCCAAGCCGAGAATGACAATGGCGTATTGAGCGACTAAAGCGGTGACGGCGACAAAACCCGCCACGGCGACCGTGGGCGGCTGGCGCAGGAAATCCACCGCGTCCTTGACCCAGGAAGTCAGGGATGGTTTTGCCTGTAAGAAGGGGTATTTCTCGGCCGCTCGATCGGAAATGATGACGAGCGCAATATCGTCTTCCTGCTTGTCGATTTTCCATTTCAAACCGCTTGGGGCATAACCAAGAGCGGAGATTACTTTTTCGCGGGCGCCTGCCGTTTCCGCTCCGCAAAGATAAATTGGGTTGCTCCCATCCGGCATTAGGACCTTGAAGAACCATACGCCGTGGGCGCGATCAAAAGTTGACTCGATGTGTTTGTCGAGATCCCCGAACGCCTTGATTTTTCTCCCGGTCTCTCCCAGCTGGTCGAGAATATAATCGTAGGTCAGATAGACCCGCTTCAAATCATCGGTTGTTCTCGCTGGTTGGATCGCCGCCATCGCCTCGTTCGTGCCCGTCAATCGCACGGGCGCCATGTAAAGCTTTTCGCCCAGGAACATTTTCTCCAACGGGACGTGCTTCAGCGCGAAAACGTCCAGATAGCGGGACGCTTTGTCGACGGGGCCGACCTTGGGCGTGACCGTGACGACGGAAATGTTTTTGTCGCCCAGGAGTTTTTCGATCGCGGGCGCGTGGAAACCGCCGACCACGATCACGGCCGCCGTTTGTCCGGACGCGGCGGGCTGCATGCCTTCGAGAAGGTTCCCGATCAGGGCGCCGTTGCGGGCGTCGGCCGCGCGGTAGAAACGTTCAAACAGGGGGAGCGTTTCCTGGAACGACGCGACCGCCGAAGGCGACGGCTGCGCGTCATGGGACAACGCGGCGATGCGCTGCGGGATGCGCAGGATTTCATCGCGCCGCGCCGAGTATCGCTCCCACTCGGTGGGGCCGAACTGTTGTTCCGACAAACTTTCCAGCAGGCGGATGTCCTCGGAAAGGCGAAGCAGTTCTTTTTGGCCCTGGCTGGACCCCAGACGGTCCACGACGGTTTCTTTGAGAGCGTTGACTTCGTCGAACAACGTGTACTTGTCGATTTTTTCCGACAGCAGAACGTACTGGATGTAGACGTTGAACCCGGGGAAGCGGGAGAGGTCGACGCCGGCGTTCCGGGTCAGGATGCGGAGGTGTTCGTGGTACGCGCCGTAGGATATGCGCCCCATTTTGTAGGCGAGGCTGGCCTGCAATAAACCGTTGAGCGCCGCCTTGTCCAGGCGGTGGGAGAGTATTTTAACGAGCTGGAGGCGCTCGCTTTCCACGGCCTTGAAATCCAGGGAATCCTCGAGCGCCAGGACGTCCAGCAATTGGCGGGTTTCCGGGAAATCCTTTCCGAGCTCGACCTGTTTGGACAGAAACTTCACGTAATGCAGGAGGTCGAGGGACCCTTTGTGGTAGGAGGCGATGTTTTCGTCCAGGGCCCAGAGCGTGAGGCTGAAGAATTTATCTTTGGCCGGTTTCAGGGAAAAATCGAAGGCGGAGAGCTGTTCCTTGAACGCGTCTTTCCTGGGGAGCAATTCCTGATAGGCCTGGACGTTTTCGATGTAGAGCGTAGGCGTTTCGACGCCCAGCATCCGGGGTTCGCGCTCCGCCGTGAAGCCGAAATGTTCCGGTCCGCTCAGCAGTTTCGTCTCGAGCAGGACGTCCGAAACGATGGCCTGGCGGCGGCGGTCGGCGGATCGGCGGTAAGTTTTAAGATCGAGCGGCCCCGCGGCGCCTTCCAGCCCGATCAGCAGCCGTTGGCCCTGGGAATTTTTATCCAGGTGTTCCAGAACGTGCGAGATGTTGAGCTGGGCGGAATAAATTTCATGGGCGTCCTGCACCAAGACGACGAGGGGATGTTCTTCCGGCCGGGTAACCAGGCGTATTTTCTGGATGTCGCCGTAGGTCGCGGGAAGGGAGGTCAGCCACGACGGCAGATGTTCTACGTCTTTGCGGGAAATGCCGTCCGTTTGGACGGAGGGAATGTCGGTGAGGGCTTGGCGGTCGGGGAAGGAATTCGCGACCCGCGGGAGGGCGCCGTTCAAATCGGAAAGCGCCCGGGGGAGTTGGGCGAACTGTTGCGCGGCTTCGGGGTCACGCTGCGATGACTCGACGGCTTTCCGCCGGTCCTGCCAGAAACTCGCTTCGGCCCAAGGGGAGAGGACGGTCGATCCCAGGAACAGGAGCGCCGTCCCGGCG
The DNA here is from genome assembly GCA_964482515.1 of uncultured Elusimicrobia bacterium. GTDB lineage: Bacteria > Elusimicrobiota > Elusimicrobia > FEN-1173 > FEN-1173 > CAYZXT01. Next base: position 72,692 of record CAYZXT010000006.1, on the reverse strand, counting down.
GCGACCGAGCGGGTCAAACAGGATTTGCGTGCGTTGAAAACCGGTTTTGATGCCATTGGTTCATTCCCCTTGCTGAGTTGGATGTGCAATGGTTGAGAAGGTTATATAGGTTGCGGATGAGCCGTCATTGTAGCGGGACCGTCTTAACGGGGCGTTAAGTGATTGTAACAATAATGTAAATTAATCCGCTTCGTCATCGATAAGATTGCATGCCGGGGTCACGACTGGCGTCGAGCCCTAGCGATAAGGTGTCGAAAATGTTAATTTGCGGTTGATGGCCTCCGCAGCTCCCCTCGAACCAAATTTCCTGATAGTGGGTCCCGGCGCTCTGGGATCCTATTTCGCCGCGCGGTTGGGGCAGAAATTCCGCAAGCTCTGGGTGTTGGACCATCGGCCGGCGCGGGCGAAGGAACTGCAGGACCGCGGCTTCCACGTGTCCGGGGCGTCGGTGCTGGATTGGGTGGCGCAGGACGGCCGGGTTTCATCGGAAACGCGCGGCTGGCCCAAGATGGACGTGATCTTTTTGATGGTGAAGTCCCCGGCGATCCCGGCCGTGGCCCGCGCGGTCGCGTCCCTGTCCGGCTCGAAGACCGTGATGGTGGCCCTCCAGAACGGCTGGGGGATCGAAAAACTTTTGACGAAGAAATGGCCGCCGCGCCAGATCGTGCGCGGGATCACCCACGAGGCGGTGACCCTGGTCAACGTGGGGCGCGCGTTCCAGGCCGCGGCGGGCACGACGATCCTCAACGCCCATTGCCCCGAGGCCGCCCGGATCGCCAAGATCATGTCCACCGCGGGGTTCCGAATCAAGGTGGAGAAAAATTTCGATCACGTGAGCTGGCTGAAGCTGATCGTCAACGCCACGGCCAACCCCATCGGCGCCCTGGCCGACGTCACCAACGGGCGGCTGTTGGAGGCCCCCCTGCTTCCGTTGCTGGAACAATCCCTGGGAGAATGCGTGCAACTTTCCGCGGTCCTGAAGCATCCCATTTCGATCAAGGAGGCCCGGAAGCACTTGGAGGAAGTCCTGCGCGCCACCGCGGCCAACCGCAATTCCATGGCCCAGGATCTGGCCCGCGGCCGGGCGACGGAACGCGGCGTCATCCTCGGGCCGTTCCTGGACGCGGCGAAGAAAAGCCGGAAGCCCGCGCCCACGCTGATCGCGCTGGACCGGCTGTTGAAAAGCGTCGAGGAGATATCTCTGTCATGAAAAGCGTTTTCCATATCTTAAATCCTTCGTCGTCCGCCTACAGCTGGGTGAAGGCCACCACCGACGGCAACGCCAGCCATAATCCCTGGGGCTGGGTCTCCAAGGAGCATCCGGAGCACATCGAGACCCTGGTGGATTGGGCTCTGAAGGAAGGCGTCGACCGCATCGTCGTTTGGGGCGGGGACGGGAGCTTCCACCGAGTGGCGCGGCGCGTGTGGAAACAAAAGGCCCTGGACCGCGTGGAACTGGCCCTGATACCGTCCGGAACGTGCAACGACCTGGCGCGGCGGATGAACCTGTCGAAATATTTTTGGCGGCGATGGGAAGCGGACGCGCCGGAAGTGAGCCGGCTGGTGGATTTCTCCCTCTATGAAATTTCCTGGGATGCGGACGGTGGAGCGGCTTCGGATATCTTCATCAACAACGCGGGTTTCGGCCGGCCGCGTTCATCCTTCGAAAAAAAGGAGGGTTCCTGGGGCGTCCTGAAGTCTTTTCAACCGATCCATGTGACGGCGCGCTGGCCGGGCGGCGAATTGACGGGCAACTATTATATGTCGCTGGCCTGCAGCGGCCCCTATTTTTCCGGCGGGCTCTATTTCGAGAAAGACCAATCGCCGGAAAACGACACGTTCCGGTTGTACCTCGTCCCGGCCACGTCGAAGCTGCGGCTGGGCCTCCGCTTGTTGCGCGGGAAAATGGGCATGCCGCTTTTTGACGCAAAAGTCAGCAAGGTAGAGGCGGACCAGGTGACACTGGAAACCGATACGCCGGTTTGGCCCCAGGCGGACGGCGAGGACCCTCCCGTGAACGGCACGAAAAAAATCCAGATCCGGCGGCTCCCGGAGAAGGCGCGCGTCTGGTGTCCCAATGAGTAGGGGCCGGCCGCGGCGCTTTTCCAAGCGGAAGACTTTCCTCCCGCCGGAAGAGCGCTACAAGGTCCGGGCCTATCTGGACATCGAGACGGACTGGTCCCAGAACATCACCGTCGTGGGGATCCATCGCCCGGACCAGGGCACGCGCCAATGGACCCATCCGGCGCTGCACGCGCGGGAGATCCGTGAATTCCTCAGCGGGATCGACGTTTTGTTCACCTACAACGGCGCGCGCTTCGATCTGCCGATCATCCATACCCAGCTGCGGGCCGACCTGGCCAAGGAATTTTTCCACCGCGACCTGATGCATGACTGCTGGGCGCGGAACCTGTACGGCGGGCTGAAGAAAGTGGAGCGGACGCTGGGCATCCAACGGGACACGGACGGCGTGGACGGGTTGGAAGCCATCCGCCTTTGGGGCCGTTTCCGGAATTCCGGCGATAAGGGAGCCCTGGATCTTTTGCTGAAATACAATCGCGAGGACGTGGAGAATTTAGAGAGCCTGGCCCTCCGGTTCGGCTTGGTGCATGGGGACGAACCGGTTCAGCTGGTGTTCGGCGGCGGGATCATCGATGGAGGTCAAGTATGAGCGCAAGTTTGCTGGATGGGAAAATGGCGGCGGGAAAAGTCCTTGAGCGGGTGAAGGCCAAGGCCCAGGAACTGTCCGCCAAGGGCATCGTGCCGGGTTTGGCCACCGTGCTGGTTGGCGACGATCCGGCCTCGGCCGTTTACGTGGGACAAAAGATCAAGACCTGCGAGCAGAACGGGATAAAGTCCATCCACGTTCCGCTTCCGTCGGGCGTCAGCGAGGAGGCCCTGCTGGAAAAAATCCGCGCGCTGAACGCCGATCCCCAGGTCCACGGCATCATCGTGCAGCTCCCCTTGCCGAAACATTTAAACCCGGAAAAAATCCTCCTCGCCCTCGACCCGTCGAAAGACGCCGACGGTCTGCATCCGTCGAACCAGGGGCGCTGGGCCCAGCTGAAGAGCTGGAACGACGTCCTCGCCTCGAAGCTGCCGCTCCCCTGCACGCCCTGGGGCATCATGGAGCTCCTCGAGCAGAACAACGTGTCGATCAGCGGCACCCACGCCGTGGTGGTCGGGCGCTCCCAGCTGGTGGGAAAACCGCTGGCTCTGATGCTGCTGGCCGCGGACGCCACCGTGACCCTCTGCCATTCCCGGACCAAGGACATCGGACAGATCTGCCGCCAAGCGGACATCCTGGTGGCGGCCATCGGCTCCGCGCGCTTCATCAAGGCCCATATGGTGAAGGCGGGCTCGGTCGTGGTGGACGTCGGGATGAACCGGCTCGCCACGGGGCTTTGCGGCGACGTGGATTTCGACGCGGTCAAGGAAGTGACGCGCCTGATCACGCCCGTTCCCGGCGGCGTGGGGAAGATGACCGTGGCCATGCTGCTCTGGAACACGGTCCTCTCGGCCGAACGCAGCCTCGTCCCCGCCAAGGCCGACGCTCGACGGAACTAAAAGCCAACCAATTTGCTAAAATACGGGTGAACCCTCTATGAAACTCTTCAATACAGTCTTCCATCCCAAGGGCTTCCAGAAACTTCCGACCTTCGAGATCCGCGAAGGGCTGGTGTTCACCACCGTCCACCATCCCGACGGCCCGGACGCGCAGCCGTGGTACCGCGTGCAGGACAAGAAATTCTTCCCCACGGAGCACCATCCGCAGCGCGCGCCGCAAGATTCGGTTTGGTACGAGATCAAGGGCGTGCAGGTCTTCGCGTCGGACGGCCATCCTCACGGGGCGCAGCGGGTCCCCTGGTTCGACCTGAAGGGCAATTAGATTTCCGTATAACTTCCAAAGGAGACTCCTCTCATGGAACAGGAACACGAAGACCGAAAGAACAAAGGAAAGCGGAAAGTCGGTCCCCGTATCAGCAAAAAGAAACTGGACAGTTTTTTGGCTTCCATCTGCGAGGCCGCCGGGATGACCGGCAAGGCCCCGCGGAAGGGCCAAGAGTCGGCCCGTCATAAGGGCCTGACCTGCCAGGGCCCCTGCCAGGAAGCCGCGTGGCGGTCCCATTTGGACGTCCCCTACGGCCTGCTGTGCGTGTCCGCGGATTGGTCCAAGAACAAGAACGCGGAAAAACACCGGGACGTCACCGTGGCGCTTTCTTACATGAACGATGAGGGAAAGCCGGATTACTCGGAGATGGTGCTGTGCGATTCCGAGGTGCGCTGGCTCATGGAGGCGCTGTGGCACGCGCCCATTTGGGAGTGAAATCATGAACGACATCGGACGGAACGACCCCTGCCATTGCGGTTCGGGGAAGAAGTATAAGAAATGTCACCTGGCCGAAGACCAGGTCAAGGAGAGCAAGGCCCTGGCGAAGGCGCAGTTCGCGCCGCGGGCCGATGCGCCGGACGAAAAGAAATCCCAGTCCCATAAGCCCGACGCGGGCGGCGCGAAGAAAAGCTGGCTGAAGAACGTGATCGGCAAGGTGGCGGGCGGGCCGGGCGCGCGGAAGGCGTCCACCGGCTCCTCGAACTCCGGCTCCGGCGGCTGATCGGCGGCATCGCCAGAAGATTCTTCTGGCGATAGATGCAGGGAATTTGCTACTTTGAGGACGTTGAGCATAAATTTCCAGGAGGAACCATGGTCAGAAAAGCAAATGCAGCTTTCATGAAACCCATCCAACCGGACGATAAATTGGCGGTTGTCGTGGGATCCAAAGCGCTTCCGCGCACGGAGATCACCAAGAAATTGTGGGCGTACATCAAGAAGAACGGTCTTCAGGACAAAAAGAACCGCCGCAACATCAACGCTGACGATGCCCTTTTGGCCATTTTCGGCGGCAAAAAAACGGTCAACATGTTCGAGATGACCAAGCTGGTCGCCAAGCACGCGAAATAAGATATCTCTCTCCGCGGGTGGGTCCCTTAACGGGGGTCCACCCGCGTTTTTTTGCCTATCCTCCCCGCAGGGCCCCTCCGGCCTTTTTTGCTATAATGAAACCCGTTCAAACCTTTTCCCATGCGAGCCTCCAATTTATGAATTTTGCCGCTGCTATCCCGGCGGGTGAAACAACGGAACGCGCCGGGTCCTTAGCCGAATCCTACGCCTCCTGCCTCGCCCTCAGCCGCTCCCATTACGAGAACTTCCCCGTGGCCTCGCGGTTCATCCCCGCCGGCCTGCGCGGGCCCATCGCCGCGGTTTATGCTTTTGCCCGTTTGGCCGACGACTTCGCCGATGAAGGCGCGCTGGAGCCCTCGGAGAGGCTGAACCGGCTGGCGGATTGGCGCGAACGGTTGCGGGCCTGTTCCACCGACCACCGCCGCCACCCCGTGTTCTGGGCCCTCGCCGATACGATCGCGCGCTTCGGCCTGCCGCTCGATCCCTTTGAACGGCTGATCACGGCTTTCGAGATGGACGTCACGAAGAACCGACACAAGTCCTTCGATGACCTCCTTTACTATTGCCGCCATTCGGCCAACCCGGTGGGGGAACTGGTGCTGCGGATCTTCGGCGAGTGGACGGAAGAGCGCGGCCGCTGGTCCGACGACATCTGCACCGCGCTCCAGCTGGCGAACTTCTGGCAGGACGTGACCGTGGACGCGAAGAAGGACCGGATATACATTCCACAGCAGGACATGGACATGTTCGACGTGACCGAGGAGCAGGTGATGTACGGGCCCGTCACGCCGGCGCTGCGCGAGCTCATGGCGGCGCAGTCCGACCGCACCTGGGCGCTTTTCCTTTCCGGCCGCCCGCTCTGCGACGACGTGTCTCCCCGCCTGCGGAAGGAACTGCGTCTCGTTTGGCTGGGCGGGACCCATATCCTGGAAAAAATCGACGCCGCGCAATGGAACGTCTGGTCGTCGCGCCCCCGCATCAAGGTTTTCGATTGGGCCCGGCTGATGAAGCGCTGGCTGTTTTGGCGTTCCTCCCCGTCTCCCGCTTCAGCGGTTTCCCGTTGATATGACACCCTCCGCCGCTTTGCCCCGGTTGACCCCGTCTCCCCTGAGCGTTTTCCGCGCCAGCAACTTCGCGCCCGCTTTTTTCTTTCTGCCCGCGGAGCGGCGGCTGGCGCTGCAGGCCGTTTACGCTTTTTGCCGCGCGGTGGACGATTCCGTCGATCATGAGCATGATCCGGCGCGGGCCAAGGACGCGCTCGACGAATGGCGGGATCTGCTCCAGAACCCCGAAAAAGAGCCGAGCGCGCGTATCGACCGGCGCACCTGGGAGGCGCTCAGCGCGGCGCTCGACGAGTACGACATCAGCGTCCGGCACCTTTTGGACTTGATCGACGGGGTAGAGATGGACCTGTCGCGGCGGCGCTACGAGACCTTCGACGGGCTTTTGAAATACTGCTACGGCGTGGCGTCGACCGTGGGGCTGGCGTGCCTGCCGGTCTTCGGCTTGGACGAAACCAGGCATTGCTCCTTCGCCATCCACCTGGGCTACGCGGTCCAGCTCACCAACATCCTCCGGGACGTGGGCGCGGACGCCGCCGTCGGAAGAATTTATATCCCCGGAGAAGACATCAAACGCTTCAACTGTTCGGAGGAGGACATTCTCGCGGGAAGGATGTCGCCGGCGCTTCAGCGGTTGCTGCGCTTCGAGGCGAACCGCGCCCGGGAGATGTACGCCCGCGCCCTGGCGGATTTGCCCGCCTCGAGCCTCCGCGCGGCCCGGCCCGCCCTGATCATGGGCGCGGTGTACCGGTCCCTTTTGGAAAAAATCGAGCGCGCCGGGTTTCCCGTTTTCGGAGGCGGGCGCGTCCGGTTGACGGCATTTCAGAAATTAAAAAGCGTGGGCGGCGTATTATGGAAAGAGTGGGTTTCATGAGATGAGACACGTGATCGTCATCGGCGGCGGTTTTGCGGGCGCGGCCGCGGCGTCGGCGCTGGCCGAGTTGGGCCTGCCCGTCACCCTGATCGAACAGCGAGGGACCCTGGGCGGGCGAACGTTCTCGCTCCGCGACGGGACCGTCGGCGACGAGGTGGACAACGGCCAGCACTTGTTCCTCGGCTGCTATCGCGACACCATCTCGTTTCTCCGCCGCCTGGGCGTGGAGGAGCGGCTCAAGTTCTTTCCGTCCCTGCGCATCCCCTTCTACAACGGCGCGGGCCGCGTCCACACGTTGAAGCCCGCCCTTTTTTCCGGCGCGGCCGGCTTCGCCGCCGGGTTCCTGGGTTTCGGCGCGATGCGTTTGGGCGAGCGGCTTTCCCTTATCCGCGCCCTGGCGGGTTTCAGGTTCCGGCGTCGCGAAGATTTCGCAGACCTGACCGTTTCCCAGTGGCTGGCGCGCAAGAAACAGACCGCGGGTGTCCGGCGGGCCTTCTGGACGCCGCTTTGCCTCGCCACGCTGAACGAGCACCCGGATCGCGCGTCCATGGCGGCGCTGGCCGTGGTCCTGCGCGAAGGCTTCCTGCGGAAATCCGCCGACATGCGGTTGGGGTATTCGGCCCTCAGCCTCAGCAAGCTTTGGCCCATGGAGCTGCCCGGTTATTTGAAGGCGCGCGAAGGAGTGGTGAGCTACCGCCAGGTCGTGACGGGCTTCAAGGTGGAGAGCGACCGGATCCAGAAGATTATATTACAGAGCGGCGAGACGGTGGAGGCGGACGCGGTGGTCTGCGCCGTGCCCCTGGCCGCCTTCACCAAGATCTGTCCTGCGGAGATCAAAGACTACTACCGGGGCCTGGACCCGGCGTCCCACTCGGCCATCCTGTCCGTGAACCTCTGGTTCGACCCGGCGCTTTTCGCCGAACCTTTCGCCGGTCTGTTGGACGGACATTTCCATTGGATCTTCAACCGCCACCGCCTGTGGAACGGAAAGGCCGCCACGCCGGGTTACGTGTCGCTGGTGTTGAGCGGGGCCAATCCCACGGGCTACGGGCCGGACTTCACGAAGATGACGAACGAGGAAGTCATCCACTTCGCCCTGAAGGATTTGAAAAAATGTTTTCCGGCCGCGGACAAGAAAAGCCTGAAGCATTCCTCGGTGCTTTGGGAGCGCCAGGCCACGCCTTCTCCGACGCCGGAATTCTGGAAGAACCGGCCGAAGTCCGAGACCGCGCTGAAAAACTTCTTCCTCGCGGGCGACTGGGTCGACTCAGGACTGCCGCCGACGATCGAAGCCGCCTGCCGCAGCGGCCACCGCGCCGGGGCGCTCGCGCACGAATTCATGCAAAAACATGTTCTCCAGGAGACACCATGCTGAAGGTCGTGATTTTCGACTGTGACGGCGTCATCGCCGATTCCGAAGAGCTGCACTTTTCCCTATTGCGCGACTTGGTCGGCGAGCTCGGCGTCACGCTCACCAAGGAACAATATCTGGACAAATACCTCGCCATGGACGACAAGAAATCCTTCAACGCCGTCCTCTCCGACCACGGGAAATCGGCTACAGCTGAACAGCTCCAAGAGCTCCGCGCGCGGAAGTCCGTCCTGTACAAGGAAAAGGCGTCGGGCAACCTCGTCATCCTGCCCGGCGTGGTGGAGCTGGTGATGGCGCTCTCGCAGAAGTACCCGCTTGCCGTGGCATCGGGGGCCCTGAAGGAAGAAGTCCGCATGGCCCTCGACACGGCGGCCATCACGCAATATTTCGATGTGGTTGTGTCCGCCGAAGACGTGAAGAACGGCAAACCGGCGCCGGACGCTTTCCTGCTGGCGTTGGAACTGCTGAACAAAAAATATCCGGCGAAGAAGATCCAGCCCGCGGAATGCCTGGTGATCGAGGATTCCAAACACGGCGTCGATTCGGCCCATGCCGCGGGCATGAAATGCGCGGCGGTCTGTAATTCCTATTCGGCGGAAGAACTGAAAGCGGCGGACCTCATTGTCCCGGCGTTGACCGCGGTCCGCGCGGCGTCCCTGGCGGAGCTGTTTAAATAAGGAGAAGCTTGATAAAACGTTTCTTAATCAATCTGGGTGCGTTGGCGGCAGGTATAACCCTCGGGTTAATTTTTTATTATAAATTCAATTCCGACAATCCCAACCAATTGGCAGCCCTGTTTCTTTTATTGGGCTGCGCCGGTTTGGCCATGATCGCGCATGGCCTGATCACTGGAAGGATGAATTATATGCATTGGATACGCGAGGTGAGTTTTGAGCGCAAGGATTTCCCCTTGGCGTTTTGGAGCGTTCTGATCGTGTGGGCAGGATTCGCCGCATATTGGTTTGTAGCGGCTGCATGTGTTTTTTGGCAAATCAAGATTTAAAGCATAACGAGGAGAATAAAATGTCCAACGAAACCAAGAACAATCTCAAAATCCGTAGCGGCGAGCTGACCGACGGGATCAACCGCTCGCCCAACCGCGCCATGCTGCGCGACGTCGGCTTTCGCGACGATGATTTCACCAAGCCCATGATCGGCATCGCCAGCACCTGGAGCGAAATCACGCCCTGCAACGTGCACATCAACCACCTGGCCGTCCACGCCAAGGCCGGCGCCATCCGGGCGGGCGGCGCGCCGCAGATATTCAACACCATCACGGTCTCCGACGGGATTTCCATGGGCACCGAAGGCATGCGATACTCGCTGCCGAGCCGCGAGATCATCGCGGACTCCATCGAGACCGTGGTCAACGCCATGCGCATGGACGGCTACGTGGCCATCGGCGGCTGCGACAAGAACATGCCGGGCTGCATGATGAGCATGGGCCGCATCAACGTGCCCGCCGTGTTCTGCTACGGCGGGAGCATCAAGCCGGGCCACACCGACGGCAAGGACGTGGACATCGTCAGCGTGTTCGAGGCGGTGGGGCAGTTCAACGCGGGCGCCATGGACGCGGCGCAGGTGAAGCGCATCGAGTGCACCGCCTGCCCGGGCGCGGGTTCCTGCGGCGGCATGTACACGGCCAACACCATGGCCAGCGCCATCGAAGTGATGGGCATGAGCCTGCCCGGCAGCTCGTCGTTCCCGGCGGAGTCCGAGGAGAAGAAGCTGGAGTGCGGCGAGGCGGGCGAGGCCGTGGTGAAGCTTTTGGAGAAGAACCTCCGGCCGCGGGACATCGTGAAGAAGAACTCCTTCGAGAACGCCATCGCGCTGGTGATGGCGCTCGGCGGTTCCACCAACGCGGTGCTCCATTTGATGGCCATCGCCGACGCGTTCAACGTGAAGCTGAGCCTGTCGGACTTCGAACGCATCGGGAAGAAGGTCCCGCACCTGGCGGACCTGAAGCCCAGCGGAAAATATTCCATGTTCGACCTGCACAAGGTCGGAGGCGTGCCCGGCGTGATGAAGATCCTTTTGGCCGCGGGTTTGCTGGATGGCAGCGCCATGACCGTGACGGGAAAGACCCTCGCCGAGAACCTGGCGGAGTTTCCCGACCTCGAGGCGGGCCAGCCTATCATCAACGACTTGAAGAACCCTCTGCGCGGCTCCAGCCCCATCGTGATCCTCCACGGCAACCTGGCGTCCGAAGGCGCGGTGGCGAAGATCTCCGGCCTGAAGCGCACCAAGATCACGGGCCCGGCGAAAGTTTATGAATCGGAAGAGGCGGCCACGGCCGCGGCGCTGAACGGCAAGGTGAAGGACGGCGACGTGGTGGTGGTGCGCAACGAGGGGCCCAAGGGCGGGCCGGGCATGCGGGAGATGCTGTCCCTCACGGCCATCATTAGCGGCAAGGGGATGGGGGAGTCCGTCGGCCTGATCACGGACGGACGCTTCTCCGGCGGCACCCACGGTTTGGTGGTGGGGCACATCGCGCCCGAAGCGGCGGTGGGCGGCGTCATCGGCCTGCTGAAGAACGGCGACATGATCACCATCGACGCGGACAAGAAAACCCTGAGCGTGGATCTGACGCCCAAGGAACTGGCCAAGCGCCGCAAGAGCTGGAAGCCGCTCAAGCCGAAGTACACGACCGGCTGGCTGGCCCGCTACGCGGCGATGGTAACGTCGGCCAGCGAGGGCGCGGTGCTTCGGGTGCCGAAATAATTTTCACGGAACGCAGACCGAAAACGGCGGAGGAAAGCCGGCCCTACAGGCACGCCGGATGGATCATCATCGTCATGGGCGCGGTCGCGGTGTTCGTCACCCCGGTGCTGGTCTGGAAACAATTGCCGAACGTCCGGCCGGTCCTGGTGACTTTGTTTCTGCTCAGCGCGGCGTTCCATATCGTCCTGGGAAACGCGATCCTGAAGCACAAACCCTGGGCGCGCACCGCGGGGATCGTGTGGTGCGTCCTCTCGTTGTTCAGCCCCATCGCCATCCTCGGCGGCTACGGCCTTTGGTGTCTGACCAAGGGGTGGAGGACGGCGGAAGCGCAAGTCGGTGAATCCGAGGCGGTGGCGGGGTAGACACAATATAAGAGAGGAAAAATGTTTGAACAAAAGCCGAGCGCATTAGAAGCGGCAAAAGAACGTCTGTTGCTGTTTATTGAAGCGAGTGAGTTGTTTACAAATAATGATCCAATGTTTAAGACTGAAAAAGGCGCCCTCGCCCTACATCTTTGTCTTCTTGGTTCTGCAGATTGTAGCAGCCAAGTTCATGGGCTTTCTGATCAAGAATTTGGAATTCTTTGCCGTATACTATTTGATCGAATTTCAGTAACTCCGCCCTATGCGGAAATCCTCATAAACGCTTTTGTAAAAGCTCCCGATTCTCATATTTCAAAAGCAGTGATTGTTCGTGGCGGTAATCTTTTTAATGAATGGTTTAAAGGAAGAGTAGATACACTAATGGCTCTTCCGTCATTCATTAAAGAATTTTATGATGACGCAAGCTTTCCAGGAAGTCCGGGGCATCTCTATGTTTCATTTAATCATTAAATTCTAAACTAAACCCATGAAACATAATTCAATCACTCGTCAGAAAATAAAGCAGGCCGCCAAGAAGATGGCCGAGGCGGTACATCCTAAGCGGATCGTGCTATTCGGTTCCTACGCCTATGGGAAGCCCACGCCCGATAGCGACGTGGATTTTCTGCTGATTTGTGATGAGAAGAGCAAAGAGAAACGCCAGCAGACTTACTTGGCGGCTTCTAAGGCGCTTGATCCCCGGCCTTTCCCCGTGGACATCATCGTCCGTCATTCCGATGAGGTTGAAGAGCGAATCAAACACGGTGATTACTTCCTTCAGGATATAATGGAGAAGGGCCATATCCTTTATGAACGGTAAGATCGTTAAGGAATGGTTGGAGAAAGCCGACCAGGATTACCGGGCAGTTCAATATCTCAAGAACAAAAAACAACTTCACGATGTCGTTTGCTTCCATTGCCAGCAATCCGCGGAAAAATATCTGAAAGCTTATCTCACCTCGAAGAACGTGCGTTTTCCAAAGACGCATGATCTGATGGATTTGCAGGTTTTAGCTGAAAAGGTTGATGGTTCATTCGCATTGATAAAAGATGTTTTAAATTTCCTTAATCAGTATTCGGTTCGATTCCGCTATCCGGGGGAAGAGGCCGATAAACGGGAGGCAATGAAAGCTGTGAATGGGATGGGAGAATTCCACGAATTCATCCTAGCGAGGTTCTAGGAGGGATTCCATGAAGGGCGATCAGAAGATCATCGATAGGATTGAAGGGGACGAGAAACAATGACTCAAAAAAAACATTTCATCCTGGCGGCGGCGCTCGTCCTTTCCTGCGCCGGCGTCCTGCGGGCCGATTCGGTCGTGTCAAAGGCGGACAAGGTGGTGATCCAAACCTACATCAGCGAGAAGCCGGAAGTCCGGGGCTACCTGTCCAAGGGCGAGCGGGCGGAGATTTTCAACAAGACCACCTACACCGCGACCATGGACGGCCTGGAGGGCCGCTGGTATTTCATCCAAACGTCCACCGGCCTGACGGGCTGGGTTTTCGGCGGAAAGCTGACCTTCGAGACCAGCGCCGCGGGGTTCACGCTCGTCGACGTACAGCAGATCACCGACGGTTCGAAGGAAGTGTTTACTCCCGCTATCTCTCCGGACATGACCAAGGTGGCCTACGCGGAATCCAATCCGTCCTCCGGAGTCAGGGCCCATGACCTGCTCGTGTACGACACGAAGACAAAAAAATCCAAGGCCTTCTTGTCCACGCGGTTTTTGGTGGGGCCGCATTTCGCCGGCCTTGGATGGAAATCAAACAACCTCCTCTTCATCAACATGCACAACGGGGTCGACCGGTCCTATCAGATTGAATACGCGTTTGACGGATCGGCCGGGCTTGCCGTCACCGATAATGCGTGGGGCCGCGGGGATCCCGGCGGAGACATCAAACGTTTGGAACATATGTACCGGAAGGACCCGGACGTATTGAGGATCCTTAGGGAAATATCGGACTATCCGGAACATATCTCGAGCCGGTTTGTCTTTAGCAATTACAACCGGCGGTTTTACGCCTGCTATTACGATGATCGCGCCTCAGGGCGCCAGTTCATCCCGGAGATACGCGTCATGAAGAATGATGACCGGTCCGTTTCGTCGATCCCGTTCTGGGTATCGCGCGCTTCGGCCCCTTGGGCCGGGCTGGTGACCGATCCAGGTTTCGGGGGCATGGGCCCCCGCCCGCTCATTTATTATCCCAAGGGCGACGATGCAGCCTATTCGGTCGACCGGATCTGGGAAAATTCCGTCGAGCACCTCTTCGATATCTCCGGGCCGATCATCCGGTTCGCGGACACGCAGCGGGAGGACATTCTGTACGTTTACACCCACATGCCGTATAAGTCCTACGCTCCCATCAAGCTGTATAAATACGCGTCGGGAAAGCCGCTCAGGCTCGTGGTCCCGAAAAGCGAAAATTGGACGACCGTGTCCTTTTCGCCGGACGGAAGCAGGGTCGTCTATTCAAAGATGGTCAAAGGGAAAAACCTTCTTTTCACGGCGACGGTGAAAGAATAAAAAGACGGGTTTACTTCGGGTGCCAGGGGGTTTCCGGCCAGCGCTCGCGGTGGTTGACGGCGCGGGCCAGGACGAAAAGGTAATCGGACAGGCGGTTCAAGTAGATTTGCGCGTTGAGGCTGACGGCGCCGGCCTTCAGGAGCGGAATGCAGGCGCGCTCGGCCCGCCGGCAGACGGCGCGGGCCAAGTGCAGGGACGCTCCGCCGGGATGTCCGCCCGGCAGGATGAAGGTCCGCAGGGGCGGCAGGGTCATTTCAAGTTCGTCGATTTCTTTTTCCAACCGCGCCACGTTGCGGCGCGTGATGCGCGGGACCTTCTTCGGTGATTTCGTTCCGGCCGGCGTCGCCAGGTCCGCGCCCAGGACGAACAGTTCGTCCTGCACGACATCCAACTTTTCGATCAGGTCCGGCCCTTTGATCTGCGTCTTGGCCCAGCCCAGGAAACAATTGAGCTCGTCCACGTCGCCGTAGCTTTCCACCCGCGGGTCGTTCTTCGCGACTTTCTTGCCGCCGAACAGGAACGTGTTCCCGCCGTCGCCGACTTTGGTGTAGATTTTCATGGAAGCATTGTACAAAACCCAGGTGAAGTGTTCCCAGACCATGTCGACCAACGCCGCCAAGATTCTGTCGATCCTCAAGAAGGCCTATCCCGGTGCGGAATGCGCGCTGACGCACCGCAACGCCTGGGAGCTGCTGGTCGCCACGATCCTGTCCGCCCAATGCACCGACGTCCGCGTCAACATGGTGACTCCCGCCCTCTTCAAAAAATATCCCACGCCCAAGGCCCTCGGCACGGCGCCTCTGCCCGACGTGGAAAACATCATCCGCTCAACGGGTTTCTATCACAGCAAGGCCATGTCCGTCGTGCTGACGAGCCGCGCGGTCGCGGAGACCCACGGCGGCCGGGTGCCCAAGACCATGGAGGAATTGCTGAAGCTGCGTGGCGTCGCCCGCAAGACCGCCAACGTTGTTCTGGGAGTGGCCTACGGCATCGCGCTCGGCGTGGTGGTGGATACGCACGTGCGGCGCGTTTCCGGCCGGCTGGGGTTCACCAAGCATTCGGACCCGGTGAAGATCGAGCAGGACCTGATGAAGGTCGTCCCGCAGAAAGATTGGATCTGGTATTCCCACGCCATCATCACCCATGGGCGGCAAATCTGCAAGGCCCCGACGCCGCTTTGCCCGGAATGCCCGGTGAACAAATTATGCCCGGCGGCCTTCAAATTCCCCGCCTTCGCCAAGAAGAAATAAAGTGGCCGATTACGATCCACGCTATCTCAAGGGCATCGAGTATTTCAACCGGCAGGATTACTTCGAGGCGCACGAAGATTGGGAAGCGCTTTGGCACGACACCCACGATTCGTCCAAGGATTTTTACCGGGGGCTCATCCAGGTGACGTCGTCGCTGCACCATTTCCGGAACGGCAACCTGCGCGGCGCGCGCATCCTCCACGACACAGGGATCCAGCTGTTGTCGCCCTACGGCGATTTTTTCCAGGGGATCGATTTGAAACAACTTCGCGATAACTTTAATCATAGTTTGCGGGAGATCGTCGCCGCCGACCTGGACGACCTGGACGGCCGCGGCCACCCGGGCCCGGTCAAGGTCCCCTTCACGCCGGACCGCATTTTCCTAATCCAACTCCATGACCAAGCGCCCGCGCGTTAAGTCCGCCTTCCTCCTCACGCCCGCCCTGGAGCGGAAGATCATGGAGAGGTTCCGCGCGCGCCCCATGCCCCCGACTTGGTACAAATACGCCGTGGCCCGCGTGAAGTTCTGCCACAAATGCGCCGGCCCGCTGGTCGCCACCTATCTGAAAGCCGAGCGCAACAACCGGTTGGTCTGCCAAACGTGCAAGTTCGTGGCCTATCAAAACCCGCACATCGTCGTGGCCGTGATCCCGACGCGGGGCGAAAAAGTTTATCTGCTCCGCCGCGACATCGAGCCGGCGCGGGGGAAATGGGCCATCCCCGGCGGGTACCTGGAACTGGGCGAGACCGTCGAGCAGGGCGCCGTTCGCGAAACCCGGGAGGAAATCCGCGCCAAAGTCCGGCTGGCGGGGCTGCACGGCGTCTATTCCTATAAGGACGCGGGCGTGGTGACGGTGGTCTACCGCGGTGAAGTGTTTGGCCCGGCGCCCCGGGCGGGACACGAAACCATGAGCGTAAAGGCTTTTTATCCGGAGGAGATCCCGTGGGAGGGCCTGGCTTTCCGCAGCACCTTCCATGCCCTGCGGGATTGGGCGAGGGACCGCAGGGGGAAATAATAATGGGGGATGGGAACAGGTTTCAGCATCGCGCGGCGATGGTTTTATGTGCCGCGCTTTTCATTTCATCGGCGGGGCTGCGCGCGGAGGAACCCGCGCCGGCGAAGGCCGTTCCTTCCTGGGTTCCCTGGGCCGCGGCGGGCGGATTGGTAGGGGCGACGCTCCTGGTCGATCGGTCCGTTCACAGGGAAGTCAGCACGCACGGTAATAACAGCATCGACAAAATCCTAGGTACCGGACGTTTCGGCCGGCGCGGAACCATCGGGGAACTGATAGGGGAACCGCACGTCACCATCGGCATGTCCGGGTTGATTTACGCCGGTGGCGCCATCGCCGGTTCCGAGCGGGCGAAACGCGTTGGCGTGGCGGGCGTCGAGGCCGCGGTGGCGAGCGGGCTCCTGGTCCTCGCCGTGAAAGGGCTTGTCGGCCGCAACCGGCCCTACACCGGGGATGACGCCGACGAGTACCGGCCTTTCCGGGGCAGCAAGACTTCCCGGGCGTCTTTTCCCTCCGGTCACGCCACCACGGCCTTCGCCATGGCTTCGGTCGTCGCCGACGAATACGATAATTTCTGGGTGGATTTCTTGAGTTACGGCTATGCCGCCACGGTGGGCGTGGGCCGCATCTATCAAAACAACCACTGGGCCAGCGACGTGGTGGCGGGCGCGCTGCTCGGGACGTGGGTGGGGAAAAGCGTGTCCCGATGGGAGAAGCGGTCGGGCAGGATGAGGAGCCTTTATACGGACGGTCGCGGGATTTACTTCGCGCAGAGTTTCTGATGAACAGGAAAATGACGTTCCTCTTCATGGGGCTTTTGTTAGGACGGATGCGCCTCCCGTTGCGTGCGGAGGAAACGGTCCCGTCCGACCTGTCTTCTTCCACTGGAGCGGCGGCCGGCGTTTTTTCATCGACGGCCACGCAAGTCCACGGCGGTTATGTCTACGAAAAGCCCCGCGTCTTTTCCTGGCTGAAGTACCAGGTGGACGACCAGAAAAAGTTCTGGAGGTTCACCGTCAGCAAGGACAGCCTCTGGCCCCTGGCCGCGGTGACGGCAAGCACGGTGCTGCTCATCTCCTACGACCAATACCTGTTTGAGAACAGCTGGAAGTTGGGGGACAAATGGAGCGTTTCCCACAGCGGCGTGCAAAAACCTTTTTTTAAAACGACCGTCCCCGGCGTCGATTATAAGATCCGCCTCAGCGGCCCCTATAACTTGGGGACAGCGCTGTATTTCCTCGGAGACGGCATCACCCATTTCACCATCGCGGGCAGTTTCCTGACCTACGGGTGGTTGAAGGACGACTACCGCGCGCTCCAGACGTCCAGCCAGTTGGTCGAAGCCATCATCGCCAACGGCATCGTTGTTCAGGCGTTGAAGCATTCCACCGGGCGTGAAAATCCCAACACGCTGTCGAAGAAGCGCGGGCGCTGGCGTTTCTTCCCGAACCAGCGGAAATACGCCAAACGCACCAACTATTACGACGCCTTCCCGTCAGGACATCTTCCCACGGCCCTGATCACCACCACGGTGATCGCGGAAAATTATCCCGAATATAAATTCATCCGCCCCGTGGGGTACACGCTGATGGCCGGCCTGGCCTATGAGATGGTGAACAACGGCGTCCATTGGTACAGCGATTACCCGCTTTCCATCTATATGGGATATTTGTTCGCCAAGATCGCGGTGAACCGGGGCCGCGCTCCGCGCCCGGAAGGAAAACAGGCTCAGCTTGAGCTCGCCCCTCTCATGCGGGGGGATGTCGGCGGCGTCCAGGCGCGCTGGAAGTTTTGACGTTGACAAACCGCCGTTCCTCTGTTAGTTTTACTCTATGGAATCCGTCCAGGTCCGTCCGCTCACCCAAATGAAACGCATCAAACGCGGCACCCTGATCATCAAAAAGGGCCTTCAATCCAAGTTCATTTTGCTCGTCATGATCTCCATCCTCCTGGCCGTCTGCCTCATCATGGGGGACATTTACTATTTGTTCGGCCGGGACGTCGTCAGCGACCTGATGGACCCAGGGCTCTACGAGCTCTTCCTCAATAACAACAAGGTCCTCCTCGCCAAACTGGTGATCTATCTGGTGGTGGTCGGCGTGGTGACGGTCTTCCTCTCTCACAAACTCGCCGGACCCATCTACCGCTTCGAACAGTCCGCCAAAGTCGTGGGCGGCGGCGACCTGACCTACCGCGTACACCTGCGCAAGGGCGACGAACTCATGGATTTACAGGATGAATTCAACCGCATGCTGGAATCGCTTCAGGGCCGCGTCGTCAAGGACCGCCACTTGGCGGAGAAGATTTCCAGGGCATTGAACGAGCTCGTGCAGGGAAAGTCCGTCTCGCCGGAGCTTGTCAGCCGCTTGAAAGAAATCAAAACGGAAGTGGATTCCATCACCAACAGTTTCAAAGCCTGATTTTCCGCAGTTCCACCCCAACACCCCAAAACTAATCCGTCATTCCGGCGAAAACCGGGAGGACGAATTTCATCCTCACCCCCGCCGAGAGGTTCGCTTTGCGTCCCTACGTTCTCCGCCGCCCGCTCATCGGGCTGGTCCTCCTCTACATGGCCTTTCTGTCCTTCAGCCGTTTCCGCGGATGGGAACCCGCGCCCGGCCCGCGCGATCCGCACCGCTTCGCCGCCGGACAAAACGTGCGGGTCGTCGGCCGCCTGGATCGGGACCCGGATTACGGCCGCGGCTTCATCCGCTTCGTCCTCCGGGCGGAGAAGATAACGCCCGAATACGGCGTTCCCGCGGAGGTGTCGGGAAGGATTCTCGTCCAGGCTCAGCGGCTTCCCTACGGCGCGGGCTGGGGAGACCGGATTGTCCTGCGGGGAAAACTCTCGCCGTTCCCCCAGGCGACGGTCCCCGGGTCCTTCGACGCGCGGACTTTCTGGGCGCGCCGCGGGATTTTTTCCAAGCTGGCGGCCCGGGAGAAGGGGTGGCTGCTGGAGAAGGCGCCGGCGTCGTCTCCCAAACGCTGGCTGAGTTTCTTACGCCGAAATTGTTTGAAGGTCTACCGCCGCCGCTTGAGCCGCCCGGCCGCGGAACTGGTTTCAGGTTTGGTGCTCGGTAAAAAGCCCGCGGGTTTTCCGGACATGGACCGGGACTTCCGCCGCAGCGGGACCTACCACTTGTTGGTCGCCTCTGGCTCCAACGTGGGATTCATCATCGGGCTCTGGGCGCTGGCGGCCTGGTGGATGCTGGGTCTGCCGCGCGCGGTGGTCCTGGTCGGCGCGATCCCCTGCGCCTGGATCTACACCGGCATGGCGGGCATGGACCCCCCGGTGACCCGCGCCGCGGTCATGGTCACCTTCGGTTTGATCGCGCTGCTGATCGAGCGGGAGGACCGGCTGGCCCAGGCGTTGGCGCTTTCCGCGGGACTCCTGCTGGCGCTCCGGCCCTCGGCGCTGTTCGAGGCCGGATTTCAGATGTCCTATTCGGCAACGCTCGGGATCCTGCTTGGCCTGCCGGCCCTGGAATCCCTGGTCCGCCACCGCAGCCTTTGGGTTCGTTGGACCGCGGCGATCTTCTTCACCGGGTTCGCGGCGCAGCTGGCCCTGTCTCCCATGCTGCTCTATTATTTCCACCGCTTCAGCTGGATCGGCTTGCTGGCGAACCTGGTGGCCGCTCCCTGGGCGGGATTTTGTTTGGCGCTCGGCGTCATTCTGGCCCTGATGAACTTGTCGGGACTCGGCTGGCTGGCCGCGGGGACCGCGTGGCTGACGGACAAATCCGCGCTGGGCCTCTGGCGCGCGGTGGAGCTGTTCGCGAAGGTCCCCGGCGCGGAATGGACGCCGCCCTGGAACGGCCTGCAGACCGCCCTTCTCTCAGTGATCGTGGTCGCGACGTTCCTGGTGTGGGGCGCGATCCATCCGCGGTCGGAGGAAAGCGCATCGCCGCGCCCCGATTTCCGGCGGCATTGGCTTTTGGTCGTCGCGATTTGGGCCTGCGGCTTGCCCGCGCTGTACGCGGCGCGGTCGAAGCCCGAAGCGGGCCGCCTCTCCGTCGTCTGGCTGGACGCGGGCGCGGGCGACGCGCAG
Source organism: uncultured Elusimicrobia bacterium (assembly GCA_964482515.1). Classification (GTDB taxonomy): domain Bacteria; phylum Elusimicrobiota; class Elusimicrobia; order FEN-1173; family FEN-1173; genus CAYZXT01. Next base: position 52,506 of record CAYZXT010000006.1, on the reverse strand, counting down.
GTCGTCACCAGCCCGGCGGGGCGGGTGACGCTGGTGAACGGCGGGGGCGCGAACTTCGGGACCTATAAACTGGTTCCGTTCCTGCGCCGCCGCGCCGTGGCCATGCTGCATCGCGTCATCCTGACGCGGGCGGATGCACGCCACGCGCCGGGATTGTCCGCTGTCCTGGGCGAATTTCCCGTGGACGAGTTCCTTTGCCCGGAGTCCGTTTGGGAGAATTTCCAAATGAAGGAACTTAGGAAGGTCCTCCAGAAAAAGAAAATCCCGGTCCGCTTCCTTGCGACGGGAAAGGCGTGGATCGAAGATTCCGTCGAGTGGCGCGCCCTGCCGTCGATCGCTTTGACCGCCACGCTCGGCGGCCAAACGGCCCTCTTCGCCAACGATCTTTCGCCGCGCGCGCAAAAGAAAATAGCGGCCCTTCTGCTGGAGCCGCTGTCCGTCCTCCAGTCGCCGGGACACGGCGCGGGCGAGGTGGACGAGAATTTCCTGGCCGACGCGAATCCCCGTTGGATCGTTTCGTCCTCGAAAGAGTTGTCCCGGGAGGCGGGGGCGGCGCTCCCCGGGTCGCGGGTTTTCGTGACGGGCCGCGACGGCTCCGTCGAATGGCGGACCGACGGTAAAACCGCCGAATGTAATTTGCTCGCAAAACCGCTAGAATATCCCCCTCGTGAATGACGCGCTGCTCAAACAACTCAAAAGCATTCTGGACCCCGACGGCCTCCTGACCGATCCCGCCTCGATGTTCGTCTATTCCTACGATGGCGCGGTGGACAAGACCCTGCCAGGCGCCGTGGCCCTGCCGCGCAGCGCGGAGCAGGTCGCGGCTGTGGTGAAGGCGGCCCACGACGCGGGCGTCCCCTTCGTGGCGCGCGGCGCGGGCACAAACCTTTGCGGCGGCGCGATCCCGAAAGAGAACGGCGTGGTCATCCACTTGGCGCGGCTGAATAAAATCATCTCCATCGACAAAGAGCGGCGTCGCGCCTGGGTGGAGCCGGGCGTGATCAACCTCCATTTGCAGAAGGAACTGGCGCCGCTGGGGTTGTTCTACGCGCCGGACCCCGCCAGCCAGAAAGCCTCGACCCTCGGCGGCAACGTCGGCACCAATGCGGGCGGCCCCCATTGCCTGAAGTACGGCGTCACCACACACCACGTTACCGGCCTTGAGGTCGTCCTTCCCGACGGGGAAATGGTGAAAGTGTCGATCGACGATCCCGGGCCCGACTTGACGGGGCTATTCGTCGGCTCCGAGGGCACGCTGGGGATCGTCACGAAGATCGAAGTGAAGCTCCTTCCCGTTCCGGAAGACGTGCAAACGCTGCTGGTTTCATTTTTCATGATGGAGGCCGCGGTGCAGACCGTGACGGACATCGTGACCGCCGGGATCATCCCGACCACGTTGGAGATCATGGACCGGACGACCATCGCGGCGGTGGAAGCTTTTGTCCACGCCGGATATCCGCTGGACGCCGAAGCGGTGTTGTTGATTGAAGTGGACGGCGACAAAGCGGCGACGGCCCGCGCCGTGGAGAAAATCCGGGAGATCTGCCGGAAGAACGATTGCGGGGAAATCCGCCAGGCCAAAGACGAGGCGGAACGCGAGAAACTCTGGGAGGGTCGGCGCGGCTCCTACCCGGCCATGGCGCGCCTCGGCCCCAACGTCCTGGTCGAGGACGGCGTGGTGCCGCGGCAGCTCCTGCCCGAAGCGGTGCGGCGCATCCGCGCCATCGCGGCGCGGGAGAAATTGCGCATGGGCCTGATCGCCCACGCCGGCGACGGCAACCTCCATCCCAACATCGTTTTCGACGAGCGCGACGTCGAGGAGACGCGGCGGGTCAAGGCCGCGGGGTATGAAATGCTCAAGGTCTGCGTGGACCTGGGCGGCAGCATCTCCGGGGAACACGGCATCGGCATCGACAAGCGCGAGGCCATGCGCTGGCTATTCACGCCGAGCACGCTGCATTTCTTCCGCGGCTTGAAACGCGCCTTCGATCCGGATAATTTTTGCAACCCCGAGAAACTGATCCCCGACGCGAAGGGGGAAAAATCGGTTCCCTGGAAATCCGGACCCCTTCCCGAGCGCGGGGGCCTGCGGCCCGTGAAGCTGGACGACCTGCGCGACATCCTTTTCACCGCGGAGAAGCAAAAGCGTCCCCTCTACGTCCAAGGCGTCGGCACCAAGAAGCTCCTCGTCCCGGAGGGGGCCTTCACGCTCAAGACGGACGCGCTGACGCGGGTCGTCGACCACGACAGATCCAATTTCACTCTGACCGTGGAGGCGGGCGCTTCGCCCGTCGAGCTGGCCGCCGTCCTGAAATCCGCCGGGCAATATCTCCACCTGGGCGGACACGGATCGCTGGGCGGAATCCTGTCCACGCGCTCAAGCCGCGCGCCGTCCCTGCGGGACCAGGTCATCGGCCTGAAGGTCGTCCTGCCCGGAGGGGAACTGCTCGACCTGGGCGCCAAGGTCATGAAGAACGTGGCGGGATACGACGCGCAAAAGCTTTTCCTCGGCGCCTGGGGGACCCTGGGCGTCATCGTCCAAGTCACGCTCCGCCTCTGGCCCTTTCCGGCGGACAAGCTCGAACTGGATCCCCACCCGAGGCCCTTCGTTCCGACGGAACTGCACCGCCGCGTGAAGGCCGTCTGCGATCCCGGGAACATCCTGAATCCGACGATCTTCGCCTGATATGCCCGACGAACCGTCAAAGATCGACCTCATCTCCCGCCCGGCGGCTTTGAACCGCCCGGCCGACAAGGCCTACTACGCGGACGCGATGCACTGCAACCGCTGCGGCTTCTGCACGTCGTTCTGCCCGACCTATCTGGCCACGGGCGACGAGGGTCTGTCGCCGCGCGGGCGGAACCAGGCGTTTCGCGCGGTGCTGGAAGGCCGCCTCGCGGACCCGGCCGAGGCGGAAAAGCTTTTCTCCACCTGTTTGCTCTGCGGCATCTGCACGTCGGTGTGTTTTTCCGAGGTTCCCACGGCGAAGCTGATGGTGGCGGCCCGGGAAAAGATCACGGAGAAGCACGGCCAGCCGCTGTTCCTGAAGTTCGTCCTGCGCGTCCTGCTGCCGCGGCCGAAGGTGTTCGAGCCGTTCCTGAAAATTCTGTTTATCGGCAAGCGCCTGGGCGTCAGCCGCTGGATGAACCGCGCCGGTTTGCTGCGGATGATCAGCCCCAAACTCGCGGACGCGGAAGAACTGGCGGAGGAAGTCCCTTCGACGTTCTTACGCGACAGGCTTGGCGACGCAACGCCTCCGCCGGACGCGGAAATCATTCAGTTCGTCGCCTGCGGATCGAACTTCATCATGCCGCAGGTGGGCGAGGCCACCGCGCGGATCATACGCTCGGCGGGTTTCAAGTCCGGCTGCGCCGACAACGTTTGCTGCGGCATGCCGGGCGTCAGCTACGGCGACCTCGACGCGGCGCGGGCCATGGCCCGCAAGAACATCGTCGAGTTGGAGAAATATCCGAAAGCGATCATCCTGGTGGATGATTCCTCCTGCTCCTCGACAATCAAAGAATATCCGCAGTTGTTCGACGGCGAACCCGACTGGCTGCGCCGGGCGGAAACCGTTTCACGGCGCACGCGCGACCTCAGCGAATGGTTTTTGGAAAAAGGCCTTCGGTCGCCGGCGCTTGAACAAAACAACAAAGTCACCTACCACGACCCCTGCAAGGCGCGCTACGCCCAGAAGATCGTCGATCCGCCGCGGCAGATCCTCGCCCGGTCCGCGAACATCGATTACCGGGAGTTGCCCGAAGCGGAGCAATGCTGCGGCGGCGGGGGGACCTACAGTTTCGTCCACCCGGAGATTTCCCGCGCGGTGCTGGACCGCAAGACCAAGAACATCCTTTCGACTGGGGCGGACTACGTTCTCACCTCCAGCATCTCCTGCCTGCTCCAGGTCCGGTTCGGCCTGCGCCGCGCTAAATCCAAAATTAAGACCCTTCATTTGGCCGAATATCTTTCCCCGCGAACCAAACAATAAACGAGCTATAAAATAGAGACATTTTCATCCGGTCCCAGAGGGCGGTCGGGACTGTCTCCGACGGTAACGTCATTATAAAATTTACACATATGTTACTAATGAATAAGGCGGATTTTATCCACCCCCTATATACTTGTTGGCATGGATATAATCCGCCGAACCCGCTCGATTTTCAGGCCTTTCAGCGCGCAAGGACCGAGCAAAAAGAGCCTCGCCGCCGCCCTCTGCGCCTTGTTATTTTATTCAACGGTCGCATCGCCCTTGGCCGAGGCGAACTTTTGGGAGGAACGAAGATCCGTATCCCGCTCTTCGGCGCAAAATAACCCGGGCCGCGCGAACAGTCTTTCATCCCGGGACTATCAACTCCTCGCCCAGCTTCCCACCGGCCAAATCCCGCTGGGACTTCCCGAAACCCTGAACGGATCCACCCTCGCCCCATCTCTGGCTCCCTTGTCCGCCCATGACCTCTCTGAAAACGTGAAGTGGGCCAAGAACGGGATTGTTCCCGCTTGGCTTTCCCGATTGGTCTTGCCCTATGGAAGCGTCCGGGAAATCCATTTGGCTAAATCGGATTCGCCCCTCATCATCCACATTCAAGACATCCATGGCGCCTACGACGCGCAAAAGAACATCGCCCGCATCCTGCAGGGACTGAAGGATGGGCGCGGGGTGAAGCTCGTGGGGTTGGAGGGCGCCGAGGGCTACTTCGAGATGGAAAAATACAAGGCCCTGCCCGAGGCCGGGAAAGAAATGAACCAACAGCTCGCGGACTATTTCCTGGAGGAAGGATACGTGGGCGGTGCGGAATATTTGGGGTTGGTGTCGGAGGTCGCGCCGCTCCTCTGGGGCGTGGAGACGGGCGACCTTTACGCCGACAACACCCGCGCGGTGCTCTCGGCCCAGGACCGCCGGAGGGAAGCGGAGGAGTTCCTCTCGGGTCTGGCCGAGGCCGTGAGCGGTCTGAAAGAAAAAATTTATTCGCCCGGGCTCAAGGAGTTCGACCGCTTCTATCAAACTTTCCAGGCGGGTAAAACAGGGCTGGGCGCTTACGTGGATTTTCTTTCCTCCCGCGCGGATGCCGGGGCCTATCCCAACGTGGCCCTGTTGTCCCGGGCGATCCGGTGGGAGAAAAAACTGGATTTCAAAAAGGTGGAACGCGAGCGGCTTGATTTGATCGATCGCCTGGTATCGCGACTGAGCCGGGAGTCCCTGGATGAACTGGTGCGGGCGAGCGTCGAGTACCGCGCCGGTCAAAGGAGCTACGGGGAATATTACGCGTATATGCGCGATCTTTGCCGGGAAAAGAACATCGACCTGACCGGCTATCCGCAGTTGTCCGATTATATGACCTACGTCCAGTCCGCGGAGCGCATAAACCGGGACAAGTTGTTGGACGAGTTGGAACGGATGGAAAAAACAGTCGAAGCCGGGCTCACTTTTGAGCCGGCGCAAAAGGAACTGGCGGGGTTGGGACGCGACCAGGCCCTGCTGACGAAATTGCTCCGCACGGAAATGACGCCGCGGCATTGGGCCGATTATACGGAACGACGCCCGTTGATCCTCAACATGGCGGACCGGGCCCGCTCTCTGTCGTCGGGCTCTCCGGCTTTTCCCGCCATACGCGCGGAATTGCTGAAACCGTTCGAAGATTTCTGCCGTCTGGCTTTGGCCCGCAATGAAGCCCTCACCGAAAACCTGCTCAGGAAAATGAAAGAAGAAAAGCAAACCTCCGCCGTCCTGGTGACCGGCGGGTTCCACACCGAGGGTATGACGGCGCTTTGGCGGCGGAAGAATGCGTCTTACGTCGTCGTCACGCCAAAGGTGGAAAACATCGATCAGGCCAAAAATTACATGGACATCTTCTCCCGCGATCCACTCCCCATCGAGAAAATTTTCGCCGGAGAACCCATCTCCCTGATCTTCGCACGGTTTACCTCGCCGGGGCTGATTCGGCGGTTGGCCGAACCCTTCCAGCGAAGGATCCAGGCCCATGATTTCGCCGTGAAGGCGAACGCCTTGGCCGCCACTGTTGAGGGCAGCCAGGCGCGGTGGAGGGAAAACAAACTTCCCTCAGGTGAAAGGCGTAAAAATCTTCGCGCGCTGATTGAGAAAGCCAAGGCGTGGTGGGGGTGGAGTATCGGGTTCGGAGAGAACGGCTTGTTGATTGCGCGACCGGGCGCGCCGTCGGTGGTCGCCGAATTCCCCGTGGGAGGCGCTGATTCCTTTCAGTCGGTGAGGTTCAGTCCGCCGCGGAGGTTGAGCGTTCCTTGGTGGAAAAACCTGTGGGGAAGCCGCTCGCTGATCCTGTCGAGCACGAAGGCCTATTACGAAAATGCGGTCAAGCATGCGCCGGAGTGGCTGAGGAATCCTATGATCAGTCACAAGCTGCTTGGCTATTCCGTGATTGAAGAAGCGGGCCTGGCTCCCGCCGCTTCGGCGCGGAAGGAAATCGAAGCGCGGGGGCAGCCGACGTTGACGCGCTGGCGCGCCTTTTGGATGGGCCGCGCGCCTGGCCTCATCCTGATGGCGGCATGGAATTTGAAGGCTGTGTTGCTGGAGGCGAATCCGCTGCTTTTGGCGATAGTCATGTCGTTCTGGCTGGTGGCGGCGGTTTATTACGCCGCGCACCAGGCGTCTTTCGTTTTCCGCCATGAAAATAAATCCCCCGTTGATTTCGCCGTCCGCCTTTTCGCCGTTGTCTTATTCAACCTCGCCGCCCTCGCCGCGCCCCGGTTGTTCCTGTCCGGGTTCGATGGACCGCTTTACTCCCTCCTGGCCATGGTGATCGGCTTTGTTCTGGCCGTTGCCGTCCACACGGGGTGGAACAAAATATTCCGCCGTTTCCCGATGACGATGGGTTCGCCGTGGGCCGATCCGAGCCTGACCGATCTATTGAACGAAGGTCGCGGGTTGACCTTCGTGAATACGCCCCGGGATGTGGAGGCATTGGATGTGCGGCTAAGGGAAATCGTGGCCGCGAACGGAAACATTCCGTATTTGCGGCTGACCCTGCGGGATGACACCGATTTGGATGATTTGCTCAATCCCGCGCGCGTGATAAACGGCCGGTTTGGGGAGGCGAAAAGCCCCTTGCTTCAATTGATCGAGCGGGGCGGCGTGTTGTTCCTGGACTACACGAATTCCGACCCAAAGACCGTGGCGGGATTCAATCAGCTGTTCGGGGACTCTCCGGAGTATTTGGGCGTTAAGGCCTCTCCGTCGCTCCGCATCGTTGGGGCGGTGCGGGAGGACCAGCTGCGTGAATTTTCGGTTGATTTTTATTCACGCTCCCTGACCGGGGAATTCCAAGCGGACGCGGATTACGCGGATCCGCTGGAAGGTTTGTCCCAGGTCGACGATCCGGAGGCTTTCAACGGCCTGCGCGCGGAACTTTTCGAGTCCGACGACATCGATATTAAGGATGCGCTGGTCGCGCGCTACCGGCTTCTGCCCAACGGAAGCGTGCGCTGGGAAGAGGGCGCACTCGTCCGGGCCATGAGGGAAGGGCGGCCCCTCTTGATCCAAGGGGGCGTGTGGCGAGATGAGCAGGGAATCCCCAACACCCGGTTGTCCCACATGGTCCGGCAGGCCCTCTTGAACGGCGGGATCCTTTCCAACGGAAAATGGGTGGCGGCGCGGGAAGGTTTTTCCGTCCATTGGGCGGAGGGCGGCTACGGGCGGCGCGCCTTGGAGAATAAACGGGTCGTGCCGGCGGGCGAGACCGCCTGGCCGGCGGAGCGCGCGTGGGTCTTGAACCGGGAAACGCAGCACCAGCTGTTTGAGTTCACCCGCATCGATTCCCAGGGGACGTTGTCCCAGGGCGCGGGATTGCTGGAGCGGATGGGCGCGGACGGAGGGCGTCTCCGGGTCCTTATAACCGATCCGGAAATTCCGGAGTCGCTGTGGCACCGTCTTTTGCATATGGGCGGCGAATTGGAAATTGAATTGGGCGTCGGCGTGGAGGTCCCGTTGCGTTATCGTGGAATGCTGCCGGCGGTCCGCCGGACCAGGGCCCCGGATCCGGAGTCGTGGGAAATGGCGCGGGACCGGCGGGTGTCGCTCGTTGAAGGATCGGACCCGTCCGGCCTGTTGGCGCGGATCATGCGGGACGTCTCCGAACGGAACGGCCAGCCCCCCCTTGTTTATCCGGTCACGCCGGCGACCATCCTGGACGATCTATCGATGGCGAGCGAGCTGTTGCCGGGGGGGCGTTTGCGGGCGGTCAAGAGGCAGGTGTTGGAGGCCTTGGAACGGGGAGAAACCGTCGTTTTGGCGGGGATGGAATCCAATCCGGATCTCCTGCGCCAGTTGGAAACGGCTTTGCATGAAAATCCCTATCTCGTGGTGAACGGCGAGGTCCGTCCCTTCGCCGGCAAAGGGGAAAACGTTTTAACGGGACGCTTGATCCTTCTTTCTCATATCGGGAGCGGCGCCGGCGTCTCGGTTCTTCACCGCGCCGTGTTGGACATTTCCGTGCGGGACATAGTGGAGGAATTGAAGCGCGAATTCAGTGGAGCTCTCACGGAAAGCGATATTGAGAAGGTGCTCTCCTTGAGAAGGGCTTTCGAGACGGTCCCTCCGCCGGCGCGGCGCGGGCTCTATCCGGCTCGGGCGGATTTCAGCCTGGGACGCCTCCGGCTCCTGTGCCGCCAGGCTCGAAACCCCGATGGCACGCTGGATTGGATGCGGGCCTTTGAGGACGTTTATCTTGACGATTACGCGGACGATCCGAACGTGGCCGCGTTTCTGCGGACGGCGGCGCGGCGGACATTTCGGCCGAAGGAGGCGGGGCTGACTGGGAGGAGCATTCATGGGCCGAAACTGAAAGCGGCGATGAACAAGATCGTCGCTCCCGCCACATGGAAGGACCGTTTTTGGGAATTCGCGGATACCCTCAGCCTGGATTTGTTGGACGAAGCCGGCGTGCCCGAAAGTTTTGATCGCGCGGGCGCCGGGAGGGCGCTCGAGCTGATTCAGGACGCGCTGATCGCGGCGCACCTGGGCGATGACCGGGAGGGTTTCTACCGCGCCCTTTTCCGAAAGGCGAACGCGTCCGTTGATCAAGCTCCTTCCATCAACGACAAGGCCGGCCCGGTCGAGGAAAGTTGGGATAAACGTTTGGGGCGGGTGCGGAGAATATTGGCAAAATCCCCGGCGGTGTTCCTGAAAGGGTCTCCCGGGACGGGAAAAAGCTTTGCGGCAAAAGGTTTGGCGGACGCGCTGGGGCTGCGGATGTTCGGGCCCGTGACGATCGGGGTGGACGCCCAGGAACAGGACTCGAACGACGATGAGACCGGCAGGGCCTCCGCGTTCGCCGACATCACGCGCTGGGCTTTGCACGATGGGCCGGCGCTGCTGGTCCTGGACGAAGCGAACCTGGCGCGGCCGGATTTTTGGCGGTTCTTCGGGGGGCTGTTCGTGGGAGAAGGGGAAACCCCCTACATGTGGATCGAAGGGCGCAAGATCGATATGGAGGGCAAGAAGGTCGTTTTCACCGGGAACCAGGAAACCCTGCAGGACAGAAAGTATCAGGATTTCCTCGCCCCGCACGTCCCCACCGTCGCCTTCCCTGAATTCGACGAGGCGTTTTTCCGGCAAAGGCTCGAAGAATACGTGTCGCCGGATGCGCCGAACGCGGCGGCCTTGCGGGCCCTGCTGCTCGGGGTATTTGAGACCGTTCGCCGGGTGGCGGGGTGGGAGGAGGGACAGGGAATTTCTTTGCGCGACCTCCAGGAACTGTCCGCCCGGGCGCAGGTGCTGAGCGGATCCGGCAATATCGTGGAAGAAGCGCTCCTTGCGGCGTGGGAAATGTTCTCGCCGAGCTTGAGTCCGGAGGGCCGCGTCGCGCTCCGGCACGCGCTCCGCCTGAAATTCGCGGTGGACGCGGAGGCTCTCCAAAACGCCTGGATAGAGGATCTGCGCAACGAGGGGGCCCAATTGTATAGGTCGAGGGCCCTTACCCTATCGCGCACCACGATGAGGTTGGCCGCGGCGGTGGGAGATTTCCTCATCATGCGGGAATATCGTATGAAACGGAACGGGCTTGCGGCGGGAAAGCGGGGAATGATTTTGGAGGGAGCCTCCGGCCGCGGCAAGGACGTGACCGTGGTGCGGGTTCTGGAGTCGAGCGGTTATGAGGCGGTCAAGGCGGGGGCGGCCGCGCCGGGCCCGCGCAGCTTTTGCCACATCAACGCCTCGCCGCGGTTCGACGAGCTTGAGAAGGCCATAGTTTGGGCCAAGGAGAACGGGGTCGTTCTAGTGGTCAGCGAGTTGGATGTATTGCCCAGCGGCTATTTGGAAGGGAAGCTGAACGACGTGCTGACCGACGATAACACCGACGCGAAGGGTTTTGCGTTCATCGCCACGATCAACGGGGCCGACTTCAGCGGCCGCGAAAGGCTTTCCACGGCCTTGCAGAACCGGGTGATCTTCCGCCGCGAGATGGATTACGACAAGGATGACTTATCGGAATACGCTTTGGACATCGTCACGGAATTCGGGACGAAGGCCCCGGCCCTGTCGGACGAGGACATGGCTTACATCGTCCGCGCGCACCTTTGGATACAGAACGCCCTGCCGCGGTCTCGGGAGCGGCCCACGCCGCGGGAATTCAAGCGGGCCCTGCTCGTGGCGGCGTCGGGCGTTTCGGCGGAAGAGGCCGTGGAGAGGGTGTACGGCCCCATCTATCTGCGGAGGATGCTGAGGGGGCAAGAATTGCCCGGCCGGAAGGCGCTTGCTTCCCTGGAGTTCAGAAGCGGCCTGGACAAAGTGAAGGCCATCGGCCGCATCGCCCAATTCATCCTTCCTGTCCACCAACGGCCGGTGACAATCAGCCTCAAGCCCGCGGGGCAGTCCGCAGCTGGGACCTACAAAGCGCAGAAGGTGGACATCGCTTTTAGGGAGGACCAGTTCGATGGCCAAGATTGGTTGAACACCCTGGAGCATGAAGCCGGACATGGGTTATTCACTCGGGATTTCGCGGGGCTTACCCCCACTTCGGCGCCGGATTTTTTTCTTTCGCTCGCGGGGTTGCAGGCCCCGGCGGACCCCTTTGAGGATGTGTATCAAGATTTGGAGGATCTGCGTCACAAAAGGGCAATGCGGCAACATTTCCCCGGAAGCATAACGCAAGACAATGACCATGAGTCGGTCTATTTTCAGCGCGACTTGGAGAGGGGGATTGCCGGTGACTGGAAGGGGCTGTTTTCCCTGGCGCCGAAGAAAATATTCCAACTGGCCCTGATCGCCTACGGAAGGAAGGAAATATCGCGAACGCAATTGGAAGCGGCCGCGTCGGCTTGGTTGGAGCGGTATGGGGAAGTAAACCTCAACCCGTTTGCCTTGGCCCTGCGGCATTTGGACGTTGTGGATGAGATTTTTCAAAACGGTATCCCGGAGACCCTGGAGGAGGATGAAATTCTTTACCGGCAATACCTTGCCCTGAAAGCCATGCAGAGGATCAAATTGGACGGTGAGTTCCTAAGCCTTGGTGCCGTCCCGGTTCGTTCTCCCAAGGAAAAATCGGTTTTGCCACGGCCGGGGAGTGTTGACGTTGGGAAAGTCCTTGGTCGTATCGGGGAGGTGGACCTGTCCGGCCCGCCGCGCGAGATGGAGGAACGGGCGGTTCCAGAGGAGCCGCTGGAGGACGTCGTTGAGGATTTGCAGGATCAGCGCAACGAAATATTAAAGAGTTTGAGCGATGAGCTCGGTTTGATGGAAGATGACTTGCCCCTGGCCTCCGAAGAGCGCCTTCGGGAAATAATCGCGCAGCTCACCGACAATAAGGCGCCCCGGTCGATTCTGACGGCCCTGGGATTTCTCGGAGACAAGGATTTGACGGCGAGGAAAGCGAAGATATTGGCCATCGCGCAAGCTAAATTGAAATCGAATAAAGCGCCGGCCGGGTCGCGATTTCGGATGAGGCGGCTGGCATTGGCCGCGGGGGTCCTTTTGGCTTCGGGAATCCTGGCTCTTCTTGTTGTTCACGCGAATTCGGGATCTTCGGCGCTTCCGGCAATGATTCCCAGAATTCCTGAACCCGAGCTGTTGCGTGGAATGCCGAATTATCTTCCGCTGGTTATTATTGTCGGACTCAGTTTATTGGCGTCCATGGTTTATGGCGGGATCAAGTTGTCGGCGGCCAGGGCAGAAGGGGTCTCAACCGAAGATTCTCGGTTGACCCGATTTTTGGGGTTCCTTGGGCGGATCCGGATATCGCAAATGGGTCGGCTGGCGGGATTGTTTGGTCGGGTTGCCTCGGAAACGGTCGGCTCCCGATACGATGGAATTGAGGGAGCTCATGAATCGAAGGCTCGCGACGACAATAACGATGTCCAGATCTCTGAATCCGTATCGGCGCGTCCTGTCCCCAGCGTTCTGAGTGAGGAGTCCCGATATTCAAAAATGAAGGAATTAAGCACGACGGTTTCATCCCTCCTTGACGCGGAAGCTTCCGCTTTCGTGCAGCGGCGTGCGACTCCGGGCCGGGAGTTCGGCCCGCCCGGGACCGGAACGCTCTATCTCCCCAAGTTCCTGCGCAATCCCTTGCGGGGGTTCCGCCGCGGTGGCATGCCCACCGCTTCGACCCGGCCGCCGTTGCTCGTTCACGGCCTGCCGGCCAACGGGGGCAATCTCATCGCCGGCGAGTTCGTCCATTTCCTCAAGGACAGGGGGTTCGAGGTGGTTGTTGTTTCCGGGACATTGGACGAGCCCCAGGCGGCCGCCTATCTGAAAGAAGCGCCTTACATCATCATGAGCGCGCGGGAACTGCAGTCCCGCGTGGAAGCGGCTTACATTTACGCCGTCGCCCGCCGCGACAGGGAACGGGCGCCCGTTTTGAAGGAGGCGCCGGTTGATTCTGTTTATCCCGATAATGTATTGGATGCCTCCGGTCACTTCCCCACGATCGAGGAGCAGCGGCGGATTCTTGTTGAGACCTTCGGCGAAAATCAAGTTCGTTTGCTTCTCCACGGTAACCTGGGGCTAACGCTTGACCGGGACTACGAGGTTTCTTGGGACGCCCTTTGGAAGAAGTGCCCGAGCATCGAATCGATCATTATCAGGGAGGATGGCCCTTCCGACTTGAGGATTTTCAATGGATTAAGAGGGCTGAGAACCATTTTTATTCCACCGGGAAAATTTTCTGATGACGACGTCGGCCTTTTTTTTGGGAATGAAAATGATCCCATGCGAATTGTCGTTCATGTGTGGGATGAAGAAATAGTAAGACAAAGTTATTCGGCGAGCACCTTCACCCCTGGATTGAGCAACGAAAATTTAATATCCGAGATGGAAGAGGCGTGCCGAGAATTCGTCCCGCCCCACTTGACGCGTGATATTTATGTTCGTCTGGGGGTATCTCGTAAGTATGAGATTAAACCTACGAAGGTTGCGACGGTTCCCGACTTAATGAAAATGACGGAATACTCTCGTCGAGCGAGTATCCTGATATTTGTGGATCATGATCAATTTACGGATGCCGACATGGCCCGAATCGTTCTGAGCGCTCCTTTTCCCGAGGGCGTCTCGATTGAGGAGATTCAGGAGATTATAATGCAAGGGGAGACCCCCCGTTTTATGGATTATTCCAAGGCTGTCGCCTATTGCCGCGCGCACCCGGAGGAGTTCACCGTCACGTTGCCCGGGGCAACGCCGCCCGCCGCGCAGCGGACTGTCCAGCCTGCTGATACGCCGGACCCCTTCCCCGCGATCGAGGAGCAGCGTGAAGCGCTCATTGATATCTTCGGGCCCGAAAAAGTGAAGGTGGATAGGAACGGGGATTTGGAGTTAACTGTGGATGATAGAGATTTATTTCCTTATAGGGAGTGTGAATCCCTTTGGAAGCATTGCCCGAGCATTAGGACGATAATTGTCGGGGAAAACGGCACCCTCAGTATTAACTTTTATGAAGGGATAAGGGGTCTGCGCAATATCCAGCTTCCAGCCGGGAGGTTTCATCGAGTGGAACTTGAAAGGTTTTATCGCGAAGCTGAAAACTCTGGAAGGATCCGTATTTATTCAGACAATCCGTCTGGAGGCATGAAATGGTTTTCGGCGGCGGACTTCATTCCAGGGTCCGGCTTCAAGGAAGTCAGGGCGATAATCAGGGAAAAACTCGGGCGACACAACATGATGAGTTCTGTGACAGCGGAGTTTATGCAGGATATGTGGCAATTACGCATTCGCCTTTCTCAAGGGCTGGGCGTCGATGAATTGAGGGTACTGACGGGCTTTTCTGAAATGAGAGAAGTCTTTCTGATGTCTGAAGGATTTCAAATCGACGAATTTTTCATGACCTTTTTTATTTTAACTTCCCCCGTGCCCGAGAACGTTCATTTTATCTTTTCATCCGATGAGGGGGAGTCTCGTTCAATGAGTTATTCCGAGGCTGTCGCGTATTACCGCGCGCACCCAAAGCAGTTCTCCCTCATGGCGTTGCCCGGGACAACGCCGCCCGCCGCGCAGCGGACTGTCCAGCCTGCAGATACGCCGGACCCCTTCCCCACGATCGAGGAGCAGCGGCGGATTCTCGTTGACACCTTCGGCGAAAATCAAGTTCATTTGCGTGATGATGGTCCCCTGGAGTTAATGCTTGACCGGGACTATGCGGTTTCCTGGGACGTCCTTTGGAGGAAGTGCCCGAGCATCGAATCGATCATTATTAAGGAGGATGGCCCTTCCGACTTGAGGGTTTTCAGTGGATTACGAGGGCTGAAAACCATGAGTATTCCAGAGGGGAAATTTCGTAAAAAGGATATCAGGAGTTTTTATCAGGATTATAGTCCTGCGCCGAAGGCTTTTATTGCTGAAATTTCCAGATCGGGAAAAGGTAAGAAGACGTATCGCATGGATCATATCTTTCCGTCATACAATGATTCTGTGATTGCGGCGGAATTGTCGAATGACCTGAAAGCAATAGTCGGGCCCGCAGCCGCCAATGAGAGCAGCATTCACCCGTCATCCTTCGGGGAATTTACTTTTTTTGTCGGAGCGAGCATAAAGGGTTCCGACATGCTGAAAATGGTTCAATACCTTAACGTAAGGAATTTAAAAATAGTTATCGAAGAAGGGCAATTTTCCGAAGCCGTGCTGTCGAGGATCATTTTAAGTTCCCCTCGACCCGAGGCCGTCAAGATCGGATTTTTTAAATCGTTCAGAACAATAGCCTATCCCGAGGCTGTCGCTTATCGCCGCGCGCACCCGGAAGAGTTCGCCGATATGGGGCCCATTGCGACGCCGGCCCCGGCCGCTGAGGATCGCTTCCCCACTCTCGAAAGCCAAGTAACGCGGGCGAGGGACCTGTTTGGCCCTTCAGCCACGGTGGAAAAAAATGTATTCGGGTTGCTGGTCAATGTGGGACAAAGACAGGAACCCCTCGAAGGCATGGGGTCCTTGCCCAGTCTGGGGATACTTCACTTGGAGGCCAGCCGGGTGAAGGATTTGTCTCCTCTTTTTGGGTTGCGGGCCCTGCATAAAGTCTTTGTCTCTGACGGCCAATTTCCCGAGGCGATGATCGTCAATTTGTTCCTCCACCATCCGAATCCAAAGGACTTGATAGTTGATAGCGGGTCCAAGCAATACGACCATGCCTGGGCGTTGTCCGGAAAATTTGGTGAACCAACCAATCCTACAGAGGAGATGATGGGAACTCTTCGCGGCCTTATGAGATCGTTGTCGAAGGAGGAAACGCGGGTCGAGGATAATTCATCCGTAATTAGTATAAATTTAGAAGGTCTATCGGAATGGTTGATAATCCATCGCGTCCTAAACGAGTTGACCACGGGGATCACGGTCCCGTGCACGATTAAAGTGAATGCTGCGTTTCCCAAAAAGGCCATGTTGGACTTTATTTTGAAATGTCGGGTTCCGGAGTATGTGCAAGTGTACTTCGTGGGCGATGATGGGAAAGTTTCGGACATAATGGGTTATGAGGACGCCGCGAAGGCGTATTCATCGCGCGAGAGGGACGCTCAATCGGAACCGACGGCCCATGGACCAAGGAGCGAATTGCTGAATAGGCTTTTGGAAACGCTGGTGGATCGTTCCGCCGCGTTGAAAAAAGTTCGCGATTGGTTCGAAGCGGAAGGAGAGTCGGATGCTTATGACAGGCTGTTTGAGGACATCGAGCGCAGGGCCGTGTCCCGGGAAACCTGGCGGCAGGGGCTGTGGGCGGCGGCGTTGTTCGGCGTGGCGGCCGCGGCGTTCCTGGTGTCCGCCCAGTTTTTGGCCGCGTCCTTCGGTTTTGCGGCCAGCTCTCTGGGCGCGGCGGCGGCTTGGCCCCTGGCGGGGCTGGTCCTGATGGGGATTCTCCGATTGGTTTTGGCGGCGGCTGCGCGTTCGGGAGCGGCCTATGAAACCCCCGACGGTCGCGCGCCGCCCCTGTTCGGGTTCCGCTCGGTCCGCGTTGAGCCCGGCGTCGATTTATTGGAATTTGAAAAGAACACACACGCGCTAGTCCTGAATCCTTCCCTCGCCCATTTCGTCTATCATTCAAACCCCGTTTTCAAGGTGTTGTCCCGCGCCGGCCTTTATATCCTGGGCGTGCCCGGGCACGAGGCGCTGCACGGCTTGGGCGTGGTGAGCGAGCGGTGGGCCTATTTCGCGGCGCAGGTCCTGCCGGTATCTTTGGGTTTCCTTGCGGGGTCTCTTGCGGGCGGCGTGGCCGGCGGGATTGTTCTGGCGATGGTCTTCTCCGCTCTTCTGTCCGCGGCGTTCCGCGCGATCCTATCCGCCCGGCAAGATTCGGTTTCGGAGGTTTCCGTTGTTCCGGTCCCTGTGGCCGTCGATGATTCTTGGCATGTGAAGGAGTCGGGGTTCCGCGACCGGGCCCGCGTCTGGCTGCGCGGCATCGCTCCGGCGCGGAATTTCGGGGTGGACGCCCTGGGCCTGCCGCGGATTCACATCAGACTGGCCAGCAACGCTTTTGTGGACGGAACGCCCGACCCGGCGGCTCTGCGCGGGGCCTTGACCAAGGGTTTGGCGCGGGAATCGGCAAGGGGCGGGGACCGGGGGGCCGCTTATGTCCTGGGGCGGGCTTTGGAGTCTTTGGGCGACAACGCGCCGGGCGATGCTTGGTCGCCGCGGGGCCATGAAACCTTCCGGAGTGACATTCTGGCCGCATACGCCGGACGCGTCGTCTTCACGAAAGTTTCCGCGCGGATGAGGGGCGGCAAAGACGTCTTCGCTGAAGTTCCGGCGGATGTGATGAAGAAGGGCGCGGCGCGCGCCTCCGTGTCGGGACTGCTGGCGGCCTTCGTCGCCAATAATGCGGGAACGGCCGGGGATACGGCGAACACCTTGACCCTGATCGTGCGCGATCCGCGCCAAGCCTCTCCGGATTTCTGGCAAGGCATGTCGGCGGACGCAGCCTTCAATGCGGGCAGGGACCGGGAGGAATTCATGCGCGACTACGACGTCCTGTTGCGCCAAGGCAACATCCGGATCATCCTGGCCGGCGAGAGACCCTCGCTCATTGCTTCGGCCCGCGCGGAAGTGTCGCTTCTGGACGGAGCGATCTTGAGGATGGACAGGCTGTTGTCGGCCTTGGAAAAGGCGGGGCAATTGGATCCCAAAAATGCGGTGATTTTCGCTTCGGACCAGGTCGAATTGGGCGTCTACAAGGACGTTGTGGTCCTGGTGCCGATTTTCCGCCTGGTTGAGAGCCTGCAAGAAGGACTGAAGGCTCTTGGCCTTTTCTTGACCTCCGCTTAAGCTGTTTGCATCCGGCAAAAAATCAATCCTACCATCCGGCCGAGTTTCTGTCCTCCATTCGCCCAAAAAATGACTGTTAAGGTCAGGATTTCACATCGTTTTTCCCTCTCAGACCGCCGTTGACAGCTTTTTGACCTTGTGATAGGATAGCGGCTCAAACCTGTTGCGGAGTCCCTCGAGGCTCCGAGGAGACTTGCGCCCCATGAAGATCAAGTTCGGTACGTCCGGTTGGCGAGCCATCATCGCCGACGAATTCACTTTTGCCAACGTCCGCATCGTCACCCAATCCATCGCCGATTACCTGAAGCAGGAAGGCCTCCACAACCGCTCCGTCGTCATCGGCTACGACACCCGCTTCCTTTCCGAACAATTTTCCCAGACCGTGGCCAACGTCTTCGCGGCCAACGGCATTGAGGTCCACCTCTCGGACAGGGACATCCCCACGCCGGTGGTGGCCTACGAAATCCTTCGTTCCAGGGCCGCGGGCGGCATCATCATCACCGCGAGCCACAACCCCTTCGCCTATTCCGGACTGAAGTTCAATTCCGACTGGGGCGGTCCGGCCCTGCCGATGATCACCCAGCGGATCGAGTCCGGCTGCGACGTTTACCTCTCGGGCGAAGCCGCGCCCAAGACCGGCCGCGAGGCCACGGGCATCAAGAAGCGCCTGATCGTTCCGCTGAACCCCAAACCCGAATATTTCAAGCAACTGGAGCGCTTGGTGGACGTGAAGGCCATCAAGAAGGGCAAGCTCAAGGTCGTGGTGGACGCCATCTGGGGCGCCGGCCGCGGATACCTGAACGAATTTCTGGAGCGCTGCGGCGCCGAAGTCATCTCCCTGAGGCAGGACCGCGACGTGCTGTACAACGGCGGAGGCCCTTCCCCCGAACCGGAGAACCTCGAAGCGATGCACAAGGCCATCCAAAAGGAAAAAGCGCACCTGGGACTGGCGACGGACGGCGACGCGGACCGTTTCGGCATCATGGACGTGGACGGCAGCCTGATCTCGCCCAACGAATTCTTGCCTCTCCTCCTGGACCACCTGGTCAAGACGCGCGGGTGGAAAGGCGTGGTGGCGCGCAGCGTCATGACGTCCCATTTCATCGACGCGGTGGCCAAGTTTCACGGGCTCTCCGTGAAGGAAACCCCGGTGGGGTTCAAGTTCATCGGCGACGTGATGGTGCACGAGAGTTCCGTCTATCCCTCGAAGGGCGGCCATTTCATCCTGGGCGGGGAAGAGTCCGGCGGGCTTTCGATTCGCGGACATGTGCCCGAGAAGGACGGCGTGCTCGCCTGTCTCCTGGCGGCGGAGATTGTGGCCGTCACCAAGCAGCCCTTGCGGAAGTCCCTGGCGGCGCTGCAAAAGCAGGTCGGGCCCTTCGTCACGGAGCGGCTGAATTTCCACGTTACGACGGAAAAGATGATCGCCCTGCGGGAGAAGCTGCGCGAAAACCCTCCCACCAAGTTCGGCAAGATGAACGTCCGCCGCATCGTGGAGACCGACGGTCACAAATTCATCCTCGCCGACGGCAGCTGGCTGGGCATCCGCTTGTCCGGCACGGAACCCGTGGTCCGGATCTATTTGGAAAGCGACGACAAGGACAAGTTGAAGTCCCTGGCCAAAGAAGGGCAAATCCTGGCCGGATTGAAGGCGTAAATTTTTAAGCAGTCATTCCGGCGCAAGCCGGAATCCAGTTCATCTGGACCCCGGCTTCCGCCGGGGTGACAACAAGATAACCTTAAGGAGAAATTTCCATGGCAACAAAGCTCGCAGCGAAAAAAAATACGGCCTCCGCGCCCAAGATCAGCGGCGCCGCCAAGATCGACAAGATCCGGGCGCGCGAGATCCTGGACTCCCGGGGCAACCCCACGGTCGAAGTCGATGTTTTATTGAAGGACGGCACCCTCGGCCGCGCCGCGGTCCCCTCGGGCGCGTCCACCGGCATCCACGAGGCCCTCGAACTGCGCGACGGCGACAAGAAGCGTTATAACGGCAAGGGCGTTCTGAAGGCCGTCGCCCACGTCAACGACGACATCGCCCCTTCTTTGATCGGCAAGGACCCCGCGGAACAGCGCGCCATCGACGAAAAAATGCTCGCCATGGACGGCACCGAGACCAAATCCAAGTTCGGCGCCAACGCGATCCTCGGCGTTTCCCTCGCGGTCGCCCGCGCGGCCTCCGTTTCACGCGGAGTGGTCCTGCACGAGCACATCCGCCAGGCCTTCGGCATCAAGTCGAAGGAGTATATCTTCCCCGTGCCGCTGATGAACATCCTCAACGGCGGCGCCCACGCGGACAACAACGTGGATATGCAGGAATTCATGGTGGCCCCGGTCTGCGGCGGCTCCTTCCGCGAAGCGCTCCGCGCCGGCGCGGAGGTTTTCCACGCGCTGAAGTCCGTCCTGAAGAAAGCCGGACAGAACACCGCGGTGGGCGACGAGGGCGGCTTCGCGCCGAACCTGAAGTCCAACGAAGAGGCCATCCAGGTGATCCTGCAGGCCATCGAGATCGCCGGCTACAAGCCCGGCAAGGACATCTACATCGCCCTGGACTGCGCGTCCAACGAATATTTCTCGGACGACAAGTACACGCTGGAGGGCGAGAGCAAAGTGGTGGAGCGCACCGCGAAAGAGATGATCAATTTCTATGAAGCGTGGGTCGATAAATACCCCATCGTCTCCATCGAAGACGGTTTGGCCGAAGACGATTGGTCCGGCTGGAAAGGCCTCACCCAGCAGGTGGGGAAAAAGACCCAGCTCGTGGGCGACGACCTCTTCGTCACCAACACCAAGCGGCTGGTGCAGGGCATCGATAACGGCGTGGCCAACGCCATCCTCGTCAAGGTGAACCAGATCGGCTCCCTGACGGAAACCGTGGACGCGGTGCTGCGCGCGCAGAGCGCGGGCTACGGCACGATCATGTCGCACCGCTCCGGCGAGACGGAAGATTCCACCATCGCCGACCTGGCCGTGGCGCTGAACTGCGGGCAGATCAAGACCGGTTCCGCGTCGCGCTCCGAGCGCATCGCGAAGTACAACCAGTTGCTGCGCTTGGAAGAGTCCCTCGGCAAGTCCGCCTCGTTCCCGGGAGCCAGCGTATTTCCCAGAGCGCGCTGAAAAAATTCGTCCAGACGAACGTCCTCTGGCTGTCCATCGGGGCCTTCGTCCTGGTGATGCTGGCCTCCAGCAGCGGCGTGCGCGGTTACATTTCGCGCCGGCGGGAATACAGCCGGCTGGCGGCCAAACTGCAGGAGGCCCAGGCGCGGTTGGCGAACAAACAGCTTGAACTGGCGCGTGCCCAGAGGGACGACGAATTCCTCGAGCAGGAAGCCAGGCGGAACCTCGGCCTGATCCGTCCCGAGGAGATCGAGTTCCGTTTCGTGGCCGCCGCGGACGACGCGGAGCTCAAGCGGAGGATCCCGCCGTCGGACGACGCCCCCGGCGACGGCTTCAAAGGCAAGAAGCTCTGGGAAAAAGGTTAGCCGGCCGTACATTCACTCTCCATGGTCCCGTCTTGAAGGAAACTTCAGGGCGGGATTGTTGTTTATGGAAAATGGAAAAACTAAAATGACCAAAAGAGCGTCCGCCGCGAAGGCGAACCCCTTCCGCGTCGTGCTGGTGGAGCCCGAAATCCCCTGGAACACGGGGAACGTGGGCCGCACCTGCCTGGGTTTCGGCGCGGAACTCCACCTGGTCGGCAAGCTGGGGTTTTCCCTGGACGACAGATATCTGAAGCGCGCCGGCCTAGACTATTGGCCCAACGTGCGCGTCCAGGTCCATCCGGACGTCGATTATTTCTTCCACGGCATCCCGAAGGAAAAGATTTTCTTCTTCTCGACCCACGCGAAGAAAATCCTCTGGGACGCGAGGATCCCGAAGGGCGCCTACATGGTCCTCGGCGCCGAGACGCGCGGGCTTCCGAAATCCCTCTGGAAGCGGTATCCCGGACGGTTCTTCCGGATCCCGGCCACGGGGTCGATCCGGTCCTTCAACCTCTCGACGTCGTCGGGTATCGTCCTGGCGGAAGCGGTCCGCCAGAACCGGCGAAAAAAATAGTCCAAAGGAGCGTTCCATGTCCCCATTGACGCATACCTGCGGTTGGGTCTACAGCGCGGAGGACAAGTTCTGCCGCGGCTGCGGCGAGCGCATCTTCAAGGTGTCCCGCGACTACGCGGAGATCAACGGCGAGATGAACGCCATCCGCAAGGAAGCCGCGGAAAAGCCCAACCCCGCCTTCGCTTCCATCGCGATGCTGATGTTCAACATCCTCGCCTGGGCCTCGGGGGAAGCGCAGACGCGCCCGACGGAGCTCCTGCGCGAGGTTGAAAAAATGACGAGCCGCCTCTCGGAAGGCGGCGGAGGGTTCGGCTTCCAGCCGCCGTCGAAGCCGGAATAGTGTTTCAGGTTTTCTGCGGTCCCTTCCAGCCTTCGCTTGAAACGGCGTTCCTGAAACGCCTGGAGGATTTATCGCCCGGTCCAGGCCGGACCATTTCCGTCGTCACGCCCTCCAAAGAGCTTTCCTCACGCCTGCAGCGCCTGCTCACGGTTGAAAACAACCGCACCTTCCTCAACGTTCGTTTCCACACCTTCTACACGCTGGCCCTCGACGTGCTGTCGGCGGGAGGGCGTTCGTTCGGGACGGTGCTGACGGATGATTTCTTCCTCGATAAATTGATCGACGGGCTGCTGCGCGACCATTTCGCCTCGCGGCATGAGAACCTTTCTCGGCGCCTGTCTTCGGCCTTCCGCGAAACCCTTCGCGACCTGGAGGAGGCCGGCGTCGACCCCGATCAATTCCTGGAATTCCACTTTGAAGAACTCGTCCGGGACGAGAACGACCGCGCGCGATTGAAAGAACTGCTGCACCTGCAGAAAAGACTGTCGGCGCGGTTGAAGGAGTTGGACCTGCTGCCGTTCCACGCGCTGGCCCGCCGGGCTTCACAGTCCCTCCGGGAAAACCCGTCGGGTAAATTTCCCTATGCGGAAGTCCTTTACTATGGGTTCTACGACTTGACCGGCGTGCAGGCGGATTTCTTCCAGTCCGTCGGCGAAGTCTGCCCCGTGAGCGTGTTCTTTCCCTATCGCCACGGGCACCCGGCCTTCTCCTTCTCGGAGCGTTTCTACAAGTTGAAACTCCATCAGGGCGGCGTGGCGCCCGAGCATCTTGCTCCGGGGGCGGCGTCGCGGGCCGTCGGCGGCGCGCTCGACGGTCTTTTCGCGCCGGACAAGGCCGGCGTCCGGCCGAAGGCGGATGCCTTTCACATCATCAGCGCTTCGGGCGCGCGGGACGAGATATGGCGCGTGGCGAAGGAAATCCTGCGGCTGCGCGAGGACCCGTCCAATCCCGTTCCCTATTCCCAGATCGGCGTGACGGCCCGTTCGCTGGAACCCTATCGCGCGGCGGTCGAAGACGTCTTCCGCGAGAACGGCATCCCGTTCCACCTCGCGGCTTCCGAGCCGCTGCTCCGCCACCCCATCGCCAAGACCGCGCTGGCCCTTTTGACCCTGCGGCGCCGCGACGTGCCGGCCCGCGCTTTGCTCGACCTGGCGGAGTCTCCCTATCTCAATTTTTCCCGCGCGCAGAAAGTGCCGGCGGAAACCCGCGCGCTCGTGGAGCGTTTGGGTATCCACTCGGGCTGGATCCAGTGGCAGGGAAAATTGGCCGCCTGCGCGGAGGGGAAAGTCCCGTCGGCCCTGTCCGCCGGAGACGCCCGCGATCTCACGGCGAGCGCCGTCGTTCTCTGGCCGTGGCTGTCGGGACTCCATGAGCGTTTGGACCCCACGCGCCGTTTTGAAAATTGGCGCGGCCTCGTGTCCCATGCCATGGAAATCCTGCGGGAGTATTTGGCGCCGCCTCACGACGGAGTGGAGGGAAAGGCATGGGCGAAGACCGTCGCATCGCTCGAGAGCCTGGCGCTGTTCGACGCGTTGAACGAGCCGCCGGGCTGGACGTCGTTTCTGGAAGCGCTGGAAGAACGGCTGGAGCGCGCGTCGCTGGAGCCGGAGCGCATGGGACAGGGCGTGCGGGTGGCGTCGGTCATGGACGCCCGCGGTGATTCCTTTAAAGTGTTGTTCCTCGTCGGGCTGCAGGAAGGGCTTTTCCCTCGCTCGTCGCACGAAGACCCGCTGCTGCGCGACGGCCTGCGCGCGCTGATGCAGCAGCCGGCCGGCTATTGGATCTCCCAAAAGCTGGCGGGCTACGACGAGGAGAAAACGCTCTTCTACCTCACGCTCTCGTCCGCGTCGGACAAGCTTTACGCGGTCTATTCGCGTTCGGGCGACGACGGCCGCGCCCAGGTCCCTTCGCTTTATCTGCGCGAATTGGTCCGCGCCGCCGGTTACGATTTTTCGGAGGAGCTGACGTCGGAACGGAGCGAGGCCGCGGGACGCCTCGTCGACTGGGTGCCGCGTTCGCCCTACGCCAAGCTGGCGGACGTCCCCGCGGATTTCCTTTCGCCGGGAGAAGCGGTGCTCAACGCCGCGCGCTTCGGTTCGGACGCTTCGCCTCTCCTGCGCGCCATGGGCCAGGAGCCCGGCGCGCTGAACGAACTTCTCGTTCGGGCGGACACGCTCAACCAATGGGAGGAACCGGGCCCGCGGGACGGCATCATCGGAAAGAACGCCGCTTTCGCCGAGCGCCTCGCGCGCAGCGGATTGTCGCCGAAAGCCTTGGACCAGTTCGCCGCCTGTCCGTTCCAGTTCTTCCTGGCGCGCGTCGTCAACCTGGGCGAAGAGAAGGACGCCACGGAACGGGACGAGATGGCGGCCTGGATCAAGGGGAATTTCTATCACAAGGTCCTGGAGCTGTTTTACAGGGACCTGCAATCCGCGGACTTTTGGAATCAGGCTGCTCTCGATCATGGGAAATGGCGGCCCTCCTTCGAGCGCGCCATGGCGGCGGCGTTCCGGGAATTCACGGGCGAAAGCCTCGGCCTTTATCCTCTGCTGTGGGAGTCGCTCAAAGGAAACCTGGAGGCCAACCTCCGCCGCTTCATCGAGGCGGACATCCGCGACGCGGTCGAATCCGGCATGGTGCCGACGCACTTTGAAAAAGAGATTTCCGCCGTGGTTCCGTCCGAACCGCCCGTCGTTTTGAAGGGCCGCATGGACCGCGTGGATGTTTCCGCCGACGGAAGGATGCGCGTCGTCGATTATAAATCAAAACTGAAATTCAGTAATTTGGAGAAGGCCGTCGCCAAGGGCGATGAACGCCAGCCCCCCGCCTATCTGGAGATCCTGGCGCGGGCGGGGCGGCCGTGGCCGGGTGAAGATAAGTTCGCCGGCGTGTTGTACCGCGAGATCGAGCCGCCGGAAGGGGAAAGCCTTCCGCGCACGGCGACGCTGGACGCCGAGTCGTGGCGGGCGCTGCGGAAGTCTTTTCTGTCGCAGACGGCGTTCTTCCGGGACGAGATGGAGAAGGGACTGTTTCCCATCCGGCCGAGCGACACCGAGCATGGCCACTGCGGGTATTGTTCCTTCGCGGCGGTTTGCCGTAAATCCCACGGGCCGACCCGCTGGCGCGCGGATAATTCCGCGGTCCGGGCGTCGCATGAGGATAAGCTGGGGCTTGTTTCCGAAAGAGTCGACGAAAAACCCGCAAAGGGCGGTTCGCCGAAAACGAAGCCGGCGCGGGCGAAGGAGAAAAAACCGTGATCGCGGACCAACAGTGCCGGGATGACGCGCGGCTCCAGTTGAACGCCAACGTCGTGGTGGAAGCCGGCGCGGGCACGGGGAAAACCACGCTCCTGACGGACCGGTTGCTGTTCCTCCTTTTGGCCGGCGGGCCCAAGGGGGAAGGAATAGATGTGACGCGGCTGGTGGCGCTCACCTTCACGGAAAAAGCCGCGGGCGAGATCAAGATCCGCCTGGCGTCGGCCCTGGAGGATTTGCTCGCCGCCTTGGACCGGCGCCCGCTTCCCGCGGAACGGGAAAAGCGCGCCCGGGGGATCATCGCCGAGGCGAAAACGCGTTTCCACCGTTCCGATCCGGCCCTTCGCGCCGCGGCGGAGCAGGCGCTCCAGCATCTGGACCGCGCGCAGATCACGACGCTCCACGCCTTCGCTTCCTATTTGCTGCAGCTCTTCCCCGTGGAGAGTGGCCTCGGTCCCGGTTTCGAAGTCGACGCGCAGAAATCCTATTTCGACGAGATATTTTCTTCCGAATGGTCCCAGTGGCTGGACGTCGAGCTGGGGGAAAATCCCCCGCGCCGCCAGTCCTGGCTGGATATTTTGCCCTGGGTCCCGCTCGCCGACATCCAAACGCTGGCGAGGGAGCTTTGCCGCGAGACCGTGGACCTGAACCAGGCCGGCGTCCCGTCGGATTTCGCCCAAAAGGAACTGAAGCGCT
This sequence comes from uncultured Elusimicrobia bacterium, assembly GCA_964482515.1. GTDB lineage: Bacteria > Elusimicrobiota > Elusimicrobia > FEN-1173 > FEN-1173 > CAYZXT01. The sequence goes on along the minus strand of CAYZXT010000006.1, from coordinate 26,458 downwards.
ACGCCGACGAAGCCGACGCGCTGCCGAAGTCCTACGCCCACAAACCCAAGGGCAAAATCCTGGAAGTCCTCCGGGCGATCTGCGAGAACATCCGCCGCGCGGCCGCCGCATCCCAAAAGAAAAAGTTCGACGGCCTTTGCCTCGCGGAGCTGCCCGGCGCCTCCTGGCCCGCGGCGTGGGTCGAGCCGGACCTTGAGTCTTTTTACAAGGAACTGCGGCGCCTGGCGGAGTCCGTGTCGCCGGAATCCGAAGAGGCGATCCGGCTGTGCGTCGGCCTTGTGCGGCCCTTTGTGAAGGAGTTGCGGGAGAAGTATCGCCGCCGGGGCTGGGTGACTTTCGACGGGTTGCTGGCCCGCGCGCGGGCCTTGGTGCGCGACAACCGGCCCGTGCGCGAGTCCCTGAAGATGAAGTTCGACGCCCTGTTGGTGGACGAGTTTCAGGACACGGACCCGCTGCAGGGCGAAATCCTACTTTATCTGGCGGAAAAGCCCGGCTACTTCGCGCGGACCTGGACCAACGTGCAGGTGGCGCCCGGAAAGATCTTCGTCGTCGGCGACCCGAAGCAATCCATCTACCGGTTCCGCGGCGCCGACATCCGCGCCTACGAGAATTTCACGAACCTTCTCCTGAAGCAGGGCGCGCTGAAATGCGAGCTGCGCGTGAATTTCCGCGCCCACGACGGGTTGCTCGGCCCGGTCAACGCCTGCATGGAAAACGTGATGCGCGAAGAGGCCGGTCTCCAGCCCCGCTATCTGAGCGTCCATCCGCGCGAAGGCCGCCCGGTCCCGCCGGAGCCGTCGGTCGAACTCGTCCTCGTGGAAAAGAATCCGGAGGAAGAAAAACTGCCGCCTTCGGCGTCGGCGCGGGCCGAGGCCCGATGGGCGGCGGATTGGATCGCGGCCCATGGGATGGCGCGCCGCGGCGGGGAAGCGTCTCCGCCCGAAGGGAAATTCTGGTTCCGCCATATCGCCCTGCTCGTCCGCAGCACCACGCACCTCTCCGCTTATTTGGAGGCCTTCAAGTCCCGCGGCGTTCCCTACGCGGTGGAGGCCGACAAATATTTCTACGGCACGCAGGAGGTTCTGGATTTCCTCAACCTGCTCAAGGTCCTGGACGATCCTTCAGACCGGATTTCGCTTGTGGGCCTCCTTCGCTCCCCGCTGGCGGCGCTGGATGACCGCGACGTGCTGTCGTTGTCGGAAGCGCGCGGTCTCAACTATACCGATGAGAATTGGCGGCGGGCCGGATTGCCGGCCTCGGCGGCGTCGCGCGTGCAGTCGTTGTGGGAGGATCTGCGTTTTCTCCGGGAGAAAACAGGCCGCGTCCCGCTGGCGGGCCTGGTCCAGCAGATTTTTTGGCGCACGCGGCTGCTCCCGCTCGCTTCCAAAACCTATAACGGCGAACAAACCCTTTCGAACCTGCTGAAGTTCGGCCGCCTGGCGCGGGACGCCGGCGATGCCCGGGGCGCTTCCCTGAAGGAGTTCATCGGCCAGGTGACGGGCGCCATGGACGACAATGTCCAGGAAGGCGAGAGCCCGTTGGTGGACGAGCACCTGGACGCGGTGCGCGTGATGACGATCCACAAGGCCAAGGGACTCGAGTTCCCGGTGGTCTTCCTCGCCAATTTATCCGCCACGAGCCGCGGCGGCCGCGGGCAGAATATCTTGGCGGACGAAGCGGCGGGGGCGACGGGGATCCGGCTGCCGAAGTCGGGCGCGACGGACGCGGCCTACGCCGTCCTTGAGCTTGACGAGCGCCGCCGGGAAGAGCGGGAGCGCGCGCGGCTGCTGTACGTGGCCCTGACGCGGGCGCGGGAGAAAATGTTCTTGTTGGGCCAGGCGGACGGCGCGTCGTCTGGCACGCTCGCGGGCGCCCTGCAAGAGGGCGGCCTCTGGCCCGAGAAAGGCGAACGGCCGGAATTTCTGGCGCCCGGTCCGGAGCACCGAGTCCCCGCCGCCTACATCGTGGCCGGATCAGGCGCGCCGTCGCGGCGGAATGCCGAAGCCGTTCAGCCCCGCGCGGACATGGATTTTGAAAAGCTCGCCGCGCTGTGGCGCCGTCGTTTCACGGAGCGGGACGAGCTCCAGGGCCGCGATCTTTTTTCCACGCCCACCTCCGCCCATGACGGGAAATTGTTTGAGCCGGCGGAAGACGTCGAACCGGCGGCTGAAAGCTCTCCGGCCCATTTGGTGGGCCAGCTTTGCCACGCGGTCCTACAGGAATGGGATTTTCATGGGCAGGATGATCTGGAAACAGCTCTGCGTCGGGCGCGGAATTTCCTCTTCGCGGGAAACCCCGGAACGGACTGGGATCGTGTGGTGAACGACAGCCGCGGGATCCTGAAGGAGTTCCTCGCCGGACCGGCCGCGGAAACGCTGGCGCGCGCCGAAATCCTCGGCCGTGAGATGCCCTTCGTCATGCCGCGGGACAACCGCGTGGTGCGCGGAAGCATGGACCTTCTCCTCAGGCGCGATGGAAAGTTGTGGGTGGCGGATTATAAAACAGATAAAGTAAGTAAGGGCGATGCGGCGCGGCATGCGGAGCGGTATGAGCCCCAAGGACGCGCCTACGCCGAGGCCGTGGGCAAAGCCTTGGGAGAGCCCTGCGGGTTTCAGGTCATTTTTCTGCGTACTGGAGGATTCGTCAATGTCTTCTCACCGGAATAAATTTATCGCCGCCGCTTTGATCGCCGTCGCGCCGTTCGCTTTGTGCGCCGCCGCCCAGGAGCCCTCCCCGAAATCCCATGTCCGGGCGAAGCTGGTCTCCGACGTGAAATCGGTCGAGCCGGGGAAACCTTTCACCGTGGGCGTGCGGCTGGAAATGGACCCGGGATGGCATACCTATTGGACAAACCCGGGAGAGGCGGGCCTCGCCACGAAGGTCCGCTGGACGCCGCCGCCGGGCGTCGACGTCGGCCCTTTGCTTTGGCCCGTTCCCCAACGGATAGAAGCCGGCGGCATCGTGAGTTTCGGGTATGAGGGGAGCGTCCTGGTCCCCGCCCAGATCAATACGACGACCGACCTCAGTGTTTTCGATCCCATGGTCCTGCGGGCGCGGGTGGATTGGATGGAGTGCGCCGATGTCTGTATTCCCGGCGGCGCGGACCTCGCGCTGGAAATGCCGGTGAAGGTGTCGGCGCCGGCGCCCAACGAGGCCATGAAGGAAGAGTTCGCCCGGGCCCGGGCCGCGCTTCCCACGACGGAGTCTTCCTGGCGGGTGTCGGTGATCGAGATGCCGACGGAGTGGCGCCTGATGTTCCGCCCGCCGGTGAACGAACCCTGCCTGGGCAAGCAGGTTTCATTTTATCCCGACAAACCGGGCCTGGTCCCGCTGTCCGCTCCGCAGAAATGGGAATGGGTGGGGGACGGCTGCCGGCTGATCATGAAGAAAGCGTCGCGCACCGGGTCTCAAAGCACGTTCTCGGGGCTTGCCATCCGGACGGACGGATGGGATCCCGCCGGAACGCGGCGCGCGTTGCAGGTGCGGCTGCCGGTGAAGTAGGATTTTTAAAAGATGAATACGAAACATAATCGGGAGGGATTATGAGGAAACAATGGATGTTCGTTCTGCTGGCGGTCATGACGGCGGCTTTTTCGCCCCTGGCCGCCGCGGATGTGATGATCGGCCAAGCGGCGCCGGATTTCCAGGCGCAGGACGTGGACGGAAACGGCCACAGCCTGTCCGAATTCAAAGGGAAATACGTGGTGCTGGAATGGTTCAACTACGACTGCCCCTTCGTCAAGAAGCATTACGGGTCCGGGAACATGCAGGCGCTGCAGAAGAAGTGGACCGGAAAGGGAGCGGCCTGGCTCGCAATCAATTCCTCCGCCGAGGGAAAGCAGGGGAATTATCCCGCCAAGAAAATGAAATCCCTGGCGGCGGAGAGGAAGGTCGCCGCCACCCATGTGCTGCTTGATCCGGACGGCCGCGCCGGCAGGCTCTACGGCGCCAAGACCACGCCGCACATGTTCGTCATCGACCCCCAGGGGGTCCTGATCTACGCCGGGGCCATCGACGACACCCCGTCCGCCGATCCGGCGGACGTCAAGACCGCCAAGAACTTCGTGGACGCGGCCTTGACCGAGGCCATGGCGGGCAAGCCCGTGACCGAACCTTCCACCCAGTCCTATGGTTGCGGAGTCAAATACTAGATAGGTTCCGTTCCGATCCGAGAAGCCGCCCCCGGCGCAGGCCGAGGGCGGCTTTTTTGTTTCCGAAATAATCCAACCCCCAAAAACACGCTGCCGGCGCAATACGAAAATCAAAGGTATTGCGCAAACGGTTAAATCGCTATAAACAGTTAATACAGTTAAATGGACGCAAAGGAGGACATGCTCTTCCATGAAAACGAAAGTTCTGGGCACCCATGATATAGCCCGTATCTGTCTCGTCACGCCGACGACCGTCGGGAGATGGATAGAGGAGGGCAAGCTGCCTTCCTTTAAAACGGGCGGCGGGCATCGGCGGGTGTGGGCGAAGGACTTGGCCGTGTTTCTGAGGGAGCATAATTTCCCGGTCCCGGCGGATTTGCTGGAGGGAGAGAATTTGAAGGTCCTGATCGCGGACGACGAGGACGGCGTCCGGCGGTTCTTCGTCAAAGCGCTGAAGCAGTTTTATCCCGGCGTCCGGATCGAAGAGGCCGTGGACGGTTATGAGGTCGGTTACAGGATACACAGTTTTCTGCCGGACCTGGTCATCCTGGACTTGCGGATGCCGGGGATCGACGGACTGAAGGTTTGCCGCATGATCCGGGAGGACGCCAATTTAAGACATGTGAAGATATTGGCGGTCTCCGGGTTCGACGCTTCCGAGTCCCGCGAAAAGGCGATGGCGGCCGGCGCGGACGACTTCCTTCCGAAGCCGGTTTCACAAGAGGACCTTTCCAAAAAGGTGTTTTCGCTTCTGCCGAGGGGGGCGCCTCCCGTATGAAACTTTCCTCCGGCCGGAACGCCGTCCGCGCGGGCCTTCGCCTTTTCGGGGCGGGCCTTGTCGCCGCGCACGTTTTCGCCGCGCCGTCATTTTCCTTCGAACAGCGGGACGCCATCGCGATCATCTCCGCCAGCGACGCCGTTCCGTTCCTGCAGGCCCGCGACGGCATCAAGGCCGTCCTCGCCGAAAAGGGAATCCGAAAAGTCTCCTCCTACAATTTAAAAACCGAATCCCCGGCCGATGTCGCCTCGGCGGTCGAGATCGAACACCCCGCGCTCATTCTGGCCCTCGGCACTCCGGCCCTCACGCTGGCGAAGGAAAAATTCCCCGATGTCCCGGTGGTGTTCTGCATGACCCTCGGCTCCAAAGAGGCGGCGCACGCGCGGGCCACGGGCGTGGTCCTGGATATCCCGCTGATGGAAAAACTCCGCCGCGTGAAGGACATCGCGCCGGAGATGAGGAAGATCGGGATCATCCATTCGGCCGGTTATCCGATCACTGCCCAGGAGTCGGCGCAGATCCAAGAAAGCCTCGGGATCCGTTTGCTCACGCGAAAGATCGCGTCCGAAAAAGAGGTCCCGAGCGCGTTGGAAGACATCCAATGGAAAATGGATTTGCTGCTGATGGTCCCCGATCCCGCGATCTATTCCTCTCACTCGGTCCTATATCTCCTCCAGGAATGCGCCAGGAACTCATTGCCCGTCGTGGGCCTTTCCTCCTACTACACGAAAGCGGGCGCCCTGTTTTCCGTGGACTGCGATTACGTTGACCTCGGGCGCCAGGCCGGCGAGATCGCCCTCCGCGTCCTGAACGGGGAAAACCCCGCGGACATCCCGTTCGCGAACCCCCGGCGGCTGACCTATTCCATCAACACGATCGTCGCGAAACGTTTGAAGATCGATATCCCGGCTGAAATCCTTAGGAAGGCCGGAGAGGTGTTCGGACAATGAAACTCAACCTCGGGACAAAATTGGCGATGTTGACCGCGGCGATCATCCTGTTCGTCGGCGCGTCCCTCGGCGTTTATTTCATACAGCACGAATCTTCGATTTTATGGCAGGAAATGAACGAGCGCGCGGACCTCCTGCTGGACAGCCTGGAGGTGAGCTGCGAATACCCGATCCTGACCCGGCACACGGAATCGCTGAACAAGATCGTCGACAACGCCATGAAGCAGAAGGACGTCATCTATTGCCGGATTTCGGACGCTCAAGGGATCGTTCTCGCCGAAGCCGGGAGCCCCACCCTATCATTGATGCGTGAATTCTCGCTCCTGGTCATATACGAGCGGGAAGAATTCGCGGAGCAGGAAGACATCCTTTTCGGCAACGCTTCGCCCCGTCCGACGATAAAAGAAACGATCGGCGCGGTCCGCCTGGGGATGTCCACCGAGGGCATCACGCACAGGTTGTGGGCCGTCAAAAAGGCGGTGGTGCTCCTGGTGTTCTTCGTGATCCTCGTCGCTTCGGCGCTGGTCCTGATCATTTTCCGCCGGGCGATCATCTCGCCCATCGGGATCCTCGTCACCGCGACGGAGCGGATCGCCCGCGGCGACCTGGATTTCAAGGTGCCGCTCCAGGAGGACGATGGCACGCTGGGGCAGCTGGCGTCGGCCTTCAATAAGATGACGTCGGACTTGAAGGAAGTTACGGTCTCCAAGAGCTATGTGGACAGCATCATCCAATCCATGGCGGACACTCTCATCGTCACGGGGCCGGACGCGCGGATACGCAAGGCCAACCGGGCCGCGCTCGAAATGCTCCGTTACCGCGAAGAGGAACTGGTCGGAAAGTCGCTGTCGGACATCTGGAACGAATCCGAGGAAACCCTGCGGTCGTGCTTTAAGGACAGGGAGAGCCTCCTCCTGCGCAGCGACGGCGAACCCGTGACCGTGAATTTCTCCTCCACGCCGATCCGGGACGACAACGGCGACGTGATCGGGTCCGTCTACCTGGCGCACGACCTTACGGAGCGCAAGCGCATCGAATCGATGATGCTGCGTTCCGAGAAGATGTCGGCGGTCGGCCAACTGGCGGCGGGCGTCGCGCACGAGATCAACAACCCTCTCGGCATCATCCTGGGGTTCGCCCAGAGCGTGGTCCGGCGGCTCTCGCCGAACGACGCCCTGTCGATGCCGCTGTTGTCGATCGAACGGGAAGCGCTGCGGTGCAAAAACCTCGTGCAGGACCTCCTCACGTTCTCGCGGACCCCGCAGCTTGACCGGGAACCGCTGGACATCAACGGCGCCATCGATGGCGCCCTTTCCCTGGTACAGGCCCAGGCGCGCATGGGCAAGGTCGAGTTGGTGAAGGACCTTCAGGACGGAATTCCGCTCGTCCTCGCCAGCAATAACCAGATCCAGCAGGTCGTGATCAATCTGGCCAACAACGCGCTGGACGCCATGCCGAACGGCGGGGTCCTGACCGTCAAAACCGAACTGCAAAAGGATTCTCCTGTTTCCTGGGTCTGCATGAAGGTAGGCGACACCGGACAGGGTATCGAGCCGGAACTCCTGACGAAGATTTTCGAGCCGTTCTTTTCGACGAAACCGGTGGGAAAGGGAACGGGGCTGGGGTTGAGCCTGGTGCATGAAATCGTGGCCCGGCATTCCGGGACCATCGAGGTCATGAGCCGTCCCGGGGCGACGGAATTCTGCGTCAAGTTTCCGGTCCGCAACGAAAGCGAAATGAAGGAAAAAAAGGACAGGGGCCAGGCCCCCGGCAGGGATTGAGCCATGGACAAGAAAGCCACCATACTGGTTGTGGACGACGAGCAGGGAATCCGCGATCTCCTCTCCTATGAACTCGGAGAGCGCGGGTATGAGGTCGTCACCGCGGCCGACGGAGCGGAAGCGCTCGATAAGATCAAGGGCCGCCGGTTCCATGTGGCCATCAGCGACATCAAGATGCCAAAGATGGACGGCATGGAGCTGCTTTCCGCCGTCAAAAGGGTCGACCCGGAACTCGAGGTGATCATGGCCACGGGTTTCGCCACCATCGACACCGCGGTGCTGGCCATGAAGAACGGGGCCTACGATTTCGTGCAAAAACCTTTCCAGCTGGATGAGATGTTCGCCGCGGTCGAGCGTGCCCTCGAGCGGAAGGAATTCAAAACGCTCATCGGGATCTACGAGGCCAGCAAGGCGGCGTTCTCCACCATCAAAGTGGACATCCTGCTTCCCGCCATCACGCAAATCTCTCTCCGCCTGCTGAAGGCCGACGAGGTGACCGTCTTCCTGGCCGAGGACGGCGGAGGGTTGCGCATGGTGACCAGTTCCGGGCAGGACGACGCCGCCCGCCGGCAGTCGTTGCTGGGTTTGGGCGAGAGGTTCAAAGCCGGAACGGATTTGCCGAAGGATCCCATCGTCGTCTCGGGAAGGCTCCAGGACGATCCGCGGCTGTCGGGCGCCGCCGGCTTGGAGAACGTCACCTCCTCGATCCTCTACCCGCTTTGGGTCGACGGCGCTTTCCTGGGCATTTTGAACGCCAACCGCATCGGCGGTTCCATCCCTTTCAACGATTCCGATCTCCGGACGGTGACCATCGTCGGCGCGCAGATCGCGCAGTCCCTTTGCAACGCGAAACTTTACCGCCGGCTGGAAGCCAACCTCGAGGAACTCCAAAAGACCCACGGCCAGCTCAAGGAGACGCAGCTGCAGCTGGTCCAATCCGAAAAACTGGCCGCCGTGGGGCAGTTGGCCGCGGGGATAGCCCATGAGCTGAACAACCCGCTGACGGCGATCATGGGCCTCGCCGAGATCACCCTCGAAAACAAGGGGTTGGCGGACGAGGTCCGCGCCGACATGGAGTCGATGTACCAGCAATGCCTGCGCTGCCGCCGCATCATCCAGGATTTGCTCGTCTTCGGGCGCAAGTCCGAGCCGGCGATGCTGCCGGTGAGCGCCGCCTCCCTGGTGAAGGACGTCCTGTGCCTGAAGAAGACGGAATTGGAAAACCACGGAGTGAAGGTGATCCAGGAAATAGATGCGGACCTCCCGGAAATCGCCGGCGATCCCGGCCAGCTCGAGCAGGTCTTCCTGAATTTGATCACCAACGCCGCCCAGGCCATGGAGCAGTCCGAGGTCAGGGAACTCCGGATCCGGATAACGGCGGAAGGCGACAAGGTCGTGCTGCGCTTCATCGATACCGGCACCGGCATGGGCAGGAGCACGCTCATGAAGGCGTTCGATCCGTTTTTCACGACGAAGCCGGTGGGGAAGGGCACGGGCCTGGGTCTCTCCATCAGCCGCGGCATCATCCAGCAGCACGGCGGGACCATCAAGGCGGAGGGGGAGGTCGGTGTCGGCAGCGTGTTCACCGTGGAGCTGCCGGTCCTGACCCGGGAAAACCATGGACAATAGGACCGTCCTTATCTTGGAAGACGAGGAAGTGATCCGCCGGCTCCTGTCCCGCGTGTTGACGAAAATCGGCTGCACTCTCCATTCGGCGGGGAGCGTTCGGGACGCGATCGGGATCGTGGAAAAAACGGCTTTGGACCTGCTGGTGACCGATATAAAACTGCCGGACGGCGAGGGCTACGAGGTCATCAAACGGGTGAACGAACGCCGCCCGGGGGCGAAGATCGTCATCGTGACGGGGCTCATTCCCTCGGAGGTCCATTTGCAGGAGTTGGCTCTGAAGAACGTTGCCGCCGTCCTTCAGAAGCCCTTTACGTTGAAAGAGATGGAAGCGCGATTAAGGAGCGTCCTTTCGCCCGACGACGGGCCGAAGGAAATCATCGGAGAAAGGAGAACCCCATGAAACGCTTGCTCGGATCGTTATTGGCCGGTCTCATCGCATTTTTACCAGGAGGTGAGGGTCTCTTCGCGTTCGACGATCCGGAAAGCATGCTCTTCCTGGACATTCCGTCCGTCGTGACGGCCTCCAAAAGCAGCCAGTTGCTCGAAGAAGCGACTTCCGTCATGACCGTCGTCACCCGGGAGGACATCGAGCGCTCCGGCGCGCGGACGCTCTACGACGTTTTGAGGCGGGTCCCCGGATTCTTCCCGACCCGGCAGGCCACCTGGAACCTGTCGGCCAGCCGCGGCGTGGTTTCCGATGGGAACGAACACGTCCTTTTATTGGTGGACGGCCACGCGCAGAACAGCATCGTCGGCCAGGGGTTCCAGCAGCAGGATCTGCTGCCGGTTTTGGACAAGGTGGAGAAGATCGAAATCATCCGCGGGCCCGGTTCGGTGGTCTGGGGATCGAGCGCGGTGTCGGGCGTCATCAACGTCATCACCCGCGATTCGCTGCCGGGTTATGAACGGAACAAGGCCAGCTTCGCCTACGGCGGGGCGGACGGGATGACGAGCGGGAATTATATGTATTCCCTCAAGGAAGGGACCAACGTGTCGGGCATCCTCTCGGCGAGCACCTGGAAATCCGGCGGCTTCGACCGGCCGGGAAAAACGGGCACGGGAGGCGCCTTCACGAAGGCCGACGCGATGAACATGAAAAGCAACATCGAGTTCCCCTGGGGCGAGGCCGGCGACTGGCCGGCGCTGGACCAGCAGCGCGAAGGCTATGAGATGTACGCCAAGCTGAACGTCGGGGACACGAAGGTCCTGGGCCGCATCGTCCAGAGCAACGTCGCCTATCCCTGGGACAGCTGGCTCGGAAACACCGGTTCCGACATGAGCATGAGGAAATCCTATCTGGAGTTCCAGCGGCACACGCAGTTCACCGACAAGATCGGGTTGGACAGCATCCTATACGGCGACATGCTCCTGCAGAACCGTTTCCCCCGGGACACCGCCTTGTTCAATCCGGCGAGCGGCCCCCAGATGCAGGACCAATCCAACGAGGAACTGGCCTTCGGCGCCGAGTTCACGGGACGCGTCGAGCTGACGCCCCGCAACAACCTCACGGTGGGGATCAAGGGCGTGCGCACGAAGATCGGCCCCAACCGCGACGCGCGGTTCAATCCGTTCCTCAACGTGGCCGCGTCCACCAGCCTTCCCTACATCGGCGTCGGATCGGGCTACGACAACACGCTGGCGGCCTACTTCGAGGACAACTGGAAGCTGCCGACGGAAACGACCCTGTTTGCGGGCGGGCGGTACGAGCACAACGACTTCCGGGAAGACAAAGGCGTGTTCCTTCCCCGCGGCGGCGTGATCCAGGGGCTGACGGACACTGTCACTTTGAAGTACGTCCTGAACACCGGATACCTCCGCCCGAGCGCCGTCTATTCGAAGACCCGCGGCGTGATCGCGGACGTGACGCGCGGTCCCACGCAAGGCATCCGGATCGTGGAAAAGTCCGAAAAGATCATGAGCCACGACGTCCAGGCCTTCTGGCGCAGGGGCAAGAACTACGCGGCGATCACCGGGTTCCTGATGGACATCCGGAACTATATTTCGTTCGACGCCAATCCCTCCGACGGCCAGCAGGGGTACAGGAACTTCGGCGCCGTCCGGACCACCGGCCTCGAGCTGGAGGGAAAATACCACCTGTGGCGGCACCTGGAGCCCTACGCCAATTATTCCTACGCGCTCGCCAAGCTGGACAACAATAAGTATCCGCTGAGCCTCACCACGGCCGAACGGGAAATACTGAATTACCCGGCCCATATTTATAACGTGGGCTTCGATTGGCTCATCAACGGCTCCCATTCCGTCAACGTCAATCTGAACGGGTGGGCCTACATGCATTACGTCCGGCCGCTGGACACGGCGGGCTACGGCGGGCACTTCGATACGCTGAAAGGGCGGCAGTACGTGGACGTGGCCTACACCAGCAACGCCGTCCTTAAGACGCCCATCGACCTGACGATTTTCGTCGACAACGTTTTCGACAACACGGACGCCGTCGGCCTGGCCGTCAACAACGGTGTTTGGTATCCGCGCGGTCGCAATATCGGCGCGCGTCTGTCGGTGCGCTGGTAAGTATGAGGCTGCACCCGGGAGATAAAATATGAAGCGATGGACGGCGGTTTTCCTGGCGGGGATCATGGCTTTGGATGTGCTTTCCCCTTCGGTCGTCCGGGCGGATGCGGAAGACATCCTTTTCATGGACATCCCGATTGTGACCATCGCGACGAAGGATGCGGAAAAAGTCGCGGACGTGCCAGCCACGGTGTACGTCATCAATCGGCAGGACATGGATCATTACGGAATGAGGGATCTGAAAGACGCCCTGTGGATGTTCCCGGGAATGGAACTATCCTACCAGGGCAACTGGATGATCGGCGGGCACCGCGGTTTCACAGGCAATTTCAGCGGGTCGTCCCTCCGGATCAACGGCCGCGAGTATACGAACATGATCGCAGGCGAGACTTTCATTTCCCAGCAATATGGACTTCATGACACCAGCCGCGTGGAGTTGCTTCAGGGGCCCGCGTCGGTTCTCTACGGAACCCAGGCCATGGAAGGCGTGATCAACGTGGTAACCCGTATCCACGGCGATGAGCGCAATGATTTCACCGAGGCCTCCGTGACGGGCGGATCGTTCAACACTCAGGAAATCAACGGGAGTTTCGGCAAGACTTTCGCGGGCGAAGACGGCTGGTTGGGCGTCAGCGCCCGAAACTATGAATCCACAGGCGACAAGTTGGCGGACTGGCTGGCGAGCATCGATTTCTCACGCGACACGACCTTCCAGGTCAACCGGTTCGACCCTCGGGACCCCCGGTACGCTCCCAATCAGAAGCGGGAAGGCAGCAACATGGATTTTTATGCGGCTTATAAAGGCTATTATGTCGGCGGCGGGTTCTTCCGGAACTATGTGCGCGTTCATCAGGAATACCCCGACACATTGCCAGGCAACCGCACGGATTTGCGGGAAAACCGCCTCGTCTACAGCGGCTATAAGTATGACATCGGCGATAAATGGGACATCGGCTTGGACGTGGAATACCGGAACGAGGACAATATCACGCAGGGGCCCGGCCCCTTCCCGGCCAGCGGAAACATAGCGGACCAGGACATGGGCAACTGGCAGATGCCTAATAACCAAAAACGCAAGGTAAACCTGGAAACCAGCGGCGGGGTGTACGCCCATACCCTGACGGTCGGCGTGGAGTACATGGAAACCTTGTCCGGAGACTCGATCTCCACGACGTTCTACTACTTGATGCCCAGCAAACAAAGCGACTATGCGACGTTTTCCCGCTCGGGGCAAAGCGACATTCTCAAGAACACGTTCAAAGCCGTCTACGCCAACGACAAGTGGGATGTCTTGGGCAACAGGCGGCTGCTGTTCCATGCGGGCGTCCGGTACGACAAGCCTAAGTTCGCCAAAGAGCAGACCTCTCCCCGGCTAAGCGCGATCTGGCACCCCGATGAGCAGTCAACGGTGAAGGTCAACTACGGGAAGGGGTTCCGCGTGGCCAACATCTGGGAGATCCAGCAAAACACGGCCGTCGGCTTGTCGCCGAGGCTGCCTAACCGCGAAATGGAGACAGTGGAGCTGGACCTGGAAAGGATTTTCGCCAATCGTTGGACCAGCGGACTGAATTTCTACAAAAACAATGCCAAGATTTACCAGCAGCGCTGGATTCCAGGCGCGACCGCCGGGTCGGGCGGGTTTGCACAATGGCCCTCGGGCCGGCATACGCGGGGGTTCGAATGGGTGAACCGCGTGCGGCTTCGGAGAGGTGTGGGTGGTTTTCTCAACTACTCCTATGTCGATCCCGACAATCAACAGATCGATGGGGTTGACGTGGACGCGCCCAGCGTGGCCAAGAACAAAGTACAAACGGGGGCTTTCTACGATTTTCTGAACCATTACGGCGTGGCCTTGTCGGCACGATGGGTGGACAAGATCCAAGCCGAGATGCTCCAGACGGACGGCACAACCCGGCCGGAGTGGCTCAAGGCCTACGCGCAGGTCGATTTCACCTTCAACATTCGGGACGTGGACTTGGACGGGATGAGGGCGGGCTTTCGCCTGGGGGTGAAGAATTTGTTCGATAAGGGCATTTTCGTGAATAACCCGCGGGGCACCCAACCAGCAAAGTTCAAACTGGACGGAAGAGACATCTTCGCGATGGCAACGGTCGCATTTTAGATGAAGGAGCAAGACATGAAACGATGGACGGCGGTTTTCCTGATCGCCATTATGGTTTCCGGCGGGCCTTCCGCGCCTTTCGCCCGGGCTGACGCGTTCGAGGCGGAGGACCTGCTGTTCATGGAAATCCCCGTCGTGGTGACGGCCTCCCGGCAGTCGCTGGAGATGAACAAGGCACCGGCGACCGTCTATGTGTTGACCTCCGAGGACATCAAGGCTTCCGGCGCCCTGACCGTCGCGGACGCTTTGCGGCAGGTGCCCGGCGTCGACGTCCTCTCGGCGAGGGCGGCGGACCCGCAGGTCAGCATCCGCGGGATGAACCACGCCTTGGCCAACAATACTCTGGTGCTGCTCGACGGTAAGAGCGTGCTCATGGGATACTTCGACACCATGGTGTGGGAGACCCTGCCGGTGACGCTGGACGAAATCGACCGGATCGAGGTGGTCGAGGGGCCGGCTTCGGCGCTGTACGGCGCCAACGCGCTGAACGGTGTCATCAATATCATCACCAAGACTCCTGACCAGTTGAAGGGCGGGAGCGCGGCCATCACGGGCGGCGAGCGGAGGACGCGGCTCGGAAGCCTGGTCTACGGCCGCCGCTCGGGGAAGTGGGATTATAAGTTCGGAACAGGCTGGAATTCAGTCAACCAATTTGAAAACGCTTCACGCCTGGCTTCCAACGCCGGCAAGGTCCACTCCCTCGTGGGATACGAGTTCGGAGAGAACAGGAGGATTTCATTCTCCGGTGGCCTTTCGAACATCAACACGGAGATGAACCTTTCCTACATCGCCGTCCCCTACGCCGACGGTCCGGTGGGGTTCGTGCGGGGGGACGTCGTCCTGGACCGCTTCAAGCTGCGCACGTTCTGGAACCACAGCGGCCTGGTGTTGCGCGATGCGGCCGTCTATGGGAACCCCAAGCTGGCGAACGACGATTACAATGTCATCGCCGAACAAACGCTCGCGTTGTTTCCGTCAAACGAATTGACCTTCGGCGGCGAGTTCACCCATCGGACGATGCGCTCAGGCCTTTTCGGTTCGGCGTCGCCCAGGCAGGACCTCTGGGCGTCCTTTTTCGAAGACACCTGGCGCTTTCGCGAGCGGTGGCTCCTGGTGGCCAGCGGCCGTCTGGACCACCATCCTTTGACCGGGCATTCGTTTTCTCCCCGGGGCAGCGTCATCTTCACTCCCGCCGCCTCCCACGCGTTCCGGGTGTCGGGCGGGACTTCGTTCAAATATCCGAATCTGGTCGAGAATTATTTGGACCTCAATGTGTCCGTGCCGAACACGGGAGGGGCGGCGGTCCCCAACCCGCCCTACAGCCAGTTGGACCTCCGGTACCGCGGCAACCAGGACCTCGATCCACAGCGGCTGGCCATGGTGGAGCTGGCCCACAGCGGCGATTTCGGCCGCCTGCGGACGACCC
Organism: uncultured Elusimicrobia bacterium; assembly: GCA_964482515.1. GTDB lineage: Bacteria > Elusimicrobiota > Elusimicrobia > FEN-1173 > FEN-1173 > CAYZXT01. Next base: position 11,092 of record CAYZXT010000006.1, on the reverse strand, counting down.
TCGTCGGTTTTCACTATAAACTTAAAAACATCATCGATACGACGCCGGCCGTGCCGGTTTCCCCCGCGTCCCTCCCGCCCGTTTTTCCCCTGGATTCGACCTACTACAACCACGGCGAGGCGTCGGCCCTGGGCGGCGAGTTCGGCGGAAACATTTTGATCTCGCGGGGCGTTACCGCCTTTGCCAACTATTCCTATCAAAGCGTGCGGTTTGACTCGGCGGGAAGCATGTCGCAGCCGAAGCATAAGGTCAACGGCGGTGTTCGCTACAAGCGCGGAGGCTTTTCGTCCAGCCTTTGGGTTTCCTGGGTGGACAAGACTTTTTGGAACGCCAGCGTCCAGGGCGCGGTTCCGAGGATCGTCAAGCTCAAGGACTATACATTGGTCAACGCCCATGCCGGATACGCGTTTCCCGGGCGCTTAAGGGGGATGGAGATCGGGTTGAGCGTTTTCAATCTGGGCGATCACAAGCATTATCAAATCCTTCCCTCCCAAGGCGCCGCGGAGCCCGGCCGGTTGGGCGAAGTCATCCGCTCCCGCGTCGCCGGAACCCTGTCCTACCGGTTTTAACCCGTCCGCCTCCCGCCAAGAAGCCGGCGCCCTTCCCCGCCCGGCGGAAAAAAGCTAAAATTCTTGCTCATGAACGTCTACGGTCTCGTCATCCTGTTCGCCCTCCTCTTCACCTACGCCGTCAACCTGATTGCGGACTTGCTGAACCTCGGCGCGCTTTCCCGCGACCTGCCGGGCGAGTTTCAGGGGGTCTACGACGCGGAGAAATACCGCCGCTCCCAGGAGTATTCGGGCACGAGGCTCAAGTTCGGGATCGTTTTCTCCAGCTACGAACTGCTGAAGATCCTGCTGTTCTGGCATTTCGGCGGGTTCAACTTTCTGGACGAATGGGTGCGCGGTTTCGGTTGGATGGATATCCCGGCGGGGTTGTTCTACGTCGGGGTGCTCCTGGCGGCCAACGAGCTGTCGAACCTTCCCTTCGAGATTTATTCCACCTTCGTCATCGAGCAGCACTTCGGTTTCAACAAGACGTCCCCGTCGACCTTCTTTTTCGACCGCCTCAAGACCTATGCGCTGACCGCCCTTTTCGGCGGGTTGGCCCTGGCGGCCGTGTTTTATTTTCTGTCCTGGGCGGGCGAGGCGTCGTGGCTCTGGGTCTGGGGGGTCGGGACGCTTTTCCTTCTGCTGATCCAGTTCATCGCGCCGACCTGGATCATGCCGCTCTTCAACAAGTTCACTCCCCTGGGCGAAGGTGAACTCAAGAGCGCCATCATGGACTATGCGAAATCGGTGGGTTTTCCGCTCAAGGGGATTTTCGTGATCGACGGGTCGCGCCGCTCCACGAAGACCAACGCCTTCTTCACCGGCTTCGGCGAGAACAAGCGGATCGCGCTGTTCGACACGCTGATCGCCAAGCATTCCATCACCGAGATGGTCGCGATCCTCGCCCATGAGATCGGCCATTACAAGATGAGGCACATCTACAAAAGTATCTTCTTAACGGTGGCCCAGCTGGGGTTGCTGTCTTATCTCCTGGGGATCTTCATCCATGAACCCGGGCTTTTCGCCGCTTTCGGCATGGCGCATCTTTCCGCCTACGCGGGCATCATTTTCTTCAGCATGCTCTACACGCCGATCTCCTTTTTCATCGCCATCCTGCTGCAGATGTATTCGCGGCACAACGAGTTCGAGGCGGACCGTTACTCGGTCAGCACCTACAACCAGCCCGAGGCCTTGGCGCGGGCCCTGAAAACTCTGTCCGTGTCGAACCTCTCCAACCTCACGCCCCATCCGCTTTACGCGTTCCTGAAATACACGCACCCGCCGGTGATGGAACGTTTAAAAGCGATCAGCGACCTCCAAACCGTACACTAATCAAATCTTACACGGCATGCACCTCCATCCACAGGGGACCAACCCCTTGTGGATAAGTCTGAACCGAGAAAATAGGTTTTAAGCTTGGCTTGCGGCGGGCGAGGCGGGTTCGTCGTTCGGAAAGAGCTGCTTCTTCCAGTTCCAGACGGAATTCACGATCATGACGACGGCGCAGGCCATCATGAAGGCCGTCAGGAAAACGTTGAAGTGCCCGATGAAGGCCTTCCCCGGCTGTTCCGCCAGGGGGAGGAAGTTGTCCCAGATGCTGCGCCATCCCGCGGTCAGCGTGGTCGTCGCCACGAAGGCCATGGGCAGGGCCGTCACCCAGGCGTAGCGGGCCTTTCCCATATTGATGATGACGGTCGTGCCGACGCAGAGCGCGATCACGGCGAGCAGCTGGTTGGCGATGCCGAACATGGGCCAGATGGTGGAGATGTTCCCGGTCAGGATGAAATAGGACCAGGCGGCCACCACCGCCGCGCTGGAGATCAGCGTTCCCGGCAGCCATTCCGGGCGCCCCAGCGGCGCGTGGATCTTGCCCATCATTTCCTGCACGATGAACCGCGCCACCCGCGTGCCGGTGTCGATGGTCGTCAAAATGAAAAGCGCCTCGAACATGATGGCGAAGTGGTACCAATAGGACATCAGCCCCTTCATGCCGGGCAGCGCGCTGAAAACCTGGGCCATGCCCACGGCCAGCGACACGGCGCCGCCGGTCCGGCCCGCCACGTTCTCGCCCACCTGCCGCGTCAGCTCCGGCAGGTTCACGACGTCCATCCCCAACCCGGCGAACTTCTCGATCGACACGTTGATGGCGAAATAATCGCCCGGATGCAACGCCGACGTCGCGACCAGCGCCGTGATGGCGACCAACCCTTCCATCAGCATGGCGCCGTAGCCGATGCGGCGGATGTCCAGCTCGTTGTTCACCATCTTCGGCGTGGTCCCGGAGGAAACCAGGGAATGGAACCCGGAGATCGCGCCGCAGGCGATGGTGATGAACACGAAGGGGAAAACCTTTCCGGGGAAGATGGGCCCGCCGCCGTGCACGAAGGGCGTGATCATCGGAAGGTTCATGGTCGGGTGGATGAACAATATCCCGAGGATGAGGAAGGCGATGGTGCCGATCTTCATGTAGGAGCTGAGGTAGTCCCGCGGACAAAGCAGGATCCACACCGGCAGCACCGAGGCGATGAAGCCGTAGGCCGCGATGGAGTAGATCACGGCGCGCGGCGAAAGGGTGAGGAAATCTCCCAAGGCCGTGCCGGCCACGTGGCGGCCGAAGACCACGGCGAGGAACAGGCCGACGACGCCGATGATCGTGGCTTCGGTGATTTTTCCCTTGCGCCATTTGTACATGTAGACGCCCATGAAGAACGCGAGGGGGACGCTGCAGGCGATGGTGAACACGCCCCAGGGGCTTTCATGCAGCGCGTTCACCACGGACAGGCCCAGCCCCGCCAGGGCCACGATGACGATGAAGAGGATCGCGACGCCGGTCGTGGCGCCGGCCACGGGCCCGAGTTCCTGGTGCGCGATCTCGGCCAGGGACTTCCCGCCGCGCCGCACCGACGCGAACAGGATGATGAAGTCCTGCACCGCGCCCGCCAGCACCACGCCGATCAATATCCAGAGGAAGCCCGGGAGGAACCCGAACTGGGCGGCCAGCACCGGCCCGATCAAGGGCCCCGCGCCCGCGATGGCCGCGAAGTGATGGCCGAAGAGGACCCATTTGTTGGTCGGATGATAATTGCTTCCGTCGTTTTGCGTGTGGGCCGGGGTGGTCTTCAGGGCGTCCAGCGTCGCCACCTTGGCGGCGAGGAAAGCGCCGTAGTAGCGGTAGGCGATGGCCAGGACGCACAAACTGCCCAGCATGAAGGGGAATGTGTTTAAGGTCATGGGAGGATTATATCGAATAACTCCGCGAATCTTCCTCGGCTTTTTTTGTGTTCGTGAACAGCAGGACGATCAGCCCCGCCGCGAACAGGGCGATCAGGGAAAGGATCGCCGTCCGGTAGGAGCCTGTGCGGCTGACGATGATCCCGAAAATCAGCGGGCCGATCCAGGATGTGCCCCGCTCGGAAATTTCATAGATCCCGAAGAACGAGGCTTCGCGGCCCGCCGGGATCATACGGGAAAAAAGCGACCGGGACAGCGCCTGCGATCCGCCCAGCACCGCCGCGATCATTCCCGCCATCACCCAGGCCTCCGCCGGGCTCCGCATGGCGGCGTAGGCGTAGACCACCACCCCGCACCATAATGCCAGCGAAAGCGAGATGGTGTTTTTCGTCCCGAACGTCCGTGCGATGCGCTCGAAAAGGAAGGCGCCGAAGAAGGCGACGAACTGCACCATCAATAATAATTGGAGCAGGAAGCCGGGGTTGGGCCGGAGCCCGCGGGAGACGAACAGTTCCTGTTCCAAATACACCGTCGAGAGGCCGATGACCGTTTGGATGCCGTCGTTATAGAGCATGTAGCCGATCAGATAGCGGAAGGTGTGGGGCAGCCGCGCCAGGGCGCGGAAGGTCTTTCCGAGTTCGGAAAAACCCACGGTCAGGAAATTCTGCCCGGGCGCGAGCGCGCGCGCCGCCGCGCGGCTGCGGAGCCGCCGGAACGTGATCAACGAAAATCCGCCCCACCATAATCCCGCAGAGAGAAGCGAAAGCCGCACCGCCATCCCCTGGGTGATCCCGATCCGCTCCGCGCCTAAAATCAATCCGAGGTTCATCGCGAGAAGGACCCCGCCGCCCATGTAGCCCCAGGCGAAGCCGCGGCTGGAAACTTTGTCGCTCAGGTCCGGTCCCGCGATCTGGGGAAGGAACGCGTTGTAGAGCACGAGGGCGCTGCCGAAACTCAGGTTGGCCACGATGAAGAGCCCCGCTCCGAGCAGATAGCGGTCCCCGGCGATGAAGAACATGAGGCCCGTGGCGGACGAGCCGAGATAGCAGAAGAACGCCATGAGCCGCTTTTTCAGGTGGGAGTAATCGGCCAGGGCGCCGAGCATGGGAAGGAGGAGGACTTGAAGAAAAACGGAGACGGCGATGGCGAAGGGGAACAGCGATTTGGCGGTGACGAACCCCAGGGGACCCAAGCCGAAGAGGGCGCCGTTGTCTCCCGCGGCGTTCTGCGCCAGGACCGTGAGGTAGGGGCCGAGCAGGGCCGTGGCCACCGTGGTGCTGAAGGCGGAGCCGGCCCAGTCGTAGGCGACCCATCCGGTGATTTCGCGCGGGTCGTTGAGGGGCGGAGCGGAGGCGTTTTTCACCGCTGGGATTCTATCATTATCGCTCGGAGAATTGTGGCGAGGGCATTGTTTATCACCATTGTTTTTTACAAAACTAAATCCTACAATGGAGTCAACAGCATTTCCTCCGGGAGGATTGTATATGATCATGAAGAAAAAGAAGTCTGGCGAGTCCAACGGGCTCCGTTCCTCTGTGCAAAAGATTTCCTCGAATGCAAAGTCCGCTTCCACGAAGGCAGCGGCGGCCGTTTCGAAGAATTACGCGGTGATCGATTATCCTTTGGAAGGCGAGATCATCACCAGCGCCTGGTACTCGGTCCGCATCGGCGCGAGCCAGACCGACCGCGTGGAAGTTTCCTTTGACGGGAAAGCATGGCAGCCCTGCCGCCAGAGCAACGGTTTCTGGTGGTACGACTGGTCCGGCTACGGCTCCGGCGCCCATTCCGTTTCCGCCCGCGTCTTCGTGAACGGCAAGCCGCCGCTGAAGTCCAAGGCGCGCCAGTTCACCGTCCTCATCTAGACTCTCGACCCGATTCCTTGAGAAAGGCCTTCCCACTTTTCCTAAAAGCGGGGGAGGCCTTTTTTATGTGCGCGGAGAACGGAACAACCGGACCGGTCGAGCACACACGTCCTCACGACGTTTGTGAGGATAACAGGATCAATACTTCATCATGAGTCAATTCGCTCCTTCGTTTCTTCAAGAAGCCCGCCGCTGGATCCGTTTCAACACGGTCAGCCGGCGCCCCAACGGTCCCTTCGTTTTTTATTTGCGGAAGAAATTCCAAGCCCTCGGTTTCCGCGTGGCGCTGCGGAAATACCGGCGCGGCCGCGGGGCGTTCTATAATCTCGCCGCCTGGAAGGGCCCGACCGGCGCCAGGCCATTGTTGCTGAACACCCATCTGGACACCGTCCCGCCCGGTCCGGCGTCCCGCTGGACGTCGACCGGCGGCGACCCCTGGGGCGCGCGGCTGCGCGGCGGGCGCCTCCACGGCTTAGGCGTGGCCGACGTGAAACTGAACCTGCTGTGCCAGTGGGAGGCTTTGCGCGGATGGGCGGGCCGGCGATTCAAAAAACCGCTTTGCGTGGTGGGGACCTTCGGCGAAGAGATCGGCCAGATCGGCGTGGCGCGTTTTCTGAAAGATCGGCGCGGCCCGCGGCCGGCCCTGGCTTTTGTCGGAGAGCCGTCGGAGCTGCGGCCCGTGAACAGGCACCGCGGCTACATCGTCTTTGATCTGGCTCTTTTCCCCCGCGAGCGGGTCCGGGTTCCCGGGGGGATATCGTTCCCCGCGATAAAAGCGGAGGGGCGGAGCGCCCATTCCAGCACGCCCGGGTTGGGCGTCAACGCTTTGGAAGAGTTGCTGGCCTCCCTCTCCGGAATGAAAAAAAAAGGAAGCATCCCGCGCGTCGTGGATTTTCACGGCGGGACGGCGGTGAACCAGGTCCCGGCGGAGGCCCGCGCGTACGTCCTGCCGATGGTGATTCCCGCGAAAGGCCCGAAGCGCGCCGTTCCGCTGGTGCCGTGGGAAACCATGTCGGCGGTCTCGAAGCGGTTGTCCCGCGAGATCCGCGGTTCGCTGACGTGGAACTGGGGCCGCGCTGCCTCGGACCGGGGCTGTTTGAAGGTTTATTTCGACGTGCGCTATCCTCCGGCGGCGGACGCGGACGCATTGATCCGCCGCGTGGAGCGCGCCGTCGCGGAGGTCTGTTCGTCCCGGGAGACCAGGTTCGCGCTGCGGGTGGAGCACCATAACCCGGCGCTTTCGCCCGGCATGCCCGCGCCCCTGAAGCGTTTCGTGGAACGAGCTTTGAAAGAAAGCGGCCTGCCCGTCCGCTGGACCGCCAAGGCGACGTGCACGGAGGCGGGACAGTACCGGCGCAAAGGAATCCCCGTTCTCGTTTTCGGACCCGGCCGTTCCACCGGGAACATCCACCGGCCCAACGAGTCCGTTGCCGTGGCGGATTTGCATAGGGCGGTTCGATTTTATAGAACCTTGATAGAGCTATGGTGTCGACCCAGTTCCTGATACGCAGCGTTGAGCCGAGGGACCTCCCGGATTTGTTCCGGCTCTCCCGCCATCTCGATTCCTATAACCTGCCGGCGGACCAAAGTCGTCTCCGCGCCTTGATCGCGGATTCCCGCCGTTCCTTCGCCGGAAAACCCGAGAACATCTCCCGCGCCAAATATTTGTTCGTCCTGGAGGACACGGCGCGCCGCCGCCCCGTCCGACAAACCGGGACGGCCCCTAGCGGTGGCCGCGTCGTGGGCTGCTCATTGATCATCGCCAAGCACGGCACCCCGGGCCTGCCCCATCTCTACATGACCCATTTCGTGGAGAAGCGGACCAGCGCCACGCTCCGCAAAACGGTGGAGCACCGCTGCCTGCGCCTCGGGTCCACCGAAGACGGGCCCACGGAGGTCGGCGGTTTGGTGTTGCTGCCGGAATACCGAGGCCGCGCGGAAAAGCTCGGCCATTGGCTTTCCATGGTCCGGTTCCTCTTCATGGCCGCGCACGCGAAGCGGTTCCAGCGGTTCGTCCTGGCCGAGTTCCTTCCCGCTTTCCTGAAACCCGGCCGAAGCCCCTTTTGGGAGTATTTCGGACGGAAGTTCACCGGCCTTTCCTACCGCCAAGCCGACCGCCTCAGCATCGACAACAAGGAATTCGTCCTGTCCCTTTTTCCGAGCTCCACGATCTACCAGGATTTTTTTCCGAAAGACATCGTCCGATACCTCGGCCAGGTGGGAAGTCCGTCCCGGCCCGCGGCGCGCATCCTGAAAAAGATCGGGTTCACCTATCTGCAGCAGATCGAGCCCTTCGACGGCGGGCCCTATTACGGCGCGCTCACCCGCTCCATCGTGCCCGTGCAGCAGTCCGTGCAGGTCCAGGCGCGGACGGCCGCGTCATTCGCCGGCGCGCGGCCCTACCTTTTGCTGGCGGAATCGGGCGCCCGGACGCGCGCCATGGCGTCGCCGGCCGTTTTGCGCGGATCCGACGCCGGACTTCCATCGACGGCGATGAAAGCCCTGGCTTTGCGCCCGGGCGATTGGCTGTGGGCCGCGCCGTTCCGGCCATGAAACGTTCCTCCTTCGAAATTCCCTTCCGCGGCCCTTTCGTTTCGGGCCGTTTCGTTCCCGTCAAAAAAGGCCGAAAGCTCATCAGCGAAGACCCGGGCGATCTCTCCAATCCTGTCGGGGAAATCGTTTTTCATCCTGCCACGGTGGACGATGCCGTGGAGTCCGCCGCCGGCGCTCTTTCCGGCTGGCGGAAGCGCAGCATCGATGACCGTTTGTCGTTCCTCCGCCGCTATCAGCAGGAGCTTTTGAAGCGCAAGGACTTCCTGGCGCGCTGCATCTCCCGGGAAACCGGAAAGCCCCTGGCGGAGTCCCTGGCCGAAGTCCAGACCATGGCGGACAAATTGGACGTGACCATACGAGAGGGGCTGCCTTTGGTCGCGGACCGGAATTTTCCGCTCGATGAAAAATCCTCCGCCGCGATCCGGCACCGCCCGCGGGGCGTGGCCGCGGTCATCGGGCCCTTCAACGTGCCGGGGCATCTGCCCAACGGCCAGATCCTTCCCGCCCTGCTGACGGGAAACACGGTGGTCTTCAAACCGTCGGAGCTCACGCCCTTCGTCGGACAGATCATGGCGGAATGCTTCCAGGCCGCGGAGCTGCCGGCGGGCGTTTTCAATTTGGTCCACGGCGATGGCGCGGTTGGCGCGAAGCTGTCCGGCCATCCCGGCGTTTCGCTGGTGCTATTCACCGGCTCCTATCCGACGGGACGGCGCATCGCCCAATCGGCGCTAGGCCATCCCGGAAAGTTGGTCGCGATGGAAATGGGAGGGAAGAACGCGGCCCTGGTTTTGGACGACGCGCCTTTGGAGTGGACGGTAAAGGAGATCGTCCACGGCGCGTTCTCCACCACGGGGCAGCGCTGTTCTTCCACCAGCCGCGTGTTCGTTCAGCGCGGCGCCGCGAAGGAATTCCTCAAACTCTTTTTGGAAAAGACGGACGGGATCAGGGCCGGCTATTTCGACGAGTCGCCTTTCATGGGGCCGCTCGTCAGCGCGGCGGCGGCGGAAAGATTTCTCTCGGCTCAAAAGAAAGCCGCGCGCATGGGGTATGAAACGTTGCGGGAGGGAAAGCGCCTTCCATCGTCCAGGTGCGGACACTATGTTTCGCCGTCGATCCATCTTTGGGAGCGTCGCTGGAAAGCGCCGGCGAAACCGGATTACTGGGACGAGGAACTTTTCGCGCCGGACGTGGCGGTCTACGTGATGGACTCCGAAGAGGAAATGATCGCGGCGAACAACGCGTCGCGCTACGGTTTGGTCGCGAGCGTCTTCACCCGGTCGGAGGAGAAATTCCGCCGGATCATGCCGGAGCTGGAGGACGGCGTCGTGCACTGGAACCGCACCACCGCCATGACGCCGGGCCGCCTGCCCTTCGGCGGCGTGAAGCAAAGCGGCAACCATTGGCCCGCCGGGCTGTTCGTCCCCTACGCCTGCGTTTCGCCCGTGGCGTCGGTGGAAGTCCCGCCCGCGGACATGAAGTAACGAAATGTCCGGCTACGTCCGTTCCATCCTCATGGGCGATCCCGCCCATTTCCGCATCCGCGGCGGCGCCAATCCCCATACCCGGAATTTTCTCGGCATGAAAAAGAGCGTCAACGGCAAGCTGGCCCTCCGCCAATGGCACGGGCTCGCGAAGCTGTTGACGGAACTGGGCGTGCGGATCTTCGTCCTGCCCGCCCGCGAGGAATCGCCGGGGATGGTGTTCCCGGCCAACGCGGGTTATCTCACGAACACATTTGACGCCATCCCGCTCGCGAGGAAAACCTTTTATCTCAGCCGGTCCATCCCCACGCGCGCGGCGGAAGCGAAGGTCTATTCCGACTTTGTTTCGCGGCTCGGGTTTTCTGTGCGCGAGATGGAGAACCGCTTCGAGGGCGAGGCCGATTTCATTGAGACGCGGGACATGTGTCTGTTCACCTCGGGCAAACTGGAGGAGCAGCGTTTCGAGTTCCGTTTCGGTTTTCCTCCGTACAAACGGATCTACGGTTTCCGCAGCGACCCGAAGGCCCTGGCCGAAGTCCAGGCGCTCTCCGTGGAAAAACCCGTTCTGCCTCTGACGCTGACCCGCGAGACCCATTATCACGGCGACACCTGTTTGTGCGCCTTCGGCCCGAAGCGGGAATTCTTGATGGCCTATCTGCCGGCGATCTCCGAGAAGACGGGACAACTCCTGAAGGACAGGTTCAAGGAACGGCTTTTGCCGCTGGACAAGCAGGACGGGGAATATTTTTCCGCCAATTCGTTCCAGGTGGACGGTAACGAACCGGTGTTGGTGATGCCGAACACGGCGACGCCGCGCCTGCGGGCGCAGATCCAGGAGCGGGGCGTGAGGACGGTGACCGCCGACGTGTCGGAGTTCATGGAAAAGGGCGGAGGTTCCGTGAAATGCATGATCGGCGACCTCGGTCCTCTGGCGGCGGGCGGGGTATCCCCTGAGGTCCAGCAGTTTCGACAATCGAGGTCGTATGAAGTGTTGTTTGGAAATTAAATGTGGGATTTCCAAGCAAGCAAAATGGAGTCAACACTGCTTTCAAAAACTTAATTAGAACATATCATGTGTCTATGGGATTAGCCCAGAATTATTTACGGTATGAGAATGCATCCGCCTTTATCCTCAACCATTTTCCAATGAAGTATTTTCTTTGTTTCTTTATCAACTTCGATTGAATACACACAATCACCAGCTCGACGCCAGTGAATAAAGAATTCATATTCTGTGTTTCCGTTTGGAAGTAAAAGTGATGACCTTGCCCTGTTTATGTTTACCGCGTGATAAGGGGGGATTTCATTGATATTATCTCCCACGTGTCCATTCATAGCGTTTACAAAATTCTGTTGTGGTGTTACCCCAGCACAAGAGGCACTGAATACAATACAGAATAGTCCGAAGATGAGT
>CAYZXT010000005.1:0-123431 GCA_964482515.1 uncultured Elusimicrobia bacterium | reverse complement strand
CGAGGATGAAGGCGGTCTCGATAGCGCCGCCGATGAGGGCCTTGGCCGTGTCGGGAAGGGACAGGCCGAAGCGCCGTTCCAGGAAATTGAACAGCGCCGTCGTGGGGCCGCTCAGGCCGAGGGCGGGGCCGTCTTCTCTTTCATCTTCCGCGACAAGCCCTTGGTTATGAATCAAATCCTCCAGACTCATGGGGATATCATCCGGAAGGCCCAACCGCGCAATGGGGCCCTCCCCATCGTTGAGAGTGAATTGTTCGTTGAGAGTTTTCACCAACCGATCTCGGATTTGGGGGTCAGGCCAATTGTCAACCAAATTTAAAGAGTTCTTCAATTCATCCAACGCCGACATCTCAGCGCCGCGAATCACATCTTCACACGCTTCCACAAGCAACTCTTTGTCATCCTTCGCATTTGTATTTATGTCGTTGTTGATGAGTTCTAGAAGTATTTCGAAACCGGGGGCGCCAAGCAGCTTGAATACATAGGCGTATTGGGTTATAGGCGTTTTGTCATCTGAGCGCTGCATGCTCCAATATTCAGCCACAAGATGATCTTTGACGTTAGGGGGCAGCTCATAAAAAACCTGCGCGCCTCGAGCCCCTCTTCGGGCGCGTCCAAAGCCAGGGCCGCCAGACGCAACGCCTCGGGTAGCAGCGGTATATTTTCCGGTGCGGAAGTAAGCGTGAGCCGTAAATATTCCAGATCTTCGAACCACATTTCAGGATCATCGGGCATCGATGTTCTCAGATGTCGAAGCACAAAAAAATAAACCATGAAAATGTCCGCTAAAGCGAATTGCCACCAATTCCTGATCGAATCGCCCGTGATTAAGTCCCAAAACAAACGCGCGTACCACGGGAGCATGGCATAAAGAGAGGCGCTGCTGTCAGAGTCCACGAGAAACGGCGCGACAACCTCATCCTCCCCGTCCGGCGCCGCTCGCCCCTCTTCTGCGGTGGCGGAGACAGCCTCATAGGCATCCGGCTCTTCCGTCGTCCCTGAGGGATCGTCCGCCACCTTTCTTTTTTTTGATTTATCGTCATCGTGAATCGTTTTCATATTAGGATTATCAACAAATATTATTAGAGATTCTTGGAAACCATGAGACATCCGCGCATGTTGGTCCCATCCCTCAGGCAGAACCATCATGCGGAGGAGCCGGCTAACCAAGCGGTGCTCGCGGTCCGTCAAATCTTGATGAAGCGTTCCCTCCCGGCCCAAATCATCGAAATGCTGTGCCACCACGTGATGCGCCGCGTTCATCGACAACTGGTAATTCGCTCGCACCTCCTTTGAGAACAGACGTTGCTGTTTAATGTAATTCCATAAATTCTGATTTTGATTTTGTATAGCGCGCAAGCTCCTCTCAACCCATTCATGCGTCAAAGTGTCTTCCACCAAACGGTTGTAGACCTTTTGAAAGTCATCCAGCATCCCCTCCCCCAGCCAAATCAAGTACGCGTAGGCCCAAAGCGATTCCCGATACAAATACACTCGATCTTCCCCATAACGGTTCACCCACTCGCCCATAGCCGGTGATACTTGTAGAATCCGCCGCGCGTGGCGGAAGTTCGCCACAAGGGCGGGGTCATGGCTTACCCTCATGGTTTGCCGCGCGCGCCGGGTGAGGCGATCGATATAGGAAACATCCGGGCGATGCGTAATGGCGATGCCGACTGGAATGCCCGCAAGCGGCGGGGAAGCCGACAGAACGGTGGATAAAACGGCATGGAACGCCATACCCGCCGTTTGTGCGATCAAGGTTCCATAATCAAATTGCGGCCACAGAGTTTTGATATCAAAATTGAAATGGGAAATGGCCACGGCCGCGGCAACAAAGAGCAGGGGGATAAAGCCGAGCAGATGGGCGGAGCCGAGCGAGGACAAAATCAAGTAAGGCGAGAACCCTAAGAGGTGAGAATGTGTATCGCGGGCGACTTGGCGGAGGGCGGAGATGAATTTTTGCGTCAGAGACAGTGCTTCCTCCGGCCCGGCGCGGGCGGGGGCGTTCTCGGCATAACGTAATGCGGTGTGGAGGGCTGCGAACGAAACGAACAGCGCGATCTTCAGCAGGACGGCCCCCGGCGCGAGAGCGCATGCAAGCAAAAGCGGGATTTCCAGCCCGAGCCCCGCGAGGGCGAGAGCGGCCCTGGCGCGGGGATGCGCTTGGAACCAGCCCGTGAATTTATTGTCCCAACGGCCGAGCGTGACGGCGCGCAGGACAAGATCGATCAGGACGGGTAGGTAGAAGGAGAGGGAGTTGGGAGGGTTTCGAGGTTTCTTATCATCCGCGCTTTTTTGCCAAATCAGGTAATCCGTGTCGATCGTGATTCTTTTCAGCGGTATAAAGTTATGTTGTTCCAATAGGCCGGTTTGTAAATCGGTTTCCCGCATTCCGATAACCCCACTAAAATAATTTATGAAGATTAGTCCTCCTTCATTAAGGGCGTTTCCGTTGACGTTAAGGGCCGGATTGACATGGGCAGAAAAATTCCCCGGATACCGCGTGAAGTAAACGTCGTAACCATTACGCGTTTCCTCCAGCTTGTCCGCGCTTAAAATGGCGGCGTCGCCCCTGTAATAAACCAGCATTTTGGTCTTGCCCTCATATTCAAAAACCACCTGAAATCGGAGAGTCCTTATTCCCTCGATATTTACTTCCCGGTAAGATTTTTCTTGGATCTTGGCTGAAGGGATTTGTTCGATGTGTGCTGCCAGGTTCGTCAGGGTCGTATCGCTTGGGATGGGAAGGCTTGAAAATTTTGAAGCAGGCGAATAGATTGGGTCGACTCCCACGATCGTTTGATCGACATCCGCCCTTATCATCTGATAGAGCCGGGAAATATCTTCGCCCATTCCTGGATAATAAAGAGTTCGCACGGGCTGATTTGCACGTAACGTCATTATCACATCCCTCAATGAAGACTTCTTCCTTTCGTGGATAAATTTTTTCTGTATCCATTCCCGAACGCGGGCCAAAAAGGAATGCTGGATGGGTTTCGCGCCCATTGCACCATGCTCGGACGCTTCCGGCTCTTTGGGGACATCGGGTGCCGCGGTGGAAAAAATGGCTTTGTACAAATTCTTTAGGAACGATATTTCCCAGACCGCGCTCTTTCTTGAGTCAAGAGCGCCCCCCATCAAGATTTCGATCAACCACATGGAATCAAACCAATTCAATGCGCTCAGTATTTCGTCATCTCCAAAGTAGCCCTTAAGGAAGGCCGTCCTCAGGTCGTAAGTCCCCAAGTCATGAATCAACCGCAACACATCGAGCAAGCGGAGAACGGCCTCGCGCCGCCGTCCGTAGGGCCCGGATATCTCTTCGCGAAGGATCGATGTCCCCAGGTCTCTGAGGACCGGGAAAAATTCCCCGGCGCTTTTGGTGACGCCGATGTTTCCCAAATGGGGGTAGCGATGGAATAGGCCGTGGTCATGATAGGCCCGAAGGGTTTCTCCGACTCGCTTCGCGAAATCCGATCGGTTGGCGCTCCAATCCTTCCAATATTCCCAATCGGATCGGCCGGGCGAGGAAAATAAAGGCGTCAACCCGTCTTGCCCGCCGCATCGCATGTCCATTTCCTCCATGCCGGCGACAATGAAGGACAGAGGCTCGCCGGCGAACCGGATTTCATCAATGGTCCCGATCGCCACGGGGTAATCGGCCCGCCATGGTTTATTGAGACTGCGCTGCATCATGGCGAATTCGCGTTCCGATTCGCTGGTCGTCATGGCCCCCTGCGGCCGGTCGACGGCTTGGCCGGCCACGGTGTAGCCTTCCTCGTCAACGATCAAGGGCGTGTCGACCCTTCCGTTTCCGTAGTGTGTCTGGAGATCCCCGTTGGAATCAAAGAAAGGGCGCGCTCCTTTTATCCGCAGCCAAGTCAGAGTGCGCCCGCCGACCACGAGCGGTGTTGAAAGCTTGAAATAGACCGTTCGCCCGTTTTCGTCCCTCTTGTCTCTTCTGATCACAATGTCCCCGCTGTGCGTATCCGCCAGGCGCTCCTGCGTGGGACGGTCGGCGGTTAAGAATTTAAAGAGGAGGTCCCGATCTTTTTCGTTAAGGCCCGAAAGGGCTTGGGGATGGGCTCGGAGGTGAAGTTTCGCTTCCGAAACTTTCGGGTTGCCATGATAATCCAGAGTGATCATCTCCGCTGGGGCCGGTCGATCCTGCTGTTCGTCCCCCATGACCTCCGCTCCCTGGGGAGGCAACGGCGGGAGCCGTTTTTGGAACAAATCCCGATCGAACCAAAGATGTCCGGCGATGGCGCCTGCCGTGACGAGGGCGATTGCGACAACGGGCAGATTGACCGCGGCCGCGGCGGAGAGTATCCCGTAGGGAACAAAACCGAACAGGGATTTAAATGAGGCGGTATAAAAGTCGACGGCGAAATGGGCGAGGCGTTCGAATAGGTTGAGATATTTTTCAAACTTCGGTCCGTCGCGGGTGTAATAGGATTCCCAAGTGCGCAGTAAACCGTGGGCCACGGCGAAGAGCATGAGGCCCATCAGGAATCCGGCGAGGGGCGCGGTGAGAGCAAAGACGGTCAGGAGGGGGATTTCGACGAAGAGCCCTGCAACACCGAGGAAGGCCCTGGCGCGCGGGTGCGCCTGGAACCAGCCCGTGAATTTATTGTCCCAGCGGCCGAGCGTGGCCGCGCGCAAAACGAAATCGATCAAGGCCGGGAGATAATAGGCGATGGAGTTGGGGGCGGCGTTACCACTGGATACGGACTCATGCGATTTGAGCGCATTCCATAGGAAAGGGACTGCTGTCTGCTCGTCGTCATACTTGACCTTGTAATTCAGCGGGTGCAAGGCCCCTTGCTTCGGTCGGAGGTAATATGTGAAGTCAAAGCTGAATCCCAGAGCAGTCTCGGTGGTCAGTATTCCCGGGATTTCATCCCACTTAAAATACGCTTTCATGAACTCAAGGATCATTTCAGGGTCATCCATGCGCATGCGGTTATCTGAGATCCTCAGGAAATATCCGATATCCCACAGTCTCAGCGTGGCCTTCTTTTCTTCAGTAAAACGGCGGGATTCATCCGGCAAAATCATATGGGTGAAATCTCGAAAAATAACGGGCAGATCATTTGAACTCCCGACAAGGAATCCCAGGTTGCTGGGATGCAGATATCGGTGATAAATACCCTTGTCGTGCATAGCTCGAAGCATTTTCGCGGATTGTCGGATGACTTCCATGCTCTGAGCATGATCCAGATCTTTAAAATGATTTTCCGGAGACCTCTGGTGGAGTCTAATATAATCCGGCGTTTGAACAGGCCTCCAATCTTCCGTCTCCATCCCGGCGACAACGGCGGCCAACGGCTCGCCGTCATGCTTTTGGGCATAAATGGCCAAAAGCACCGGCTCATCGCAAAGAGCGTCATCACTCAATAATTTCATGGCGCGGTATTCGCGATCCGCTTGAGTTAGTCGCAGACCACCCTGTGCCTCGCCTTCATCATCTTCCAGCGTCCCTTGCCTACGGATCGAACCGTCGTCATCAATAGCGTATTGATCGTCCACGCGCCCTGACCCCTTGTGGATGGGGACGGCGCCGGAGGCGTCCATTTCCCAACGGACACCTTTCGAACGGAGGTGCGTAATCCACCTTCCGTTATCCGACATGACGGGAACTCTCAATTTCTGATAAACGGTCCGCCCGTCTCCGTCATTGTTCATTTCGTTGGGATCGATATAAACCCATTCGTCCCAGGAATCCGTCCATGTGCCGGCGAGGATACGGTCAAGGACCTCCGCGTCCGCGGGATCCAGTTTATCGTAGAGGGAGGTTTTATGCTCAGGGGCAACTGTGAACGCACGCGGGGTGACTGACCCTGATCGGGAGTAGGATTCGTTATATCGCTGGATAAACCTGGCATCCATGGCCTTATTCCATCCTGGGATCTTGCTTCTAAAATCGGAAAGTAAACTGTCGATGTCGAAATCCCTGTCGGTTGCATCGCTAATCGTTTCATAACCTTCAACGTCTCCCGCCAAGTGGACGCGGGATTTTCCTCTCGAATCGAAATAAATCCGGAGGTTCTCCAATCCTCCGTCCGTCCCGGCCCACAAGCCTGCGGCGTGGGTCCTGGCCAGAGCATCAGCCGTTCTGTCGACTAAATCATAGACACTGTTCTGATCGAGCATGTTGTTCACCTTCAACGCATCGATGTATGTTCCCGCCCGTTTCGCGTCAAAAGAGTAATCGGTGACAAAGATTCGGGCGGGATTGTCGTTTGAGGCCCCCATCTCCTTTTCATACATCCAAATAGGATGGCTGATTTCCAAAAATGCGATCGGCGGCTCCACGATGTCGGGGTTTTGCTCATGGAGTCTGGCGGCGACAGTAAAGGATTCCGGATATAATTCTCTTTTCTCCTCATAGAACCCGGGGGCTTTTAGTTCCACGGCTTTTCTGACGGACGCTCCCTTTTTCCCGTCCTCCATTTCAAACAGCACGAACCGCCTGAAGGACTCCGTCACCGGGCAAATGTAGAGGTTCTCTCCGACGCGGAAGTATACGCCGTTCTTGATCGCGAAGTCGAGGGGGGCTGAGAGATCGTTTGAAAAATCGGACCCGCCGATGAAATACCGGAGGAAAGACGCGTATCGAAGCAGCGCCGCCAGATTGTCCTCGGAAAATACGGCGTGATAAATCCCCGGGTTGTTTCTTTTCAGTTCGTCGATGATTTGATTATTCTGGAGGATCTCTCCGGGATCGGTTCTTGCGGCGACCGACGGCCGTTCGCTGGAAGGCAAGGCCAGGTCGTTCGCGCCCGGATGCGCTCCGAACTCACGGGCCAGTTGCTCCAAGAACTCTTTGTCCATGATATGTCCATTCCAAATCCCCGCTCGAAGGGTCGGCGTTAGGTAATCGGAAATTAAGCCGAATTGCTCGGCGTTGTGTTCTGCATTTATTTTGATCTGCGCGGTCAAAGATATACGCACCCATTGGCGCTTCACTTCCACATTCTGCTGCGCGGCCATTAATTCCGCTGTTTTACGTCCCAGGTTTTTGAGGATGTCGGCGAGGCGGTTGTACTTTGTGGGGGAAGTTCGATCGGCCGCCAAGTATTGAAAATTCCGCGTGAAGGAGAGAGAAACATCCAGCCATTCCGCAAACTCCAGCCCTTGAGCCTCCTCTTGAGTCAGTAACATCTCCAGTTTCTCCAAATATATTTCTCTATCTGAAACCGCGGCGCTGGATGCGTTAAAATCCAACACCTCTCGAATCAATGCATTCATTTCGTCCGAGTGGATCGGTTGAACCGAAGGTCGATAAATCGGTTTGAACAAATCCCGATCGAACCAAAGATGTCCGGCGATGGCGCCTGCCGTGACGAGGGCGATTGCGACAACGGGCAGATTGACCGCGGCCGCGGCGGAGAGTATCCCGTAGGGAACAAAACCGAACAGGGATTTAAATGAGGCGGTATAAAAGTCGACGGCGAAATGGGCGAGGCGTTCGAATAGGTTGAGATATTTTTCAAACTTCGGTCCGTCGCGGGTGTAATAGGATTCCCAAGTGCGCAGTAAACCGTGGGCCACGGCGAAGAGCATGAGGCCCACCAGGAATCCGGCGAGGGGCGCGGTGAGAGCAAAAACGGTCAGGAGGGGGATTTCGACGAAGAGCCCTGCAACACCGAGGATGGCCCTGGCGCGGGGATGCGCCTGGAACCAGCCGGTCAATTTATTGTCCCAGCGGCCGAGCGTGACGGCGCGCAAAACGAAATCGATCAAGGCCGGGAGATAATAGGCGATGGAGTTGCCCCAATTGACGCTTACGTAAACAAGTTCTTCTTCCTGCAAAACGGCCAGTTGTTGTTCCTGCCACTGTTTCTGCCGCAGCTCGTTATCGACTTGCTCGACGACCGCGTTCGACACGGTGACCTGGACGGTCTCGTATTCTTCCTGGACCGCCGCTTGATAGGTTCCGTTTTTCAAATATATTTCTTGGACGAGACCTTCTGAAACCCAATTCAACATTTGGCTTCCCGCGGGCATTCCGTCGGCCCGCGGCCGCAGCGCCACGACGGCCTCGACCGTCTCCGACCCCATCGTCAGGTAAACGTATTGGTAAACGGCCGCGTTCACTTCAACGACCACGCCGCCTATGTCCGTGCTTTCCATCCAGCGTACGTGACGTTTCTGTTTTGCGGCCGTGCGGGTAAGGAGATCCAAGAGGGCCGGGTTGTCTCCTGCTTTCAACTTGATATGCGCTAAGCCGCCGTCCTTGATCAAGTTGATAATCTGCGAGGCCGTGTATTCGCTCTCGCGCATGCCGTCTTCGGTGGAAAGATCCATCACGTCCAAACACAAAATCTTATCGGTAGATTTTTCCATTCCGGGCATTTGATCGCCGAAGGACGTTATGTCGGCCCGTCCATCTCCCGCCAGCAGGCGGTCCTCCGCCAAAATATTGTTGACGCGGACGGGGTCGTAGCCGGAAACGGAAGCGGCGACCCGCCCAGCGGCGATCGATCGCTCCCCGAGGCCGGAGCCGATTTCGACGAAGTGATCACCCTCATTCAAATGCAAAATGGTTTTCCCGGGAACGCCGAGTGAATCCCGCGGGGAATAGGCCGTTGGGCCGGATATCGCTTCACGGTTCAAGACCGCTTCTTGGAAAGCCGACAACCTGTTGGTCAGGAGCGAGCCGATCTCTTCGCGCATTTTCCGGGCGGCCCGCCGGCGCGAGCCTTCCTCTTCCTGGCCGCGAATATCGAGCATAAAATCGGCCCCGCCGGACCAATCGGTCGCGAGGGTTTTCATCCGCGCCATGGTCCGTTCAACGGCATCCGCGATCGCCGGGTCCAGGCTTTCGATCACGGCCTCCAGAATACCCTCTTCCAATTCCTGCCGGCTTTTTTCTCTACTCAATTGAAGGAAAAATCCGCTCCAGTCCCGTCCCGTGTCCCGGGAAATTCGCTCACGATACTCATCGAAGAGGCCGGAAACGCTTGTCAGGTCCGCCTGCATGATCTCCTCCAATATCAGGCGGGAGAGGACCCTGGCGCTCCGGCGATACGCTGTCAGGCCGGTCAGATCATTTTCCCCGGGTTTCTTGGCAACGACTGGGGCCAATCGGTTAATGGCGCTCCGCCTAAGAGCGGTGTTCCCCAGCAATTCCGCCGTCAGCCGCGCTTCCTGGCGCCGACCGTCCCAGCTTTCATTCAATGTTGAGAGGCTGGATAAAATCGAATCGAGGGCCGCGTTCTCCCTCCGCTGGTTTTCGGCTCCCTGAGCCCCTTCCCATTGAAGCGATTCATATAACTCTAAATATTGTTGGGTCAGCGGAGATTGCATCCAAGGCGCCAGGGCGGGAATAGCCGGCAAATTTAGGAATAAGGCAAACGCCGCCAGTTGGGCGGCGGTGTCGGGTGACAACTGGCTCTCAAATCTGATGTGAGTTGCGATTTTGGTTTCAATAAATGCGAGGATTTCTTCTGGGGTCGATATTTGAGCGGCAATCCAATTTGCCCGCACTTCCTCATCTTCTGGCAACCCAACTTTCGGGCCGCTCAGCAGCGGGGTTAACCCATGGCCGATTTCATGGGCGACGTCGCCTATTGAATGTTCGTCGTTCGTTGGGTCCAACAACACCTCCAAATTTAATCCCAGTGTCATCGTTTCGGGATTTTGCCATCCATAATTCCGCATGGGATTGAACGCGCCCTCATGCAGAAGCGTGACCCCCATAAAATGGGGATGGATTTTTATCGGCAAGCGGTTTACGCGCCGGTTGACCTCTTCGGTCAAAGCCAAGTATTTCGTCAGGATTGCGCTGATCCGTAGCAACGCCTCTTCCGCACGATCGCGGTCGCTGAATAATTCGTCATAAACTTCCTGCCAATTGTGTTTGAAGTCCAAACTTGTGCCGGGATAATTGGTGTTGATGAAGGCGATTAATTTCCTCCGGAACAGGTCTTTGACGTCGAGCCCGAACTTTGAGGCGGCTTCCAGATCGGTCGAGAAATAGTTGTCCAGGAACGATCGGACAAGGGTTTCCGTCGATTTGTTTGCGTCGGACAAGTCCCACGTGGGCAGCGGGGTCCGGTCCGGGAAACGCCGGTTGTAGGTTCTTGACAATTTATTAGCGACGACCGTGATTCCGAGGGCAATTTGAAACTTTCCTTTCCAGAGAAGGCGAGCGTGGGCCGACCACCAAGCGGGGCTGAAAAATAAAAACCGCTCTTTCCATCCGGCGGTCTCGCGCAGTCGCGGAAATATCTTGGCGAACCATTTGCCGATCCTGGCCGGAATCGACGGCGTCATCAGGTCAGCGACGGCTTTTCGCTCCGCCATGTCCTCTCCCACTTCGCCGCGCACTTTCAATTGCTGCCGACGCGTTTGAAAAGCGAGGAACATGTCTTTCAGTTGGCGCGAATAGGTTTCGTAGGTTTGTATAACCTTATCGGCGAAGCCAAGCGGATACACCAAATAGATCTTTTCGCCTTCGAGCATCTTTTCCAGCGGCAGCGGGTCGCGGGCGAAGACGTCCAGGTAGTTGTTGTCCTTCGGAACTTCCGCGATCTTGGGCGTGACGACCATGTAGGAAATGTCCTTCCGGCGGAAGATCTCCGTCAGTCCGTCGGAGTGGAAACCGCCGGCGACCAGCACAGCGCAACGGGACCCTGTCTGATCGATTCGTTTCAGCAGGTTGTTCGTCATGGCCGCGTTGCGCAGCGTGGCGCTGCGGCAGAAATCCTCGAAGGGGCGGATGAAATCGCTGGTGAGGGGATTGCGCCCCGTCTGCGGTTCCGGCGGCAGTCCGGCCGCAGCGGCGAGGGCGTCGAGTTCCTGGTCCACCCCGAGGGCCCGTTCCTTGTCGCCGTCGTATTCGACCCAGTCCGCCATGGTCATGGTGTGGGAGAAGAGTTTTTCCAGGAGCAGGATGTTCCGGTTGGCGGCGACGAGGCGCTTTTGTTCGGGCGTACGCGCGAGATCGTCCTGGGCGGACCGCTCCAGCCCCAAAAGCTCGTCCAGCAGCTTGTTCCGGTCGATCGTTTCGGCCAGAAGGACGTAGTCGACGTAATCGTTCAGCGGCCCGTAGGCGGTCAAGTCGATCCCGTTACGCTTGCACAAGTTTTTCAGGAATTGATAATAGTCGGCGTAGCTCGTTTGGGCGGCGCGATGGCGAAGGCTTTCCTGGACGAGGAGCGCCGTCTGGTCCTGGGACAGCTTCTTGACCAGGGCTTCCACCAGCCGCAGCCGCTCCATTTCCACCTGCCTGAAATCCAGTTTGTCTTCCAGGGACAGCGCGCGGACGAGGAGGGAGAGATTGGGTTTCTTCGTTTCGGCGGGCCGGACGCCCATCAGGTACCGGACATACCCGCCCAACCCCTCCGTGCGGTTCTTGTAGCCGCTGAAGTGGCGGTCGAACAGCTGGAGTTCCTCAGAATAGATTTTGGCCTTTAACCGCCCTGTCCGGGATTTGAGGCCCCGCATCATGTTTTCCGCCGCTTCTTTCGCGGGAATAGAATCTTTCAGGGCCCGGATGTTTCCTTCGTAAAGAGAAACGTCTTCCACGCCCCACAGTGCCGGGGGATTTGTCGCGGACAACCCCACGAACTCCGGCGCGCCGATGAATCCCTGTTTCAGGAAATAGGACGCGATGTCCCGGGTGATGTCCGGGTCCGGGAAGTTCCGGTAAGGCGCGAAATCAAATCCGCCGGCCGCGCCCTCCACTCCCACCACGAGAGGATGAACGCCTTCCAATCCTCTATTCACCGTTTCTATGATGCTGGCCATGTTACGCTGGGCGTCTTCAAGGCCGTGGGCGTCTTGGATGTGGATGATGAAGGGGGCATCGGCCGATGCGGCGTGACGGATTTCCCGCACGGAACCGTAGGGGGAAAGGGACTTGGCGACCCAGAAGGAGATTTCCTTTTGAGAGGATGAACGGGAGAGGGCTTTTTTTAAGGAATTCGGGAGACGCTTAGCGGTAGCGGACGGGGGCGCGCCGTTCCCCGCCAGGGTGACATGGGATATTTGAGGGAGCTGCGCCAGGACTTGTTCCTGGTCCATGCGGGCGGGGGACATGGACGCGCTCGCCAACTGGGTTTGGGGGGAACGTTGGTGCGTTTGAGCGGTGGCCTGGCGCCGTTCGGCCCAGAAGTTGGCTTCGGCCGCGTGACCGGCCACGACATTCGTCCACAAATAGATGGCGGCCATGCCGGTCGCCGTAAATCGCCTGAAAAGTCGCATTGTAACAACAAGTATAGGGGGACGAAGCTATCGTTTCCTTAAATAATTGAAACAACGATGTAAATTTTATTTGTATTCATAAATCAATATGTTTTTTGTTATTTGGTCAATTTTTTCCGTTTAATCGTTGGCCGGAATCACTAGAAATTTAGTATGGATTTTTTGGCGAATTCCACCGGGGTCTACGCCGCAATTTCACTGCAATACTTCCCGCGCGAAAATAGCTTTCAGGAAAGGTGTCGATTTTTTTGTCGGAAATGCTAAAATCATTCCCGCATCGAGGTTGTTCCGCTCTTTTTGAAACACTCTTCGACGAAAAATCCCTTTAAGCACAGGTGGCAGAGCGGTCAAATGCACCAGACTGTAAATCTGGCGGGCCTCGCCCTTCGAAGGTTCGAATCCTTCCCTGTGCAGTTTTTATCCGGTGTCGGCCGCGTTCACGCCGACATAAAAATACCCGCTTGGGTTCAAGCGGGTATTTTTCGTTCAAGCGATAGTGGATGATCGTTCAGCGGGGCGTCGCTCCGCCGGTCGGTTCGGGTTCCGCCGGGGCCTGTTCTTTTTGATCCGCGGCGTTCCGTTTCGTGTTCGACCGATTGCTCCGCGGGGCGCCGTCAACGGGCCGCCGGAGCTTCCTGGCCTCTTCGCGGGTCAGCTTTCCTTTGCGAACGCCTTGCCGCAATCGCGCCCGTTCGCGGTATTCCGGTTTGTCAACGTCGGCCCGCCGGGATTGGCGTTCTTTAAAGTCTTTGTCCGCGGCCTGGCCGGACTGGATGACGGCGGCCAGGATGGCGAACATCACTGCGGCGATTTTCTTCATGGAACCTCCGCCCATTTGGTTTACAGTCGGGAACGATTGTGTTATACTGTCCCTTTCCATAGACCTATCATGCGGTATTTCCCGCGTCATTTCAATGGGAATCTGTCGATAGATAGGAAAAGCATTTGTCCCGGAGGAACCTGTGGCCACCAACGAACTATCCATTGTTGACGAAATGAACATGGAGGACTTGCTTAAGGAAGCCGAAGCCGGCTCCAAGAGCCAAGCCGGGTCCGTGGTGACCGCTCATGTGGTTGAGGTCACCGCCAGCGGCCTGCTCGTCGATGTCGGTTTGAAGGGCGAAGGTTTCATCCCTCTTTCGGAATTCCGCGCCCTCCCCCATCCTCCGGCCGTCGGCGAATCTTTTCCCGCCCTGATCAAGCGCATGGACGGACCCGAAGGCCACCCCCTGGTGTCCTGGCGCGAAGCCCGCGAACGCGTCCACTGGGACAAAGTCCTCCAAGCCAAAGAATCCCAAACACCCATCGAAGGAAGAGTCGTCCGCCAGGTGAAGGGCGGTTTGATCGTGGACGTGGGATTGGAAGGTTTCTTGCCCGCGTCCCAGGTGGACCGGCGGCCTGTGAAGGACGTCGGCGTCTATGTGGACAAGATCGTGAAGGTGATCGTGTTGGAGATGGATCCCAAAAAGGGGAACGTGGTACTTTCCCGCCGCCAGATCCTGGAAAAAGAAGCGGCGTCCAAGCGGGAAGAGACGCTCAAGAATTTGGAAGTGAACAAGGTGTACCCCGGCCTGGTCACCAGCTTGACGGACTTCGGCGCCTTCGTCGACATCGGCGGCGTCGAAGGGCTGTTGCGGATTTCGGACGTTTCCTGGAGCCGCGTGGAAAAACTTTCCGACGTGCTTTCCGTGGGGCAGGCCATCGACGTGAAAGTGGTGAAGTACGACGCCGCCACCCAGAAAATCGCCCTCAGCCGCAAAGTCCTTCTCCCCCATCCCTGGGAAGGCGTGGAGAAACGCTACGGTCTCCACTCGATGGTGAAGGGCAAGATCACCAGCGTGACGTCCTTCGGCGCCTTCGTGGAATTGGAGCCCGGCGTGGAAGGCTTGATCCACCAGTCCGAGTTCTCCTGGAAAGAACGCTGGCCGAAACCGGAAGACTTCGTGAAAGTCGGGCAGGAGCTTGAGGTCGAGATCCTCTCCTGCGACCGCGAGAAGGAAAAGATCGCCCTCAGCCTGAAGCGCGCCACCAGCAACCCGTGGCAGGAAGCGGCTATCCTTTATCCCGTGGGAACGAAGCTCAAAGGCACCGTCACCCACCTCGTGACTTTCGGCGCCTTCGTGCGCCTGCCCAACGGCATCGAGGGTCTGCTTCGGACAGCGGACATCTCCTGGACGAAACCCGTCCACCATCCCAAGGAATTTGTGACCGAGAACCAGGAAGTCGAGGTCGTCGTGCTGGAAGTCGACCCGGCGGCGGAGCGTGTCTCCCTCGGGCTCAAGCAAATGAAGCCAGACCCGTTCAACAAGTTCAAGCCCGGCGACGTCGTGCAAGGGAAAGTCGTACGCTTCACCGAGTTCGGCGCGCTGGTGGAGATCGAGGCCGACATCGAAGGCTTCCTCCACGTCGGCGAAATTTTGGCGGACAAGGACCAGAAGCTCGACAGCCCTTCCCAGGCGCTTGAGCTCGGCCAGACCGTCACCGCCATGGTCACCAAGCTTCAGAAGAAGTCGAAGCGCATCGATCTGTCGATCCGACAGTACGAACAGATGCAGGAGCGCGAACTCCTCAAGCAGTATCGAGGCGGACATCCGAAGGTCACTCTGGGGCAAGTGACGCAGTGGGAGGGGATCAAGGAAGAAACGCCCGCGTCGTGAAGCCGCCCCACGCGCATCCGCAGGATCCCGCCCATAAGGAAATTTTGCACAAAACCCGTCCGCAACCCGCCGCTAACCGCCGTTTCTTCCTGCTTCCGTGGTTTGATATCCCTCTGCTTCTCCTCATCCTCGCGGCCGCCATCGCCTGGGCCTGGATGCGGCACAGCGCCGGCCAAAACGAACGTCCCTTCCCCCGGCAGCCGACCGAGTTTCGCGCTCCCGCCGAGCTGGAAAAAGCCAAGGCCGACCTTCAGTCCGTCACGCAGAAGGAACCCGAAAATATCGCCGCCTGGATCGACCTGTCGTTGGTCGCCTACGAGAGCGGGAAAGAACATTACGTCGAGGGTCTGGAAAGCCTGGAGCGTGCGCGGGACTTGGGCGCCTTGGACGACCGGCTGTTCTATTACGCGGGCGTGATGTACGAGGCCGAGGGCTTGGTGGATTACGCGCGGCCCGAATACGAGCGTTTCCTCCGCCATCATCCGGACGATCAGGAAGCCCGTTTGCGGCTCGGGAACCTCTACTACCGCACGGAGGATTTGGACCGGGCCATCGAGCAATATGAAAAGATCCTCGCCGCGCGCCCCGCGGACCCGCTCGTCTCCTACAATTTGGCTTTGGCCTACCGGGACAAGGAGCGCTGGCCGGACGGACTGCGCGTCCTGGATGAGGCGGTCTCGGCAGGGAAAGCGCTTCCCGACGGAGATCAAAAGCTCTACGGCGATTTGCACCGCGGCGCCGGCGACCTCGCGAAGGCCATGGAACATTACAACCTCGCGTTGTCCCAGCAAAAGGACGACGCCGGGCTCTGGGAATCCATGGCGCTTTCCTACGAGGAGTTGAAAGATTATGCCCAGGCGCTCACCGCGTGGAAGCGCGTGCAGGAAATAAATCCCAAGCACAGGAAGGCCAGGGACAAGGCCCGCCAAATGCAGCGGAAGGTGAAAAGCAAAAGCTGATGCTTACCGTCATCCCGGCATGTCGTTGGCCGGGATCCATGATTCTCCTCTTCTTCACTGGCAAACGCGCTTCACGTTCCTTATAATTATCCGATGAAATCCCTCATACGCGGCGCGATCTTCCTGCTGCTCCTCTCGCTTGTCCCCGCCTCTTCATTCGCTTTCGGAAAAAACAAAGTCGTCCTCCATAACTTCCGCTGGAAAGTCCTCTCCACCGCGCATTTCGATCTCCATTACACGGCGGAGTCCGCCCCCATCATCGCGCGCGTGGCCGAATATATGGAAAAGGCCCACGACGAAGTCACGCGGAACCTCCGCATCGAGATCAAAGGCCGCACGTCCTTCTTCCTCTTCAACAACCACAACCAGTTCGAGGAGAACAACGTCGTGGACGTCGGCGAGGGGACGGGCGGCGTCACGGAGGCCTTCAAGAACCGTCTGCTCATCTTCAACGACGGGACGGAGTTCTGGCTGCAGCACGTGATCGTCCACGAGTTCGCCCACGTCGGCCAGTTCGAGATCCTCTACGGAGGGTTCTGGAAGTCGGCGCGGCTCTTGAAGTCGCCGCTCTATCCGTTGTGGCTGATGGAAGGCCACGCGGAATACGTGACCGGCGACATGGACGAGGCCGTCGAGGACCTTTACCTGCGCGACGCCGCGACTTCCGGCCGTCTTTTTTATCTCAGCGAGCTCCACGGCTTCAACCATTTGAAACCCCACCAGGTCACATTGGGCTACAAACAGGGCGGCGCGGCCATCCGGTTCCTCGCTTCGGAGTACGGGCAGGAGAACATGGGCGACCTTTTCGTCAACTTGCGCGACCGCTTCGAGCCCCATTCGGTGATCCAGGACATGACGGGACAGAATTTCCGCAGCTTCGACCGCCGCTACGTGGAGTTTCTGACGGATTATTACGCGGCCCAGGCGGAGGGGACGCGGGAGCCTTCGGCCTACGGCGTCCGGGTGACGACCTCGGATTTCCTTCCCGTCTTCAATTCCAACCCCGCCATTTCGCCCGACGGCCGCCACATGGCCTACCTCACCGACCGTTCCGGGAATACGGAGGTCGTGCTCTATGATTTCCAGACGGGCCGCGAGCGCGTTCTGGCCGGGCGGCAATGGCGCGCCATGGAAAACATCCAGGGCCAGGGTTTCGACGACGGGCACGGGCTTTCCTTCTCCCGCGACGGCCGCTGGCTGGCCTTCATCGCCGAAAAAGTTCAGAAGGACTATCTCTTCCTGTACGACATCAAGCGCGACCGCCTGCGCCGCATCCGCACGCCCTTCGAGCAGCTCCGCTCGCCGGTGTTTCATCCGACCGAGGACAAGCTGACGATCGTGGCGATGAAGAACGGGACCAACGACCTTTACGAGATCACGCCGCGGGGGAAGATTTTGCGGCGGCTCACGAACTCCCTGGCGGACGAGAACGGCCCCGCCTATTCGCCCGACGGCCGCATTCTGGCCTATTCCCAAGAGGTCCTGCTGCCGCCCGATCCGCGGAAGCCCGGCGATCTGCCCAGGGAACGAGACCCGGACATGCCTGTGCTGGAACGGAACCTGATCGGGTTGGACCTGGTCACGCTCTCCACCATGACGTTGACGGACATGCGGGGGGAGGAACGGCAGCCCGCTTTCACGCCGGACGGGAAATCCCTCCTGTTCACGGCGGAGCCGGACAAAATCTACAACCTCTATCGTTTGGACCTGGCGAGCGGCGGGGTGGCGAAGCTGACGAACATCGTCACGGGGAATTTTTCGCCGGAGGTCGCGCGAGACGGATCGTTCATGGTCTTCGTGTGCCAGCGGCACGGCTCCCAGCAGATCTATCGCGCGGGCCCGGAGTTGTGGAACGTCCCGCTTTCCACCGCGACGGTCGCGTCGGTTCAGCCGTCTAAAGAAAACTGGCCGCGGCTGAACGGAGGCGAAACGGCGTCCACGGAGGACCAACCGCCGCTGATGGTTGTCCAAGCCCCGTCCGACAAGACGGGGCCACGCCTCCCATCCGACAAACTGGGACCGCAGCTAGCACCGACAGTAGCGGCGAGGGAGCAATCCCCGTTCCCGTTTCCGGAGCGCAGCCCCTTCGTCTCGGAATCGCATCCCTATCGCTTCCGATTGTCCACGGACCTGTTCTTCCCGGTGCTCTACTACTCATCGACCGACGGACTCTTCGTGGCGACCCTCTGGCAGATGTCGGAACACCTGGGGAACCATCAGCTGTTCTCGTCGGTGCAATACGCCTCGGGCAGCCGCTTCATCGACTACGGCGTGCAATACCGCTACGCGCGTTTCCGCCCGCAGTTCTTTCTCGGCGCGGCGGGGAAAAGTTTTTACCAGGATTTTTCCCGGACCCAACTGCGCAAGGAATACGACGTCTTCGCCGGGGTCGCCTATCCCTTCGACCGCTTCCATCGCCTGGAGACCGCCGTCGCCCGCGCCTACCGGACGGACCGCTACAGCGAATTTCCGCAGCTCGACACGCTGAACCGCGAGAACGTCTTGAGCCTGTCCTTCATCCGGGACACCACCACGGGCCGCTACCTGGCCGTGACCAACGGCGACCGGTTCGAATACACCCACCGGATCGCGCGCAAGCAATTCGTCACCGACCGTTCCTATGAATCGAGTGAGGCGGAATACAACCGCTTCATCCCGACGGGGCGCGAGAGCGCGGTGGCCTTCCGCGCCTTGGGCGGCGTGAGCTACGGCGAAACGCCCGAGCTGTTCCGCGTGTCGGGCTATGATCGCGTGCGGGGCTATGCGCGGAACGCGGACGAGAATAAATCCAAGGGCTACGCGGTGGGCAATCTGGAGTGGCGCGTGCCGCTGCGGTATATGGACCTCTACACCTGGTTCCTCTTCCCGGACGTCTATTTCAAGGCGATCTACGGCGTGGTTTTCACGGACGCGGGCTACGATTGGGACCATCCGGCTTACCTCGGTCCGCCGGCCCGGCGCCGGTTCCGGAATTCCGTCGGCGGCGGCCTCCGCATTCCGACCTTCATCCTGCAAACCTATTCCGTCACGCTGTCCGTGGACGTGGCCAAACGGCTGGACTCCCACAAATGGGTCTGGTACTTCGCCCTCGGGCCAAGTTTTTAGAAATTGACATCGCCGGACGAGATTTAGGAGAATTACCACATGGCCAAGAAGATGAAATTCAAACCCCAGTCCGCTGCCGTTAAACAATCCGAAGCGCTTCCCTCCGGCCCGATCATTTCCAAACGCGGCAAGATCACCATGGCCGCGGGCGTCGCCTTGGCCGCCGTCGGTTATTACGTTCTGACGCTCACGGACCCGGCCGGCCAGAACTGGGCCAGCAACCTCTGCCCGTTCCTGATCCTCGGCGGTTACGCCGCCATCGGCGTGGGGATCATCCTGCCCGACGCCACCGAGATCGGTTCCCCCGTCCCAGGCTTAAAAAAGTAGTCCGTTTCGTTCGCGCCTCCCGGCGCGATTTCCCGTCGATAAAAATCCAAATTCCCATCCCGGCATTTTAAAGTTATAATCCCCTTTTCAACTCCAAAGGGACTATAGAAATGTCTACCCACGCGCCGTTCGTCCACCTCCACAACCACACCGAATACAGCCTCCTGGACGGGGCCACGCGCCTCACCGACGAAAAGGGCAATCCGTCCGAGTTCATCAAGCAGATGGCCGCGTCCAAGTTTCAGTCGCTGGCCGTCACGGACCACGGAAACCTCTTCGGCGCCGTGGAGTTTTATTCCGTCTGCACGGCGGTGGGCATCAATCCCATCATCGGCATCGAAGCCTACATCGCGCCGAACTCCCGCCTCGACCGTTCCGGCGGGCCCAGCGAAGCTTCCAACCACATGACCATCCTGGCCTACAACGAGACGGGCTACAAGAATTTGATGAAGCTTTCCTCCCGCGCCTACCTCGAGGGGTACTATTACAAGCCCCGCATGGACCGGGAGATCCTGGCCGAGAACAGCGAAGGACTGATCGGTCTGTCCGGCTGTTTGAAGGGGAGCATCTGCTCGGCGCTCCTCAGGGAAGATCCCCAGAAGGCCTACAAGGAGTTGGACGATTTCCAGCAGATCTTCGGCAAGGACAACTTTTTCATCGAGCTCATGGACCATGGTCTGCCGCAGCAGAAACAGGTCTTTCCGCAGTTGGTGGAAATGTCGAAGAAGACCGGCGCGCCTCTCGTCGCCACCAACGACTGCCACTATTTCCGCAAGGACGACTCCTTCGCCCATGACGTGTTGCTTTGCATCGGCACGGGCAAGACGCTGAACGATCCCAACCGCATGAGATACGCGGTGCCGGAGTTTTACTATAAGTCGCCGCAGGAAATGCTGACGCGCTTCGCCGAAGTGCCGGAGGCGATCAAGAACACGCTGGCCATCGCGGAGCGCTGCCACATTAAGATGAACTTCAACCAAATCCTTTTGCCGCGCTACGACGTTCCCGTCGGCGATTCGCCGGAAAGCTATCTCGAAAAACTTTGCCTCGAGGGTTTGAAGAAGCGCCTGGGCCACATCAAGCCGGAATACAAGGCGCGGCTGGATTACGAGCTCGAGATCATCCGCAAGATGGGCTTCGCCACCTACTTCCTGATCGTGTGGGACTTCATCCACTACGCGCGGAAGGAAGGGATCCCCGTGGGTCCGGGCCGCGGATCGGGCGCCGGCGCGCTGACCGCTTTCTCCCTGGCGATCACCAACATCGATCCGATCCAGAACGGCCTGCTCTTCGAGCGCTTTCTGAACCCCGAGCGGCGAAGCATGCCCGACCTGGACATCGACTTCGCGGACGACGGGCGCGAAAAGGTCATCGAATACGTCCGCGGGAAATACGGCGAGGCCTGCGTCGCCCAGATCATCACCTTCGGCGCCATGCTGGCGCGGCTGGTGGTTCGCGACGTCGGGCGCGTACTCGACATCCCTTTGACCGAAGTCGACAGGATCAGCCGGTTGATCCCGCGGGAACTCGGCACCACGATCCATTCGGCCATGCAGGACGTTCCGGAGCTGAAGGCCCTTTATGATCAGGATCCCCAGGTCAAAAAGCTTTTGGATTTGGCCAAGCGGCTCGAGGGATTGAAGCGCCATACCGGCGTTCACGCGGCCGGGACCATCATCGCGGCGGGAAACATCACCGAGCACTCGCCGCTCGCCAAGGGCTCGCGCGACGTCGTCACCACGCAGTACAACGACGAGTCCGTCCTGAAGCTCGGCCTGCTGAAGGTGGACTTCCTCGGGCTGCGCACGCTGCGCGTGATCCGGGACGCCGTCAACCTGGTACGGGAGCGGCACAAGCCGGACTTCGACATCGACAAAATCCCCGTGGACGACGCCGCCACCTATAAGCTGCTTTCCTCCGGGCGCACGGGCGGCGTGTTCCAGGTCGAATCCGGCGGCATGCGCGACCTGCTCCGGAAGCTGAAGCCCTCTTCCCTCGACGACGTCGTCGCCCTGATTTCGCTCTACCGCCCCGGCCCCATGGGTTCCGGGATGTTGGACGAGTTCGTTTCCCGCAAGCACGCCCGCTCCAAGGTGAAGTTCGACCATCCGCTGCTCGAACCCATCCTCAACGACACATACGGCATCATCGTTTACCAGGAACAGGTCATGCGGATCGCCCAGGCGATGGCCGGCTACACGCCCGGCGAAGCCGACCTGCTGCGCAAGGCCATGGGCAAGAAAATCCCGGAGATCATGGAGCAGCAGCGGGACAAGTTCATGGAGGGGGCCAAGAAGAAAAACGTCGACAAGAAAATCGCCGAGAAAGTTTTCGACCTCATGGTCCAGTTCGGCGGCTACGGGTTCAACAAGAGCCACGCCTCGGCCTACGGCCTCGTCTCCTATCAAACCGCTTTCCTCAAGGCCAACTACCCCGTGGAGTTCATGACCGCGGTGCTGACGTCGGAAATCGGGCATTCGGCCCTGGGGTCCAAGGAGGGCGTGGAGTCCAAGCTCGTCACCTACATCAGCGAGGCCGAGGAGATGGGGATCCAAATTTTACCGCCGGACGTGCAGGCGTCCCAGGGCGTTTTTTCCGTCGAAAGCTCTCCGGTCGAGGAGAAGGACTCTCCGAAGATACGCTTCGGCCTCCTGGCCGTGAAGAACGTGGGCGACGGCGCCGTGGATTCCATCCTCGCGGCGCGACGCGACGGCGGCTCGTTCAAGTCCCTGGAAGAATTCTGTTCGAGGATCGACACCCGGACGGTCAACCGCAAGGTCGTGGAATCGCTGGTCAAGGCCGGCGCCTTCGACAATTTCCGCCCGGTGCTGGGGCAGGAAGTGGAAGAGGTCCGGATGCTGGAGCTCTGCCAGTGGCGCTCCCAGCTTTTCCGTCACGTGGAAGACTCTCTGGCGGTGGCGTCGCGGACCAAGGAAGAGGCGGTGGTGGGCCAGGCATCGCTCTTCGACATGAAGGAGATCGTGAAGT
The DNA here is from genome assembly GCA_964482515.1 of uncultured Elusimicrobia bacterium. Classification (GTDB taxonomy): domain Bacteria; phylum Elusimicrobiota; class Elusimicrobia; order FEN-1173; family FEN-1173; genus CAYZXT01. The sequence continues at coordinate 101,179 of CAYZXT010000005.1, read as the reverse complement.
CGCGCGTCCGCCCAGCGGTCCCGGGCAACGTGGCCCAGTCCGGGGAGAACGGCGCGGTGGAATGGTCCGAGCATGAACTGTTGGCCCACGAGAAAGACGTCCTGGGGTTTTATTTGTCGGGCCATCCGCTGGCGCGCTACCGCAAGGAGCTGGCCAGCTACGTCACCCACTCGCTCGGCAAATTGCCGGAGTCCGGCATCGTGCGCGTGGCGGGAATGATTTTGAACACCAAAAAGACCATCACCAAGACCGGCAAGGCCATGGCGCGCTTCAAGCTGGAAGACCTGGAGGGCGAAGTGGAATGCGTGGTCTTTCCCAAAACCTTCACGCCGGAGGTGGCGAAGGTCCTCGTGGCCCATGAAATGGTCGTGGTGAAGGGAAAGCTTGAGCCGCGCGGCGATTTCCGGGACCTGCTGGTGGAAGAGGTCGTTCCCCTGAAAGACGCGCGTGAGCGGCTGATCAAATGGGTCGTCCTGAACGTCGCCACGGCTGGCATGGCGGACGAACCGTTGAACCGGCTCGACAAGGTTTTCACCGACCATCCCGGCGCCTGCCAGATCGTGCTGCGCCTGAAGACGCCGACCAAGGGGGAATACGCCCTCCTGACGGAACGGAAGGTCAGGCCGTCGGATGGGTTCCTACACGACGTGGAACGGATTTTGGGGCGGAACTGCTGGGAATTGCGCAGTCGCCAAACGCCGGCGGTTGCGCGGCCCGCGGTCCCGGTCTAGGAAGGACGAACCATGGCGCGGATTTTAGCGGCGGACGACGATCTCGAAGCGCTGGAGCTCATTAAGATGACTCTGGAGATGGCGGGCCACGAGGTGGTGGTCGTATCGGACGGACGCAAGGCCCTCCAGGAAGGACTCGCCGGCAATTTCGATCTGTATCTCCTCGATGTGACCATGCCTTACATCGACGGCTATCACGTGGCGGCGGACCTTTCGGACCGCTTCCCGGAGCGGAAGATCATCCTCCTGACCAGCCGGGACTACGACAAGGACCGCGTCGCGGTGGAAGCATCCGGCGCCGATTGCCACATGGCGAAACCCTTCGACATCAATGAGCTGCTGAGAGTGATCAGCGGATTGCTCGAAAAAAAATCCGACAACCCATAAAATGATTTCCCCGGTAATTTATAAAGTGTAACAATGGGAAGCGTATCAGGTCTAATTACTGTCCTTTGACTCGCTACGACAGTTCAACCGTTTCCAGGTGGAACTTTTCTCGTGGACGGCTGGAACGTTTTGTTGTTTTTTTTCGATTCTTTTTTGTAGCATATCCGGATACGATCCAATTGTGAAAGGGAGTGCATCCTATGAAATTAACGTTCCGTGAAATCGGGAAGATGGTTTTGTTGTCGGCGTTCGCAATGGTTTTGGCGGGCTGCCCCAAGCCGCAGAAAAAAGCCTTGGACGCGGAGGCCGAAGTTCCTCCCACCGAAGAACAGATGGCGGCCGATCAGATGGCCCCCGGCATCGACATCGGCACGGACTGGGTGAACGTCCCTTCCCTGGCGCCGATTTATTTCGACACCAACCGCGCGGACCTGAACCCCGCGGCCCGTACGGTCCTGAAGCAAAATGCGGCCATCGTGAAAGCCATCCTGGCTAATGCGCAGGGTGTGCAGGTACGGGTGGAAGGCCACGCCGACCAGCGCGGGACCGTCGAGTACAACCTGGCCCTGGGCCAGCGGCGGGCGAACTCGGTGAAGAGCTATTACGCCACGCTCGGCATACAGAAATCCCTGCTCTCCACCATCTCCTACGGCGAGGAGCACCCTGTCTGCACCGAGGAGAACGAGAATTGCTGGTCCAGGAACCGTCGCGGAGAGACCACCCTGAAGTCCCCGACGGCGATCCGCATCCCCATGGACAAGCTGCCGGCCCAATAGGCCCGGCCCTTCGATTGATCCCAACCGGCGGAAAGGAACTCACGTGAGAGAGCTAAAAACCTCGTGGAGACTTTTCGCCGGTTTTTTGTTTGTCGGTTTTTCTCTGACCGGCTGCCTGGCCACTCAGCAGGAGATTGAAGACCTGCGGGTGGACATCGTCCATCTCCAGAACACGCTCGCCAAGGTCCAGGCCAGCCAGTCCGGCTATCAGACGGCGCTGGAAGGAAACCAGGCCGACCTGAACGCCCAGATGGGATCATTGAACCGCAACATGGAAATCCTTTCCGCCCACCTCGACGAAAGCGAAAACCGGATGTCGCAGCTGACCACCAAGCTCGACGATCTCGACAAAAATCTCACCAGCCGGTTGGACCTCCTCTCCCAGAACGTCACCGACGTCGCCACGGACATGAAGACCAAGGCGAAACCGAAATCCAAGACGGAGGGGAAATCGAAGGCGGATGCCGGAACGGAGAGCCCTTCCAAGGCCAAGGCTTCCGCGCCGCCTTCCCCCAGCGCCCTTTTCAAGTCGGCCTACGGCGATTTCACCAAGCGGCGTTACGACGTGGCCGCGAAGGGATTCCAAAACTATTTGGACATGTACGGCGACACGGAAAAGGCCGGGGAAGCGCAGTTTTATATCGGGGAAAGCCACTTCGCCCGGGACGCGTGGGACAAGGCCATCGAGGCCTACGACGAGGTGTTGACGAAATACCCCAAGAGCGCCATCGTTCCCACGGTCCATTTCCAGAAAGGCCAGGCCCTGGAACAGCTGGGAAAATCGAAGGAAGCCTTGGCGGTATACGACGTCGTGATCCGCAAATACCCTTACCGGAAAGAGGCCGAAGCGGCCAAGTCCCGCGCCGAGGCCCTGAAGGACGAAACGCCTTCTTCGAACTGACCGGCTTCATGCCCCGCCGGATGAACCCCCTATGAAAAGAACACGACCTGTTTTTCTGACGATGATCGCCGCTTTGGCCCTGCTCTGCGGATCTTCCCGCGGCTGGGCGAAGGACGCCGTATACTTGGAGCTGTCCGCCCACGGGCAGCGCCTGAACCTGGGTCTGGCGGACTTCACGCCGGCGCGCACCGACGTCAAGGAAGCCAAGCTGGCGCGGGAGATGCGGGACGTGGTCAAGGGCGACCTGCTCTTTCCCCGCATCTTCAACATCATCGAAGGCGGCGTGCCGCCGGTGAACCGAAGGATCTCGTTCGAGTCCTGGGGACTGCAGAAAGCGGACATCCTGGTCACGGGTTACGTGAGTCTGGCGACCTCCGGCCGCTTTGAATTTACCGGCATGCTCCACGACGTCAATTCCAAAAAGTTGATCTTGGAAAAGCGTTACGTCAACGAAGCCGGCCGCGAACGCGACGCCGCGCACGCCTGGGCCGACGAGGTCGTGAAGTACTTTCTCGGGACGCCCGGCGTGGCCCATTCCAAGATATATTTCATCACCAACGTCACGGGCAAAAAAGAAGTCGCCGTGGTCGACTACGACGGCCAGGGGTTCCGGCGGCTCACCAACGACAAGTCCATTTCCCTGTTGCCCAAGGTCTCGCCCGACGGGAAATTCATCGTCTATATTTCCTACCGGGGCGGTTCGACGCACCTCAACGTCATGGACGTCGACGGCCAGCAGCGGCGCGTCCTCACCCGTTTTGAGGGGCTGAACGGCGCGGCGATGTGGATGCCGGACGGCCGGAGCGTCATCGCGACGCTTTCCTACGCCGGGAACCCCAACCTCTATCAAGTAGACATGTCGGGGCGCGTCATAAAAGTCCTGACGAACTCCTATTCCGTGGACACTGCGCCCTATCCGTCGCCGGACGGGCATCAGCTGGCTTTCACATCGGACCGTCCCGGCTATCCGCAGATCTATACGATGGACACGACGGGGGCCAACCTGCGGCGCCTCACGTCCAACGGCGAGTGCGATTCGCCCGCCTGGTCGCCCCAGGGCAATTTGATCGCGTTCTCCAAAAGCGAATTCCAGGGGAATTTCGACATCTATACCATGGACATCGGTTCCGGTTCCACGCAGCGTCTGACCTTCGGCACCGGGAACAACGAGAACCCCAGCTGGTCGCCGGACGGCCGCTATCTCGTCTTCACCTCCACCCGCCGGGGGAAATCCGAGCTCTGGGTCATGGGCTTCGACGGCTCCAACCCGCAGCCCCTGGGGAACATACCGGGACAGGCCTTCACGCCGCACTGGGGACCGTAGACAATTGCGGATTTCAGAACGCGGATTGTGGAATGAACGGCATGTTGAAATCCCAGTATTGCTTTGTTTAACCCCACGATCTGAAATCCGTGTTCCGCAACCAAATGATAAATTCCAATCGTAACGTTAACCCGCTGGAGATGGCCCGCGAACAGCTGCGCCTCGCCGCGGAGCGTTTGTCCCTCGATCCCGGCCTCCACGAAAAACTCAAATATCCCCAGCGAATCCTGCAGGTCGCGGTGCCCGTTCGTTTGGACAGCGGGCGGCTCCAGGTCTTCGACGGCTACCGCGTGCAGCACAATATGTCCCGCGGGCCGGCCAAGGGCGGCGTGCGATACCATCCCCAGGTGGACCTGGACGAAGTCACGGCGTTGGCCATGTGGATGACCTGGAAATGCGCCGTGGTGCGGATCCCCTTCGGCGGGGCCAAGGGCGGCGTGGTCTGCGATCCGAAGAAACTGTCCGACAACGAGATGGAACATCTGACGCGCCGGTACATTTCGGAACTCCAGATCATCATCGGCCCGGAAAAAGACATTCCCGCGCCGGACATGAACACCAACGCCAAGGTCATGGGCTGGATGATGGACACTTTCTCCATGAACAGCGGTTATTCCGTGCCGGGGGTGGTCACGGGCAAGCCTTTGGAGATCGGCGGCTCCGTGGGCCGGGTCGACGCCACCGGTCGGGGCGTGGCCTACGCGACCGAAGAGATTTGCCGCGCCCTGAAAAGACCCTTGAAGAACGCCCGCGTGGCGGTCCAGGGCTTCGGCAACGTCGGTTTCCATTCGGTCAGGTTGCTGGATGAGCTCGGCGCCCGGATCGTGGGGGTGTCGGACGTGGGCGGCGGCGTATGGAATTCCGGCGGTATAAATGTCAAAATGTTGTCGGAGTACGTCTGCCGGAGCGGCTCCATTGCCGGCTTCCCGGAAGGGGCCCCGGTCTCGAACGAAGCCCTTTTGACCGGGGACTGCGACATTCTGGTCCCGGCGGCGCTGGAAGGCCAGATCACCAAGGACAATGCGGACAGAATCCGGGCGTCCATCGTGGTGGAAGCCGCCAACGGGCCGACGACGCCCGAAGCCGACGAGATCCTTCGCCGGCGCAAGGTGACCGTGGTGCCGGACATCCTGGCCAACGCGGGCGGCGTCACCGTTTCGTATTTTGAGTGGGTCCAGGACATCCAGGCCTATTTCTGGGACGAAGAAGAAATCCGCCGGCAATTGCGCCAGGTGATGCGGCGGGCCTTCCAAGAAGTCTGGGACATGGCCCAAAAAGAAAAGACGGACCTTCGCACGGCGGCTTTGATCCTGGGCGTGTCCCGGGTCGCGGCCGCCTCCAGGATCAGGGGCCTCTATCCCTAGTTTCTCCGCCGCGAGACGCGGCCGTTCATTTTTCAGCGGTTGATTCGGAAAGGTGTTGTCATGAAAAAAGATCTTCTCTCCATCGCGGACCTCACGCAAACCGAAGTGTACGAACTCCTCAACACGGCCATACGCCTTAAAGCTCAGCGCAAACCTTCCCAGGAGCTGTTCGGCAAGACCCTGGGCATGATCTTCCAAAAGCCGTCCACGCGCACGGCCGTTTCGTTCTCCGTGGCCATGTACGAATTGGGCGGCAACGCCCTCTCCATGAACGCCCAGGACCTGCAGATGAAGCGGGGCGAGTCCCTGCCGGACACGGCGCGGACCCTGTCGCGGTTTCTGTCCGGCATCATGATCCGAGCGAATCGGCACGCGGACGTGGCCGAGCTGGCCCGGTATTCCGCCGGCCCGGTGATCAACGGCCTGACGGAAAAAGAGCATCCCTGCCAGGTCCTGGCCGACCTGCAGGCCATCATGGAAGCGTTCAAACTGAAGACCCCCCAGGAATTAAAAGGGGTGAAGATCTGCTACGTGGGCGACGGCAACAACGTGGCCCAGTCCTGGATGCTGGCCGCGGGGTTGCTCGGGTTGCACCTGGTGATCTCCGCGCCGGAAGGCTACGATCCGGAGAAAGAATTTTTGGGCATGTCCCAGGCGCTCTCCGCCGAAAGCGGGGGAAGGATCATCTATGAACGGAACCCGCAGGCCGCCGTGGCGGGAGTGCACGTCCTCTACACCGACGTCTGGGCGTCCATGGGCAAGGAAGAGGAGCAGGAACACCGCAAGCAGGTCTTCTCTCCCTATCAGTTAAACGAGCGGCTGCTGGCGTTGGCGGACAAAAAAGCCGTGGTGATGCATTGCCTGCCCGCGCACCGCGGACTGGAAATCACTGACGGCGTGATCGACAGCCCGCAGTCCATCGTTTTCGACCAGGCGGAGGACCGGCTGCACATCCAAAAAGCGATCCTCCTCCACTATTTGCATCGCGCGAAAAAATGATCGTTGAACAGGACGGCGCGCGGCCCGACATCCATCCGACGGCCTTCGTCCATGAAACGGCCGTGGTCATCGGCCGCGTCAAGATCGGACCCAGCGCGTCCGTCTGGCCGCACGCGGTGCTCCGCGGCGATATCGAAGAGATCGTCATCGGAGAGGGGACCAACATCCAGGACGGCGTCGTGGTCCACACGGACCAGGGATCGCCTACCGTCCTCGGCAAAGGCATCTCCGTGGGACATTCCGCCGTGCTGCACGGCTGCCGCGTCGGGAACCACTGCCTCATCGGCATGGGATCGATCCTTCTCAACAACGTGATCGTGGAAGACGGTTCCATGATCGGCGCCGGCGCGCTGGTGTCGCCGAACACCCGCGTCCTCAAGGGGCAACTCGCCCTCGGCATGCCAGCGCGCATGGTCCGGGCCCTGAAACCGGAAGAGATCGAACATATCCGGCAGAACGCGAAAAACTATTTGGCCTACATGGAGAAAGCCCGGCAGGCGAAGATCCTTTCGGGCGTTTAGGTTTCGTGGGAACGCGCTCCCGGCCCGATGCGGCCGCGCAGGTCTTTGAAGGTTTATTGAGGCATTTCGGCCCGCAGGGTTGGTGGCCGGTGACGAACCCCGGCGAAAAAGCGCCGGTGTATTCGAGGCGCTTCACGCGCGAGGGCCTTTCTCCGGCGCAACAATTCGAAGTGGCCGTCGGCGCCATCCTGACGCAGAACACGGCCTGGACCAACGTGGCGCGCGCGTTGGAACGATTGCATTCGGCCAAGGCGCTGTCGGTGGGAGCGATCGGGCGGATGCCGCTGCCGAAGCTCTACAAGTTGATCCGCTCCTCCGGGTATTTCCGGCAGAAGGCGCGACGGCTGAAGAATTTGGCGCGGTTCCTCTCGGTGCATTGGGGCGGCCGGCTTGACCGGTTTTTGGACCGTCCAACGGAGACGGTCAGGCCGCAGCTTTTGGCCTTGAACGGCGTGGGTCCGGAAACGGCGGATTCGATTCTGCTCTACGCGGGCCGCCACCCGGTCTTCGTGGTGGACGCCTACACCCGGCGCATCGGCCGGCGGCTGGGAATATTTTCAACGCAGGACTACGACGAGGTGCAACGGTACTTCATGACGCGACTACGCCCTTCCCTTCCTTTGTATCGTGAATATCACGCCTTGCTGGTCGCCCTCGGCAAGGAATTCTGCCGCCCCGAGCCCCTCTGTCCCTCATGTCCCCTCGCCGCTAGGTGTGGCACCAGCTTGTCGGATGGTGCGCTGTCCAGCCGATGCGGCCGCGGGCGAGGGAAGACATCATGACGTCTCCCGCACCCGGCGGCCCGGTCGTTCCCACCAGCGATTTCCTTTTCTCCGCCATCCGCTCTCTCGAGCACCGGGCCTCGGCCCTCCAGCAGATCAGCGAGGTCGTTCGCGACTTGGGGGATTTCCAGCAGGTCCTGGACAAGCTGTTGAAAAAAGCGGTGGAACTGTCCAGTGCCGACGCCGGCGTCATCGCTCTGGCGGACGAAGCCGCGGCGGAATTCAAGTTCGTCTCCGTCCATTGGAGCCGTTCGCCTCAGCAGGAGGCGTCGCAACGGGAAAGTATCCTCAAACATGTGCGCCTGAACTTCAAGGAAGGCGTCGTCGGCCAGGCCTTCACGTCGGGCGAACCGCAACTGGTCCAGGACGTTTCCAAGAACCCTCTTTTCCGGAAGGACATCGCCGACAAAGTCAGCTATCCCATCGAGAACCTGATCGCCGTCCCTCTCCAGATCGACGACCACCGCCTGGGCGTGCTGGAACTGATCAACAAACAGCCTGCGGGCGGCGTCTTCAACCAGGAAGACCTCAGCCTCGCCTCCGCGCTCTCGAACCAGATCAGCCTCGTGCTGGAAGCGCACCGCCTCCGGCAGGAATCCGAACAGCAGATCCGGCAGTTGAGCGTTTTGTTGAAGTCGCTGGAGATGGTGAACTCGAGCCTGGCGCTGGACGTGGTCTTGGACAATTTGATGAACATGGCGATGCAGCTCATCGGCGCGGAAGGCAGCAGCATCCTCTTGATGGACGACGAGCTGGGTCAGCTTTATTTCGCGGCCGCCACCGGGACGAAGAAGGACGAAATCAAACGGATCTATCTGAAAAAAGGCGAAGGCATCGCCGGGTGGGTCGCGGACCACGGCGAGTCGCTTCTGATCCCCGACGTGTCGAAGGACGAGCGTTTTTCCCAGCGCGCGGACAAGAGCTCGGGTTTCACCACGAAAACCATCCTGGCGGTGCCGATGAAAACGGAAGGGCGCCTGATCGGCGTGGCCGAAGCCATCAACAAGAAAGACGGCGCGGAGTTCTCCCCGTCGGACGCCCAGCTGCTGGCCACGCTCGCCTCCTACGGCGCGGTGGCCATCCAAAAGGCCCAGCTTTATCGTGACGTGAACGAGCTTTTCGTGGCGACCCTGCGCGCGCTGGCCGACGCCATCGAAGCCAAGGACGCCAGCATCCGCGGCCGCTCGGAGCGCATCCGCAAATTCGCCATGGTCCTGGCCGAGGAGATGAAGCTGCCCGCGCGGGACGTCTGGGAAATCGAGATGGCGGCGCTGCTGCACGATGTGGGGAAGATCGCCGTCCCGGACGAGATTTTAAACAAACAGGAACGGCTGACCGAAGAGGAATTCAAAGTCATCATGCGCGTCCCCATGGTGGGCGCCGAGATTCTCGGGCCCATCCGCCAGCTGCGCGGCGCCGTCCCCATGATTCGTCACGCCAACGAGCGGTGGGACGGACAGGGATATCCGGACCGGATCTCGGGCGAGGCGATTCCCCTTGGCGCGCGGATCCTCGGCGTGGCCACGACCTTCGAGGCCATGACCACGGACCGCCCCTACCGGAAGGCCATGCCAGACGACGTTGCGCTCAAGGAGCTCGCGTCCTGCGCCGGCGTGCAGTTCGATCCGGGCTGCGTGGAGGCCTTCATCCGCGCCTATCGCAAAGGGAAATTTAAAGGGCTGGTGCGGTGAGTCCCTATGTCGTTGTGTTTGTGACCGTTTCGTCGGCGCGGGAAGGAAAGAAGATCGCCGAGGCGCTGGTGAAGGAAAAGCTGGCGGCCTGCGTCAGCGTGCTGGGCGGGATCGCCTCGCATTATCGTTGGGAGGGGAAAGTGGAATCCTCCCGGGAAGAAATGTTAATGATCAAGACCCAGCGCTCCAAGTTCCCGGTTTTAGCCAAGCGCGTGCGGGCGCTGCATTCCTACGCGGTCCCGGAAATCATCGCCGTCCCCATCGTTTCCGGCGAGCGAGACTACCTGCGCTGGATCGACGATTCGCTGAAGCCCTGACGGCCCTCTTTCCCTCGCCGCCGAAGTCTCTTCGATGAAAAAATCAAAAGCCTATCGAAAACTGGTCCTCGCCTCGGCCTCGCCGCGCCGCCGCCAGATCATGCGGGGTTTCCCCTGGCCGGTCCGGGTGCGGCCCAGCCGCGTCCATGAGCCGGAGCGCCTGGGGACCGCTCATCCAAGGGATTTCGTCGTCAGGCTGGCGCGCATGAAGGCCCGGGAGGTGGCGCGCCGCATCCCCAACGCCCTGGTATTGGGAGCGGACACGACGGTGTATCTGGACGGCCGGATTTACAATAAGCCCGCGTCCGTGAAAGACGCGGAGCGCATGCTGCGGTCGCTGGCGGGAAAGTGGCACCGCGTATACACGGGGCTGACGCTGGTGGCTTCGCCGGAAATGAAGGAATGGTCCGTCGCCTGGATGACGCAGGTGAAGATGCGGACGTTCACCGGGGCGGAATTGAAACTGTGGTCTCAACGGAACCACGATAAAGCCGGCGCCTACGCGGCGCAGCATCGAAGAGGGCGGTTCGTGGTGGGGCTGCGGGGGGATTACGACAACGTGGTGGGACTTCCGCGGCGCGGCGTCCGCCTGTTGCTTGCCAAGGCGCGCCGCGCGGGTTTTATCCCTCTCTAGATTCTTTTCCTTCGAAACGGTCCAAGAAAACTTCCACTTTCAGTTCGCTGTTCACCTTCGTAAGCCAATGCTGAAACGCGTTCGTAATCTGTTCCTGCCTTAGCTGTTCCTTAAATTCGTTCGGTTTTTCCATGAGGGCCTTCCGGTCTTTTTCCGAAGGGGCCGTGGCCATGGCTTTTTGCAGGCCCCAGTTGTATTCCAGATCGCTCAGCTTGATCGTCGACGCCATGAGCGCCTGCATCTTCTGGATTTTGATTTCGCGGCGGCGGTCGTCCTCGAACTCGTCCGGCGGCGTGCGCAGGACCTGGGACACGACCTGGAAATAGGTGGCCTGGTCGAACTGGCCGTCCTTCTGGAACGCCTTGGCCCCCTGGATATAGGCGGCCAATTCGTTGTCCGTCACCATGATCCCGTACTTCTCCGCCTCTTTCAGGAACACCACTTCCCGCACCAGATCCTGCACGACCTGCTGCCGGAGGGCCTTCGCCTTTTCCTGGTCGAGGGTGATCTTTTGTTCCTGGACCTGCTGGAGGTATTGGCGGTAGCGGTTTTGGTAGCGCTTGTAGGAAATTTTTTCACCGTTCACGGTGATCGCCGCGTCGTAGGGGGACTGGGAGAAGAAATAGCTTCCGAACCCCATGAATGACCCGATCAGGAACCCGCCGATGGTGATGAGGAAAATCGTGTAGCGATGCTTGCGCAGCCACTTCATCATAAGAGTGAACCCTCTTGCTCAGGATGACAGCCAGCACAGTCTATCAAAAATTGAGAATCGGCTGGATATGAAAAACCGCGCCCGGGACCGGACGCGGTTTTCGGATAAAACGGAACGGAACTTCTAGCTGCGCGCGACGGACGTGCTCTTGGAGATCACCTGGTCGACTTCGATGACCTTGGTCTTTTCCGTTGTCATCACGCAATTCCCTTCGAACACGGCCCCTTCGGAGATGATGAGCTGCGCCGTCCGGAGGTCGCCGTAAACCTGGCATTTGAGCTGGAGCTCCAAAGTGGAGGAGGCGATGATGTTGCCCGTGACTTTGCCGCCGACGATGATGGTCTTCGCCGTGATGTCGCCCTGGATTTCCCCGCCTTCTCCCACATAAACGGAATCGGCAGACACGCCGCCTTCCACCCGCCCGTCAATCCGGATGGACCCTTTTGATCGAATGGTTCCCTGGAAATGGGACTCGGCTCCCACGATGGTTTCCATACGCCCGTCTAGTTCTTTCATTTTGCCGAACATCGATCCTCCTACCCCTCTTTTTTCATGAAACGTTTCGGGTTGACGCATCGTCCGTGGTGCCAGACCTCGTAATGGCAATGGGGGCCCGTGGCGTTTCCGGTGGAGCCGGCCAGGGCAACGATCTGTCCTCGTTTGATGTGGTCGCCTGGTTTCACCAAGAGCTGCCGGTTATGTCCGTAGCGCGTTGCGTATCCAAAGGAGTGGTTGATCTGCACGACCTTGCCGTAGCCGCCGGCCCATCCGGCCAGCTGCACGACGCCGTCCGCCGTCGCGCGCACCGGGGTTCCCGGAGGGACGGCGATGTCCATCCCGGTGTGGTATTCTTCGAGTCCGTTGATGGGGGATTCCCGGTCGCCGTAGCGGGAGGTGATGTACCCGTTGACCGGCCAGCCCATGGGCGTGGCGCGGAAAATGCGGCGCTGCAGGTCGATCTGGGTTTTAATGTCCTGGAAGCTGTCCAGCCGGTGCTTGGCTTCGGAACGCAGCATGCTGATTTGCCGGGAGACGTCTTTCAGGGACATGTCCGTCACGCGGCCTTCCAGCAGGCTCTGAAATTCGGTTTGCTCGGCGATGGTGGGACCGCCTTTTCCTCGCTGCAGAGGGTTGGCGTCGCTCTGGATGATGGCGTCGCGGCTGCCGAGGGCGATCAACGAGCGGAGCTGGTTGTCCGCGTCTTTCACTTCGTCCAACATCTCCCGCGCCTGCCGGAGTTCGTTGGCGAAATATTCCATCTTGATATGGGTCAAATGGGCGTTGGCTTTGACGCGCCAATAGTCGAACTGCTCGGAGGCCATGTAGCTGGCCCAGGCGGTCAAGCCGGTCCAGCACACGAACATAAACCCTATAAAGGTGAGGGAGAAGGTGATTTGGTGCGGGCGGGCGGTCCCATGGGGGATCACCATAATAGTCAGGCGCCGCGCGAGGTCCTTGCGCAGGCTGTGCCATGGGTGCTGCATTGTGAAACCTCCAAAACACGGTGCGAATTGATGACTTGCCGTTATATACCTCTAATAGCCGGGGTTGTCAAGGAGTTTGTCAAATCAGCCAAAATCGGGAATCGTAAAGAGAATTAACTGAAAAATCAATGCGATTTTGAAAGGGCGGTCAGATGGTCCTGAAGCCGTTTCTTCTTGAGCGCCACTTCCTGCAGTCGCTGCCGGGCCTTGTCCACTTCCTCCTGCGGCGCCCGGGCGATGAAATCCGGGTTGTTGAGGCGCTCTTCGAGGCGGTTGTTGTCGGTCTCCAGGAAAGCCAGGTCCTTTTGCAGGCGCTGGCGCTCCTTGTCGAAGTCAATGAGACCCTCGAGCGGTATAAAAATTTCAAAATCCGCCACCACGGCTGTGGCTGACTGCGGCGGGCGGGCGGCTTTTTCCAAAACCGTCAGCTCCGAAACCTTCGCCAGCCGTTTAATGGGATCCTCCTGGTCTTTCAGCAGGCCCCGGGAATAGGATCCGTTGTGGACGCTGGCCGTCACGGGGATCGTCTTTCCGAGGGGGACGTTCATTTCCGACCGGACGGTGCGGATCGCGGTGATGGTTTCCATAAGCGTCTGCATGGCCTTGCGGTCTGATTCGGACAGGGCGCTTTTGGGCGCGAGGAGAGGCTGGGCCATGAGGAGCGCTTGCCCCTGCCGGCCGGTCACTTCGCCGAGGGCCCGCCACAGTTCCTCGGTAATGAAGGGCATGATGGGGTGGAGCAGCCGCAAAATCCCGTCGAGAACTTCCACGAGCGTCTGCTGCGCCACGCGGCGTCCCGGCAGCGCGTCGGCGTTGTCGGCCCCGGCCTGGAGCCGGATCTTGGCCAGCTCGATGTACCAGTCGCAGAAGTCTCCCCAGAAAAAAGCGTAGGCGGCCCGGGCGGCCTGGGCCATGTCATATTGGGCGATGAAATCGCCAGCGGCCTTGACCGTTTCCTGGAGCCGATGGATGATCCAGCGGTCCGCCAGTTCGCGCTTCTCCAGGGGAATTTCTGACGGCTTGTAGTCCGATAGATTGCCGAGCGCGAACCGCGTCGCGTTCCAGATTTTGTTGGAGAAGTTTCGCGCGCCCACGAAGCTGTCGTCCGAAAGCTGCATGTCGCGGCCCGGCACGGCCTGGGACACCAGCGCGAACCGCAGCGCGTCGGTGCCGTACTTCTTCATGACGTCCAGGGGGTCGATGACGTTGTTCAGAGATTTGGACATCTTTTTGCCCTGCTTGTCCCGCACGATGCCGTGGATGAAAACGTGTTTGTAGGGGATTTCCTTTTTGAACGCCAGGCCCATCATCACCATGCGCGCGACCCAGAGGTAAAGGATCTCATGGCCCGTGGCGAGCACGGAGGTCGGATAATAATAGTTGAGGTCGGCGGTAGCGTCGGGCCAGCCGAGGGTGGTCAGCGGCCACAGTCCCGAAGAGAACCAGGTGTCCAGCACGTCCGGGTCCTGGACCAATTCGTTCTTGCCGCAGCGCGGGCATTTGTCCGGCTTCGTTTCGGAGACGATGGGCTCGCCGGTTTTTTCACGCAGAAGGAGTTTCGTCCCCTCGTTTTTGAACATGGGGTCGGCGGTGATGGCGGATTTCTCTTCGGGTTTGAGCGGCCCGCAGGCGAGGCAGTACCAGACGGGGATTTGATGGCCCCACCAGATTTGGCGGGAAAGGCACCAGTCGCGGTTGTTGTCGAGCCAGAGCAGGTAGGGTTTTTCCCAGGACTCCGGATAAATCTTCACGCGGCCGTCGCGGGTCGCTTTGGCCGCGTCCGCCGCGAGGTCCTTCGTCTTCAGGAACCACTGGCTGGACTCCAAAGGCTCGATGGCGGTGGCGCAGCGATAGCAGGTCGTGACCGGGAGCTTGTGGTCTTCTTCCTTGATCAAAAAGCCGCCCTGCTCCAGCGCCGCCAAAACGTTCTTGCGCGCCTCCTGCACTTTCTGTCCGGCGAAGGCGCCCGCGCGCTCCGTCATCCGGCCGTCGTAGCCGATCACCATCTCGTGGGGGAGGTTGTGGCGCTGGGCGATGTCGAAGTCCGTTTGGTCGTGGGACGGCGTCACTTTGACCGCGCCGCTGCCGAAGCTGGAATCCACGGCCGCATCCGCCACGATGGGAATCTCCCGGTCCATCAAGGGAAGAACCAGCGTTTTGCCGATAAGATTTTTATAGCGCTCGTCATCCGGATTGACGGCCACGCCGGTGTCGCCGAGCATGGTTTCCGGCCGGGTGGTGGCCACGATGAGATCGCCGGAGCCGTCTTTGAGCGGATAGCGGATGTGCCAGAGTTTGCCTTTGGTGTCCAGGTGCTCGACTTCGATATCGGAAAGGCTCGTGCCGCAGCGCGTGCACCAGTTCACCAGCCGGAATCCGCGGTAGATCAATTTCCGCTTATAGAATTCCGTGAATGCGTGGGTCACCGCCTTGGAGCTGGCTTCGTCCATGGTGAAGCGCGTACGCGTCCAGTCGCAGGAAGCGCCGAGCCGGCGCAGCTGCATCAGAATCGTATCGCCCGATTCTTTTCGCCATTCCCACATGCGTTCCAAAAACTTGTCCCGGCCCAGGTCATGGCGGGATTTGCCGCCGGCCTTGAGCTGTTTTTCCACGACGTTCTGCGTGGCGATGCCGCCGTGGTCCGTGCCCGGCAGCCAAAGGGTGTTGAAGCCGCTCATCTTGTGCCAGCGGATGAGCATGTCCTGTAGCGTGCTGTTCAGGGCGTGTCCCATGTGGAGGGACCCCGTCACGTTGGGGGGAGGAATGACGATGGTGAAGGGTTTTTTGGCCGGGTCGGGTTTTGAGCCGAAAAGGCCGGCTTTGTTCCAGACTTCGTACCGCTTGCTTTCGGTGGTTTCAGGGGAATAGACTGAAGCGAGTTCCATTAAAGAGACAACCTTTCGGACGGATTGGAGAGCCTATGTTATAACATTCCGAATGAGGTGTCCAAGCGACTCGCGGCAACTAATTTTTTCGGCAGGGCAACAGCTGGATGTAAGGCGCGTTCGTCCCGGCGACGGAGCCCGCGTTGTTGATGGTGATGCCGGTGGTCGCGCTGAAGGTGTTTTGTTGTCCTAGAGGCGAGCTATCATCGGAGCCGGCTCTGGCGGGGTTGCTTTGATTGGGTGCGCTTCCATTGTATGTGTTCATGATTTTATGAAGATGGCCGGGGTCGGTAATTGCATGGCTGTGCTGACCGACGGCGCGATTTTCTAAATCGGTAAGTGCGGTGCCCTGGGTTCCCCCGCGGGTGCCGCTGGGAGGCACGCCGACGATATATCTCCCTTGGCCTCCCGCGTAGGTTGACCAGCCATCGGGACAGGCGTCCAAATCAAAGAACATGACGGCGCCGGCCGGGACGCCGCTCCCCTGTGCCTGCCAACTGGCGAGGCCGTTGGCGTCGGAGGTGAGAACTTTATTGGCTCCCTGGGTCCCGTCAACGATTTTCACGGCGCCCTGCACTTCCAGCTTTGCGCCTGGATTAGTCGTACCGATTCCCACGTTGCTCTGGAAATAATTTTTCGCTGCCGCTCCGCCCTGAATCTGATATACGCCAAATCCCGTGCTCCCTTGATAGAGTGACATCGATGCGCCGCTCGCGGATGTATTGGATGCCCAGATGCCGTTCAAACCGCCAATGGCGCTGACCCCGACGCCATTCAAACTCTCTCCGGAAACGCCCGAGGCGTCAGCCGAATCCGCAATCCCGTAAACAGCGGCCGATTTTCCGCTCGCGTTATTGTTGGTTACGCTCAACTGATTACCGACCGTGCTTCCGCTGATGGTCGCCGGGCCCCTTACGTCAAGGGTCGCTCCAGGGGCTGTCGTCCCGATACCCACGTCCCCGGAAGATTCTATCGCCAATATAGCGCTCGAAGTGCCGACCTCATTGAGCGCCCCGATGCCCAGCGTCGTATCGTTGATCATCCCGATGTTGCCCCAATTGGTGGCGCCGGCCCCGGTCCGGGCGCGGCGCAGGATCAATCCGTGCCCATACGTGTTTCCTGAGCCGGTGTCGCCGACCATGAATTCAATGAAGGGGCTGACGGTATCGTATCCATTGACATAGGCGCTGTTGGCCCCGAACTGCATCCCCCCGTTCACGACGGCGTCTCCGTCCACGTGGAGTTTTTGGCTGGGAGCGGTGGTCCCGATTCCCACTTTGCCGTTTGCCGTGGCCATGAACACGCTGTAGGTCACGGTGAGCGTGGAGGTGACAAAATTCGTTCCGCTTCCGCCCCCCACAACGCCGGATATCGCGTTGTCCACGTAGTTCCGCGTCGCCGCGTCCTGGGCCGCCGCCGGGTCCTGCATGTTTCGGATCGGGCGGCTGTTCATGTTGATGACGCCCGTCACGGCCATGCTGGAAACGGTTACGGTGGATCCGCTGAAAGAGTAATTTCCGGCGGGGAATGTCCCGGCGCCCAGTTTCGTCACGCTTATCCCCGCACCGCTGGCCACTTCCGCGTCGGAGATGGCTCCTTGAGCCACGGCCAAAGCGTAGGGAGAAGCCACCAGTCTTTGCCGCGGGAGAAGATCCGTGCCGCTCACTGTGACCTGCAGGTAACGGGCCGTATTTCCTTGAAGGGTTGAGGTGAGGTTCCCGGTAAGAGTTGCCCCGGTGCCAATGAGAACCGTGAAGACGCCGTTTGTGACGGGAACCTGTTGGCCGGCTGCCGAGCGGTCATCGGCGAAAAGCGCCAATCCTCCGGTCGGGTTGGCATAAACGCCGAATATCATGGGATATGTGCCGGTGAGAGGATTGCCTGAGGCGTCCGCCAGCTTGCCTTGATAATTGATCACTGCCGGCGCGTCGGCGCGTAGGACCCCTGCCAAACAGAGGGCTCCCGTTAGCAGGATTAAGTGCTTGCAAGGGATAATTCGCATTAAGGTAAGCATAATGATTCTTTTTGGCACTTCCAGTAACATGTGAAAATTTTCACGGAACCAGCCCGATAGATTTAAATGCACAATCTCGGCCAATTCGCAATGGAGTTGAAAAATAGGTGTGTTTAGAATTCTGCCGTGATCCCCAGGGAGGGAAAGAAGGGGAGCTGATTGACCGGTTCTTTGGCGGAATAATCACCGTTGTAGGAGTAACCAGAAACGTTGCGTCGGTTATAGGCGTTGATCAAATCCAGGTAGGCTGACATTTTGTGGCGGGCGAAGGTGAAGTCCCGGCTGAAACGGACGTCAAGACGGTGGTAGTCGGGCAGCCGCCGGGAGCCGACGGAGGCGTAGATGGGGCGCACGCGTCCGGCGGGGTCCACGAAGGTGCCGATCACGGGCGTCCACGGCTGGCCGGAGTGATATCGCCAATTGAAGCCGACGGAAAATTTCTTGGTCAGCCAGTAAGTGGCGACGGCGTTGAGGATCCACGGCTGATCATTGGCGAAAACAATTTCCTGCCCGGTGATGTTGTTCTTCCGGGTTGAGCGGGACTGTGACACCGAAAGCCAGCCGTTCCACCGGTCGGTCCGGTCCTTCTTGGCGAGGAACTCCAGACCGAGGGCGCGCCCGCTGGCGCCGTTGACGTAGTTCTTGACCGGATCCGGCACGGTCAGGTTACGGAAGGTCTTTTCATAACCTTCCACCTGAACGCTCCAGCTCTGTCCGATCCTTTGCCGGACGCCGGCCACGCTGTGCCGGGCCTCCAGGGATTTCAGGTCCGGGTTGCCGAAGGGTTCAACCAATTCCTGTCCGGGGGGCGATTGATGGTAAGTGCCCCAGCCTCCGGTCAAAAGTGTCTTCTCCGTGAGATCGTATTCCAGTCCCGCCCAGGGTTCCACATGGCCCTCCGACAAAAAGTCGTCGTAGGTCGCGCGCGCGCCGCCCAAAAGCGTCAGCCGCGGCAGCGCCCGCCACCGGTCCTTCAAAAAGATCTGGGACGCGTTGGCGTAGATGTTGGAGGCCAACGCTTTCCGCTCCGCGCTGGTGAAGTCCACGTCCGGGTCGAACTCGGACGGAAAATCAATCTTGAGGTCGAAATCGAGGCGGGTGTCGGAGTAGGTGTGGCGGAAACCGGCGGCCATGTCATGGTTTTCCAGCGGCTTGAAGGAAAGCGATTCGTAAATCACGTAATTCTCGCTGGAAAGTTCTCCGAACCCCAGGCTCGCGGCTGTTATGTCGAAAGCTTGCTCCAAGTGGGAAACGACCAACCGGTTCGAAACGTCGGGTGTGATCTGGGAATTCCACGCGACGCCCTGGCTGTGGTAGTTCTGGGTCGCGCCGAACCGTCCGGCCAGGTCGGGATCGCGGGCCGCGATGTCGGAGGTGGACTTCACGTCGATGATCAACTTGTCCCAGGCGCCGCTGGTTTCCACGGAGAACGTGTTGCGCGGGTTCGGCCGCCAGAGGTATCTCCCCTGGTAATCATAAAACTCCGGGAATTGGACGACCTCGATTTCGTCGCCGAGCCCGCCGCCGAGCTGCGACACGATCAAATCCAAATAGCTCCGCCGCCCGGCCAGCAGGAGGGATTGCGTCCCGCCGATCGGCCCTTCGACCAGGAGGTCCGACTCAAAAGCGCTGATGTTCAGTTTGGCCCCCCAGCGGTCCGTGCGGGGCTCGCGCAGCCGGACGTCGATCACCGCGCCGAGTGCGCTGTCGTATTGCGGTCCGAAGGCCGACGCGTGGATCGTGAATTCCTGGACCAGGTCCGAATTGAACACGCTCAGTAGGTCTCCCATGTGGAAGAGATAACCGACGGGTTGGTCGTTGACGTAGTAGAGGTTGTCCTCCGGGCGCGAGCCGCGTATGGCGGGGCTGCTGCTGGAGTCGCTTCCCACGGCGACGCCGGGAAGGGTCTGGATGGCTTTGAGCGGGTCTCCGAGGGTCCCCGGCACCTGGCGGAACTCCTTGTTGGTTAGCTCCTTGCGGCTGATCTTGTCCTTGTCCGACGGCGCCGTCACCAGGATGTCCGGCAGCGTCAGTATCTCCGTCTCATAATAAACGGTCGCCCGGGGAAACGGGTTTTCCCCGCTGACGGTGAAGGGCGCGGTCAAAAATTTCGTTTCATCGGCCCCAGGGATGAAGAGCCGGAAAGTCCCGTCTTCCGCGAGAGGGATACGGAAGTTCCCTTCCGCGTCCGAGAGGCCGCAGGCGTCAGGTTGCCGATCGACGCAGACGCGGACGCCTTCCAGCGGCCGACGCGTGCCGGCTTCGAGCGCTCGTCCATAGAGAATACGGGTGTCGCTGGCGAAAAGCCTTTCGATCGATAGGGGCATCAGCAGGGAAAACAGCGCGAACGAAGCGGCGGCGAATTTATGACGGGGAGACATGGCCCGTCATTTTATCATTTTGAGTGTTTACTCGTAGCGCAGCGCTTCGATGGGTGACAGGAGAGAGGCCTTCCGCGCCGGCCAGAAACCGAAGATCACGCCGATCCCGGTGGAAAAGAAAAAGGCGAGCATGACGGCCTGCGGCGTCACGATGGCGGACCAGCCGGCGAAGGTGGAAAGCACGAAGGACACGGAAGTCCCCAGGAGGATCCCGATCAGGCCGCCGACCGCCGACAGTACCGCGGACTCGATCAGGAATTGGGAGAGGATCGCCCGCCGCGCCGCGCCGACGGCCTTGCGCAGCCCGATTTCCCGGGTGCGCTCGCTGACCGACACGAGCATGATGTTCATGATGCCGATCCCGCCGACCAGCAGCGAGATGGCGGCCACGATTCCCAGCAGCAGCGTGAAGGTTTGCGTGGTTCCGGCGAGGGCGGCTTGGATGTCGGCCATGTTCCTTAATTGAAAATCGCTTTCTTTGTATGACGGAAGCCGGTGCCGCCGCCGCATGAGCGTTTCGATGTCCTGCATCACAGCGGGCATGGAATCCGCCCCATCGCATTCGATGGCTATATTGTTCAAATATTTTTTTCCGAGAACGCGATGCATCGCGGTGTTGAGCGGCATAAGCACCATATCGTCCTGGTCGCGCCAGCCGCCGGCGCCCTTGATGGGGAGGATCCCGATGACCTTGAAGCTGATGCGGTTGACCTTTATGAATTTGCCGACGGGGTTTTCCCTGCCGAAGAGGTTGTTCACCACCGTCTGCCCGAGCAGGACCACGCGCTCTTGCCTCACGTTCTCATCGTCGGTGAAGAACCGGCCGTAGTAGGGCTTGGCCGCGCGCATGAGTTCGTATTGAGGCAGGGCGCCGGTCACTTGCGTGTTGGTGTTTTTGTCACCGTAAACCACCTGCACGTTGCCGTTGACGTTGCCATCGACGTGGACGATATGGGGGTTCGCTTTGGCGATGGCCTTGATGTCGTCGAGCGTCAAAC
The DNA here is from genome assembly GCA_964482515.1 of uncultured Elusimicrobia bacterium. Taxonomy (GTDB): domain Bacteria; phylum Elusimicrobiota; class Elusimicrobia; order FEN-1173; family FEN-1173; genus CAYZXT01. Next base: position 80,275 of record CAYZXT010000005.1, on the reverse strand, counting down.
GGCTGGCGCTCCCGGACGCTCCCCGCACGCCGCGCGACGAAGGGGACCCGGGCATGAGCATCAAAAGGTTCGAACCGAGGCTGGCCAGTCGCGTTTCAATGGCTTTCTGCGCGCCGGTCCCGACCGCCAGCATGGCGATCACGGCGGCCACTCCGATCAAAATCCCCAGCATGGAAAGCCCGGTGCGGACTTTGTTGGCGCCCATGGCGCGCAGCGCGGAGGCGGCGTACTCGCGAAGTTCCGACCAGCCCAAGTTCGAATGCTTCAATTTTAGCGTTGAGGGGGAGGGCGGAGCCGCTTTGGCGGCGGCACGGGCGGGCTTGATTTTTTCATCGCCGAAGATGACGCCGTCTTTGATATGGATGATTCGCCGCGCGTGGGCCGCGATGTCCGGTTCGTGCGTGACCATGATGATCGTGATACCGCTTTCGTTCAGCCGCTGGAGCTGGCGCAGGATGTCTTCCGCCTGGTCGGACGCCAAATTTCCGGTCGGCTCGTCGGCGAAGATGATCCGCGGGCGGTTAACGAGGGCCCGCGCGATGGCCACGCGCTGCTGCTGTCCGCCCGACAGCTCGTTCGGTTTATGGTCCAGGCGGTCCTGAAGTCCCACGCTCGTGAGGAGTTCGCGCGCCCGCGCTTCGCGGTCGGGCATCTGCGAATAAATCATGGGCATTTCCACGTTGGCGAGGGCGCTCGTCCGCGCGAGGAGGTTGAACATTTGAAAGATGAATCCGATGGTTTGGGAGCGGAGCGCGGCGCCTTCATCGTCCGAAAGCTTGGACACGTCCAGCCCGAGAAGATGGAAGGATCCGGAGGTCGGCCGGTCGAGCAGTCCGAGGATTTGCATCAACGTCGATTTCCCGGAGCCGGAGGGCCCCATGATCGCCACGAACTCCCCTTCCTCGATGGTGAGCGAAATCCCCTTGAGGACCTTGAGCTCGTTGCCGCCGATCCAATAGGACCGCGTGAGATCGCGCAGCTCGATCAAGGCCATTCTATCTCCCGCTGCCGCCCGAGCGGTTGGATCCTTGCCTGGATCCGCCGGACTGTTGCTGTTGGCGGGGCCCGCTCATGATCAGCGGACTGGAGGACGCCGCCTGCTGCGGGGAATATCGTTTATGGCTGATGACGACGGTATCGCCCACCTTCAATCCGGAAGCGATTTCAATGGTCTCGCCGCTCTCCAGGCCGACTTCCACGTCGCGCGGGACCGGTTTTCCGTCCGGGCCGGGAACAAGCACCTGTTTTTTGCCGCCTTTGTCTATGATGGCGGCAGTCGGAACGACCACCACGTCTTCTTTCCGGGCGATGATGAACGCCACGTTCGCGGTCATCTGGGAACGGAAGAACGCCGGGACGCTTTCGGGTTCCACCTTCACTCCGTAGGTGATCACGTTGGAAACGTTCGTTCCCTCGTAAAGGATGCTGGAAACTTTTCCTTTGATGGCGTTGTCGGGGTAGGAATCCAAGGTGATGCGGGCGGGCATTCCGTTTTGGATCTTACCGATGTCGACCTCGTCCACGTGGGCGAGCACGATCAGTTTGTCCGAGAGGGCGAAGAGCACGCCGCTCATGTCCACCGTTTGCCCGACGACGATCTTGCGCAGGATCACGACGCCGTTGAGCGGGGCGATGATGGGCGTCGGTTTGTAGCTGTCCTCCCAACGCTTCACCGCCTCCGGGCCTTGGGCGCGGGCGGCATCGAGTATCGCCGCGCGGTCCGATGAGCTCATCCAGGCCAGGATGTCGCCCTGCTTGACGCGGCTGCCTTCGTCCACCAGGATCTTCTCGATCCGTCCCTGGATCGGCGGTTTGATCTCCACGCGGTTGAGCGGCGACACTTCGCCCGTGGCCTCCACCGCGTCCTCCACGTTCCCGCGCTCCGCCTGGACGGTGCGCGTGGCGACGGCGTTCTTTTTGTCCCGCGGATGGAATTTCCACCAGGCGCCGGCGGCCGCGACAACCAAAATCAAAACGACCCACTTGAGCCACTTTTTTTTCATGGTTCCTCCAAAGGTTTTCCGAGGGCGCGCCGCCACGCGGCTTCCGCCAGTGACGCGTCCCGCAGGGCGCGCAGATAGCCCGTTTGAAAATTCACCAGGTCCGCCACCACCAACTCCCAGTTTTCAAAAGTCATGAGCCCGGTCGTGTAGCGGATGGTGGCTTCGTCGTTCCGCTGCCGCGCGGCCTGCAGGAATTGATGCTGGACCCGCACCTGATCGATGCGGCCGGCCCAGGTCGACCAAGCTTCTTCCAGGCCGCTGCGGATTTGATAGAGGGTCGCACGCAGGTTCTCTTCCCGCGCCCGGAAATCCTTTCGCGCCGCGGAAACGTCGTAATAGGGCGCGGTCAGCCCCTGCCCGAAGAGCGGCCAGTTCAGCACTCCGGAGGCGGACCATCCCGGGTTTTTGGGGAAATAATTCGAATCCTGGAATGAGCGGGCGTAGTTGGCGGAAAGGGAGGGCCAGAAATTGCTGCGCGTCCGCTCCAGGTTCCCTTTGGCGACTTCCACGCCGGCCTTCGCCAGGCGGATCTGGGGATTGGCGGCCGCGAGGGAAACGATGTCCGGGTCCGCCGGAAGCGGAGACGTCGTCCATGTTCCCGTGACCGCCAGGGCGCTGAACTGCTCCAAGCCCAGTCGGCGGTTCAGTTCCGCCTGCGCCGCGCGCAGATCCCGCTGCGCCTGGGCCAATGCGGCTTCGGCCTGGATCAATTCGGCTTCGGACCTGAGGCTGTTGCCTTTCGATTCCCGTCCGGACTGATATTTCAGCGAGACCATTTGGGCGTTGTTCCGGCGCAGTTCGTGGATTTTCCGGGCGACGTTCACTTGTTCCTGGGCGAAAAGCAGGTCGGCGTAGGCGGAGAACAAATTGAAGCGAAGGTCCGCGGACGTCAGTTCAAACTGCGCGCGGGCCGAGTCGAGGGACGCGGCCGACGTTTTGACGTCGTAATAACTGCCGCGGTTGAAGACGTCGATGCTGGCGGAGGCTTGGGCCTGCCAGCGGGAGCCGCCGAGGCCCTGGTCCGAATTGGAGTAGCTCTGGCGTAATCCCACGTTCGGTAAAAACCCATTGAAGCTGCCGCGGTAGCGCGCTTTCGCCGCTTCCTCGGACCGGCGGGCGGCGATCAGTTCCGGATTTTGGGCCGACGCCGTCCGCGAAAGATCATCCCACGTCAGCGGGGCCGAGGCCTCCTGCGCCCGCAGCGCAGAGGCGAAGAGCATGGCGACGGAGATTGAAGTGACGAAGAGCCTGGTTTTCGTAACGTTCTCCTGAGGCTGGATCATGTTGTCGTTTCCCGGTGGCTGAGCCAGGTTCTATTTTGCGGGAGATGCGTCTTCTTCGTCAGGGCCCGCGTCCGCTTCGAGGCCCCGCCCCGGTCCACGGCCTTTTCCGTTTCCGCGCGCCCCGCCCCGCCTTCCCTCCCTCCTGGTGATCTCGTGGAATTTCTTGAATTGCTCCGGCGTCAGGATCTTCCTGACTTCCAGGATGCCTTCAAGCCTCTGGTCGGCGAGTTTTTCTTGGACGCTTTTAAGCTCGGCCTGGAGAGCGTTCACCTGGGACATGTTCATGTCGGGTTTTTCAATCTCCGCCTGCAACGCCTCTCGTTTTTGGCGCATTTGTTCGAAAAGCTGGCGTGATTGTTCCCGGTGGGTTTTTCTGTGCGCTTCCAGTTTTTTTTCCTGTTCCGCGGTGATGCCGATTTCCTTGCCCATCCGCTTGAATCGCCCTTCCATCAGGTCCCTACGGTTCTCGCCTTTCGGCCCGTATCCTTTGCCTTGAGGCGCGGCGTAGGCCGTGGTGGCGGACAAGAATAGCGCGCAAAAAAAACCTGTTACGCAACGTTTGAAGTTAATATTCATGAATTCCTCCTGTTTTACAAAAAGTAATCTTCAATGGCTGTGTGGTTCTCTGTTCCTTCGCTTTCAGCGTACGCAAAGGGGCCGCCCATGAGATCAGAGGCATATTCGTAAGCCGCTTCCGAAGACGGCTGGTTCGCTCGATGAGGCATTGAGATAAGGAGGGCGGAAATCGCCAGGGCGGCCGTCCCCGCCAGTATCAAGCGGCGGGGAGTCAAAGCCGTTCTAACGCCGGACAAGAGGGTCCGCCACCGAAAGGCGGACGGCTCCTGCGGCGCTTCCTCGATTCGTCGCAGGACTGACTGCACGAAGAAATCGGGGGAATCGATTTTGGAGGGGGAGAAAAACGCGGCGGCGGTTTTCTGCCAGGCGGCCAGGCCGTTCCGGCATTCCGGACATACGGCCAAATGGTCTTTTACCCGCTTTTGATCGGAGGGGGATACCTCGCGGTCGTAGGAAAGATACACCAGCTCTTTGAGGGTTTCGTGGGTCATTTCATTCTCCTGGCCCCTTAGACGCGGCGGGGCGGAAAAAGTGTCGCGCGCTCGTTGCTTGGCAACAAAGAAATCTGCTAGATTCATATTTCTGGATTCGCACAAGACGCTCAAAGGGGAGTGATCATGAATAAGCAATTCGTTCGGTTTGCGTTTCTGGTGATGGCTATCGCCTCCGTATGCGGGTGCAGCAGTTACGATCACAGTTCGGTCCTGGCCGTTGAACCGGCGAAAGTCTATTTTATGAGCGTGACGGCGACCCCCCTTGTCAATGAATCCATCACGATCCGCAACAATTCGGGCGAAATGGTCGACATCTCCGGCTGGACGCTGGGCAACCAGACCAACCAGGCGGCCTACGCCGTCCCGGACGGGATCGCCCTGAACCAGGGCGCCACGCGGACGTTCCCGCACACGGTCTTGGGGTTCCAAATCGCCGATGCGGGGGAAACCCTTTATTTGAAAGACAATTCCGGGGCGGTGGTGGATAGCTGGAGCAATTAGCTTTCAGATCATACGCCGCGAAAACGTGAGGACGTGAAAATACGGACTCACGTTTTTTTATTCCCCGAGACGCTTCGTTGATCCAATTCTCCGTCGTAAAAGCGGCGTTTCCCGCCGTCCTTCGACATTGACAACCCCCCTCAAAAGGACTAATTTTATAACGGAATCGCATCACGAAGGAGACGAAAATGTCGGTTTCGAACGATAAAGCCCTGGGTCATTTCAAGGAGCGCAGCAAGCGGTACAACAAATCCTCCAATTGGGTCCGCGACGCGGCGCAGCTCAAGAAGATTTTCGATCTCTGCGGGGTGATGGGTGGAGAAACCGTCCTCGACCTTTGCTCCGGCACGGGCCTCGTGGCGAAACAATTCAAAGGGAAAGTCCGGGAAGTCGTGGGGTTGGACATTTCGCCGGACATGACCCGCCAGGCCGCGCCTTTCGTGGACCGGATGATCATCGGGCCCGTGGAAGCGGTCCCGCTCGAATCGAATTCCGTCGATATCTGCGTCTGCCGGCAGGGGCTGCAGTTTGTCAATTTGAAAAAATCCTTGGCGGAAGTCTTCCGCGTGCTGAAGCCCGGCGGCCGCGCGGTGTTCTGCCACCTGACGGCCTACGGCGACGAGGACGCGGAAGACACTTTCAAGATCCAGGCGTTGCGCAACCCGTCGCGGGCCAACTTTTTCAAGCCCGGAGACTTGGAGGCGGCGATGGAATCGGCGGGGCTGGCCGTCAGCGAGACCGTCCGATACCCGTCCCGGGAATCCGTCCACCAGTGGATCAACCACGGCGCCAGCACGCCGGAAGAACGGGACGCCATTTGGCAAGCCTATCGCGGCGCTTCCTCCTCCTTCAAACGGCTGCACGCGACGGAAGAAATCGACGGAGACGTCCTCGATATCATGCTCTTCCTGATCGTCCGGGCCGAAAAGCATTGATGTGAGAAAAAGCGAAAAGAACCCTCCCGCCGGAAAACCGCGGCTCGGCCGGAAAATCGGCTCCCAGGACGCCGGCATGGAGCACCTCGAAAAAAGCCGCACCTTCGAAAACCTCCGCAAGGCCTTCGCTGACGAAGCGTCTCTCCTTTTCCGTTACCTGTATTACGCCACGATGGCCGAGTTCGAAGGGTTGGACAAACACGCGGCCCTCTTCCGGCAGATCGCCGAGGGAGGGAAGGACAGCGTCCACGGCTGTTTCGATTATTTGAAATTGGTGCGCGACCCCGACTCCAGCATTCCCGTCGGCGGGACCCTCAAGAATCTGGAATCCCTCGTCCAGGGCGAGACCCGGCAATACAGCCTGACCTACCCGGAGATGGCGAAGACCGCCCGGCAGGAGGGCTTTCCGGACATCGCCGGCTGGTTCGACACGCTGGAGAAACTCAAGCGGTCCCACGTCCGGAAACTGAGGAAACTCTCGTGACGACCCGATACTCAGCCGGCGACATCGTCGTTCTATCGGGGCTCGAGGCCGTCCGGAAGAACCCCTGGATGTACGTCGGCGCGGTTTCCGATGACGGGGCGCACCAGTTGTTGTATGAACTGGTCTACAATTCGGTGGACGAGGTCCTCGCCGGGGCCTGCTCCAAGGTTTCCGTGACGCTTGGACGGAATCATTGCCGCGTGGAAGACGACGGGCGCGGCATCCCCACGGAAATCCATCCCGGGGAAGGCGTTCCCGCCGCGGAAGTGGTCCTCACCAAACTCCATTCGGGCAGCAAGTTCTCCCGTAAGTCCTACCGCTTCAGCGCGGGTCTCCACGGCGTGGGATTGTCCTGCGTGAACGCGCTTTCGGACAGGCTGGCCGTCGACATCCGCCGCAACGGGAAGCGCTACGTTCAGGAGTACCGCCGGGGAGTCCCGTCCTATCCGTTAAAAAATCTCGGCAAGGCGGCGGGCCGCGGCACGACCGTCGAGTTCCGGCCGGACCCGGAAATATTCCGCGGTTTCAATGGGTTCGACGCGGAGGTCTGCGCCCAATTTCTCGAAGAGCTTTCCTTCCTGAACCCCGGCGTTGAGTTCTCTCTGCGCGTGGAAAAAGGCGGGAAGCTCCGTGCGTTCAAGAACAAGTCCGGCATCGCGGGGCTCCTCGCGGGCATGAACGCGTCCGCCCGCGCCATTTCCGGCAAACCGATCTCCATCCATATGGATACACAACCGTTGGCCCTCGTCGCGGTCCTGCAATGGACCACGGGGCGGGAACCGAAGGTCCGTTCCTTCGTGAACTGCGTGCACACGGTCCACGGCGGGTCCCACGTCTCAGCCCTGAGCGCGGGGCTGACGCGCGCGGTGAACCGGATTATGTCGGAAACGGGGCGGAAATCCAAAGCCGAGGACGCCGTCGAGGTCGACGAGGCCACGGAGGGGCTCACCGCGGTCGTCGACCTCAAGCTCGCGCACCCGAACTTCGAAGGGCAGACCAAGGCGCGGCTCACGAACGCCGACGTTTTCGCGCCCATCGAAAGGGCCGTCCACGACCAGGTCCTCGCCCATCTGCGGAAGAATCCGGGCGTGGCCGCCGCGGTGGCGGACCGCATACTCCAGGCGCGCAACGCCAAGATCGCGGCGCGGCGGGCCGCGGAAAAAATATATTTCCAGAACGTCGACCGCAACATCGACGAGGAAGTCTACAAGGAGCAGTTCGGCGCGCGCTCCAAGAACTGGCACGAGTCCGCGACCTGGATCACCCACAAGGAACTGCTGAAGATGCACGCGGACCTCTGCAAGCAGGACAAGGGCGCCCTGGCTTTGGATGTCTGCTGCGGCAGCGGCGTGGTCGGCGCGTCGTTCAAGGGCAAGGTGAAGAAGATCATGGGCCTGGACCTCACGCCGGAGATGGTGAAGCTGTCGAAACTCCGGCTCGACGACGTCCGGCAGGGCAACGTCTACGACATCCCGTTCAAAGACAATATGTTCGACCTGGTCTGCACCCGCGAGGTGCTGCATCTGCTGCCTTATCCGGAACGGCCAGTGTCGGAGATCTTCCGCGTGCTGAAGCCCGGCGGGCAGTTCATCGTCGGGCAGACGCTTCCCTTCAGCGCGGACGACGCGGCCTGGATGTACCGCATCTTCAAGAAGAAGCAGCCGCTGATCTTCAACTGGTTCCAGGAGGAGGATTTCAAGCGCCTGCTCACAGGATGCGGTTTCGTGGATTTGGTGATGAAGGAAACCAGCGTCTGGGAATCCATCGACGTCTGGATCAACAGCTACGAAACCACGAGCCTCCACCGGCACGAGATCCGCCAGCTATACAGGAATGCTCCTGAGGAAGCCAGGGCCGTGCACCCGTTCAAGATATCGCTGTCGGGGGAGATCCGGGACCTGTGGCGCTGGGGAATTTTCTCTGTCAGGAAACCGAAGAGTTGACGCTCCGCGAAAAAGTCCGCGGTTTCATGTCCCGGGACCGATGGCGCGAAGGCCGGCGGATCCTGGAAGAGGAAGTCCGGCGGGACCCCGGCGACGCCGAAGCCCGCGCCCATTTGGGATTTTTTTGCGTGAAGGAAAGCCGCTACGACACGGCCCGCGGGCTGGCGGAATACGCCGCGGCCCTTGCGCTCGATCCGAAGTGTTTCGCGGCCAACCTCTACCGCGCCGTCACGCTGGGCTATTTGGGAAAGCCCGCGGAGGCAATGAAGGATTTGGACGCGGCGGAAGACAACAACGCCCCGCCCGACGATTTGCTTTGGGCCGAAGGCTGTGTGGCGCTGGAGACCGGCTCTCCGGAGAAAGCCCAGGCCCTGTTCCGCCGGCTGGTGGAGTTGCGGCCCGATTCCAGCGGCTACATCATGCTCGCCAAGTCCTATTACCAGGCCGGGCGGATCGACGAGGCTTTGGTTTGGCTCACGAAAAGCCTTGAGGCGGACCCGCAGGATTTCCGTCCGCTCGTCTATAGGGGGATCTATCTCGCGTTCCTCCGCCGGTTCGACGAGGCCCGCGGGGCGCTGGCCCAGGCGGAACGGATGAATAAGGACTACGCTCTTTTGCACCACAGCCTGGCTTATATCGATCGGGAAGAGGGGAAGATCGCGGACGCGGAGCGGCGGCTGCGGACCGCCCTCGCCGTCGACCCGGATTACGTCACCTCGATGAAGATGCTGGCCGAAATCTGCGCCGAGTCCGGGCGCGTTGAGGAAGCGGAAAATTATTACAAAGCCGCGCTTGAGCTTTTCCCGGATTATCGGGAAGCGCGGGAAGGATTGTCACGAATTCAACCGAAACCATGAACCCCCGCGTCGCCGACCTACTCGATAGGGTCAAAAAAAAGCGTTCCCATATCCACGACCGCTTCAGCCCCAGGCGCACCCGGGGCTGCCGCCCGTCGGACGTGCGCAACGTGCTGGTCATCGACTCGGCGTCCCGCAGCGGCTCGAGCTTCCTTTATTTCCTGCTCTCCAGCCATCCGGACGTCCTTTCGCTGAACGGCGAGGAAAGTTTGTTCGAACGCCTGCACGGGATCGGCCTCGTGCAAAAGCCGGAGGATTCGGATTTCATCGCGCCCGGTCCCGGCGTGCCGGACGAAGCGTTGGCCCGCGTGGCCGAGGATATTTTGCGGGACGCCGGCTCCCTCAGGTGGAGCGACGAGGGCGGAACGTTCCCCCGCGTCAGTTTCATCGCTGACAGCGCCCAGCGCCTGCTCCTGCAATACCCCGAAATCGATTTCGATCCCGACGCGCTTCACCGCCTTTGTTCCGAGGCGTTGGGAAAGATGTCCGGGGGCGGAGGGCCGTTTTCGTCCCGGGACTATTGGCGAAAATTGCTTGAAGAACTGTCCCGCGCGCCCTTTCCGGTCAGCTCCGGCCACTATGACATTCTGCGGCAAAACGGTTCCATGCCGTCCGATGAGGAACCGCCTTTTTCACTCTACGCGCTGGAGGATCCTCCCTTCGTCATTCCGGAGCCCAGGGCGTTTCCGTCCGACTCGGCGCTGCCTTCAAAAACCCTTTTGCTGAAGTCGCCATCGCACTGCTACCGCATGTGGATGGTGCGGAAGATGTTCCCCAACGCCCGGTTCAAGTTCGTGGCGCTGGCGCGGAACCCCGCGGCCACCATCAGCAGCCTGATGGACGGCTGGCTGTCCCGCGGGTTCCAGTCTCAAAACCTGGAGGACGTCGCGCCGCTGGACATCAAAGGGTATACGCGCGCGGATCTGCCCTGGACGCGCAAGTGGTGGAAATTCGATCTGCCTCCCGGCTGGGCCGGCCATCGGGCGAAAACCCTCGGCGAAGTTTGCGGCCTGCAATGGCTCAGCGCCAACGAACACATCCTAAAAGACATCGTGTCGAAAGTGGTCGACGATTATATCCCGGTGCGCTACGAATCGCTGCTGGACCGGGCCGCGCTGGCGAAGGAACTGGACCGCATCTGCGAATTCGCGGGGATCAAGAATCTGCTTTCCCGGAGCGCGGACGCGTCCCGGCCGGTGATGTCCGTCACGCCGCCGGAGCCCGGCAAATGGCGGAAGCGGAAGGACCTGCTGGCGCCGATCGTGTCCGGCGGCGAAATCGCGGAGATGGCGCGCGCCCTGGGATACGATCCCAAGGACTGGGAGAATTGGGCGTGACGAGAGCTACCTTCAACTTCCCGGCTGTATCTCAGGCAATAAATAGAGCTCCGTACTTGCCCGTGGTTTACGGGCAAGTGGCGGCCCTCGTGCTAATGAGGGCTGTCCCTTGACGCGCGCGGCCGCTTTCCAGGGGAAGGGCTGGAAGCCCCGGTCGCAAGCGCATGCCGCCGAACTGTCCGGCCGAATCTGGGCGCCCTGGCGGGTGGACTCCGAATACAAGCGGCTTGAAGCCGTCCTCCTTTACTGTCCCGGCGGCGAACTCCGCGAAATTAAGAATCCCGACGCCGCGCAGCACCTGGCCCGCATCAATCCCGCCGCGATCAAAAAGGAATTCGGCGCCGTCGCCGCCGCGTTCCGCCGCTTGGGCGTGAAGGTCTTCTTTCTGCCGCGCGCTTTCCCCGGCCGGCCCGCCAAATACAATTTGATGTTCGTGAGGGACCTTTTCTTCAATACGCCGGAGGGCGCGGTGCTGTCGCGCATGGCGAGCCGCGTCCGGGCGGGGGAGGAAAAATACGCGGCCGTCGCCCTGGCGGAAAACGCGGTCCCCATCGTGCGGACCGTCTCCGGGCGGGGGCATTTCGAAGGCGCGGACGCGCTCTGGTTGGACCGGAAGACCGTCCTCTGCGGCGTCGGCAACCGGACCGACGCTGGAGGCTACCGCCAATTGCGCGAGACGCTGAAGGGCCAGGGCGTCGAAACGATCGCCGTCCCCTTGCCGCGCGGCGTCCAGCATTTATTGGGGATGCTTCAGATCGTCGACGCCAGGCTGGCGTTTCTGCGCGTCGGCGTCGCTTCGCCGAAGGTGTTCCAAATGCTGCTGCGGCGCGGCTTCTCCATCGTGCAGGTCCAGGAGACGGCGGAGGTGGCGGAACGCCAGGGGATGAACATCGTCACCGTGTCGCCACGGAAAATTATGATGCCGGCGGATTGCCCCAATCTGAAACGGACGTTCCAGGCCGCGGGCGTGACCGTCGCGGCGGAGCTGGACGTGAGGCAGATCCGTCGCGGCGCCGGCGGCCTGGCCTGCGCGACGGGGATCCTGTCCCGGAAGATATGAACTCGCCGATCTTCATCATCGGGACGGAGCGCTCCGGCTCCAACCTGCTCCGGCTGATGCTCAACGAACATCCTTCGATTTCCATCCCGCATCCGCCCCATATCCTCAAGGAAATGGCGCCGCTGGAACACCTTTATGGCGACTTGAATAGGGACGCGAATTTCCGCCGCCTCGTCGCCGACACGGTCCGGTTGGTGGAGCTGCATTTCTCCCCCTGGGACGTGGCCGTCGATGCGGACCTTGTTTTCAAGGAGGCCCCCGGCCGCGACATCTACGGCGTCAAAGCCGCCATCTACGACCAGTATTGCCGCGCCAAGGGGAAAAAGCGCTGGGGCTGCAAAAGCACCTTCGTCATCCACTACGTCGACAGGGTCCTGCGCCACCATCCCGACGCCCGGTTCATCCATCTGGTGCGCGACGGGCGCGACGTCGCCGTCTCCGCCAAGAAATCCGTGTTCAATCATTTTCATCCGCATTACGTCGGCCGCCTATGGAGCGCGCAGCAGCGAACGGCCATGGAGCTGGCGCAAAAACTGCCGCCGGAGGGGATGCTCAGCGTCCGCTACGAGGAGCTGCTGGACGATCCCGCTGGGACGCTGCGCCGGATATGCGGGTTCCTCCGTGAGGACTATTCGGACGCCCTGCTCCGCTACCACGAAAGCCTGGAGGCCAAAACCATCGCGGACCAAAGCCGTTCTTGGGAGAACCTGTCGAAGCCCGTGCTGAAATCCAACCGCGCGAAATATAAATCCGCGCTTTCCCGGGACGAGATCAAGGCCTTCGAGCTGCAGTCTTTCGCGGAACTGAAACATTACGGCTATGCCCTTGAAAACGAGGAAACCGCGCTGCGGGCGGCGGCCCAAAGGGGGATCGGCCGGCCGACCCTCTTCCGGTATTGGATCCACGAAAAGTCCATGAGCGCGGGCCAGACCCTGAAGTCCTTGGCGGAGGACCGTAACGCCCTCATTCGGCTGAAAAAGAGCCTGTTTGTTCTGCTGCTTCGCCTGACGCGCGGAGTTCAGAGGGAGACTTAGATTCAACTGATTTCTGAATGCGAATCGGACGGTTTCCGACGGGCTTGACAGCCGCTGGGATAGGTCATAAACTAGACGAAGTTGTCCGCATTAAAGGAGAAATCGATGGCGTTTAAGTTTTCACTGGATCCCGGACTCTACGAACACGCCACCGCGAAGGTGGACCAGCATTACGCAGAAATGATGCTGGGCCAGTCTCAATCCCCGGTCCCCACCGATTCCAAGAAACCCCGCATTGCCCTGGTCGTCGGCCCTTCGCCGTTTACCATGCCGCGCGGCTGGGAATTCTTCCTCACCTCGCCCTACGAAGGCGTCAGTTACATCGCCACCGTCCTGCACAACGCCGGATACCCCGTCAAGATCGTGGACGTCCGCTATGATTTTAATCCGCTCAAATCGGCCTATGACCAAGCCATGGATTCCACCGACGTGGTGGGCATCGCGACCTTTGAGGATTGTTACCCGTTCGTGGAAGAACTCGTGTCCATGATCAAGGAATCCGATCCGAAAAAGGCGGTCATCCTCGGCGGCTCCATGGTGACCTCCGTTCCCCACGTGTTCATGAACGAGACCAAGGCCGACGTCGCGGTCATCAGCGAGGGGGAACTGACGATCCTGGAAGTGATGGAAGCCTACACGGACGGCACTTGGGCGACGCGCCTTCCGCAGATCAAGGGCATATGGTACCGGGACGCCAACGGGCAGGTGAAGACCAATTTTCCCCGCGGACAAATGATGGACTTGGACTATCTTCCACACATGAACCTTTCGCTCTGGCCGCAGTCCATGGGTCCGGGCGGGATGCAGCCGCAGATCATCGCGTCCCACAGCCGCGGCTGCAAGATGGATTGTTCCTTCTGCTACCGGACCACGCCGCAGCTGCGGGAAAAGTCCCCGGAGAAGCTGCGCGCCGAGCTCAAGATTTTGACGGAAGTCTATAAGGTGAAATTCATCTTTTTCGTTGACCTGACCTTCACCTCGAACAAGAAGCGGACCCTCCAGATTTGCGAAGTCATCAAGGAGTTCAACATCGGCTGGACGTGCCTGACGCGCGTCGCCGACGTGGACCCGGAAGTCCTGCGCGCGATGAAAGATTCCGGTTGCGACATCATTCTCTACGGCGTGGAATCATTGTCCCCCGACGTACTCAAGGCGGCCCGCAAGGGGTCCGCCGAAAACCTTGTCATCCGCGCGATGCGCGCCACGCTGGAGGCGGGTTTGCGCTTCGGCGGGCTGACCATCGTCGGCCTCCCCGGGGAGACCGAAGAGTCCTTGGACCATATGTGCCAGTGGGCCGAGGAGAACCAGAACATCACCCGCGTGAAATTTCTTTCCGCCATGCCCGGCACGTCGGTTTATCAGGACGGGTTGAAGAACGGCATCATCCGCAACGAGGTGGAACACCTCCGCTGGCTGTCGACCGAGCAGGCGCTCGTCCACGACGAGTACGTTAACTATACCGGGCTGCCCGAGGCGGTCATGCGCCGGGCCTACCAGCGGCTGTATGATTCCTACCAGCCCGGACCCGTGATGGATTTCACTCACTGGCCCAAGAATTTCGAAAAGTTTTATCCCGACCCCAAGCGAAGCTGGCGCAGCCAGTTCAGTTCCGCCGCCGCCCCGCTCGCCCCCGGCTCCGAGCGCTTCCGCATGCCGGAACTGGTCGCCAGCCAGGTCCGCGGAAGCGGCGCTCCTTCTTCCGTCCAATACCACCCGTAATCGGATCAATATAAAAAAGAGATTGCGCCCGCCCAAAAGAACTCCTACTATATCCGCCTAAGCGAATATGAAACCTTCAGCCAAAATCGATCGTATGTTCAAAGCCTTCGCGGACGAGACCCGCCTCCGCATCCTGCACCTTCTGTCGCAGGGGGAGCTCTGCGTCTGCGACATCATCGACACCCTGAAGCTCCCGCAGTCGAAAGTGTCGCGGCACCTGGCCTATCTCCGGCGCGCGGGGCTGGTCCGGGACCGGAAGGAAGGCCTCTGGCGGCACTACGCGCTGACCCAGCCCGACGGCCAGTTCCATAAAGGGTTGGTGTCCTGCCTTAAAAGCTGTTTTCACGAGGTGGATTCCCTTCAGCGGGACATGTCCGCTCTCCGCAAGCGCCAGGAAAAGAAGTGCTGCTAATTTTTTTAGGATTTATATCCGTGTATGCACATATATAGGAGGAAACATGTCCACCCATGAAGATGATGTCCGCAACGCCGTGCGGTCGCGCTACGCCGGGATAGCGATCGGTAAAAGCACGTCCTGCTGCGGCGGAGGGAGCTCCTGCGGCGGGAGCGACACGTCCACCAGCCACACCGCCGGCGAGAAGCTCGGCTACGCGGCCGGGGATCTGGAAAGCCTGCCCGCGGGGGCGGACATGGGCCTCGGGTGCGGCAACCCCAAGGCCATCGCCTCGCTGAAGCCCGGCGAGACGGTGTTGGACCTCGGGAGCGGCGGCGGCATCGACTGTTTCCTGGCGGCCAAGGAAGTCGGCGCGACGGGACGCGTCATCGGCGTCGACATGACGCCGGAGATGGTGTCCAAGGCGCGGCGCAACGCCGAACAGGGCGGATTCAAGCAGGTCGAAATCCGTCTCGGCGAGATCGAATACCTTCCGGTCCCGGACAACACAGTGGATGTGATCATCTCCAACTGCGTGATCAACCTTTCCCCGAACAAGCCTCAGGTGTTCCGGGAAGCCTTTCGCGTGCTGAAGTCCGGCGGGCGGCTGGCGGTCTCGGACATCGTGGCGACGGCGGTCCTCCCCGAGGAAGTCCGCAAGGACATGGCGCTCTACACCGGCTGCATGGCCGGCGCGTCGCACATCGCGGACCTGGAGAAGATGCTGGCCGACGCGGGCTTCCGGCAGATCAAGATCGAACCGAAGGACAACAGCAAGCGGTTCATCAAAGATTGGGCGCCGGGCAGCACGCTGGAAGATTTCGTCCTGTCGGCCAACATCACGGCCCGCAAGCCATAGGAGGGAAGATGAAGCGCGTTCTCTTTCTCTGCACCGGGAATTCCTGCCGCAGCCAGATGGCCGAAGTCGTTTTGGGCCACCTGGGCCGCGGCAGGTTCGAAACGTTCAGCGCCGGGTCGAAGCCTGCGGGGTACGTACATCCGTTGGCGCTTCGGACTTTGCGGGACGCCGGGATGAAAACCGACGGCCTGCGGTCGAAGTCCTGGGAAGAGTTCAAAGGCCAGCCCTTCGACTTCGTGATCACGGTGTGCGACCGGGCGAAGGAAAGCTGTCCGATCTGGCCCGGGCAGCCGGTCAACGCCCACTGGGGTTTTGAAGATCCCGCGGAGGCGAAGGGCTCTGAAAAGGAAAAGCTTCACGTGTTTCGGAAAGTGTTCTCGGAAATCCAGACGCGCATCGGCTTGTTCCTCGCGCTTCCCATGGACAAGCTCTCGCGCCTGGAACTGGAGAAGCGGGTGATCGATATCGGGAAGGATTTGACATGAGCGAAATCCGGCGGCTCTCTTTCCTGGACCGCTATCTCACGGCGTGGATCTTCGGGGCGATGCTGTTCGGCGTCGGGCTTGGATATTTCTTCCCGGGTGCGGAGGCCGTCATCAACCGGTTCCAGGTGGGGACGACCAACATCCCCATCGCCGTCGGGTTGATCATGATGATGTATCCGCCGCTGGCGCGGGTGAAGTACGAGCGGCTGGGGGAAGTGTTCATCAACAAGAAAGTCCTATTTTTATCGTTGGTTCAGAATTGGGTGGTGGGGCCGGTGCTGATGTTCGCGCTGGCCGTCGTTTTCTTGCGGCACTATCCTGACTACATGGCGGGTTTGATCATGATCGGTCTGGCCCGCTGTATCGCCATGGTGATCGTCTGGAACGATCTGGCCTGCGGCGACCGGGAATACGCGGCCGGGCTGGTGGCCTTCAATTCCCTGTTCCAGGTGCTGTTCTTCTCCTTCTACGCCTACATATTCATCACCGTGCTGCCGCCCCGGCTGGGATTGTCCGGTGCTGTGGTGCCGGTGACCATCGCCGCGATCGCCGAGAGCGTCGCCATTTATCTGGGCGTTCCCTTCGCGGCGGGGTTCGTCACCCGGTTTGTCCTCCTCCGCTGGAAGGGCGCGGAGTGGTATGAGAAAATCTTCGTGCCGCGGGTCGGTCCGCTCACTCTTGTCGCCCTGCTTTTCACCATCGTCGTGATGTTCGCCTTGAAGGGGAACTATATCGTCCGTTTGCCGATGGACGTTCTCCGGATCGCCGTTCCCCTGCTGCTCTACTTCGTCGTCATGTTCGTCGCGTCCTTCGCCATGGCCAAATGGGCGGGAGCGAACTACGAAAAGAGCGCGACACTTTCCTTCACTTCCGCCAGCAACAATTTCGAGTTGGCGATCGCCGTCGCGATCTCGGTTTTCGGGATCAATTCCGGCCAGGCCTTCGCCGCCGTCATCGGGCCCTTGGTCGAAGTGCCGGTGCTGATCTCCCTGGTGAACCTTTCTTTTTGGATCCGGCAGAAATACTTCCACCAAACCGCCCCCGTTTGATTCCGTCACACAATAAGCCGCTGGGCGAAATATGATGCGGGTCATGGCCCGTCGATCCGGATTCCCTTATAGTTGATTGCCAATGAACCATTCGTGCCATTTTCAACGCCCATGCCGGAAAATGTTCTTGTTGGGGATGCTGATGGCGATGCCTGTCTCCGTCCGGGCCGCCGTCAGCCACCAGGAGGTCCTGTTCGACCAAATGGTTCGATGCATCGAGGAGCACTATGTCAACGAAAAGGGCCATGGGGTGAAGTTGGATGTGAGACAACGTCCCTCCGTCGAATCTTTAGTCAGGCAGATGGACCCGATGGATCGGCTCCTCTATCCGGAAACCGATAAGAAATATAAAAAATTCAAACCTTCGGCGTCGGTGGGTTTGCGCCTGAGGCAAGACCAAAAAAACCTTAAAGTGGTCACCCCGCTGTTGTACTCTCACGCGTCCTGGGCGGGAATATTGCCCGGCGACAAGGTCCTGTCCATCAATGGGCAATCCTGCGAAAACATGTCATTGATGACGGCAGTGAAGTCGATGCGGGGGGACGCGGGCAGCGCCTTGAAGTTGGTGGTCCAAACGGCGAAGAAGAATCCGCGGACGGTCGAAATCAAACGGCAATTCGCCGAGCCCGATCCGGTGATCGGCTCGGCTATCGACAAGGACGGGATCGTCTATCTCCGTTTGACGGAATTTATTTTCGAAACATCCGTGGAAGTGCGGAAGTTTGTCGCCTATGCCGATAAAAAAGGGGTCAAGGGGTTGATCCTCGACCTCAGGAATAATCCCGGCGGCCTTCTGACGGAGGCCATCGACACGGCGGGGTGCTTTTTGCCGAAGGGGACTCTGGTCGGTTTCGCCAAAAGGGGAAAACTGAAGCAGCCCCAGTCGTATTTTACTTCGGAAGAAGGGTTCAAGAAATTCCCGATCGTGGTCTTGATCAACGGGGGCACGTCCGCCGAGGCGGAGATCTTGGCCGCCGGTTTGAAGGAGGCCGGGAGGGTCGTGCTCATGGGGAACCGTTCTCAGGGGTTATGCCCCATCCAGTCCAATTTTCAGTTGGTCGATGGGTATGCGCTTCGAATAACGACGGCGCACTTTTACACGCCCAAGGGGAGGCTTTTGCAGAACGCAGGAATAAAACCTGATATTCAGGCAACTGGCGGGAAGAATTTATATCTGGAAAGTTCCGCCCGGAATAAGGCTTTGAGCGGTTATCTGAAAGACCCGCTGATCCTGCAGGCGTATAATTACCTTAAAAGTAAATTGAAGACTAACTAGAAGGCCGTCCGAGGCCCTCTTCCGACAAGCAGAGGGCCACGGCTAGCGCCGAGGCAACGAAATCTGCTAAAATCCACCCCTACCGAATCTGGAACCCTGGGCTTGTGATTTGAATCCCGATTGATTTAGGGCGGTTAGCTCAGCGGTAGAGCATTGCCCTTACAAGGCAGGGGTCACAGGTTCAAATCCTGTACCGCCCAGATATATTTTGGAGTCGTGGTGTAGCTCGGTTAACACGTCGCCCTGTCAAGGCGAAGACCGCGGGTTCAAATCCCGTCGACTCCGCCACTATAACGAAAACCCTCCCTTCGCGGGGAGGGTTTTTTATCGGAGGAAACGCCATGCCCGAAGTGACCGTCATCGCCCGTTTTGAAGCCAAGCCCGGCCGCGAAAAAGAAGTGCGCCACGCCCTGCGCGAAGCGGTGCGGGGGACCCATACCGAACCGGGGTGCCGCCTTTACGCCCTGCACCGTTCCGAAGACAATCCCCTCGGGTTCATGCTGGTGGAGCGATGGGTTTCCCGGGAGGCTTTGGACCTGCATTTCGCCACGCCGCACTTTAAAACGCTGGGGAACCGGTTGTTCGATTTGTTGACTGCCCCGGCGGACGTCAAGATTTATCTTTCCCTACCTGAAGGAGAAGCTGATAAGGGCATTTTATAGATCCTCCATCCCCTGGAAGTTTACAAATAAGTTACCAAGCCTTAAGGGGAAATTCTTTTCCCACCTATATAATGGTTTCCGTCGCGGGGGAAGTCCGGTTACACCCAAATAACCCACTTACGGAGACTGAATGTCCCTTCCAAGCTGGTTTAAGCCGCTGGCCGCGGTCTTAAGCCTCGTCTATTTTTTAACCAATTGCGCTTTTGCCCACGCGGCGGAAAGCAATTTTTGGGCCGAAAGGAAGAAGGTTTCCGCGTCAGCCTCGACTGTCGCCAAGCCGCGCCTTGCCCGCGTTCCCCATTCGGCCGATTCGTTCCAAATCCTCAACAATCTTCGGGTCACCCAAACCGTTCCCCCATCCTCGGCGTTGTCCACCCACCTTCAGACAGTGCTTCCCCGGGATTTCGGCCGTTCCCACGCCGCCCTCCTCGATGCGCTGCCCTACGCCTTCGGCCAGATAAAGAAGGTAACCCAGGCCGGCCGCGGTCCCCTGGTCGTCGTCCATATCCAGGACGTGCATATGAACACGGAAGCCCAGGAGAACATCGCCCGCACGGTCCAGTCGCTCATCGACCGGGGGCAGGTGGATTTGGTGGCTTTGGAAGGCGCGTCCGAACCCTTCCGTCTGCGGCGCTTCCGGAATTTTCCGCACAAAGAGAGCCTTAAATCCGCGGCTGATTATCTTTTGAAGAAACACGAAATCTCAGGTCCGATCCATGCGGCGCTCACCATCCGCGCCGGAATACCTTCCATCGTCGGCGTGGACGACCCCGCCCACTACGCCGCCAACGTCGACGCTTACCGTCGATCCGCTTCCAAACAAAATGAATACCGGGAAAAACTTCATTCCCTCCAAAATGAGCTTGCCGCGCGCAAAACAAAAACGTTCAACCCGGAGCTCCTGAATTTCGATGCGAAGGTGGAGTCCTACCGCAACAAGCAGATATCCCTGGGTGAATATGTGAAGGCCGTGGCGGACGGTTCGCCGCGCGAACGGTCCGTGTCGTCGTTCCTCCAGGCGCTGCGCATGGAGGAAACCCTCGATTTCAAGCAGGTGGAGAAGGACCGGGACGAGATCATCAACCGGCTGGTCCGGCGGATGGACGGGGACGAATTGTCCTCCCTGGTCAGCCGCAGCCTGGCTTACCGCATGGGACAGATCCGATATTCCGATTTCTACCGCTACATCCGCGAGCTTTCCGCCCGGAACGGGGTCGACCTGAAAAACTATCCGGCCATGGCCGGCTACATCGAATACGTTTTGCTTTCGGATGGGATCGATTCCGGGGAATTATTCAGTCAAATGCAGGCGTCAGAACTAAATACCTATGATCGTTTAGCGAAGTCCTCCGAGGAAAAACAGCTTCTCGAAGAGTCGCGTCGCCTTTATTTGACGCGCCGCCTTATTGATTTCGCCCTCACGCCGGTAGAATGGAAAGAATACGTTGCGGGCGGCAATCCCTTTCCACAAGCAGGGACCGTGCGTGGCCGCACAGCGTCCCGGTTCGCCTCGTCGCTAGATAAGGCACATGTTAGTGGAAAAGTGTCGGATGGGATCGTGTCCACAATTCAAGGGCTTGACCTCGCTTCGTTTGAATCGTTCTACCGCGAAGCGGATATCCGTAGTGAGAAGATCGTGGGCAACCTGTTTCGAGAACTCGGCACCGTTCCGCAAGCCGGTGCGTTGCCTGGCGGCAACGTCGCCGTCCTCGTCACCGGCGGGTTCCATTCCGGGGACATCGAGGCGCGGCTCCAGGAGCGCGGCGCCACAGTCATCACGTTCGCGCCGAAGATCACGAAAATGGATTGCAGCGACGGCGACGGCGCTAGCCAGGAGTGCCGCGAGGGGGGGGCCTCCGCCTATCTGTCGGTTTTCACCCGCGAGAAAACGCCGCTGGAGAAAATGTTCGAAGGGAAGAAACTGTTCCTGGCGGCGAATCCGATGTCGGCTCCCGCATCCAACAAGCTGGGAATGCTGGCCGCTTTGGCGTCCGCTCCCAAAGCGCCGGCTGAAAGCTCGGTCCGGCAATTGTCCGATGATCCGCGCGGCATTCAGGACGTGTCTGTGAAGCTGTCGGAACGGCGGGGTTCACTTGTCGTCCGTTATGTTTCCGGAGCCGTCCTGCGCTTCAACGCCTGGTTGGCCGTGGGGGAATTTCAGCGTGACGAGGCGACCTTAAGTCAGGGTTTGTTGGTCATCGGTGCCACGGGCGTCGCGTTGTCGGCGATCGTTCTGGCGGCGGGATCCTTGTCGGCTGGCGGTGTTTCGGCGTTCCTGGCGACCTCCGCCTCCTTCGCCCTCCTCGGCGTGTCCTGGGGACTGGCCTACTTAGCCGGAATCGGTTTCATATTCTGGTGGAAGGGCGCGGCCGATCATCCTCTGGCGGGCAACGCTCGAATTGTGGGAACCGGCGTGAATGAGGGGGATGAAAGGGACCGTCTGGCGGCGGCACAATTTGATGTCCGTCCCGCAATCGGGATCGATGAATTGTTGGCGGGCCTTACGTCAAGCGACGATAGAATACGCGAAAGCGCGCGGCGCGGCCTTGGGGGCGCTGCCTTGTCCATGGCGCAGTTGCGCGGACTCATTCAAAACGTGCGGGCGAGCGAACCGTTCAAAAAGCTTGAGGGCCTGACTTTTGAAGAAATGGAATCCACCCTTCACAATCGGGACGCTTACCTCAATGAACTGAGCGGCTTTGAGGACATATTCCATCAATTGAAAGTATCGCCGGAAATCGGGCAGGTTCCATCGGAAGAAAGGCTCGCCGTCTTCATGGAATTTTTGGCGCTCCATGACGCGATCAACAGCTGGAGGTGGCAGCGGACCTGGCTTTGGTCCTGGATCTGGGGCAAAGGCCGAGGCCGTTCGGTCGCCCCGGCCATCGATCAAATCCTGCGGTCCCTGGGCCTGCACGGTCCGGAGCAACGCGCCCGCGTCAATCAACTTCTTCTGCCTCGGGGGTTCAAGGCCCAGCCCCTGGGAGGCGACGGCGCGTGGAAGGTTGAAACGCTGGTCGCGCCCTTCGGAACTTTCTCGCAGGCAGGATTGATCGAGACGGCGATCTCTCGCCCCACCCAAAGTCGTTCCCCATTTGCGACGGCCAGGTCGCCTCTCGTCGGCCGCTGGTTCGGGTTGCAGTGGCTGTATCTACACGGCGGGCCGGTGGGGCGATTCGTGTCCGCCTACCTGGCGGCCCCCGGGATCGAGAACGCTTTTGCCGACGTTCCCGTCCAACTCTCATTTTTGGCGGCCGCCTATTATGTCTTCTCGCTTGCCTTGCCGCTGCATATGACCATCGCCGCGCTGCTGATCCTGGTCACCGTGTCGGGCCTCTTGGCACCGTACTGGATCCGTGTGGTCGCGCGGTGGCAGGCGGAGATGAACCATAGACAAGTGATCGATAAGGCGACCGGCGAACGACGGACCTCCACGGAAAACGAACGTCATGAGATTTACAGTACGTTCGAGCGGTTCGGGGCCGTATCGTGGAAATGGTCGATGACCGGCGTCGCGGCGATTGCCGTCTGGATGGCGTTGACGGGGCCGGTGTCCTTTGGCTGGTTGGCGGCGACGGCCGTCGCGGGGTACACGGTGGGTGGCTTCCTGCACTCCTGGCGGAATCACAACGGTTCGTTCCTGTTGGTGGGTGGGAAATCGAAAAACGCCAACGAAGAGAAAGAAAAAAGGAAAGACGGCGCCACGGAGCTGAAACGGGAAGCCGCGGGCCGCGCGGGGATTTTTACCGCGCTTCTGGCCCTCGCCGCGTTTGCCATATATCCGGCAATCGCGAACAATCTCGAGAGCCATCTGGAGAATCTATTGGCCAATTTACTGAACGCGCCCTATGGCCCGGTTTACCTCTTTTTGTACGGCGCTTCCGATGGCGTCAGGTATATTCTGGCGGGCTTGAGCCATTCGCTGATTAACGCGGGCATCTTCGCCGGCGGTTTTGCTTTCTTCGGAAGCCTTACTGCCATCGTTCTCGCCCGGATATTTGGCGATCGGAATTTTTTGGGATCGCTCCGGAAAAGCCTTGGGGTCCTTCCCGGGGCCATGCTCCGATTCTGGCCCGCTCTTTTCATGCTAACCGTTTGGATGGATTTGTTCGTCCCCACTCGTTATGCCCCATTTGCTGTAAAACTTATAGAAAACGAGGGGGTTGCGGAATGGCTGATGAACCTGCTTGTCGGGCCATCCCTTCTTGTGTTTTCACTGATGGTTTTTGTGATGGGCTTTTTCTCCCTGCGTCGGGCGCTCATTCACTCCTTTGCCACCCGCGGCGCGGATGATCATGGCGCCCTTACGGACGCGCAAAAACGCGCGCGCATCCATAAAATTGTTGGCAGGATTTCTAAAATAACAAAACTTCCTTTGCTGGACGGACAGGCTGCCCGACTTGCCGATCTTTCTTTACCCTCACGGGCTGATCTTAGCGAACGCTCCATCGATGAATTGGAGCGGTTGGGCGAAGAACTGCAGGAATTGGGAAATGAGTATTACGACAGTCTGGATGAATCCGAGAGGGATATGGTGGCAAGGGCGCTGGAAGTCATTGGGGATGTCTTAACGGAAGATCCCTCGGCTTCGCGTTCCGAGTCCCAGCTCATCGGCCGTCTTTTGAACATGCAGGAACGGTATCTCGCCGGCGGGAAGTGGACCAAGCGCCGCATCGCCTACGGCGAGGCGCCGGCCGTCGAGAATTTCTTCGTGGGCGTTCTGCCTCAAGTCGCCCACCACGTCCTGGTGAGCGGCGCCGGGCTTCCCTGGAGCCTCGGTTTCTTGGCCGCCGTCCTGGTTCTTCTGGTCGCCGCCGGAGTCATCGCCTACAAATACCACGACCGGTTTATCCATAAAGGGCGGGATGACATACAACACGCCACGCCCGACCAGTTGGATG
This sequence comes from uncultured Elusimicrobia bacterium, assembly GCA_964482515.1. Classification (GTDB taxonomy): domain Bacteria; phylum Elusimicrobiota; class Elusimicrobia; order FEN-1173; family FEN-1173; genus CAYZXT01. The sequence continues at coordinate 56,423 of CAYZXT010000005.1, read as the reverse complement.
AAATTTTCTGGCAGTTCATGATCATGGGTATTATTTCACTATTAGTCGGTTACGCTTTCGCGCACGTTTCCCTTCAACTCATTCCGCTTTCCATCGCCTTCCAAACCTCTTTAACCTTGGGCTCCGCCGTTGTCCCCACTCTGGCCGGCTACGCCGCCGGCTGGATCTACCACGCCTGGCGAAATTGGAGAGGCGGCTATCTGCTGATTGGTGGAAAAACCAGCGCCAAGGAGCCGGCCCGCCGATTCCTGGAAGACCGCCCGGATTTGTTTTCGCAGGCCATGGTCGCCCTGGGACAGGAGGTCGGAAAAATTCATGGCAGGGGCGGTTTGGTCATCGCGGACGATGAGGGGTTGGCGGCCATCGATGGAGGGCTGTTCCTGGACCGGATATTTTTCGGATCGAGCGGTCCGGCCTCCGTTGTTTGTTCCATCCCGGGCCATCGGATAGAGGAGCGGGCCGCGCACGAAGCCGCCGTTGAGCGGGACTATAACAACATTGAGGAGGGACTGCGCCGGGCGTTGGCCGCGCATTTCCCCGATGTGGATGCCGATGAGGCGCTTCAGGCTTTTGGCGATGGGTATCTGGCGTCCGGGGATTTTCAGGGATGGGGTGGATCGAGAGGGAAGATTATTGAAAATTCTTGGGGAGAATGGATCACGGACGGCGGCAGTTTTCTGCATCACGAAGAGCAAATTCAAGGGGCCTTGGATGAAATCGTCGGCGCGCTAAACGTGGCGCCGAGAAATATCCTTGACCTGATGGCGGGGGACAAAACGACGCTTCCCTCCGGCTGGCAAAGGAGCGTTGATGCGGGTGACTGTGACCTCATCGGTTTGGATTTATCCGAAGACATATTGAGAAGCCACGTCCCCCGGTTAAGCCGGCGTATCGTTGGGGATCTGAATGAGAATCCCACGCTTTCTTCCATCGCGGACGGGTCGATGGACGTGGTTATGGTCAGCCAGGGAGTGACGTATCTTCAATCGCCGGACGCCGTCTTTGCGGAAGTTCGCCGCGTGTTGAGGCCCGGCGGCGTTTTTATCGTCATCCAGGATTCGTTCGGGTTGGACACCAAGCAATCAAAATTATTCGCGACCCTTCCCTTTGATGAAAAGATATCACGGGTGGAAAGGTTTCTTCGGGAAACACCGGGGTTTGAGGCGCCGGTCCGCACGGAGGGCACGTATGTGGATGAGAGGGGAATTGAGGCGGACGGACCGTACGCAATCCTTTGGACGCAAAAGAGCGGCGGCACCGGTGAAGACGGCGATTTTTTAATCGGCCGCTGGTTCGGATTGCAGTGGCTGTATCTACACGGCGGGCCGGTGGGGCGGTTCCTGTCCGCCTACCTGGCCGCCCCCGGGATCGAGAACGCTTTTGCCGACGTTCCCGTCCAACTCTCATTTTTGGCGGCCGCCTATTATGTCTTCTCGCTTGCCTTGCCGCTGCATATGACCATCGCCGCGCTGCTGATCCTGGTCACCGTGTCGGGCCTCTTGGCACCGTACTGGATCCGTGTGGTCGCGCGGTGGCAGGCGGAGATGAACCATAGACAAGTGATCGATAAGGCGACCGGCGAACGACGGACCTCCACGGAAAACGAACGTCATGAGATTTACAGTACGTTCGAGCGGTTCGGGGCCGTATCGTGGAAATGGTCGATGACCGGCGTCGCGGCGATTGCCGTCTGGATGGCGTTGACGGGGCCGGTGTCCTTTGGCTGGTTGGCGGCGACGGCCGTCGCGGGGTACGTGATCGGCGGCGTCCTTCACGCGCGGCGCAACTGGAGGGGCGACTATCTGTTGGTGTCCGATGGTGATGGTCCGATGGAGTCGTCCGGCGTGGCCGATATTCTGCGCCAGGATAAATTGGCCGATCTCTATGATCCCAAGACAGGACTCACGCTTCGGGAGAAATTTTATGAACTGGACCGGGAATATTTTATGGCGTGGGAAGCCATGGCCCGGTCGACGGTCGATGATCCCGCTGATCCCGATGCTGAAGCGACGGAAGACATGCCGTCCATCGGTCGCCGGATTGCCGCAGCGGAGAGAAGGATGCAACGTGTGGCGGAAGAATACTATCGCATCGGGGTGGCCGCCATAGACGCGCAACCGGAAGTTGTGTCCCGTCCTCCATTTGCTCGAAACTACGCGGCGGCCATGGTTTGTTTCAATAAAGTGAAAGAGTACAGGCAGCTTACCATCCAGGCTTTCGATGAAGCGGTCCTGGGGTTGCCGTTCGCGCCGCCGCACAACGCGGCCCCTCCGTTTCTGCTCCATGGCCATGCCGGCATTAAAGACGCGGACAAACTTTGGGAAAACGCGTTCAACCGATATATCGGAAACATCCCTCCGGGTATTTCCCGGCTCGGCGTGGCTGCCATCGAAAATATTAAATACGACCTTCGCATCAGCGACAAAGAATTGTTTTACGGAGACAACCCCGTAGGACAGTCATTCCCGGACCTTTGGGGCGCTGCGCTGGTTCTGAGGACGGTGCTTTTGGAAAAAGACCCGTCGCTGGCCAGCTACTCATTCAAGTCTCAGGTGGCGGATTTCCTGGCGGAACTGTTCGGGGTCCAGTTCTACAACGGCCAAGCAGCGAAGCAGATCGATCAGGACGGCGGCGTCACCGTTCCTGTGGAAGTCCGCGATCTTATGCTCAAGGGGCGCACCTTGGAGGATTTTGAAAAGGCGGAAGCCCTGGCCATCACGACCTTCGCTCTTGACGGTCAGTATCCCACGCTGAACGGGCATTCCTTGACGGCGATGTCCCGCCTGACGGAAATCTATCGCGCGTTGGCCACCCAATACGAATTTAGGGCCGTGGGAGAGGCATTGACCCTGGAGGAGGGAAAGTATTTCGGGCCACGGGCCGCCGAGGCGCGAAAGGCCTTGGCGAAGGCTAAATCCCTCGGAAAAATGAAGTCCATTTATGCCAAATATTTCCCCAAAGCCCGGCCGGAATTTCGCGACGGCCCGCGTGGGCGGCAGCGGCGGGCGGGCGGCCTGGTCATGGAAGTTCCCACCCGCGGAGAGCTTAGCGCCGGCGGCATCGGGGATTTCTCAGCCATCTCCACTGTAAAACCCCACATATATAAGCTTTTGAACACCGCTTTCGCTTTGACCCGGGAAGACGGAAGCATTGGTCGGAACATCAAGCTAGGCATCGAGGTCCGGGATTTGGAGGATATGGGAGAAACGGGTGGCCGCCAGAATTATCTCACGGTGCATTCTTTGGACATGGGGTTCCGGATCAATGTGACGAGCGGGGAAGGCATTACCAGCAAGTCCGACGCCACTTTGGTTTTGGATACCATCGCTTCAATCGGAATCCTCCCCAAGGAAATATTGAACCGCGCGAAGCAAGAAGGGCAAGAAGTCGAGGTCCTGCGGTTTTTGCTTGAGCGGTTTCTCGGGCCGGGTAAGGGCCTGGCCATTGATTTATACGTGGACAACATCGCCGCCAACTCCGGGCTGGCCGTAAGCAACTTGATCGCGGTCGGCGTGTCCCTGGCTTTCCTTCGGATGATGGAACCGTGGCCCGACGCTCCTTCGCCTCAAGGACCTGTTGAGAAAACTTATGAATCTGTCGCACGGTTGACCGTGGATCTTCCGGAGAACGAAACGTCCGTTGAAGGCCAATCCGGATATTATGAAATCCAGATGGCTTCGAACGGCTATTTCAGGGGGGAGAGCCTTCGGACGTACGTGACCGCGCGCGTTGACGGGACCCTGGAGCTGGATGTGCCGGTCCGTGATATGCCCGGAGGCGGCCCCTACAATCTGCGGATGCGCTACATCTCCGTGGATCCAGAAACGAATAGGATCCTCACTAGGTCGAGATGGCGCAAACTTCCCGGATTGACGAAAAGCAAAAAAGAGCGGGTTTTACCTCAAAAAATGCGCCCCGCGCCGTCTTGCGCGATTTCGGTGAAGATGAGGAAGGTCGCGTTCGAAAATTCCAGCGATCCGGTCCTCGTGGCCAAGGCGGTGGTCGCTTCCCAGTGGACCCAGCGCAGCCTGGGCGTCAAATCGGGAACGCAGGATGACGTGGCGGCGCAGGGAGGGATACACCTTCTCCTATCGGATATGGGTATGGAAGGGACGGTGAACGGGCGGCCCGTTAAGTTTTCAGGCGGCGTTGTGCCGAGGCGGATCCCCATACGCCTTTCCAAAAAGGCTTTGAAGAATCTGAACGAAGGAATGTTCGTTTTCCGGATCGGAATGACCGACCCGGCTGCCATCGCTCTGTCCGAAGTCTACGGAACCCACATACTGAACGCGGAGGTAGACTCCGTGAACGCCTGGGGCCAGATCACCCGCGAATCCGTCAAAGCCATCATAAGAGGGGATGTCGAGGCTTTGGGGCGCTTGGCCATGGCTTCGGTGGCTCTGCGTGAAAAGATCGCCCCTTCCTCAATCAACCCGGTGGTCATCGATGCGCTGGAAAAAGTGCTGATGAAATGGGGCAGCGCAGGGTTCAGCTATGGCATCACGGGCGCCCGCTCCACCGGCAGCGTGGTAATCTTCGTTCCACCGGACCTCCCAAAAACGACAAAGAAAGCCATCATCCGGGACGTCAGTAAAGCTATCGGGGCCTCCATAAAGTCACGGGGAAAAATAATGCCCATTGAGGACGACCCGCACCATTACCAAGCGCAGGTTCTGCAGGAAGGGGCCCGCGTCGAGCTTCTTTCGCCTGAGGAGATGTCTTGGCGCCGCAAAAGGGCCATCGATCCCCTGGCGCGCAGACAAAAGGCGGAGAGGATCCGTCAGCAGGAAACGCACGCCTTGTTCACCCCCGATGAGGTGGAGGAGCGGAAGCGCACCTATCATGTGGGTGAGGGGGCAACGCTTTCCATGTTGACGGACCCGGGGATATTAACGCTCGCTCCGGAACTGGTGAAAAAAATCAGAGAGGCCCAAGCATCGGGCCGGAAAGTTTCATTGGAAGACGTCGAACGTTGGAAAGAAGAAGAGGTCCTCCGGGATTATGCCCGGGCGAATACCAGCTTGAACCCTCACGTGCGCAAGATCGTTCGCGCGCGCCTGCGGCCCAACATGGACAAACTGGCCCTGCTGGATCCTGAAGGCCAGCGGGTCGTGTTGCTGGCGATTGGTCGGCGGGAACTGGACGTGATGTTGCCTTTCTCGTCGAGGGATTTTGTGCGGCTCGCCAAGATTCTCAAAACAGGGAAAGGGGATGTGCAACAGATACTGGGCAGATATCGGGCGGAAAGGGCGAAATTTGACGAAGATATCCGGCAGGCCGAGGAGCTTTACCGGCGAGAGACGCGGCATTCCGACCGGTTCCAGGACGCGGACTTCTGGGCGCGGCTGATGAAGGAAAAGGAAGAGGTTGGAGAGCGGATAGCCCTCGCCGCGTCATTGGGCCAGACGGCCGAGGAGGACAAGCTCTTGTTGTCGCTGCTGGAGCTGGCCCCCAACCCGGAATACCTGCCCTGGGACCATTTTATCTACGACATAAGCGCCACCTACCGCGAGAAATTCGGAAAGAAGATGCGCTCGTTGCGGGAACTCATGGCGGCGGGAGGGTTCGTTGACCATGTCATCGCCGGGGGGTTGGGCGGAAGATTTGGCGGTAACTACGCCAGCAAGGCGATCATTCCTTTCCACGCCGGAGTGGAGGTCCTGGATTATTTGGAGATATCCTTGCGAAGGTTTGCGCAGTTTTGCGACCAATTTCCGGAGAAACGCCAGGGCATTTATCAGGTGCTTTTCAGCGCGTTCAACGAAGACGCGATCGTGTCCGCATTGGCCCGGCTGTCCAAGAAAGCCGGCATCGAACATGTGGCGACCGGCGGATCGGGGATGAACCCCGTGGTCTACCCGACGCCGGAGGAGTTGGAAATGGACCTGGCGCTGAGGTTCGCCGACACGCCGGCGCAAGCGGACCAACACAGGTTGAATACCCAAAGGCTCGTCAAAGTGACGCTGGAGGCATTGGCGGAGGAAAAAGAGCGTTTGATGAAAAATGGGCAGGCGCAGGAAGCGGAGGCTCTGCGAAGGCCGTTTTACCGCACAACGGGGATCGACCCTTCCAAGGCCTTCGCCCCCTCGGGCACCGCCGGTGGATTGGAGGGTATGCTGGTGGAGGGACATGGCACCTATTCCGAGGATCAACTGATCGCCATGGGATACGAACTGGACAGGGAGCTATTGGAGCTCGTCCCCTTGTCAGAACGCAGTCACGGAATGCCGTTGGCCAAGGCCGCTCTCGTGGTGAAGGGCCGTGGTCTGTCGATGGTGATGTTGCAGAACGTCTCCAGCAGGGCGCCGCTCAACCCCATGGCCATCGCCGATGCTGCGGCCGATTTCGAAGAGAATCATGACCGTATCGCTGTGATGCAGATCGCCAACGTCGCCGGCGGTGAAGATGCGGGCGGTATCGTGGTGGTGGACAAAAACACGGGCGCAATCACGACGCTGGAGGGGAGCCGGTCCAGGTTCGGCGAACGCGCTTTCCTCGAGCATGATTTTACCGCCATGGCCACCGGGAACGTGTTCTTGAATGCCAAGCAGCTCTATAGGGTCCTGGACTATGCCGATCCGGCGGATTATCTCCGGACTGATGAGGCGGCCCGGCGGGTCGAGATGACCCGGAAAATGAACAAGGATTGGCCCAGGATACATCAGCTCAAGCCCCGGCAGGAACATTCCGTCAACCGCACCTGGGCCTATGAAGTGGTGCAGCAGGAAGTGGTGTTTTTCAATGTCCTTGAATATCTGCAGACGGTTTTGGGTCCCGGCGTGGTCCGGCTTCAAGAAGTCACCGCCCGGGGTAATTTCATGGATGAGAAGGACATGTCTCAGTTGGTTCGCCGGCTCAAACATCAGGGCAGTTACAGGGTCGGAGCCGGACAGATGATACCGCTGCCGCCCGAGCGCCCGTCGGATCCCATCCCCCGTATCAAGACCCTGTTGGAATGGGCCAGGGTATATCAGGACTTCGGGCTTCAGGGAGAGCTCTTGAGCGCTTTGCAGCAAATTGCGCATTTGGCGGGCGAAGATCCCCGCGAAACAATGGCGCTGTTGGATGAACCGGACCGGCTGAGCCTCGAAGCCATGCTTGCCGATTCCAGAAAGGAAGAACCGGCGAGAGATCCTTCGCCGTTGACTTTAACGGAGCTTGAGAACACGTTGCTCGAGCATTTCAGAATTTATCGGGATTATAAGTTTAATTTGTTCGCGCTGACGCCGGACAAGAAGCTCGCCCTGATGGACAGGCTGGCGTTCCTGGTCCGCGATGCCGACGCCCGGCTGCAGCAGGCGGACCGGGAGGGGCGGCGCAGGGAAGCCGAAACGCTTGCATTCATAAGGTCGGAGTTCGTCGCGCTGTTCGATCAATTCGCCGAGAGCTTTATGACTCAGGACCTTGGCAAACCACTGGGTCTGCGCGCTTCTCCCCACAAGGACATCGCCTTGGTGGACAAGGACAACACCATTGCGGCGCCGTCGGAACCTCTTGATCCGGCACAGGCTGAAAAAATATTCAATAACCTGCTGCGTGGGAAAACCATGTACATATTGACGGGGTCGACCGCCTTGGAAGCCTGGGACAACGTTTTTGAGCCCCTGTTGCGCGTCGTCGAGCGTAAGGATATCCCTTGGATACAAAAGGCCATCGCCCTGGAAAGGATCAGGATAATGGCGAACGACGGAGCATCGGTGGTGGCCGTCGATACGTCTTCCGGCGAGTTCAAGGCCAAGGCGTTGGAATACAATTCGATTTATAAAAACGGCCGGTGGGTTCCGCTGCAGTCCCTCATCGTGGTCGATGCCGATGGGAGAGAAGATAAAACCAACAGGGCCAAGGTGTGGTCGGCAAGCCTGCGGCAATATATGCTACAGATTTTCCGCGAAGAGATGTTTCAGCGGGATTTCTCCGCGGGGAGCGGGAGAGATCTCCTGTCCGAATGGGAGGAGTTCGAGGGTTTCATCCGGAGCCTTGAATTACGGCCTGAAGAACTTCCCGACATGATAGGCATGCCGGAGGGTGAATTCCAGAACCATCACAGCACCGTCGCATGGGCGCTGGAAAAAATGCTGGCGAATGCCGCGGAGAGCCGCTTCAAAACCCGATTTCTTGAAATTTTCCGTCATAAACCTTCGACCGAGCGGAAATTGGCGGGGCTCTTCCAGGAGGATAAAGCATCCGAGGACATCCAGTTAAGCCCGGAAGAGAGGATACTGGCGGCCTTTTTGCTGCTTCATTTCAAGGAAAGCGCGGGAGTGTTTGCCTCTGTCTCCGGAGATGTTCTTGATAAGAAAAGCCATATTACCCAGATCGCACCCCTTTCAAAACTCATCATCGACGTCAAGTTCTGGGAAAACGTAACCAAGGGCATGGTCCGCGAGCTTTCGGGCGCGGGTATCCTGGGCAAGGACGCCGAAGCAATTCCTTACGCGGTCCGCGCGGGGCCGGGTTATTTCAACGTGGCGTTCGGGGGCGCTTCGAAGCCCAACTTCATTGACGGCATGCTCCACTCATCTCTTACTTACCACGGCGTCGTGAGCGTCGTGGGGGACAGCATCACCGATCAAGGGCGGTTCCCTCCCGTTTTTCGGGCGACGATCTCACGGGAAGTGTATGACTCCATTAAAAAGGGTGCGGCTTCCGTGTCCCGCGATAAAGTTAGGCTGATCCCTGTGGAAGGGGAACAGCGTGTCGGGATTGAATTTGAAGGGTCAATGTCCCGGGAAATCTATAGAAAGCTGGCGCAACTCAGCGGCGATGATGGCTGGAAAAACGTCCTCGATGGCTTTTTATCTTCCTCCAGAGCGTATTACGACGACAGGGTGGTCTTGCGGATTTTACTGGGGAAACTGTCCGAGATGAATACGCTGGAACGGGCGAAGAGGATGAGGGAAGGCCTCCTAAGAACCTTGTTCTTCAACTCGAGGCTCAAGAGCCTTGGAGACGGTTTTAAGCCGGAGAAATGGGGTCCCACGTTGTTCTATCCCATAATGGAAGCCGTCCAACAGGTGGGCGAAGGGAGGGAAGTTTTCTCCCGCGCGGCCGATTGGACTGATTTGCGGGATAGCTTTTACCGTCGAGTCATCGAGCGGTGGAATCTGATGAAGATCGATGGCGGGGCCCTGGTCCCGCCGCGCACCCTCAAGAAAATGGATTCGCTCGAAGTCAAGAGCGCCAGCGATGTGTTCCTGACGGCGGCGGTTTATTTCAGCGTGCTCGCCGTCCTTTGTTTTGGCTTCGGGTTGCCGGTGGACGGGGGACAAGCGTCCGTTCTTTTCGGCGTTCTCCTCCTCGGCCATGAAATCTCACATTTCGTTTTTAGGGACGGATCGTCCGCTGCTCTGGAGCCGGGCCCCGCGCGAAAAAAAGTGTTCGGCAAACGATGGACCGTCGGGTCAGTGGAATTCGCTTTGTGGGACCGGTTCGGACCGCGGATCTCGGTCATCGGCTCTTCCGGCTGGCCCGGACTTCTCTTCCACGCGGCGTTGTCCATCATTTCCCTTTTGGGTTTGGTTCTTGGCCCGCCGGTGCTGCAGGGTTTTTTCTCCCTCCTTCTCTTCGCCAACCTCGTGTTCCTCTTTTTCTCCTGGACAGACTGGATTTCAATTTTTCGTTCTTCTTCCCTGAAAGCCGTTTTATGGCCCCGTGGGGTATCCAAAAATATGGCGGCCTACGCATTCCTGGAAGCCTTGATGGCGGACACCGACACCGCCGTGCAATCCGTTGAAATTATCGGCTCCTATCCGGACGGTTCCCCCGTGATCGGCGGCGCAACTCTTAAGCGGGTGACCTTGACTTCTGACCCTTCGCACCGGGAATGGGACGGATGGCATGCCTTGCAGCGGGACTTGGCTCTCCGGAGCGGCGATAAAGCCGTTTTCCCGGATCAACTTGATCTGCTTTATTCACCGTCCGGACAACTATTGTGCATTTTTCCGGTTGTGGAACCAGGGAAGGAAATGTGGGAGTATGTCAGCCTTGCCCTCTTTTACCGGGATTTGCCGTCCAGGGAAGATTTCGAGGGATTTAAAGACGAAACAAAATTGCGCGAGAACCTGGACGGCTGGCAGGCGTATGAAAAATACACTTTTGGACCGGAGGGGCCCCAAAAATTCATCGACGCCTACAGAAGCGGACGGACGTGGTTCCCGTTGAGCAGCGAGTATCTGTATTTCAGCCTGAATCCGGCCCAGGGTTCCCGCACGATGGAGAACTTCAGTCCGCATCGGATTAAAACCGACGGGCCCTCGGGCGGCATCGCCCAGATGATCCGAAATAACCTTTCCAAAATCCAATTTATTTTTCCCGTCCTGGGCACGGTCTATGACCCAACGACCTCCTATCATGAGTCCCAGGACGAGGGCTACTTCCGGTTCCTCATGGGGTCTTATGGCGAGCTGTGGCCGGAACACTCTTCCGTCGCGGCGGGGCTGTTCGACCTGGATGTGCCGGAGGATGGAAACATTTGGGTCCCTTTTTCAGGGACTGGGATCGACGCCTACATCGCGGCCGTCCGAACGCCGGACAGCGTCAAAATTTGGGTGACCGACATCAATCCTTTCGCCATGGCCAACGCGCGGATGCTCTTTCGCATCGCGGGGATAGAGCACCGGTTGAAAACAGTGCGCGCCGATATCACACAAATATTTGATGAGGAAGGAAAGGTTGTCAATCCGGATTTCCTGGATGGAGACGGACGTCCCGTGCGGTTCGACCGCATCATCGGCAACATGGCGAGCCATTTGGGGTATGAGCCGAGGGACAAGATGATGAACAGACCCAGGGACAACTGGGACGACGTCGGGCCAGCTGTCCTTTTCGAAACCGCGCACGCGGTGCAGGTTTTTCTCGCCGAGAAAGGGAAAGCGCTCCTGTGGAATGGGGACAAAATCGCGGACGTCTTCTCGATGTCTCCGGGCAATAAAAAGGCCAAGTCCGTCGGTTCCCTGTCGCCAAGGAAGGTCATGGCGGTGCGGAAATTCCCCAGCATGGACCCTCGCATTGAAATCGAACGCGGGGCCCGGCTCCCCTATTGCTACGTTGTGTCCCGGGTCCCCGGAGAGACCCAAGCGGAAGTTTCATCTGGGCAACCCAGGATCGGCCGCGTTGCTGCCGTTGCCTTAACGGGTTATCGGTTCGGCCTGCAGCAGGTCTATCTGCAGGGCGGGCCGGTGGGGCGGTTCCTATCCGCCTTCATCCTGGGTCCTGGATTCGAGAACGGGCTTGTGGACTGGCCCGTCAAAGCGCCGTTCCTGGCGGGCGCCGCCCTCGTCTTTTCCCTTCCGCTCTCCGCTCCCTTGACCGCTTTTCTGATCGTCGCCCTGCTCCTCCCCGCCACGTTCTGGGCCGGCTATTGGATCGACAAGAGCGCCGAGTGGGAGTCGTCGGAAAACCACGATGAGATCATTGAAAAAGGGAAAATGGAGGCCAGGAAATTGACTCCGGAAGAAAAGGCCGAGATCAAGGCGTCCTTCGGGAGGTTCGGCAAGCTCTCTTGGGAGGCGTCCGCCGTGTTGGTTGTCTTGATGTTGAGCTTCGGTGTGGAATCGCTAGGAGGCGTTTTTATGGCGATGCTGGCCGGCTACGCCGCCGGATGGCTCGCACATGGGTGGCGCAACTGGAAAGGAGAATTTTTATTGTTGGGCGGCGCTCGCAGGGCAAAGGACCCCGAATCTGCCCATCGTGGCAATCAGTCCCGTTGGAAACAACTGGTGGAGCTGACTCGGGATTGGCGTAGCTTTGAGGGCGACGGACGGGAAAAGAGGTTGAAAGAACTTCAGTCGCTCTGTCTGGAAATATTGGGGATCCAACATGTGCACGAATTCAAACCGGATCGTCCGGTCCGCGTAGTGGCGGCCGCCGCTGGCGTCGGTTCCCGATTGTTGGCCGTGCACGACGGACCGAAGGCCACCTACAAAATAGGCGGGGAGCCGGTTCTTTACCACATCCTGAAGACCATTTCCCCGTTCGATTCCAAGCCCGTCCTCGTGGTCCGGCCGAGTAAGGATGGCGATCCGGGCACTGAGGACAGGATACGCGAAGCGGTGAACATCGCAGGGTTCCAAGCCGATTACGTCCATCAAACGCTGCCGTACGGCGACGGTCATGCCGTCCTTCAGGCCGCCGATCTCCTGGAGGATTTTGACGGACATCTCGTTGTGTGTTGGGCGGACATGGCCATGCTTAGCCCTGAAACTCTTCTGACTCTATTGATGTTACGCGAAGCGGCGCTGAAACTGGGGAAAGATTATTCGCTGCTTGTCGGCGTAGTGATAAAAGCGGACCCCTATGCGCCCATGCTGCTGGAGCCTGAAACAGGGCGGGTCGTCGGCAATCAGAAAGGGCTCAAGATGCCATTGGGCATGGATGACGTCGGGCTTTTCGTGGGCGATGCGCGCGCCATCTTTGACGCCCTCCGAAGGATGCCGCATGAAATGAGGGAAGGGCGGCCGCAGTATAGGAATCCCTATAACAATTCGGAAAACAAAAAAGGGGAATTGAACTTCGTCCAGATTTCCGGCCTGCTTGCGCAGGAGGGGCGGGAAATCGCCGCGCTCCCTATCGCCCGGAACGAAGAGGCCCACGGCATTAACGACAAAGAAGAAGGAGACCAATCGGAACGCGAAAGAGTGGGTTTGGAAAACATCGCTCTGGCTCAAGCGGCTGCCGCGATAGATTTGGAGTCGCTGTCCGATATCCTCGTATCAGTCCGGCTGACTCCAGCTGTGGCGCGGACGGCGGTGGAACGCGCGAAGATAGTCTTGGGGAAAACGAAGGATTCCGAGGCCATACAAGCCCTTCAAGCGTTTCTGCGGAAATTCGGTAACGGCGCAGTGGCTGGGCAGTTCCAGGCCCTTCTGGGTGACGCTCCTTCCAGCGCTGCCGATTTGAAGCCTGCGCTGCTCATCGGCGCTCCGGCGGTCGCGCTTCTGGTCGCGGTCATGTTCGCGCACTTCGGGTTCTCTCTGGAATTGCTTCTCATCCCGCTCGGCCTCCTGGCCGCTTTCGGCCAGCACGAGTTCTTCGGGCACGTTTTCCTGGACAGGCTTTTGACGGGATCATCCGTGAAAGCAAAATTGGTCAAAGGCCGGGGCGAATTCGGCCCCACGCTCTCCATCGCCGGCGCCCGGGGGTGGACCGGACTTTTGGGCAGTTTCATCGGCGTCATGTTGTCGTTGGCGGGACTGGCGATCGCGAACTCCGGCCCGCCCAGCGTCGTCCTGACGGTGCTGCTGTCTTCCTTCCTCGTTGGAAACCTGGTTTTACTGCTCTCCGCCCGGACGGATTGGAAAAATATTTTCTCCACGTCCTCGCGTAATTCCCCTTACCCGGTCGTCATGGTGGATTTAGGCAATACGCTTGTCCGGATCGACCCGCGCGTCGCTGTCGAGCGGCTGTCCCGGTGGACGACGGGGATAGAACCTGAAAGGTGGTATTTCTTTCTGCGCAACTTCACCGAGGGTAGTCCCATGCGCCGGTTTGAGGAAGGGGAGGTCGACGAGAGCGCTTTCTACCGGCTTGCCATGGAGACAATGGGGTTCAGTCCGGCGCAATTATCGGAGGATCTTTTTTTCGACGCGTTCAACAGCATGGTGGGCGACGAAGTCCCGGGCGGTCGGGCGCTGTTGACCCGGCTCCGGAGGGCCGGGTCGAAGGTCTATATTTTCGCTCACCTCAATGTCTCCCATCGCCGGGAACTGGCGCGTCGCCATCCCTGGCTCGAGAAGGCCGTGGACGGATGGTACCTTTCCTTCGAGCACCATTGCTTCAAGCACGATCCCCGTTTCCTTCAGAGCGTCCTCGACGACTTCCGTCTGCCGCCGGAATCGGTCCTCATCATCGACGATTCGCTGGCCTATGTCGAGCGCGCCGAGAAGGCGGGGTTCCATTCCGTCCAGTGGTTGGGGGCGTCAGCTTTGGATCAGATTCTGGCGTCCTGCGGCGTGGCGGTGCCGCGGTCCCCCTTGGTCCCGTCGCTCCGCCTCGGGGCGATCATGCCGCGGCCTGTTTATGACGTCGCGGTGATCGGCGCGGGGCCCGTGGGTCTGATGCTGGCGCAATTGCTTAAAGCCGAAGGGCTCAACTTCGTGGTGCTTGAGCAAGGCGGGATCGGCCAATCTTGGCGGCAGTTGGCGGAATTCATGATGGTGATTTTCCGTCCGGCGGATTTTACGGGAATGGAAAACCTGCCGCCGGACTTCGTACTCGACGATCGTTCGGGGATACTGCGGTTCCTTTACGACTACGTCGATTGGTTCGGCCTGCGCCGGCACATCCTCGAGCACCGTCAGGTGGGTCATATTGTCCCGATGCGGGCGCTTTCAGGGTATCTGTTGACCATGGTCGACCCCGTCTTGAACAGGACTTACACGGTCCGCGCGCGGCACGTGGTGTCGGCCATGGGGGTTTTCCACAACCCGAGACGCCTCGGCGTTCCCGGCGAAGACGATTATCCGGGCCGCGTCATCCGCATCACCCGCAACGAGTCGGTGGAAGCCGCGAGCCAAGGTTCGAACGAGGACGTTATCATCATCGGGGCTGGAAACACGGGTCTTCGATTGGCTTTGCATCTCCGCGATAAAGCGCGGTCCGTGCGGATCGTTTTCCGCGAGAATGATATCCGCTGGGGAAAAGACGGCGCCAGCCCCATCCTCCCGGACCCGCGGTATCGTCCCGCGATTGAGAAGTGGCTGAAGAACCCTTCCCCCGGCGATGCGTCCCTGGAGCTTGTCGGCGGTTTCAACGTCGCCGCGTTTCAGGACGACGGCGCTGTCCTGGTTCGCCGCGCGGACGGGCAGGAATTCACATTGCCTTTCGACAGGGCCTACCTCTGCGTCGGGTTCAGCCCGGCCTTGGATTTCTTCGAGGCCAACGGCGTGGGGGTGGAGGGCGGGCGGGTCCTTTTCAATCCCGCGACGTTGCAGGCCATCGGACCGGCCGGCGAGGCGCTGAAAAGCTTGTATATCCTGGGTGTCGATCCCGTAAGCGGGGGCGGCATCACGATCGACATGATGCGCGAGCAGGTCCACCTCGCCCTTCGGACGATCCTGACTTCGGCCAATAAGCAATCGGAACTTCCGGACGCTTCCGAGTCGCCCGACCCGGCCGCCGGATTTGACCGGGTGAAGGATATTTTGTTGGGCCGCGTTTCCGATTTCGATCCCCGAGAGGTCTATGGAATTCCCGCCGAGATCAAATGGCGCGACGAGAAGGAGCTGACCCGGGAAATCCAAACCATGCGGGACGCGCTGGCGGAGGGGGCTTCCGACGCGGAACGCGAAGCGCTGGATCGCGAATTCTTCCGCTTCAGCGAATTGATCAAGGGCCCCGAACGCGCCGACCGGAGGATCCTGTCCGATAACGGACATTTTCTCTACGCCCTGGGATATATGGGCGTCATTCCCTATTTCATGGATACTCTCCCCAAGGACGATGCGTTTAGGGTGGAGCTTCTTCGCGACGCCGGGGTGTTCTACCAATACGATCAATTGCTCAGCCGCCTCAGGGGCGAGCCCCTTCGCTCGACGGCTTACTACCTCAGCCGGCAGAAAGTTGGGGCCATTTACGCGGGTTGGAAGGAATTCGTTTACAGGTTGACGATCGAGTACGGTTACCGCGACGTCCATCCCGATGAAGACGTCGTCGCGCTGTTTAATGCGGACGTGAAACGGCATTTCGAGGAATCTTACGCCGCCAGCGAGGACTTCCGTCGGTCGGTCGATAAGATTCACGCGGGGCTTCTGGAAAGCGGCCTTTTGGCCCATCATCGGATCCGGGTCATCGATACGGGTTTCTACGGCTCCGTGCCGTCCTTGATCAAATGCATCGTCGAGCATTTTAGCCCGGAGATCGGGGTGGACATTTTTGTCGGCGCCGGACACTCCAGTGACGACGGCGAATATCGCATCTTCCCGCAATTCCCATCGCTGGAAGGCATTTTGAGCGACAGTCAGGTGCGGGCTGCCTCCATGTCCGCGCTGGGAGATAGAAGGTTCGGAAAGCTCCCCTACGGTTCTTTGGAGCCGCACGGTTTGATCGTTCAATTGGAGGAGGAGAACATTCGGGAGGATGCCAAGCAGTTTCGCCAGCCGGTCGTTTACGACGAGGAAGCGGAAAAGCTCGTCTTGTCCGATCGCGCCCACCGGCTCAACTGGTATTTCTGGAGTTTGATCCGGATCAATCAGGCGATTCACAAAGAGCAGACGGACTCCGGCGTCTCCTCCGCCATCGACGTCCGCCCGGCATTGCTCATCGGCGCTCCGGCCGTCGCGCTTCTGGTCGCGGTCCTGTTCGCGCTGTTCGGGTTCTCTCTGGAATTTCTTCTCATCCCGCTCGGCCTCCTGGCCGCTTTCAGCCAGCACGAGTTCTTCGGGCACGTTTTCCTGGACAGGCTTTTGACGGGATCATCCGTGAAAGCAAAATTGGTCAAAGGCCGGGGCGAATTCGGCCCCACGCTCTCCATCGCCGGCGCCCGGGGGTGGACCGGACTTTTGGGCAGTTTCATCGGCGTCATGTTGTCGTTGGCGGGACTGGCGATCGCGAACTCCGGCCCGCCCAGCGTCGTCCTGACGGTGCTGCTGTCTTCCTTCCTCGTAGGAAACCTTGTTTTCCTTTTCGCCGCCCGGACGGACTGGACGAATGTTGTTCGCGGAGTTCGCATCCGGATTTTGCTGCATCAAGCGGAACGGCTCTATGGGCGGTCGCAGCGCGCCGCAGAAAAAGTTGAAAAGGAAAAGATCCAAGCCGAAAGTTTACGGCGCATCAACCGGGCCGTCGACATCCATTTCAAGCGAATCCGACGCGATCCGACTCGCCTCTCCATCGCCCCTAACACGCGGGTGAAAATTTCCGCGCCTGTGCGTCTGGATTTCGGAAACGGCCTGGGCACCGACTTAAACGTGAACACTTTGCGCTTGCCGGGCGAAGTGGTCAACATGGCCATGACGCTGGACGGCAAGAAGCCGATCTCGGTGGAGGTGTCGGCGCAGGAAACTCCATCCATTATCCTGGAAATTGGAGAAGGTCGCGAAACCACTATCAAACAATTTAAGACGTCGGCCGACCTAGAGGTTCACGATATTAGTGACTCGGACAAGTTGTTTAAGCTGGTGTGTCGGGAAGTCGGATTGACGCCGCCCGCGGGAGTGGCGTTGGATGATCACCTTGGCCGGATTGGGGGCGGGCTTCGGGTTCGCCTGATCGTGAGGGATATCCCGCACGGAAGCGGACTGGGCGTCAGCGGGGTTTTGTCGGCGGCGTTGGTGCGGGGTCTCCTTGAGGCGACGGGCCGCCGGCCTTCCGATGACGAGGTTTTGGCGCGCACTTTCCTGGTCGAGAACCGGGTGTCCTTGGGCGGCTGGCAGGATCCTGTCGGTGGCTACTTGCCTGGGCTAAAAAGGCTCGTTGCAAATCCATCCATTCCTATCCCAACAGTCGAAACGTTGAATCTTTCGCCCGATTTTCGCCGAAAATTGAAGGAGAGGCTCCTGCTGGTCCATTCCGGGGCGACCCATGAGGGCGCGGGCTTGTTGAACGACCGGATTTTTGTCCAGTTGATCCGGCCGGCGGACCGCTATCGCCACGTGCAAGACGCGGTTCGGGCGCGTGACGCCATTTGGGAAGCCCTGAAGGCCGGGGACTTTGAAAAGCTCGCCGCGGCCATGAATGAGGAATGGGAAGCCAACGTCGGTCTGCAAGGGGACGTGGACGCCAATCAAAAAGTTGCGGTGATCATCGCGGCGTTACGGGGTTCGGGTCTGGCCGGTGCCAAGGTCAGCGGCGCAGGCGGCGGCTGCATGATGCTACTGGCCGCGAAGGGGAGAGAAGAAGAACTGCTCGCGGCCGTACAACGGGTGGCGGCGGATCCCGCCCATCCGGGGATGAAGATTTACGATTGGGATTTCGACGAAGAAGGTTTGGTGGCCGAGAAGCCCAATATTTCCAGCAGTGCCATGGCGAAGAACCCGGTCCCTCCTTTGTTGAAATACAAAAGGGATATGCGGCTTTTCATTGAAGCTCTCCTTGAGAAGCGCTACACCGAATGGGGTTTGCGGAGCGGTTTGGCGGAAGACATTTTGACTGTCCTCGCGGAGAATCAGGACGACCCGTCCGACGCCATCCAGGCTGTCCACCAGCGCGTGACGCGCTTCGATGGCGATGATGCTTGGCGGACCGCCTACGGAAAGTACAAGAAAGAGACCAAGTATGAAACCACATACAAGCAGATAAAGCGCTACGTGGACGATCTGCCCTCGGGGGCCGTGATCGCCGATATCGGGGCCGGCAACAACGACTTAGGCAAAAGCATCGCTGCCGATCGGCCAGACCTGCGGATCATCGGTACGGACCCGTACTATAAACCTGAATACAACGCCGCGAGCAATTCCTTGACTGGGCCGAACCTCGGTTTCATCCACACCTCGTCTACGCAGCTTCCCTTCAAGTCTCAGTCCCTGGACATGGTTATTTTCAACGCCGCGCTCCATCATGTGGAGGACTTGAATGTGCTCATGAGGGAGATCCGCCGCGTCCTCAAGCCCGGAGGCCGCCTCGTCCTGGTGGAGGACACGTATTCGCTTGATTCGCGCCTGGAGGCAGGGGCCGACCGCGAGGCCACGGGTCGATTCCACGAATTGGTGCGAAAGCACGGAGAGCGTTTCGCCAAGGACTACTTCGCTTTCAACGATTGGTACGCCAATTATCTGGTTCACGGTTGGACCGGCATGAGCATGCCCTACAACTTCCATTCCATGGAGGAATGGCGGGAAGTTCTTCGCGGGCATGGATTCTCGTTCGTGGGCCAAACTTATTACGGGTTCCCTTCGCGCGGGTTCCATAAGCCCGCCATCGGCGTTCTGGCATTCACGCCGTCGTCCTTGAGCGGCGGCGCGTTGCAGAATATCTATCGGGAAGGCGGCCCTGCAGCGCGCTTTCTTGTGAAATATCCCATGGCGCTGCTGAGCGAGAACGGCCGCGCCTTCTGGCCCGCCTTCTTCGCGTTCTTCGCGGTGGCGTCGGTTTCATCCCTCGGCGTTGCGGCGCTCGTCGCGGCCGCCGTGGCCGGCCTCTTCTCCGTCCAGCTCGGTTTCGGCGACCATAAAGTAGTCCTCACAAACGACCATGGGCCGAACGCTCCGTCGAGCGGGATCGGCGAACGCGGGACGAGCGGCCGGCAGCGGCTGGGGATTTCGTCCGCGTTCTTCGGCATGGCGGCCCTTTCCTTCGCGGCGGCCTTCGCTCTGATGGCCGCGGGCCTGCCCGTGATCGTCGCGGCGCCGCTCGCGTTTTTCCTCGGCGCATCACCTCACCTGCTGCAGAACCGTTTTGGAAGATTTTTACTGATTGGGCGCAAAAATTCCTCCGCTTTTTTGCCGGACGATTTACGGGTTGCGCCGAATCGGGCTATTCCATCCGGAATGAAGATCCTGCCGATGGCTCGGAAAGCACGAAACCTTGAGAATAGGATGGCGGGCCTCAATGGGTGCCTCATTTGGGTGGTGGACGGATGGCGCGTGTTACCGAATGATCGCCATGTTACTGAATACGAGGTTTATTTGGCCAGCGACCGGAGGACCGGGCTTGTCAGAAGAATCATTATTAATGAGGATGGCGATTATCATTACATTAATCCGAATAGTAATAACCTTTCGTATTTTGAATTGGCAGCAGAGAATCGCCCCAAGATCAAAGCTTTCGCGTTGCTGCTTAAAAAAGGCGTTATGGAACGTCTTGTTTATAAATCCGATATTGAGGTTCGGCGGATATTGGGATCCTATCTCCCCGGTGCAAAGTTCATAAATCAATGGGATCCTGTGAATGGCGAGGAGGTGACGGTTGTTACGCTTGGCGGCACGGGGAGCGCCCATTCGGCGCCTCTGGAGAAAACCTTGGGCCTGACGTCGCCCGTTTGGCCCAGCGGCGACAAAATAATGATCGGTCCGAGCTTGGCGACAGACCGGCAAGGGAATGCCTTGCTGGCCTATGTGTTGATGCGGGTTGACGAAAAGGAGGGGAAAACTTTTGGACAGGCCTATCTGTCTGGTGAATTTGGAGTTCTCAGGCCGGTCGGAGATGTTTTTCAGGTACACGCGAGCTCATGGTTCGTTTTGGATTTGGGGTCCAGCCCTGTTGAACCGCTCAAAAATGCGGTGGAAGAGCAATTTAAAAAATGCGGACTTTCATTGGTTTCTCCCCATGTAATGACGGAAAACGCGTGGGCCGATTTGGCAAAAAGAGCCCGCGTGAGGGCTCGTTTCGAACGAGAAAATGCCAAGCGTGTGACGGAATGGCGAATCCAATCCCGAGGGGCCGAAACGTATTATTGGAAAGGGCCTATTTTGATTGATTCACGGGGAGGAGCGGTTTGTTTATTCCACGATCAAACGAATTTGGGCCGAGGAGTTGTTTGGATATACACCGCGGCTGATGATACGCTGGTATCCGTGCCCGTTTTAGGGTCGTCCGTAAATGAAACCATCAAGGCGATAAAATCCACCCAGGATTATCGGGACGCAGGGGAGTCCGACCAATGGCTGGAAGATCCCCTCGCCCAAAAAGCCTTCATCGATTTCTTGGAAGGGGAATGGCCCTCCCCAGTCGTCTCCTTGCCCGTATCCGCCGATTTCGCCGCTGTCGCTACCCTCGCCAAGGCCCATGGCGCGGCGCTTGTGATGGATCCCTTCGTCACCACGCCGCTCCTTATTAAACTATCGAAGATTCGGGCGGTGCCGTGGAGCGGTTCGTGGACCCAGGAAGATCCGGTATCGGTAGATCGTTGGCCGGACGGGGAAATGTCAATGCTCCTGGCCAACAATAGGTCCCGCAGGACCCTGTTGAGAAGGCGAGGGGAACCCAAGACAAAAACGAGACGACAGAAAACCGGAGGCTCGGTTGAGATTTCCGTGCGACAGTTGGAGTCCTGGGAACAGCTCGCTGCGAAGCCGGTTTGGACCGAAGACGAGAGAGATGTCGCCCGGGCCATATTGGCGGTGACCCTGCCGATCCGGGACGAAGAGATTTTTAGGAGATTTCAAAATCTGAAGGAAAAAATAATTGAGCGATTGCTCCCGCGGGAGATGGTAGAGAAAAAAAGGCCACCCTTAATCGGCGGTGCGTTGCAGAATATCTATCGGGAAGGCGGCCCTGCAGCGCGCTTTCTTGTGAAATATCCCATGGCGCTGCTGAGCGAGAACGGCCGCGCCTTCTGGCCCGCCTTCTTCGCGTTCTTCGCGGTGGCGTCGGTTTCATCCCTCGGCGTTGCGGCGCTCGTCGCGGCCGCCGTGGCCGGCCTCTTCTCCGTCCAGCTCGGTTTCGGCGACCATAAAGTAGTCCTCACAAACGACCATGGGCCGAACGCTCCGTCGAGCGGGATCGGCGAACGCGGGACGAGCGGCCGGCAGCGGCTGGGGATTTCGTCCGCGTTCTTCGGCATGGCGGCCCTTTCCTTCGCGGCGGCCTTCGCTCTGATGGCCGCGGGCCTGCCCGTGATCGTCGCGGCGCCGCTCGGTTTCTTCATCGGCTCGTCGCCGCACCTCGTGTGGAACCGCTTTGGGAAGTTCCTTCTGGTGGGTGGATGGGGGGATTATAACAATCCCGCCGATTGGTACACCGAGGATACTGAGGTTTCCGAATATCCCGAGAACGGCCAGAACATGGTTCGTTATCCGCAAACACAATTGATGGTCCGATGGGCCAGGCTGCTGTCCTGCAGCGTTGTGATGGGCTTCAAGCCGGATCCGGTAAACCCTGATGGTCCGGGCGAGCTGTTCTTCGGCCACCTGCCGCCCTACGACCCGAGAGATGAATTTTACGACCGGCAGAGCTTGAACGCTTTCATCGATGAGAGCCTCGCGTGGAGAATTCCCAGGAACGACATCTCCAACTGGTGGTTCGTCGTACTTTCCGCCACGGATGAGGAGGACATTGTTTCCTGGGCGCGTTCGCCGGAAATGCTGGAGCATTTCAAGAATACGAAAGTCCGGGCGTCCGTTATCAGGGAGCGCCTCGAGATCCTTGGGGCGGACATGGAAAAGGTCTCCGTGGAGCTCTCCGGTTTTTCCAGCGTGCGCGACAACACGGATGAGGCGAGCATTCTCGCAAAGCTGAATCCCGACGCGTCGATGAGTGCCGTCGTTTTGAGGAACGGCGTCCGGGGGGCTCTCGGCTTGAATTTAAGGCGGATCGCTTCCGATCCCGCCGAGCGGGCGCGGGTCGGTTGGCCACGCCGGGGAGGTCGGACTTCGGATGATTTGATCTCGGAGGTCAGGGGTGAAGAGTTACGTCGCGCGCCGGTTTCGACGGGCGTTCGGGGCGTTTCTCTGGCAAACACGGTGTCGGACGCCGCGGGGCGGATCAAAACGGCGCTGGACGAGAATGATTCCCGGGCGGCGGTGGGTGAGCAGGTCCGGCGCATTTTGGGCCGTGTCGAAAACTTGGGCGTTGGAACGACGGCAGATCCCAACGGATGGCTGAGAGATATCGGTCGGTTTGACGCGGACGAGCGGGACGTTTTCCGAAGCGCGCTGCAAGCCCGCCTGGCGCAACTTTACGGAAGGAATTTGACGGAAGCCGAGTTGCTGAAGGTTTTGGGCAACCTGACCGTCGAAACCGCGCCGGGGACGGAATCTTTCGTGAATATTTTGGATGATTACTTCGCGCCCGCGTCCAACCGCGGGGCCCCCTTGGTCCGGTACGGCGCGGTGCCGCACACGTGGGACGCGGGGCGCATCGCCGCCGCGATGCGGGATGTCCTCGGCGGACGCCGGACTCCGGAGCGGGTCATCGTCTACGTGGAAGACGCGGAAACGCGGCGGCGCGTCGAGAGCGCCGTCGCCGGATTGCCCGGCGGGGAAAAGGTGGAGTTCCGCCTCGCGTCCGCGCTGTCGACCGGCGAGCGCGGAATGCCGGTGCTGTCCATGCGGATATTGATGGACGAGCTCTCGTCGGATTTTGAAGGTCTCGACGTGTCGGCTCAATTCTTCATCGCGACCGGCATCGTGATGGACGATTCCGGCGTCAACCGCGCCGACATGGAACGTTTCATGCGCAAAGTGGCTTTCCTTGTACTGAACGAATTGATGAATGCCGTGCCGCTGACGCCCCAGAACTTCGGCGATTGGATCCGCGGCGTTCAGCGGGTGCTGATGAGCGCTTAAAAAAAGACGTTGCCGGTTTTCAACCCTTCCCTTTAAAAAAAATCCTATAATTCATTTCCTATGAAAAGAGTTTGGATTCTCCCAATCTTCAGCGTCCTCGCGCTCGCGTCTTGCCAGCGGGATAAAATTTCCGTATATAAGGCTCCGAAAGAAGCGCCTGCCGCGGCCTCCGCGCACTCGGCGGACGACGGGCATAACCATCCGCCCGCGAGCGCCCCGGCGGGCGAAGGCCTCCCTCCGGGACATCCTCCGGTGGAGGGCATGGGGAACATGGGCGGGGAATTGCCGCCCGGCCATCCGCCGATCGACGGCATGGGCGGCGCGATGGGGATGGACAGCGCGGCGGGTTTGCCTCCGGCGGCGCAGGGCGGCGTGACGTGGACCCTTCCCAAGGGTTGGAAGGAGAAGCCGCCGTCCCAGATGCGCATGGGAAGTTTTTCGGCGGTGGGGAAGAACGGGCAGGCCGTGGACATTTCGGTTGTGTCCCTGGCGGGCGAAGCGGGGGGAGACCTTTCCAACGTGAACCGCTGGCGCGGCCAGATCGAACTACCGCCTATCAACCAGGACGCGCTCGCCAAGGAAACCAAGCGGATCTCGCCGGCGGGACGCAGGATGCTTTTGGCCGACATGGTCAGCGACAAGCCCGTCATCGACAACAAATTTAAGCGCCGGCTCGTGGCCGCCATCCATACCAGCGGCGGACAGACCCTGTTCTTCAAGATGGTCGGCGAAGATTCCGCCGTGGGCGACACGATGCCCGCCTTCATGAGGTTCCTCGAAAGCCTGAAGATTTCGCAATGAGCCCGGCCGCTTCAAACATCCCCTTCCGGCGCCCGCCGCCGTCCACCCCCCGCCCCGCCTGGCTCGCGAATCTGACGCGGGTGATGGAGTCCCTCGCTTCCCTCAAGCTCACGATCTTTTGCCTGATCCTCATGATGATGCTGGTCTTCGCCGGGACCATGGGCCAGGTCAGCATGGGCGCCTTCGCGGCGCAAAAAAAATACTTCAACAGCTTTTTGGTCTACTTCGAGACCTCGGGCGGTTTCAAGTTCCCCGTGTTTCCCGGCGGGCTGACCATCGGCGCGCTGTGGATGGTGAACCTGGTGATGGCGCACAAGTTCCGCTACAGCTGGAACAAGCTGGGCCTCAGCGTGACCCACTTCGGGTTGATCGTGCTCCTGCTCGGGCAATTTCTCACGCAGATCCTGGCGAAGGAAAGCCAGATGCCGGTGGAAGTCGGGACGACGAAGAACTATTCCGAGGCGCCGCGGGAGATGGAGCTGGCTCTGGTCAACCCGGGCGGCGACGATTCCGATCACGTCGTCAGCATCCCGCAATCCGTTTTGAAGCATGACGGAGAACTCATCAGCGTCCCCGGCCTCCCTTTCGAACTCCGCGTCAAAAAGTATTATTCCAACGCCTCGCTCGAGATGGTCCCGGGCAATACCGGGTCCCTCGCCACCATGGGGATCGGCCCGCGCATCGCGGTGAAGGAACTTCCGCCGACCCTGGCGGACGACGAGGCGAACAACGTCACGGCCTACGTGGAGGTTTTGGAAAAGGGCCGGTCCCGGGGCGTTTGGCTGGTCTCGGGGATGCTGGGCGCGCCGCAGTCCGTCACCGTGGACGGAAAGGACTATCAATTCCACATGCGGCCGCGGCGGCATTATTATCCCTTCTCCCTGACACTGAAGGAATTCCGCCACGACAAATACGCCGGGACGGACATCCCGAAGAATTTTTCCAGCCTCGTCCGCCTGAAGCATCCGGAAAAGAACGAGGACCGCGACGCCCTCATCTATATGAACCATCCCCTGCGCTACGGGGGGCTGACGTTCTACCAGGCCAGCTTCGCCAACAACGACACCGTCTCCATCTTCCAGGTCGTGGAAAACCCCTTTTGGCTGACGCCCTACATCGCCTGCATCCTTGTGTCGGTCGGCCTGGCCATCCAGTTCCTGTCGCATTTGATCGGTTTCGCGAGGAAACGGAAATCCCGTGCGTAAATATCTTCCCTGGATCCTGACGGCGGTTTTTGCGGCCTATGTTCTGTCCGCCCTGCGTTTGCCGCCCCAGAAAGGGGGCGTCAACCTCCAGGGTTTCGGCGAGTTGCCGGTGTTGAGCAACGGCCGCGTGAAGCCCCTGGACTCCGTGGCGCGAAGTTCGCTCCTGATGGTTTCCGGCAAGCAGGTGCTGCGCGTCGACGGGAAAAAGAAATCTGCCATCGAGTGGCTGGCGGACGTCATGTTCGCGCCGGAAAAAGCCAACGAGTACAAAGTCTTTGAGATCGACAGCCCGGACGTGCTCGGGCTGATCGGCATTCAGCAGACCACTCAGCGCCTCTATTCCTTCTCCACCCTGCACCCGCACCTGGAAGAGATCGAAACGCAGGCGGGCCGCGCCGCCGAAGTCAGGCCCGAGGAACGTTCCGCCTTCCAAACCGCCGTCAGCAACCTGCAGGAGCGGCTGGTTCTCTATCAGCGGCTGCAGAACACGCTGCAGATTTCCGGCGCGCAGACCGTTTCCGATGAGGTCGTCCGGTTCCAGGCCACGGTGGCCCCCGCGGCGGAGGAACTGAAGACCCACAAGCACCAGGCGGGCGGAAAAATCTCGCCCGCGCTGGAGGCCATGGGGCAGTTCTTCCAGCGGTATCAGTTCATGGGGCGCGCCGCCTATTTCCTGCCGCTTTTCAAAGAGGGCGGCAAGCCGGATTCGGATTGGGCCACCGTCGGTCAGGAATTGCTGGACTACATTCAGACGGGCAAGCTTCATCCGGGCGTCACGCTTTACGCGGCCATGGCGGACGCCTATCGCGCGGGCGACGCGGCGTCGTTCAATAAGGCTCTGATCGGGTGGCGCGTTTGGCTGGAGGGACATATCCAAGAGACCGTGGACCAGGCGCGTTACGAATTCCGTTTCAACCACTTCGAGCCGTTCTATCAAAGCATGATCCTCTATGTCATCGTGTTCCTGCTCGCCTGCTTCTCCTGGATGTTCTGGCCGGATGAGCTGAACCGCTCCGCTTTATATCTCTTGATCCTCGCCTTCGCGGTGCATACCGGCGGCCTGGCGTCGCGCATCATCCTGCAGGGGCGCCCGCCGGTCACCAACCTTTACTCGTCGGCGGTCTTCGTGGGATGGGCGGCGGTGCTTCTGGGCATCATCCTGGAATATCTATATAGGAAAGGCCTGGGCAGCGCGGTGGCGTCGGCCATCGGCTTCATTACGCTCATCGTCGCCCACCATCTGGCGACCCAGGGCGACACCATGGAGATGATGCGGGCGGTGCTGGACTCCAACTTCTGGCTGGCCACCCACGTGATCACCATCACCATCGGGTACAGCTCCACGTTCCTTTCGGGGTTCCTGGCCATCGTCTATATTTTCCGCGGCGTGTTTACCAAGACCTTGAACGAGGAGACGGCCGACACCCTCACCCGTATGACCTACGGCGTGGTCTGCTTCAGCGCGTTCTTCAGTTTCGTGGGGACGGTCCTCGGCGGCATCTGGGCGGACCAATCCTGGGGCCGCTTCTGGGGCTGGGACCCGAAAGAAAACGGCGCGCTCATGATCGTGCTCTGGAACGTGCTGATCCTCCACGCGCGCTGGGGGAAATACATCACGCAGCGCGGCCTGATGGTCTTGGCCGTGGGCGGGAACATCATCACCGCGCTCTCCTGGTTCGGCGTGAACATGCTCGGCATCGGATTGCACTCCTACGGCTTCATGCAGAAAACATTTTACGCGCTCCTCACCTTCGTGCTGAGCCAGGCCGCCATCATAGCCATCGGAAACATCCCCTTCGAGAAATGGCGGAGCTTCCGGAAAGACGGAAAACCCTTCCCGCCGGAACAACCGGCAATCCCACAATAGATTTTTAATGAACGGCTCCCGTAAGCTCGTTGGGGTCCTGGCCGTTTTACTGTTGTTCCCGACGCTCGCAAAACCTTCCGCACCGCTCGCGGTTCCCCCGTCCCGGTACAACCTGTTCGTCGTCATGGTCAATACGTTGAACAGGAACCACCTGTCCTTGTACGATTATCCCAAAAGGACTATGCCCCATTTGGAACGGCTTGCCGGGGATGCGTATGTGTTCACCGACCTGGTCAGCCCGACATCGTTCACGTTCCCGGTGCTCCAGTCTTTTTTCAAGGCCGCGCCCTACGGCCGGGACTTTTATTTGGCGGACCCGTGGCGGCGCGAGGACAAATACGAATACCTCGGCGACTATCCCTTGTCTAAGTTTATTGCCGCCCAGGGATACTCTTACTTCCCGATGGATCTCCCGGATAACGCCGACCGGCCGTTTTTTTCAATCCTGCATACGACCGACCTTCACTATCCGTACGATCCTCAGTTCCGGCTGGAGTCCAGGTTGACGGCCCGCTCCCGCAGGATATACCGGCGATTGCTTAAGGAAAACACCATCCGCCTGGTGGACAAGAATTTCTGGCGGAGCGCCCTGCCCTACGACCTTCCCTTTGTGGCCCTGGGGATTCGCGCCACCGGGATCCCGATCTCCGGTACGAAGATGTGGGACGGGCTCCTGTCAAACCTAAAGGAAACCGGAAGCTCCCCGGCCGCCATCCTGGCTGCCGGACTTCCTCCCCGCCTGATTCGTCGTTTGGAGAAGGTGAGGTCCGCGGAGGACCTGACGCCGCGGGACAAGAGGGCCATCGTCCGGGCCCTCGACGATTTTGTCCGGCGGCCCGGGTCGCCGATCGGCAAAATCCTATTCGCCCCGGGAACCGTCTACGAGTTCAACGCGTCCCAGTCCGAGCGTTTCGGCGACTTCGTGCCCCCGTCCCTGCGGATTGGCAACATCACATTTCACAATTGGGACACTCTCCTCGTTCCCAACATCAAGACCCAACTGGAAGGGCCGGAGCCGTTGCTGTCGGTCCGGGACGGTAGGCTGTCGCTGGCTGAGCCCCTCGATCAAAGACGGAGGCTCCTCCTGCGCGTGATTTATCGGGAAGCGCTCGAGGCGTTTCTACCGCCGTTGACGCATTTGCACCCTCAGGCATACAGTTTCGTGGATGCGTTTAACAGTCAGGCCGAGTGGAGCAAGTTGCCGGGTTATGAAGACGAGCTGGCTTTGTTGAATGAATTGTATGACGCCAGAATGGCCGACTTGGATGAAAAACTCGGCGGCTGGCTGGATCATCTGGGCCGCCTCGGCGTCCTGGAGAAGACCATCGTCGTTTTCATGGGAGACCACGGGGAAGGGCTCATGGAACACGGCTATTTCGAGCACACCAAGTGCTATGACGAAATGATCAATCCGCCCTTGATCGTCCGCGTGCCCGGCCGCCTGAAGGAGAAGACCGTCGTCAAAACGCAATTGCGTACCTGCGACGTACTTCCCACGTTGGTGGAGTTGATGGGACTGGCGCCGCCGACTCATGCCAGCCCCGGCGGTACGAGCCTTGCCAGCTTCTTGGCTGGCGGCCCCGAGCCGGACATAACGGTCATATCGCGGGGGGACAAGGCAACCCCTCTTTCCCTCCGCCGGAACGACGGATGGAAGTTGATCGTGGACAGGGAGTCGGGAAGAAAAGAACTTTATAACCGGAAGACGGATCCGTCTGAAAAGCACAACGTCGCCGTGGAATTCCCCGCCGTCACCGCCGAACTGGAAGAAGCGTTGAACCGCTTTTTGTACGGCGATTAATGGGCGGCCCATCCTCGTATTCAAACCGCAGTTAGGATGATATAATCCCCTCATGTCACGAAAAAAACAGCGCCACCATTTCCATCGGCGGGACAATCCCGCCGCCCGCCATCCCTCTTCAAAGCCTTCCCATCCTTCAGGTCCCGGCCAGGGTTCCCACGGCCAGAACAGGCCCCCGCAAAACCGGCCGCAACAGAACAGGCCGCAGCCGAACAAGCCCCAGCCCGGCAAACCCGGCCCCGAAACTTTTCTGGAAGGAAAGCTCCAGCTGCGCGGACGCTTCGGCTTCGTTCTGTCCGAGGACCCGGTGGTGTCCGACGTTTATGTGGACGGCCCCAGCCTGCGCTTGGCCCTGGACGGGGACCGCGTTATGGCGCGGGTCACGTCGCGGGGCGAGTTGCGCCGCTCCGGCGAGATCATCCGCGTCCTGGAACGGGCGCGCACGTCCATCGTCGGGACCTACAAGAGGCTCCGCGACAACGACGTGGTGGTGATGGACATCGGCGGGGACCCCGTCCGCCTGCTGGACAAAAAAGGTTTGTCGCCCAAGGAAGGCCAGATCGTGGTTGTGAAGATCACGCGCTGGCCCACGGCGGACGCCGCGCCGGCGGGAGAGCTGCTGGAGATTCTGGGTTTGCGCGACGATCCCGGCGTGGACATGCAGGTCCTCACGCGGAAGCACGATCTCCCGGGGAAGTTCCCCGCGGAGGTTTTAAACGAGGCGAAATCCTTCGGCGATTCGGTGCCGGACGCCGCCCTCAACGGCCGCACGACATTCTTTCATCTGCCGGTGTTCACCATCGACGGCAAGGACGCCAAGGACTTCGACGACGCGGTCTCTCTCGAAGTGAAACCGAACGGCGGCTACCGGTTGGGCGTGCACATCGCGGACGTGGCGCATTACGTCAAAGAGGGAAATCCCCTGGACGAAGAGGCGCTGAAGCGCGGCACGAGCGTCTACCTGGTGGACCGCGTCATCCCGATGCTGCCCCACGAGCTGTCCGACAACCTTTGCAGCCTGCGCCCTAACGTCGTCCGGCTGACGCTGACCTGCGTGATGGATTTGGATTCCCAGGCCCGCGTCGTGTCGTCCCAATTGATGGAGAGCGCCATCCGCAGCGCGCGGCGCTTCACCTACGAAGACGTCGAAGACATCCTCACCGACAAAGGCACCGCGGGCGCGTCCGGCGAGATCGTCGAGAGCGTCCGCCGCATGGGCAAGCTGGCCCGGCAGCTGCGCGAGATCCGCTTCAAGCGCGGGTCCCTGGATTTCGATTTCCCGGAACCGGAGGCCATCCTCGACGAGCTTGGCCGGCCCATGGACATCCGCCGCCGCACGCGCCTCGAGAGCCACCGGCTCATCGAAGAGTTCATGCTGCTCGCCAACGAGACCGTGGCCCAGAACATGAAGGCCTGGCCGTTCCTGTATCGCGTGCACCCCCGGCCGGACCCGGAGAAGCTGACCAAGCTCATGGAGACGCTGCGCATCCTCGGCGTGAAAGTCCCGTCGGGTTTCGCGGAAGCGAAATCCTCCGCGCTCCAGGAAGCGCTGGACGCGGTGGAAGACCTCCCGATCAAAGCCACCATCCACAGCCTTTTGCTCCGCAGCATGAAACAGGCCGTTTATTCGCCGGACAACGTGGGGCATTTCGGCCTGGCTTCCGCCTGCTACACGCATTTCACGTCGCCCATCCGCCGCTACCCGGACCTCTGCGTGCACCGGCTGATCCGGGAGAAACTCCGGGACCAGCTCAACCACGACCGCCAGGTCCATTGGAAGCGGGCGCTGCCCGGCGTCTGCACGCGGTCCAGCCAGCGGGAGCGCCTGGCCCAGGAAGCGGAGCGCGAGTCCATGGACGTCAAGCGCGTCCAGCTCATGCAGAAGCGCGTCGGGGAAAAGTTCGACGGCAACATCGTGGGCGTGACGAACTTCGGCTTCTTCGTCCAATTGAAGGAAGTCTTCGTGGAGGGGCTGGTCCGCGTGGCGAACCTGAACGATTATTTCATCTTCGATGAGGTCCGGGCCTGTCTGCGCGGCAAACGCACGGGGCAGACGTTCCGCATGGGGATGGACGTGAAGGTCCTCCTGGCCGCCGCGAACGTGGAAAAGCGCCAGCTGGACTTTGAACTGGTGGAAGACAAGCCCTCGGCCCGTCCGAACCAATCTCATCCACGAAGAAGATAGCTAGCTGTCATTGCGGGGAGCGTTTTTTGCGACGAAGCAATCACGGATTTTTCTGGCACCAATCCACAAACTGGTGCCATGCCTAGCGGCATGGAAATCGTCCATCGCTTGGTCACGGATCAGCCGGAGGCGTCGCTGCCGGGTTTCGTCATCGACATGGACGGCGTCATCTATCGCGGCAGCGTCCTGATCCCCGGCGCCAAGGAGTTCGTCGAACGCCTGAGCGCCGGCCGCCACCGTTTCGTTTTCCTCACCAACAATTCCGAAAAGACCCCCGAAGACCTGCAGAAGAAACTCGCCCGCCTCGGCATCAACGTGCCGGCGGAAAGTTTTTTCACCTCGGCCATGGCCACGGCCAAGTTCCTGAACGCCCAGCGGCCCAAGGGCCGCGCCTACGTGATCGGCGGTTCCGGGCTCGTCAAGGCTTTGACGCAGGTGGGCTACCGCATCACGGACCGCGGGCCGGACTACGTCATCGTCGGCAATTCCAAGGAGTACAATTTCGCCGGCATCGAAAAGGCCGTGAAGCTCGTCCGCCAGGGCGCGCGGCTGATCGGCACGAACCCCGACGTCACCGGGCCCGTTGAGGACGGCGTCACGCCGGCCTGCGGCGCGCTGGTGGCGCCCATCGAACTGGCCACCGGCAAGCGGACCTATTTCATCGGCAAGCCGAACCCGCTCATGATGCGCATGGCCCTGCGTTATCTGGGCGTGCGTTCTTCCCAGGCGTTCATGGTGGGAGACCGCATGGACACGGACATGGAGGCGGGGCTCGAGGCCGGCATGCGGACGATCCTGGTCCTCTCCGGCGTGACCACGCGCAGGGAGATCAACCGCTTCGCCTACCGGCCCCACTTCGTCTACGAGAACGTCGGGCACATCCCGGTGGAGAAGCTGCGGGCCCAGATGCGGCCGACTTAGACTGTGCCGTCCGGCAGACCGGCACGTTACCCAGCGGCAACGCCTTCTTGAACGGCCGTTCTCGGATTGGTAGAGTATACTTCCAAGCTTGGTTCATAAAATCCAAAGGGGTAAGCCATGGCCAAAAAACCCAAGAAAAAATCAGCGGTGAAGGCGAAGAAGAAGCCGGCTAAGAAGCCCGCGAAAAAAGCCGTCAAGAAGTCCGTGAAAAAGGCCGTCAAAAAAGCGGCGAAAAAAGTTTCGGCCAAGGCGAAGCCCCAGAAGACCGCGACACAAAAGAAAGCGGCGGCGAAGCGCAGGGGCGGACTGGCCGGTCCCGCGCCGTTGTTCCCGTGGCGGATCCCGAAGCCCGGGGAGACCCGCGTGGGCATCGTTGATGATTTTTACTCGCACATCAGCGTCATCACCTTCACGCTGACGGCTCCCTTGAGCGTGGGAGACACTATCCACGTGCGGGGACACACGACGGATTTGGAGCTTCCGGTGACCTCGATGCAATGCGAGCACAAGGACATCCAAGAGGGGAAGATCGGGATGGGCGTCGGAATCCGCGTCGCGGACAAGGCGCGCCGTGGAGATTACATCTACAAAATCGCGGAAGAATAAGTCGGTCGTCATTCCGGCGAAGGCCGGAATCCAGATCGGCTGGACCCCGGCTTCCGCCGGGGTGACGGCACAGAGGATTCGAGGGAGCCATGCGAAAACATATTTGGAAAGCGGTTGTTTTGGCGGTCCTGGCGTCGGCCGGGGTGTTTTTTGTTTCGGACCGGGCGTGGTCCGTTTCCATGGAAGCGCCTCTCTATCGCCAGATGGGGTCCGACAAAGCTTCCGTTGTTTTCATGGAATACTCGGATTTCCAGTGTCCCAACTGCGCCAAGGTCCAAAGCACTGTGAAGGAGCTCATGAAGCGCTATGAAGGAAAGATCCTTCTGGTCTTCCGCCATTTCCCGCTCAAGTCCCACCAGTGGTCCCGCCTGTCGGCGCGGGCCGCGGAGGCGGCGGGCACGCAGGGCAAGTTCTGGGAATACCAGGACATGCTCTTCGCGGGACAGAAGGAATGGGCAAGCAGCCTGGATCCGAGGCCTGTCTTCATCCAATACGCCGAGAAGGCGGGGTTGAACATGAAAAAATTCAAGGAAGACCTGGAGTCTGACCGCCTGGACGCGATCGTGCAGCGGGACTATGACCAGGCCGTCGCCCGCTCCATCAGCGTGACGCCCACCTTTTTCATCGGCAACTCCCGCCTCGTGGGACAATCCCAACTGGAAGCCTACGGGGACCAAACCGTCCAGAAAGAATTGAACCTGAAATGAATACGTTGTTTCGCCGCCCGGTCGGCGTCGGCGCCGTGGCGGGCCGCTGGATCTTGGGCGCCGTCCTCCTCGCCTCCGGCATTTCCAAATTGATGGCGCCGCCCGAGGAGCTGGCCGCCATCATGGACGCCTACCAACTTCTCCCCATTCAAATCCTGATGCCGCTTTCCCGCGTGCTTCCCTGGGTGGAGGTGGCGGCGGGCGTTTGTTTGGCCCTCGGCCTTTTCCTGAAATGGATATCCGTCGCCACCCTGGTGATGTTCGGCGTATTCATCGCCGCCCTCGCGTCGGTGCTGGCCCGCGGCGTTGACCTGAGCAGCTGCGGCTGCTTCGGAAAGTGGGGCCCCGTTTTGACTCCCTCCCAGACGATCGTTTTAGACGTGGGTTTTTTCTCCCTCGCCGCGATGGTCTCTTTGGACCGCGAACGTTTCTTGAGCCTCGACCGATGGTTCCGCAAGCGCCGCAACCCGGCTGCATGAAAAAAATCCCCCTCATCGATCTGACCCCGGTCCATCGAAAGCTGGAGGGCCGCGTCATGAAGGCTTTCCGTTCCGTTTACCGTCAGAATGCCTTCGTCCTGGGAGAAGACGTGAAGTTTTTCGAAGAGGAGTTCGCCGCCTCCTGCGGGGCGGCCTACGGCGTCGGCGTTTCCTCCGGCACCGCGGCGCTGGCCCTGGCGCTCCGCGCCCTGGGCGTCGGTCCGGGGGACGAGGTGATCACAACGCCCTTCACGTTTTACGCCACGGCCGCGGCCGTTGTTTTCGTCGGCGCCACGCCGCGCTTCGTGGACGTGGACCCGAATACGCTGAACATGGATCCTCTCCAGTTGGAAAAGGCCCGCACGCCCTGGACCAAGGCCATCCTGCCGGTCCATATCTTCGGGCAGCCGGCGGACATGGGCGGAATTCTTTCTTTCGCCCGCTTGCACAATTTTCGCGTGCTGGAGGACGCCTGCCAGTCCCACGGCGCGACTTTCGACGGGAAACCCGTGGGCGCCCTGGGCGACGCCGGGTGCTTCAGTTTTTATCCGACGAAGAATCTGGGAGGGGTGGGCGACGGCGGGATGGTCGTGACCAACAGCGAATCCATGGCGGAAAAGCTGCGCATGCTGCGGAATTGCGGGAGATCTTCCACGCCGCGCGCGAATTATGACCACTTGGAGTTGGGATATAACGAACGGCTCGACACGCTCCAGGCCGCGGCCCTGCGGATAAAATTGGAATATCTTGACGCATGGACGAAGGAACGGCAACATCTGGCGGAGATTTACCGGCGGGAACTTGAGGGATGCCCGGCCCGGCCCCTGGAATTCCATCCCAAGGCGCAAAGCGCTTACCATCTTTTCACCGTGCGCGCGCCGCAGCGCGACGCTTTGCAGGCCCACCTGGCGAAGCTCGACATCGGCTCCGGCGTTTTCTATCCCGCGCCGCTCCACCTGCAGAAATCCTTTGAATCCTTCAAATACAAACCCGGCGATTTCCCGGAGGCGGAGCGGGCCAGCCGCGAGGTCCTTTCGCTTCCTTTGTACCCGGGACTGGCTCCCGCCGCGGCGCGCCGCGTGGCGAAGGTCGTCCGGAAATTCTACGGCTGACGGTTTTGCAGGAGCGGCAGGACCCCGGTCCAGCGTTGCGGAATCCACCGGCGGACGCGGGGAAAAAGAAAGAGTTCCGACCGCTGCAAGGCGAGGACCATGAACAACAGCGCCAGCGGCGTGAAGGGCGCGAAGAACCGTCCGGCCCAGAACACGTGGCTGACGAAGGCGTAGGGCCAGAGCAGGATCGAGTAAAACAGCAAAAGCCGCCGCCACTCCCTTTGAAACAGCGACAGCAGCAATCCGGCCCCATAGATGAGCAGCAATCCCCAGGTCGCGGCCGCCGGCAGGCCCGACGCGAAATAGACCTTCGCGAAAAAAATCCACAGACAACGAATATAGCCCAGTACGCTTTCCTTGACGAACTCCGCGGGCGAGTGCCGCTCGAAGGCCCAT
The DNA here is from genome assembly GCA_964482515.1 of uncultured Elusimicrobia bacterium. Taxonomy (GTDB): domain Bacteria; phylum Elusimicrobiota; class Elusimicrobia; order FEN-1173; family FEN-1173; genus CAYZXT01. The sequence continues at coordinate 21,184 of CAYZXT010000005.1, read as the reverse complement.
TGCCGGAAGGTCAGGCTGGCGCGGTGAGGGTTCCTCTGCCATTCGTCCCAGTCCTCCGGGAACCCGGGTTGGCCGATGTATTCGAGGTTGGCGAACCAATAGGTGTGCATGTTCACGGAGTGGAGCGGATCGTCGAACTTGGTCCGGTTGTTTTGAAAGTGAAAGAGCAGTAAGATAATCCCCGGAAGCAGGGCCAATAAGGGACGAAAACGCTTTGAGCGGATCGCGTTTTCCGCCAGGATCAAGGCGGCGGAGCCGAGATAGTTGATGCGCGCCAGGACCAGCGACGCGAACGCCAGCGCGCCTTGGGAATACGTTTTTGCCGATGAAAGCGCGGCCTGCGCGGTGACCGCGTTCAGGAGCGCCAATACGCCGACGGTTTCCAGGAGATGGCGTAGCCCGAGGGAGTCGGACTGGATCTGCGCGGGCAGGACCGTATATAAAAGAAGCGCGGCCCAGGCCCCGCGCCGGCCCGTCAGCCGCCGCGCCAGCGTGAAGAACAAGAATATCGCGGGGACGAACCACAGAGCCGTGGCGCCGCGGGTCGCGGCCGGCGAGACGATGTTCAGTTTGGCGAGGAACCATAGCCACCAGACGAAGAGCGGTTCGCGGGGCGAGGTGTCGAAGGGATGGGCCATCTCGAGCGCCGGATGGAGGAAGGACACGAAATCCGGGTGCGGCGGTTGTTGGCGCGTGACATAAATATAAGCGAAGCGCAGGGCCAGGCCCAGAAGGGCGATCCCCCAGAGCCAATGTTTATCGCGCTTGCTATCGATGGCGGTGTCCACAGAGGATTTATACACAAATGAAGAAACTTTTCCCAGAGGAATTTAACTTCAAGGCCCTGTCTGAATTCCGTTCAGGGACGTTCCCTCCCGTTTTTAAGGGGATGCTTCTTTTCTTGGGTGTGCTTTTGCTTTTTACCGGCTGTCTGCGGAACCCCGTCACGAGCCGGCGCCAGGCCAAGGTGATCTCCGAGGCCGCGGAAAAGGAGATCGGCGCCGAGACGCACCGGCAGATCGTCGACGAATACGGCGAAGTGAGGGACGCGGTGCTGCGGGAATACGTTTCCGCTCTCGGGCGGAAGATCGTCGCGGTGAGCGACCGTCCGCGACTGGAGTTCACGTTCACGATACTAGACACGGACCTGGTGAACGCCTTCGCCGCGCCCGGCGGATATATCTTCGTCACGCGCGGATTGTTGGGCCAGTTGAACAACGAAGCGGAGCTGGCCGTCGTCCTCGGCCACGAGATCGGCCACGTCTGCGCCTGGCATTCCATCCAGATGATCCAGAAGCAGATGGGCTACGGCGCCCTGGCGACGCTCGGGGCCATCGCCTCCGGGATCAAGGCGGGGCCCGAAGCCATGATCATGGTGGCCCAGGCCGCGGACCTTTTCACCACGTTGTATATCCTGGGCTACAGCCGGGAATTCGAGCGGCAGGCCGACCACGTGGGGATCCGCTACGCGATCTCCGCCGGCTATAAACCGGGAGCGGCGCTGAGTTTCTTCGAGCGTCTCTCGGAACTGGAGAAACGGGAAGGGCTCGACAAATGGCAGTCCTACTTCGCCTCGCACCCGCCGACAGGGGAGCGCATACAGCTCGCGAAGAAGTTCATCGACCTCATGAGCGTGGTACAGCGCCCGCTCTCGGAAAATGAATCCCTTTATTTGGAGATGAGGGACCGCATCCCCCGGCTTCCCAGCGGAGAGCTAGGCCGCGTGAGCGGGTCGGTCTACACCAACGCCAAGCGGGGCGTGACGTTCACCTTGCCGGACGGTTGGAAGTGGGAGGAACAGCGCCGCATGACGCTCTCCTCCTTTCGCGAGGCCAAGGGAAGCGGTTGGGGAGAGCTGCACCGCGAACCGCCGGGTCAGTTCAACACCGCCAAGGGGTTGGCCGAGAAATGGGCCAAGGAAAAACAGTGGACCCAGCTTCAGGGCCGGAGCGTCCTTTACCCGGCCGGTTACGGCTATCTGGGGCAATTCTATGGCACCGGGCTCATGGGCGGGTTGTTCCAATTCCGGGCCCTTTTCCTCGTTCGGGACGGCGCGGGCTATGTCCTCTATTGCGGGGCGCCGCCGGAGGATATCAATAAATATCTGATCCCTTTCGAACAAATCTTGCGGTCTTTCCAATTAGATTGATATACTCAGGCAGAAATTCTTTTCTCTCCTTTCGTTCTAGGGGGTCTATTGGCGGGCAAACGGATTCTTGTAATCGATGACGACGTGAACTTCCGCGGTTTCATGCGGGAGATTTTACAGAGCCGCGGGTATGAAGTCCGCGAGGCCGGCAACGGCCGCGAAGCGCAGGAGCAGTTGGCGATCCGCAAGCCTGATATGGTCCTTCTCGATGTTATGATGCCCGACCTGGACGGTATTTCGCTCTGCCGCGAGATCCGCGCCAAACCCCGAACCCAGCATGTCCCGATCTTCATCATCAGCGCCCTGTCCGACTCCGGCACCGTGAAAGACGCCCTGATGTTCGGCGCTACCGACGTCCTGTCCAAGCCGGTGGACATCCCGGCCTTCGTCTCCCGGATCGACAAAGTCTTCAAGTCGCTGGCCAAGCCCTCCAAAACATCGAAATAGTTGTTCAGGCTGGTAGGGTTTTTTGATAAAATGGGCTCCTTGTTGATGGTGGCAATCAATCCGCCATTTGGCCGCAAAATCCAGCGAACCATTATCTTAACTCCCCATATTCTCGGTGTGTGAGCTTCGCCGCGCCGAGGAGGTTATTTTAAAATGAGCGACACTCCTCTTTGGCCTTTGGCCATTTATTTCGCCGGCGTCCTGGGCGCCGTGGGTTTCATGGTCGGGGCATCGTGGCTCCTGGGCCAGAAACACATGGAGCGCTATACCGGCGATCCCTATGAAGGCGGGACCTTGTCCGTCGGTTCGGCTCGGCTCCGTTTTCCGGCCAAGTTCTATTTGGTGGCCATGGCTTTCGTGATCTTCGATTTGGAGGCCATTTTCATTCTGGCTTGGGGCGCGTCTTTCCGCCAAACCGGCTGGGCCGGCTATGTCGGGCTGTTGTTCTTCCTGGGCCTGCTGGTGGCGGCGTTGGTCTATGAATGGAAGCTCGGTTTGCTGGATTGGTCTTCCAGCGGCCGCAGGCAGAAGAAATATTTGTAGGAGAACATGACATGCGCTGGTGGCTGAACAAACCCGGAATGACGAATGCCGTGATTGGCGACGGCGCCATGCCCGGCGGCAACGGTTCTTTTGAGGAAGAAGTCCGCAAGAACGTCCTTTTCTCCCGGATGCAGGACCTGATCGCCTGGGGGCGGAAGAACTCCATGTGGCCCTTCGGTTTCGGTTTGTCCTGCTGTTTCGTGGAGATGGCAACGAGCATCACGAGCACCTACGACGTGGCGCGCTTCGGCGCCGAGGTGATCCGCGGCACGCCGCGCGAGGCCGACGTCATGATCGTGGCCGGAACGGTTTTCATCAAGATGGCGCCCATCATCAAGCGGCTGCACGAACAGATGATGGAGCCGCGCTGGGTCATCTCCATGGGGTCCTGCGCCAACTCCGGCGGAATGTACGACATCTACAGCGTGGTCCAGGGCGTGGACAAGTTCATGCCGGTGGACATGTATGTGCCGGGCTGCCCGCCGCGGCCGGACGCTTTTCTTCACGGTTTGATCGAATTACAGAAGTCCGTGGGCAAAGAGCGCCGCCCCATCACGTGGCTCGTCGGCTCCCAGGAAGTCATCAAACCCGAACCGGTGGTTTTGCGCGATGTGAAACGCGCCGAGCGGCAGAAGATGACGACGCTTCGTCCGCCCAGCGAAGTCTGATCACCGTTCTTTTTCTCATTATTTAGCGGTATCTTTTGATCGACGCCCGGCCGTTCTTCCCATGGAAGTCGGCGGGGAATTCTTTTTGTCGCCATTCGTGAAAAATTTCACAAGGGACGTTCGCTTTGAGAGGGAAACCTAAATGACAGCGGTTGCAGACGCACCGTCCATCATCCAATACATTCAAACCCGCTTCGGGGATAAAATCCTCGCGGTCCAGGAAACCAAGGACCGCCTTCCGACTTTCTGGGTCGACCGCGCCCACGTCCTGGAGGTCCTGCGCCATCTTAAAACGGACGTCGAAAAACCCTACCGCATGCTCTACGACCTCACCGCCATCGACGAGCGTTTCCGCACCCAGCGCGCAGCGCAGCCGAAGAGCGATTTCACCGTGGTCTATCATCTGCTTTCCTTTGACCGCAACAGCGATATCCGCGTCAAAGTCCCTCTCGAAGGGGAATACCCGACGCTGCCCAGCATCGCCGGTCTTTGGGCCAACGCCAATTGGTACGAGCGGGAAATCTACGACATGTTCGGGATCAAGTTCGACGGCCATCCGTTCTTGGAGCGACTGCTGATGCCGCGTAGTTGGAAGGGGCATCCGCTCCGCAAGGAACATCCGGCCCGCGCCACGGAAATGGGCCCGTTCCAAATGCCGGACTGGAAACAGGAGCAGGAGCTGGAATCCCTTAAATTCCGTCCCGAGGAATGGGGAATGAAGCGCACCCACGGCGACACGGACTTCATGTTCCTGAACGTCGGTCCCCAGCACCCGGGCACCCACGGCGTCATCCGCTTCGCCCTGCAACTGGACGGCGAGGAGATCGTCGACATCGTGCCGGAGATCGGGTTCCACCACCGCGGCGCGGAGAAGATGGGCGAGCGCCAGTCCTGGCACACCTACATTCCCTACACGGACCGCGTCGATTACCTCGGCGGCGTGATGAACAATTTGCCTTACCTGCTTTCCGTTGAAGCCATGGCCGGCATCGAAATCCCGGAACGCGTGAAGGTCATCCGGGTGATGATGTGCGAGCTCTTCCGCATCGCCAGTCACCTGGTGTGGTACGGCACCTTCGCCCAGGACATCGGCCAGATGTCGCCGGTCCTCTACATGTTCAACGACCGGGAACGGATTTTCAAGATCGTGGAGGCGGTTTGCGGCGGACGGATGCATCCCAGCTGGTTCCGCATCGGCGGCGTGACCAACGACTTGCCCAACGGGTGGGAGAAGCTCGTGGGGGATTTCGTGACATATTTCCGGCCGAAGCTAGACGAGTACGACGGCATGGTCATGCAAAATAAAATATTCCAGGGACGCACCAAGGGCATCGGCGTGTTCAACACGGAAGAGGCCATCGAGTGGGGCCAGACGGGGCCGGGACTCCGGGCCACAGGTTTCCGATACGATTTCCGCAAGGCGCGGCCCTATTCAGGCTATGAGAATTTCGATTTCGACATCCCCGTCGGCAAGAACGGCGACTGCTACGACCGCGCCGCCGTCCGCGTGGAGGAGATGCGCGAGAGCCTGCGCATCATCGAGCAATGCTTGAAGAACATGCCCGCCGGTCCCTACAAGTCCGACCACCCCCTCGCCACGCCGCCGAAAAAAGAAATGACCATGCAGGACATCGAAACCCTGATCAACCATTTCCTCGGCGTCAGCTGGGGCCCCGTCATCCCCGCGGGCGAGGCGTCGGTCACCGTCGAGGCCACCAAGGGCGCCAACAGCTACTATTTGATTTCCGACGGGAACACGATGTCATACCGCACGCGGATCCGCACGCCCTCCTTCCCGCACCTGCAGATGGTGCCGAAGATCAGCCGCGGGTACATGGTCTCGGACTTCCTGGCGGTTTTGGGCGCGCTCGACTTTGTGCTTGCGGATTTGGATCGATGAAAATTATGCTCGGGGTCCTGTCGTCGGACAGCCCGTCCGTGCTCGGACCTTCGTCCTGCGCGCGAACCAGGCGCCCAGTCCGACGCCACCCCTCGCATGGATAAAATTATGACCAAAGAGACATTTCAACTTTCCAAAGAAGAGCTTTCTGAGATCAACGACCTGATCGCGCACAACGCCTTCAAGCGCGGCGCGAGCATCGAGGCGCTGAAGGCCGTGCAGAAGCGCCGCGGCTGGGTGTCGGACGAGGCGGTGAAGGCCATCGCCGAGGTTTTGGAGATGTCCGCCGAGGAGTTGGACAACGTCGCCACGTTCTACAGTTTGATCTTCCGCAAGCCCGTGGGCCGGCACGTGATCATGACCTGCGACAGCGTCTCCTGCTGGATCATGGGTTCGGATAACATCCGCAAGAAATTGAAGGAGAAGCTGGGCGTGGACCAGGGCCAGACCACGTCGGACGGGAAATTCACCGTCCTGCCCAACGCCTGCCTCGGCTGCTGCGACAAGGCCCCGGCGCTGATGGTCGACGACGATCTGCACGTGAACGTGGACCCGGCCAAGCTCGACCAGATTTTGGAGAAATATAAATGACCGCGGCCGCGATGGAAAAACCACTTACCGGGAACATGCTCCCGAACAACGAGATGCTCGATATCGACCGCTATGAGAAAGCGGGCGGGTATCAGGCCGTCCGGAAGGCCGTCGGCAAGATGCAGCCGCAGGAAGTCACCAAAGCGGTGACGGACTCCGGGCTGAAGGGCCGCGGCGGCGCGGGTTTTTCCACGGGCGTGAAGTGGAGCCTGGTCCCCATGGGGCCGGACGCGCCGCGCCCGAAATACCTCGTCTGCAACGGCGACGAGATGGAACCGGGGACTTTCAAGGACCGCCTGTTGCTCGAGTGCAATCCCCATCAATTGATCGAAGGAATGATCCTCGCGGCCTACGCCATCCAGGCGGAGGACGCCTACATTTTCATCCGCGGCGAATACAAGCTGTCTGAAAAGCGCGTGGGCCAGGCGCTGAAAGAAGCCTACGCCAAAGGCTACCTCGGGAAAAACATTTTGGGATCGGGCTTCAACCTGGAGATGCACCTCCACATGAGCGCGGGCCGCTACATGTGCGGCGAGGAAACGGGGCTGTTGAATTCCCTCGAAGGCAAACGCGCGAACCCCCGCTCCAAGCCGCCGTTCCCGCAGATCTCCGGACTGTGGGGAAAACCCACCATCGTCAACAACGTGGAAACCCTCTGCAATATTCCGCATATCATCAATAATGGCGCGGCCTGGTTCAAGTCCATCAGCAAGTCCGAGGATTCCGGCACGAAGATCTACGGCGTCAGCGGCAAGGTGAAACGGCCCGGGTTGTGGGAGCTGCCCTTGGGCACGACGGTCCGCGAGATCATGGACTTGGCGGGCGGTATGCAGGACGGACTGAAGTTCAAGGGGCTCCTCCCCGGCGGCGCGTCGACGGATTTTCTGGTGGAACAACACTTGGACGTGAAGATGGATTATAAATCCGTCGCGGCCGCGGGCAGCCGCCTCGGCACGGGGACGATGATCGTGTTAGACGACCGCACCTGTCCGGTCGGGATGATCTTGAATTTGGAAATATTCTTCGCGCGCGAATCCTGCGGCTGGTGTACGCCCTGCCGCGAAGGTCTGCCCTGGACCGCGAAGGTCCTGCAGGCGCTGGAAGACGGTCACGGCATCGCCGCGGACCTCCATCGCTTGGACCTGCACACGCGGCTGCTCGGTCCCGGCAAAACCTTTTGCGCCCTGGCCCCCGGCGCCATGGAACCGCTCCAGAGCGGGCTGAAATATTTCAAGGACGATTTCGATTACCACGTGAAGGAGAAGCACTGTCCATGGAAGTGACCGCGGAAGGCGACAAGGCTGCGGGCCAAAAGCCCAAGACCGCGACGATCTACGTCGACAACAAGCCCTATGAAGTCAAAGAGGGACAGAACCTTCTCAAGGCCTGCCTGTCGCAGGGCCTGAACGTCCCCTATTTCTGCTGGCACCCGGCGCTCGGCTCCGTGGGCGCCTGCCGGCTCTGCGCTGTGCAACAATTTCAGGATGAGAAGGACACCCGCGGGCGTCTGGTGATGTCCTGCATGACGCCGGCCACCAACGGCACGCGGATTTCGCTCGAGCATCCCGACGCGAAGGGTTTCCGCGCCGGCGTCTTGGAATGGCTGATGGCCAACCATCCCCACGATTGCCCGGTTTGCGATGAGGGCGGCGAGTGCCATCTTCAGGACATGACCGTGATGACCGGCCACAACTACCGCGACTACCGCTTCGACAAACGGACCCACCGCAACCAGGACCTCGGCCCCTTCATCAACCACGAAATGAACCGCTGCATCCAGTGCTACCGCTGCACGCGCTACTACCGCGATTACGCGGGCGGACGGGACCTCGACGTCTTCGGCGCCCACGACAACGTTTATTTCGGCCGCCACGAGGACGGCGCCCTGGAAAACCCCTTCAGCGGGAACCTCGTCGAAGTCTGCCCCACGGGCGTGTTCACGGACAAAACCCTTAAGAAGCACTACACCCGTAAATGGGATTTGGAAACCGCGGCGTCGGTCTGCGCCCATTGCTCGTTGGGATGCAACACCATCCCGGGCGAGCGCTACGGCCAGCTGGCCCGGATCCTGAACCGCTACAACGGCGAAGTGAACGGCTATTTCCTCTGCGACCGCGGCCGCTTCGGTTATGAATTCGTCAACGGGGAACAGCGCGTGCGCCGCGCCACGCTCCCGGGCAAGGGGCACGACGCGCCGCAAATGCCGGGGAAAGATATCGTCCTCCGCCGGGCCGCCGAGGGGTTGAAGGGCCGGACGATCGGCATCGGTTCGCCGCGCGCCTCGCTCGAAGCCAATTTCGCCCTGCGCACTCTTGTCGGCGCCGAGAATTTTTACGACGGTCTTTCCGCCCGCGAGCACGAATTGGCGGCCGCGGGCCTGGAAATTTTGCGTCACGGCCCGGCGCACACCCCCGCGATGCACGAAGTGGAGCAATGCGACGCGGTGCTGGTCCTGGGCGAGGACGTCACCAACTTTGCGCCGCGGCTGGCGCTGTCCCTGCGGCAATCCATCCGCAACAAGCCCATGGAAGCCACGCGGAAGATGGGCATCCCGGACTGGAACGATTTGGCGGTGAGGGAAGTGGTCCAGAAGGACAAGGGCCCGATGTTCATCGCGACGCCGGCGGCCACGCCGCTGGACGACGCGGCCACGGGCACCTATCGCGCCGCGCCGGACGACATCGCCCGCCTGGGTTTTGCCGTGGCCCACGAATTGAACAACCAATTCCCGGCGGTGGACGGACTCGCGGCCGAAGCGAAAAAGCTCGCGGCCGAAATCGCGAAAACCTTGAAAGAAGCGAAGCGGCCTTTGATCGTTTCGGGGACCGGGCTCGGCAGCCTCGCGGTCCTGCAGGCCGCGGCCAATGTGGCCTGGGCTTTGTCCCGGCCGGAGAAACCCGCGGACCTGACGCTCCTCTTCCCGGAAAGCAACAGCCTCGGCCTGGCCTACTTTGGCGCCAACAGTCTGGAGGATGCGATCCAGTCCGCCAAGAGCCTTCCGGTTGAGACCATCATCGTTTTGGAGAACGATATCTACCGGCGGATTGAATCGTCCGCCGCCAACGCGTTCCTCGACGGCGCCAAACACGTCGTCCTCTTGGATTCCATATCCCACGCGACCGCGGCCAAGGCGGAAGTTGTCCTGCCGTCCGCCTCCTTCGCCGAAGGGGACGGGACGTTCATCAATAACGAAGGCCGTGCCCAGAGATATTTCCAGGTGTTCGTCCCGAAGGATGAAATCCAGGAATCCTGGCGCTGGATCAAGGATTTGATGGCGCTGTCGGGCCAGACGGAAGCGCAATCGTGGGAGCATATGGGCGACGTGATCGAAGCCATGACCGCCGCACTGCCGAGTTTGAAACCGGTGGAGAAGGCCGCGCCGGACGCGGACTTTCGCATCCAGGACCGCAAGGTCGCGCGCATGTCTCCCCGGGCCACGGGCCGCACGGCCATGCTGGCCAACATCAACGTGAGCGAACCGAAGCCGCCGGAAGACGCGGACGCCCCGATGTCGTTCTCCATGGAAGGCGTGCCGTCCAATCCCCAGGTCCCCGGGTCGCTGGTGAACCGGTTCTGGGCGCCGGGCTGGAACTCGGTCCAGTCCCTCAACAAATTCCAGAGCGAAGTTGGCGGACCCCTGGTGGGCGGCGATCCGGGCGTGCGCATGATCGAGCCGTCGTCCAACGGAACGAACGGGAAGCTTTCCCATTACAAAGACGTTCCCGCCGCCGCAGAGCCGCGCGCGGGGGGATTTACTCTCGTTCCGCTCTATCATATTTTCGGTTCGGAAGAGCTGAGCAGCCGTTCGCCGTCCGTGGCGCAGCGCTCTTTGAAAGCCTACGCCGCGCTGAACCCGTCGGACGCCGAGAAACTGCAGATCAAGGAAGGCGACGGCGTGAAGATTACTGTTGGCGCCGCGGTGGTCCGTTTGCCCGCGGTCATCAACGTCAGTTTGCCCGCCGGGATCGCGGGCTTGCCCGTCGGATTGCCCGGCGTGCCGGACATGCTTCTCCCCGGCGCGGGAAAAGTGGAGAAGGTATAAAAGTCGTCACCCCGGCGAAGGCCGGGGTCCAGTCGTCTTAATCTTCTGGATTCCGGCTTTCGCCGGAATGACGAATTAATCGGAGTGTGAATGACCCAAGTGATGCATCTCCTTTCGGACCCCATCGTCCAACGCGTGGCCATCGCGCTGGGGATCCTTTTCTTTTTTCTGAACGTTCCGTCCGGGTTGATCTGGCTGGAGCGGCGGCTGCTCGGCTTGTGGCAGGACCGCTACGGCCCGAACCGCGTCGGGCCCTTCGGCCTCGGACAGATCGTCGCGGACATGATCAAGATTTTCTTCAAGGAAGACTGGGTGCCGCCCTTCGCGGACAAGGTCGTCTTCATCATCGCGCCGACGATCGTCATGATCACCACGCTCATGGGGTTCGCCGTGATCCCTTTCACGCCGCTCATTCAGGTTGTGGACATGAACGTGGGGCTGCTGTTCTTCCTGGCGATGTCTTCCCTCGGAGTCTACAGCGTGGCGCTGGGCGGCTGGGCGTCCAACAGCAAATATTCCCTGCTCGGCGGAATGCGCGCCGCGGCCCAGATGCTGAGCTATGAGGTGTTCATGGGGCTGTCCGTTTTGGGCGTGGCGATGATGGCGAATTCCTTCAGCCTGAGGGATATCGTGATGGCGCAGCAGAAGATGTGGTTCTGCGTGCCGCAGTTCCTGGGGTTGGTCCTGTTCTTCATCGCTGGCATCGCGGAGACCCATCGCGCACCTTTCGACCTCCCCGAAGCGGAGAGCGAACTGGTGGCGGGTTTCCACTCGGAATATTCCGGCATGAAGTTCGGCATGTTCTTCGTCGGCGAATACGTCGGCGTGACGCTGATCTCCGCCATGACGGTGACGCTTTTCTTCGGCGGTTGGCTGGGGCCGTGGCTGCCGCCCGCGGTCTGGTTCGGGCTGAAAACGTTCGTGTTGGTTTGTTTCTTCATCCTGCTGCGCGCCGGTTTGCCCCGGCCGCGCTACGACCAGTTGATGGTCTTCGGTTGGAAAGTGATGCTGCCCCTGGCGTTGCTGAATATCGTGGCGACTGGCGGGATCCTGTTGGCTTTGCAGAAGTAATGCTGACAACGGAAAGATGAATTTATGCTCAGTATAATCAAAGGACTCTGGCTGGTTTTCCTCCACACCTTCCATAAGCGGGTGACGGTCCAGTACCCGGAGGAAAGACCCTATCTCGCGCCGCGCTACCGCGGGCGGATCATCCTTTCCCGCGACCCGGACGGCGGCGAGCGTTGCGTCGGCTGCTATTTGTGCTCGGTGGCCTGCCCCGTGGGCTGTATTTCGTTGAAGGCGACGGAAGACAAGACCGGCCGCCGCTATCCGGAATTTTTCCGCATCAACTTCTCCCGCTGCATCTTCTGCGGATATTGCGAGGAAGCCTGCCCGACCTACGCGATCCAGCTGACGCCGGATTTTGAAATGGCCGAGCCGAAGCGGCAGAGCCTCGTGTACGAAAAAGAGGATTTGTTGATCAGTGGGCCGGGCAAATATCCCGGATACAATTTTTACAAAGTCGCGGGGCTCGCCATCGGCGGGAAAGACAAGGGCGAGGCGCGGAAGGAAAGTCCCCCGGTGGACACCAAGAGCCTGCTCCCATGAACATCCTCTTCTACGTTTCGGCGGTCGTGGCGGTGCTGGCGACGGCGATGGTCATCACGCGGACCAACGCGGTGCACGCGCTGTTGAACATGGTCGTTTCGCTCCTGGCCGTGTCGCTGGTCTTCCTTTCGCTGGGCGCGCCTTTCGTCGCGGCCATGGAAGTCATCGTCTACGCCGGTGCGATCATGGTGCTCTTCGTTTTCGTGGTGATGATGCTCAACATTGGGCCTGAGTCGTCCCGGCAGGAACGGGAATGGCTGCGGCCCGGCGTCTGGGTCGTTCCCGGATTTTTTTCCGCCGTGCTTTTGGGGGAACTGCTTTTGTTCCTGGTTTCGCGCGGCGGGTCCATCCCCTTCGTTCCGGCCCAGACCACGCCGGCGGAAGTCGGCGCGGCGCTGTATGGCCCCTATATCCTCGCCGTTGAGCTGTCGGGTTTCCTTCTCCTCGCCGGACTCGTGGGGGCCTATCACTTGGGCCGTCAGGAGGACAAATAATGAACGGCGTTCCCATGGAACACGGACTGATTTTGGCGGCGGCGCTTTTCGTTTTGGGCTTCGCGGGGGTCTTGGTCCGCCGCAACGTCCTTTTCCTTTTGCTTTCCCTCGAGATCATGCTGAACGCTTCCGGGCTGGCCTTCATCGTGGCAGGGTCCCGCTGGCAGTCGGTGGACGGGCAAATCATGTTCCTGTTCATCCTGGCCATGGCCGCGGCGGAAGTGTCCGTGGGATTGGCCCTGGTCCTGCAGCTCTACCGCCATTTCAAAACGCTGGACGTCGACGAAGCCAGCCGGATGAGGGGATGACATGCTGAAACTTCTTTGGCTCATCCCGGCCGCGCCGTTCCTCGGTTTCATCCTTCTTTCGGTCTTCGGCCGCATGCTTCCCCGCCGCGCCGCGACTGTTTTGGGCGTCGGTTCCGCCGGACTGTCCGCCGGACTTTCATTGCTGCTCGCGTCCCAATTCATCGCCTCGCCGCCGGCGGGCCATCGCTTCGTCCAAAACCTCTGGACGTGGATGCAGGCCGGCAGCTTCACGTCCCAATTCTCCCTCGTTCTGGATCCCCTGTCCCTCGTCATGATGGTGGTCGTGACGTTCATCGGTTTCCTGATCCACGTCTACTCCGTGGAATACATGCATGACGATTCGGACTTCGCCCGTTTCTTCGCGTTCCTGAACCTGTTCGTGGCCGCCATGCTTCTGCTCGTGCTGGGGGACAACCTGCTGCTGCTTTATTTCGGGTGGGAGGGCGTGGGGCTCTGCAGCTACCTCCTGATCGGTTTTTGGTACGAGAAGCCGGACAACGGCCGCTGCGCGCGGAAGGCTTTCATCGTGACGCGCGTCGGCGATACGGCGTTGGGGATGGGACTTTTCCTCCTCTTCAAACATTTCGGCACGCTGGACATCCAGGCGTTGCTCGCCGCCGCCCCGCAGCAATGGGTTGTCGGTTCGACCTTGGCGGTCCTGGCCGCCGCGCTGATTTTAGGCGGCGCGATCGGGAAATCCGCGCAACTGCCGCTGCAGGTCTGGCTGCCGGACGCCATGGCGGGCCCCACGCCGGTCAGCGCCCTGCTCCACTCCGCCACCATGGTGACCGCTGGCGTCTACCTCATCGCGCGGATGAACGGAATTTTCCTGCTCGCACCTTCGATCATGGCGCTCACCGCGGGCATCGGCGCGGCCACGCTCCTCATCGCGGGGTTCAGCGCCCTCAACCAAACCGACATCAAGCGCGTGCTGGCTTACTCCAGCATCAGCCAGATCGGCTACATGTTCCTCGCCCTCGGCGTGGGCGCCTGGTCCGCCGCCGCCTTCCACTTTTTCACCCACGCGTTCTTCAAGGCGCTGCTCTTCATGGGCGCCGGCGCGATCATCCACGCGCTGCACCACGAGCAGGACATGTTCAAGATGGGCGGGCTGAAGAAGAAGATGCCCGCGGTGTTCTGGACGTTCCTTGCGGGCGCGGCGTCCCTGGCGGCGCTTCCGTTGGTGACGGCCGGGTTCTACAGCAAGGACGCCATACTCTGGGCGGCCTACTCGTCGCCTTTCGGAGGGAACATTCTGTGGATCGCGGGCGCGGCGGGCGCGTTCCTGACGTCGCTCTACACGTTCCGCATGGTGTTCCTCGTGTTTTTCGGCGTGGAGAAAACCCACGTCCATCAAGCGCCCGGCAAACTGATGACCACGCCGCTCATCATCCTCGCCGCGCTGGCGATCGTCGCCGGGTTCCTCGAAACGCCCCACACCCTTGGCCACGTGACGGTCTTCTCCCAGTTCCTGCAGCCGCTCTTTCCCTTCGCCGCGGAGGGGCACGGCGGCGTCGGCACGGAGGTCCTCCTGCAATCCGCGGCGACGGTCCTGTCGCTCCTCGGAGTCTTCGCGGCCTATCTCTATTTTTATAAGCGGCCGCCGGCGGCTCCTTCCGCCAGCGCCTCTTCGCGATTTTGGCGGGCCGGCTGGGGTTTTGATTGGTTCTATGATAAGACCCTCGTCCGGCCCTTTTATTGGCTCGCGCGCGTGAACCGCGGCGATTTCGTGGATTCGATCTATACCGGCCTGGCGTCGGCCAATGAATTCATGTCCTACATGATGAGCCTGACCCAGAGCGGCAACGTCCGTTGGTATGCCCTCGGCACCCTCGCAGGCGTGGCTTTCAGTCTAGGATGGGTGATATTGAAATGACTTTGACAGCCCTCGTATTGATCCCGTTGGTTGGCGGACTGTTGGCCTGGGCCGTCGCTTGTAAAAACGCGACGCTCGCGCGATGGATCGCCGTCGCGGCGCTGGCCATCGACACGGCGCTCATCCTCCCGTATTGGTGTAAAACCTCCGGCGCGTTGAACGTGACCGGGGGCGGCGCTTGGATCGATTCCTACACGCGACCCTGGATCCCCGGCCTCGGCGTCCAGTTCCACCTCGCCATCGACGGGCTGAGCCTCGTGCTCGTGAGCCTGACGATCTTCCTTGGGCTTCTGAGCGTTTTATGTTCTTGGACGGAGATCAAGGAGCGCGTGGGTTTCTTCCACTTCAACTTGCTGTGGATCCTTTCCGGCATCATCGGCGTGTTCCTGGCGCTGGACCTGTTCCTGTTTTCCTTCTTCTGGGAGCTGATGCTCATCCCCATGTATTTCCTGATCGTGCTTTGGGGCCACGGGAACAAGGTCTACGCGGCCGTGAAGTTCTTCATCTTCACCCAGGCCAGCGGCCTTTTGATGTTGTTCGCCATCCTGGGGCTGTATTTCGTGCACGGTCGCGCCACGGGGAACTTTACCTTCGATTATCCGGCCCTGCTCGGCACGCCGATGCCCTTCGTCACCGGCATGCTGTTGATGCTCGGGTTCCTCGCGGCCTTCGCCGTCAAGCTTCCCGTGGTGCCCTTCCATACATGGCTGCCGGACGCGCACAGCGAAGCGCCGACCGCGGGCAGCGTGATCCTCGCCGGGCTTTTGCTCAAGACCGGCGGCTACGGGCTGTTCCGGTTCATCGTGCCGCTCTTTCCCGAAGCCGCCCGCGCCTTCGCGCCCGTCGCCCTGGTCCTCGCCGTAGTGGGAATTCTGTACGGCGCGGTGGTGTCCATGGGCCAGACGGATTTGAAGCGCCTCATCGCCTACACCAGCGTGAGCCACCTCGGCTTCGTGCTCCTCGGCGTTTTCTCTTTCAACCAGGTGGCGTGGCAGGGCGCGGTGATGCAGATGGTGGCCCACGGGCTGAGCACCGGCGCGCTGTTCATTCTGGTCGGCGGTCTTTACGAACGGATCCACACGCGCGACATGGAAAAAATGGGAGGGCTTTGGACGACGGCCCCGCGCATGGGGGCCATGGCCATGTTCTTCGCCATGGCGTCGCTGGGGCTTCCGGGCCTCGGGAATTTCGTCGCCGAGATTTTGGTGCTGCTGGGAAGTTATCAGGCCAGCCCCTGGCTGACGGCCTTCGCCACCCTCGGCCTCGTGGCCGCCACGATCTACTCCCTTTGGATCCTGCAAAAAGCCTTCCATGGTCCGGCCAAAATCCAAGGCATCGCCGACCTTTCTTTCCGGGAGATGGGGATCCTCGGCGTTCTGGTGGTGGGATTGTTGTGGATCGGGTTCTATCCGCAGCCGATTTTGAAAGCGGCTGACCGGGCGTTGACGTCGTTGGGTCAAACCGCTCCGGCCGCGGAGGCCCGCCCATGACCATGGAACGGCTTTGGGGCGTCATGCCTTTCCTTATTTTGTCGGCGGCTTCCATCGCGGTCATGCTGCAGGCGGCGTTCCATCGGAGCCATCGGCTCGCGGCGGGCTTGACCGTCGGCGCCCTGTCGGCCGCGTTGATCGCCGTCTTTCAGGCGGTCCGCGTTCCGCAGCAGAACATGCAGCCGCTTTTCTCGCTGGATCCTTTCACGTATTTCTTTTTCGGACTGATTTTGGTTTCGGCGTTGGCGGTGTCGCTCCTGTCCTACGGCTATTGGGAAGGTGGACCGGGCGCCAAGGATGAATTTTACCTCTTGCTCCTCCTGGCCACTCTGGGCGCGGGCGCGCTGGCCGCCGGCACGCATTTCCTTTCTTTTTTCCTCGGACTGGAAGTGTTAAGCGTGGCGCTGTACGGTTTGGTCGGATATTCCCGGAACGCGTCTTCCATCGAGGCGGCGATTAAGTATCTGGTCTTGGCCGCCGCGTCGGCGGCCGTATTGCTTTTCGGCATGGCGCTGGTCTACGCGGTCACCGGTTCCCTGGATTTTTCCGCCTTGACGGCCCTGTCCGCCGGCCATCCGGACGGTCATAGGTTTTTCACGGCGGGCATCGCGATGATCGTGGCGGGCGCCGGGTTCAAGCTGGCGATCGTGCCGTTCCACTTCTGGACGCCCGACGTTTATGAGGGCGCGCCCGCGCCCGCGACGGCTTTTGTGGCCACGGTTTCAAAGGGCGGCGTGGTGGCCGTGCTTTTGAGGTTCTTCCACGATGTTCCGATTCTCCGCGATTCGTCCATTTTCTGGGCGCTGGCTTTCATGGCGGTGGCGTCCATGTTCGCCGGCAACTGGCTGGCCCTCTTTCAGAACAACGTCAAACGCCTGCTGGCCTATTCGTCCATTGCCCACTTGGGCTATCTGGTCATGGCCTTCCTGGCCTTCCCGGAGTACGCAGGCCCGGCCGTGATTTTATACGCGGCGGTCTACATGCTGACCTCCCTGGGGACGTTCGGCGTGGTGACGGCGCTTTCCCGCCCGGACCGCGAGGCCCAGGAGTTGGGTGATTACGCCGGATTGGCGTGGCGGCGTCCCGGTGTGGCGGCGATATTCACGATCATGTTGCTTTCCCTGGCCGGCCTTCCGCTGACGGCCGGGTTTATCGGCAAGTTCATCATTTTGACCGCGGGGTGGGGGTCAGGGCTTTATTGTCTCTCATTGATCCTGATCGCGAACAGCGTCATCAGCGCCTTTTATTATTTGCGTCTAATTTTCGCCATGTTTTCTGAGGGGGATGAAAAAGCGGGCAGCGCTCCGTCGTTTCTCGGCTACGCTGTTTTGACCGGATTGTCGGTCTTGGTTGTATGGATCGGTGTTTATCCCGCGCCTTTCCTTCGGTTGCTGCAAGGGATCCTTGGCCTCCATCTTTAAGGCTCTACGCTAAATTCTTCAGTCAGAATCAATCAAATTATGCTAAAATAGTCAGCGATGGATTTTTCCCCGGCTTTCCTACATATCCACCAATCAAAAACGATTTAATCAGGCATCTAGCCAAAATAGAGGGGTATTGTTTACATGATCATCCGACCTACGGCCCGCGGTTATATCTGCACCAGCGCCCATCCCGAGGGCTGCGCCCAGAACGTTCGCGAACAGATCGCCTATGTGCGTGCCCGCGGTCCTTTGTCCAACGGTCCCCAAAAAGCTTTGGTCATCGGCGCTTCCACCGGTTATGGTTTGTCCAGCCGGATCACCGCGGCCTTCGGCTATGGTGCGCAAACTTTGGGCGTTTTCTTTGAAAAACATGCTTCCGACAAGCGCACGGGCACGGCCGGTTGGTATAACACCGCGGCCTTCGAGGCCGAGGCCCATAAAGCTGGTCTCAAGGCTTGGAGTCTGAACGGGGACGCCTATTCGGACGAAATGAAGCAGAAGGCCATCGATTTGATCAAGAAGGAAATGGGGAGCGTGGATTTGGTGGTATACAGCCTTGCCTCGCCCCGGCGTTTCCATCCCAAGACCGGACAGGTCTTTTCATCCGTTTTAAAGCCCATCGGAAAACCGTACCACAACAAATCCATCAATTTGATGAACGCCCAGGTCACGCACATCACGATCGACCCCGCGACGCAGGACGAAATCGATAATACCGTGGCGGTCATGGGCGGGGAAGATTGGAAACTTTGGATGGACGCTTTGTTCGCCGCCGGAGTCCTCTCGAAGGGCGTTGTGACTGTTGCCTATTCCTACATCGGACCCGACGTCACCAACTCGATCTATCGCGAAGGCACCATCGGACGCGCCAAAGACCATTTGGAAGCCACAGCCAAGGAGCTGGACGCGGCCCTCTCCAAGATCGGCGGCCGCGCCGTCGTTTCCATCAATAAGGCCCTCGTCACGCAGGCCAGCGCCGCCATCCCGGTAGTGCCGCTTTACATTTCCATCCTCTTCAAGTTCATGAAGGCGAAAGGTCTGCACGAAGGCTGCATCCAGCAGATACACCGGCTTTTCGTGGACCACCTGTTCGCCCGACAGCCGAAACCGCTCGACGAAAAAGGCCGCATCCGCATCGACGACTGGGAGATGCGCTCCGACATCCAGACGGAAGTCGCCAAGGTATGGGAAGTCGTCGAAACCGCCACCGTCCCCGAACTGACCGATTATGAAGGCTTCCATGAGGACTTCTTCCGGTTGTTCGGTTTCAGCGTGCCCGGCGTGGACTATGAAGCGGACGTCAACCCCGAAGTTCCGATCGAGTCACTCAAAAATCATTCCCTGATCAGTTAGGCCGATGCCGCGCGGGGCAGTTGGCCTCAATTTTAAATCCTTCGGCTCCCCCGCTTCGCCGCCGCTCATCGTCCTGCACGGTTTGTTCGGTTCCCTAGACAATTGGCTCCCCGAAGGCAAGAGTTTCTCCGCGCAATATTCCGTCCACCTTCTCGATCTCCGCAACCACGGGGCTTCGCCCCACAGCGACCTCTTCGATTATTCCGTCCTCTCGCTGGATCTCCTGCATTTTCTCGATAAGCAGAAAATAGGATCCGCGCACCTGCTCGGTCATTCCCTGGGAGGGAAGACCGTCATGCGCTTCGCCGCCGATCACCCCGACCGCGTTCGGACGCTCGTGGTGGTGGACATCGCGCCGAAGCCCTATCCGCCGCTCTACCGCCATGTGTTCCAGGGGCTGTCCTCCGTGGATCCGGCGCTTTTCTCTTCGCGGACGGAAGTGGGGCGCGCCCTGATGCCCTTCGTCCCGCATGACGGCATCCGCCTGTTTTTGCTGAAGAATCTCGCGCAGGATGAATCGGGAAAGATGCGCTGGAAACTGAACGTCGCGGGCCTTCAGGCCCATGAGGCGGACATCATCGGGTGGGAAGAATTGAAAACGACGTTCGCGAGACCGGCCCTGTTCTTGCGCGGCGGGCAGTCCGGTTACGTGCAACCGGAGGACGAACCACTCATTAAGAAATCGTTCCCCAAAGCCGAAATCGCCACCATTCCGGAAGCCGGACACTGGCCGCACGCCGACACGCCGGCGGCTTTCGCAAAGGCCGTCATGGGATTCTTGGGGAAACACACTTGATTATCTGAAGCCGCAGAGTTACAATCCAACTATAGAACGATGAAGCGTGGGGGCAACTAACGTCTCCACGCTTTTTCTTTTGGAAGAAGACCTCTCTCCGGGAGGGAACCATGATCGCCTACATGCTTGAGCCGTTGGAGTTGGAAAGCCATGAGGGAATGCTTCCAGGCCGGACTAAAAAGACGAAGGCGGTCGGCGTCAGGATAAGCGACGTCGAGATCGTGCGGCAGGTCAACGGGTTAATGGGGATCGAGTATGCCCACCAGCACCTGGAAGACGGGCGGTGGACCCCATGCTTCCATTGCCGGGAACTGTCCACCGGTCCCATCAAAGGATTGGCCCTGAACGTCGATGAGATCGTCAGCGGCTGTCCGATGTTCGGGAAATACAAGGAGCCCGCGCACAGCTATTGATCGCCGCGAAAATAAAAATCCCCCGGCCCGCAGAGGCCCGGGGGATTTCTGTTTTTAAATCTCCCGCTTGGTTATCTTTTGATCGGCACCGTGTGCGTGGCGTGGCCGTAAAACGCCTCTGCGCATTCCATGATGGTCTCCGACAGCGTGGGGTGCGGATGGATGGATTCCGCCAGGTCCTTCGCGGTGGCGCCCATCTCAATGGCGAGCACGCCTTCGCTGATGAGTTCGCCCGCTCCGGCGCCGGAAAGCCCGACTCCTAGGATCCGTTCCGTGCCGGGCTCGATGATCAGCTTGGTCATGCCTTCCGGTTTGTCGAAGGTCATGGCGCGGCCTGAAGCGCTCCAGGGGAACTTGGCGACCTGTACGTCGATGCCCTTCTTGCGGGCTTCTTCTTCCGTCAAACCGGCCCAGGCGACCTCGGGGTCCGTGAAGACCACGGCCGGGACGATGATGTCTTTAAAATGGGCCGACGCTCCGACGATGTTTTCCACGGCGATGCGGCCTTCCCGCGTGGCTTTGTGCGCGAGCAGGATCCCGCCCGCCACGTCGCCGATGGCGTAGATGTCCGGGTCCGCCGTCTGCTGGCGGTCGTTCACTTTGATGAAGCCTTTTTCGTCTTTGGCGACCTTGGTGTTCTTCAGGCCTAAATCCTTCGTATTGGGCGTCCGGCCGATGGAGACGAGGACGCGGTCATAGAGTTCGTCCCGCTTCTGTCCTTCCATGTCCAGCGACACTTTGATCTGCTTGCCGCTGCTGGCCATCTTCATGACCTTGACCTTGGTCCGCACTTCCTTGAAATTCTTTTCGGCGAAGCGTTTGACCGGGCGGATAAGGTCCGGGTCGGCGCCCATGAGGATCGAATCCATGGCTTCCACTAGGACGATGTGGCTGCCGAGCTTGGCGTAAACGGTGCCGAGCTCCATGCCGATGTAGCCGCCGCCGACGATCAGAAGGTTCTTGGGGATTTCCTCCACTTCCAGGGCTTCGGTGGACGTCATGATGCGTTTGTTCCCGAGATCAAAGGCCGCCGGGAGGGCGGGCTGAGAGCCGGTGGCGATTATGGCCTTGTCGAAGGC
>CAYZXT010000004.1:0-139373 GCA_964482515.1 uncultured Elusimicrobia bacterium | reverse complement strand
TCGTGGCCACGGACATCGCTTCCCGCGGGCTGGACATCAAGGACATCAGCCACGTCATCAACTATGACGTGCCGATGCATCCGGAGGATTACGTCCACCGCATCGGCCGAACGGGCCGCGCCGAAGCCACGGGCGACGCCTTCACCATCGTGACGCCGGAAGAAGAGCGCGCCCTGATCGCCATCGAGCAGTACATCGGCCGCACGCTGCCCCGCGCCGTCCTCCCCGATTTCCCCTATAAAGTTCCGCCGCGCCTGACATCTTTGAAGAGCACCGCGAGCACCGGATTCCGCGTGCTGCGCCGACGCATCGCTCCCTCCCGCTCAGCATTATTCCGTAAGCGTTAGTTTTTTTGAACATCCGCTGCGATTTTCACGTCAACAACGGCCACCGTCGATATGTGGTGTCCGTCCTCCCCGAAGAGACCCGCGAGCACATCGCGCTCCGGTTGTCCGCGCTGCTGTTTTTCTGGCGGGACGACCCGAAGCCTGAGCTTTCGCCCAAACACCCCGCGCTCGCCGGCCAGGAGTTCCGTCCGGACCTGATCGCGCTGAACGACGCGGGCGAAATCTCGCTCTGGGTGGAATGCGGCAACATCTCCCTGAACAAGCTGGACAAGCTCACGCGCCGTTATCCTTACGCGCGCATCGTGGCGTTGAAACCCGACGAAGCGTCCGCGCGCCGCCTGCGCCGCGACGCGGCGGACCAGATCTCCCGCCACGAGCTCATCGACATCTGGGCCTGGCCGAAAGACGCTTTCAAGCAGTGGACGGACGTCGTCCAGGAAGCCATGACCGTGATCGGCGAGGCCGACTCCCACTCGCTCAACCTGGTGGCCAACGACGTCCCCATCGTCGCGGACCTGATCCACGTCCCGGCCGAGCCCGTTTAAAATTCCCGCGCCGGAAAACCCGTCGCGTGATATAATGTCCACATAACGCCGGACAATGACGTCCTCCCTCTTCGGGAGGATTTTTTTTGCCGGTTTAGTTAGGATTAAGGATATGACGAAAGCGGAACAAGCCAAACTCATACGGGACATCATTGCCGACAACAAGCTGACCCTGCTCTTTCACCCGATCCTTTCGGTGAAGCGGAGGGGCGTCATCGGCGTGGAGGCGCTGCCGGAGGCCAACTCGCCCGACGGGCCGGTCTCCTACGCGGCGCTGCACGACATGGCCGCGGTCGAAGGGCTGACCTTGGACTTGGACCGCGCCCTGCGGCAGAAGGCGCTGGAGGGGTTCCAGTCGCTGCACCAAAGGGACAAGGACCTCCTCCTCTTCCTTCGCTTTGAAACGTCCGTCGTGGACCTGGGGATCGTGGGTTCCGGACATCTGGCCAACGTCGTCTCCGGTTTGGGGATCAATCCCAACAACGTCGTGATCGAGATCACCGATTCCGAAGCCAGCGACACTGGGGCCCTCAAAAAATTCGTGGGCCGCTATCACGACGCGGGGTTCCTCATCGCCCTGCGCGACGTGGGCTCGGGCCATTCCAATTTAACGCGCATCGCGCAGACGCGGCCGGACATCCTGAAGTTCAACCCGACCATGGCGCGGGGCCTGGCCAAGGAATATTACCGGCGGGAGATCATGAAGGCCCTGTTCGGGCTTTCGAAGAACCTCGGCGTCCTGGCGGTGCCGGAGGGGATCGACAACGAGGACGACGCGGTGCTGGCTTTGGAGCTCGGAGCGGACATGCTGGAGGGTTCCTACATCTCGGCCCAATTCCCTCATGATGCCGTCGACCGGAACGTTATGGACGGACGGATCGACGGGCTGGTGGAAAAACTCAAGGCGAGTTCTCTGCAGAAATCGGCCTCCGCCAAATCCCGGTTTCAGGAACAACAAAAAACCTTCGCGGAGATCCTCGGCGCTTTGGCGAAGTCTCCGGCCGGGACGCACGCCCAGGCCTTGGCGGAGCTGGCGGCGAAACATTCCGCCGCGGAATGCATGTACCTTTTGGATGAGGCGGGCGTCCAGATCAGCGACACGGTCAGCGCGCCGGGAAAATTATTGCAGCAACGGAAGCTTTTCCGGCCCGCGGAAAAGGGCGCCGACCATTCGTCCAAGGATTATTACTACCTCCTGATCGACACCTTCATCAGCAACTTCACGACGGAACCCTACGTTTCCATGGCGTCGGGGAACCTCTGCGTCACCATCTCCGGGATGATGCGCGGCGCCGGAACGCAGAGGACGGTTCTCTGCGTGGACTTTCCGGTGGGGGAGTAGGGCGACGACATGTTATTCAGCGTATTTTAGAGAATGTAATCGCGTGTTTTTGAAGTAGTGGGAAAGGATTTCGGAGAACGTTTGGCCGGCGTCGGCGCGCCCGGCCGCCCCGGACTGGCAGAGCCCGGCGCCGTGGCCCCAGCCGCCGCCGAAGAGGGTGAACAGCGAAGCCTTGCCGTCGCGGACCGTTGTTTCCACCACAAAGAGCGTGCTGCGCAGGGGGCCGAGTCCCAGGATACGGCGGATCTGGTGTTCCTTTTTTAGAACCACTTCGCCTTTGGTCCCGCGAATCTTCACCGAGAGGACGTGGCCGGACAGGCTTCGCTTCAACGGGATGACAGCCTGCACCCGCCCCACGCGCTTCTTCCGCGGCAAGCTCGCCTCGATGTCTTTCGGCTGGATCACCCGCGCCCAGCGGATTTCGGGCGCCCAAACATATTTGATCGCGTTGCAGTAAATCTCAGGTTCGCTTTGGAGCCATTTCTCCAACTGCCAGGGCGTCTTCGGATAACCGATCGTCTCCGGCGCATCCGCGTCGGCCTTCCAATAAGGCACGTCCCCCCAACCCAGCTCCTTGCCGCTGATGCTGTGCCCTCCGCAGTTCGACGAATAAACCGTATGCGCCAGTCCGCCGTCATAGGTCAGGACCCGTCCACGGGTTTCGTCGACGGCCTGCAAGGCCTTCGGGCTTTCCACGGCGACGCCGCTGTACATCTGGCAATGTTCGCCGTCGCAGAGATCGTAGCCGTACTTCCTGTGCAGGCGGAGGGTCTTTTTCAGGTAGGACGCGAAGGTCCGCGCGATGACCGCCTGAGACTTGATCGCCTCCAGCGGCCATTTGATCGGCATCTCCGCGGCAACCACGCCGTACAAGTATTCCTCCAGGTTGACGTGGTCGATGATCCGCAGGGCCGTATGGCTGTCGTTCAGGGCGATCTCCACTTGGCCGCGCAGCTCCTTGTCCGACATCCCTTCCCAGGAGGCGCCGGGGACGAACTTAACGCTGTTGACGATGACGGTGCCGCGCGCGGGGTCTTCCAGGCGCAGGAAAGCGGACCCGCGGTAGGAGCCGACGCTCTTCCCGTCGGGACCGAAAATCTTCGCGCGGCCGGCGATCAGTTGAACGCTCCACGGTTCGTCGGCGCCTCCCACCGCCAGGATCCGTTTTGTGGATGTGATCAGTTGGAAGGGTTGGGAAGCGCGGAAGTTGATGAACTTCATACGGGTCGGCTTGCCGCTGGGCCCGGTGCCGATGCCGACCCTGAGGACGGGAATCCCTTCGGTTCTTTGCGCGGGTTCGACGGACGCGTGCTTTGCGATCCGGTGGGGCGGGAGGATTTCATGGGTCTCCCGTTTCAAATGAGGCGAAAGTTTGGCCCTCATCTGCCGGGCCTTTTCGCTGAAGCCGCTGACGGACAATAGCCGCGTGCATTGCTTCCAAGCTTCTTCCATCAGGCCGGAGGTTTGATAGACCTCCGCCAGCGGGAGACGCGCTTCAATAAAATACGAATCGAGGCGGATGGTTTCTTTGTAGGAGGCGGTGGCGTCGTCATTTCTTCCGAGCGATGCGTAAATCTGCCCCAAGTAATATTGAACGATCGCCATGCGGGGCCGGCGCTGCGCCAGCATTTTCAGGTGTTCCAGGGCGCGGTCATGCATGCCGCTTTCCTTGGCGGCCAGGCCCAGACCCAGGAGGTCCATGTCGTCCTTCGATCCGAGCTCCACGGCTTTTCCGAAGGTCCCGATGGACCGGGTCAGATCGCCCGAATAATAATAGGCCCATGCGAGGGCGGAGGCGATCCGCGAATCCTGCGGATAACGGTCGAAACCTTGCTCAAGCGCGCGGCGGCCTTCCGAAAGCTGTCCCAGCTGCCGCAGGCTGACCGCCGCGTCGAGATAGTTGTCCGCGCTCAGCCCCTCGCGGCGAAGCAGGGCGCGGAGCCGGTCCAGGCTTTGCTGAGAGGTCCCCTGGATCGTCAGCGGCGCGGGCTCAAGGGCCTGGCCGATGGAAAGCCGCCAGGGAATCGAAGCCAAGGCAAAGAGGAGGAGGAAACGAAAACCAGTCGAACAGGTCGATTTGAGGTGATGGAGTGAAAAAACCCGCATAGAGTATGTATAGATGAAAACGGGCCGTTTCGCCAGCGTCGCGACTCGCGGACCGGACGCAAAAAAACCGGGCGCGCGGACGCCCGGTTTCCAAGAAAAATGGCGGAGGGAGTGAGATTCGAACTCACGGTCCCCGTTAAGGGACACTGCTTTTCGAGAGCAGCGGTTTAAACCGCTCACCCATCCCTCCGTAAAATCCTACGCTTTGAATTTCGCGGAACTGCTGCGGCGCATTTCCCGCTCGATGTCCCGCTTTTTGATGCTCTCCCTTTTATCGGGAGCCAGTTTCCCTTTGGCCAGGGCGAGCTTGACCTTGGCGTAGCCCGTCGGGCCGAAATATATTTCCAGCGGCACCAGCGTGAACCCCTTGGTCGACATCTTTCCCAGCAGGCGTTTGACCTCGGTCTTATGAAACAGGATTTTCCGCTTGCGGGTGGCGTCCTGAACGACGTGCAGTGACCCTTGCTTGTAGGGGGAAATATGGACGTTCCAAAGAAAGATCTCTCCGTCGTCCACTCGCCCGAAACCGTCTTCAAGGTTGACGTTACCGGCCCGCAGCGATTTCACTTCCGGTCCCGTCAAAACCAATCCGCCATCGAAGGTTTCAAGGATGTGGTATTTGAAGCTTGCCCGGCGGTTCCTGCCGACAACTTTAATGTCCACGGAATCCACCGAAAGCGGCTAAGGAAAGTAGGATATGAAAGAATATGAGAGTCGAGCGCATGATTTTAGAAGGAATCGTCCCGTCGCTGCGCGGGACAGGATTTGAACCTGCACAGCCTCGCGGCCATAGGCTTCTGAGACCTACGTGTCTGCCAGTTCCACCACCCGCGCAGCCACGGGACGTAATCCTTAAATCAAATTGTCAGGGAGCGACCGGACCCTGGTCCTTGAGGCGCTGCCACGCGTTTCGCGCGTCCGACATGGCCGGGTCCGCCCGCATGGCCGCCTGATATTCGTTTGACGCCTCATCCGATTTCCCCTGCGCCTCGAAGGCTTGTCCTTTGCCGTAAAAAGCGTCGGCGTTATGGGGATCGAACTTGAGCGCTTTATCGAAACGCCGGACGGCCTTCTTGTATTTCCCGTTCGCGGCGTAGGTCTTCGCCAAAATGGTCCAGGCGTCGGACGACTTCGCGTGGGAATCCAAATATCTCAGGCTGATCCGCCGCGCGCCACGCCAGTCTCCCGCGTTCAGCATCGCGCGGGCTTCTTGAAGCTCGGGCGCTTCGATTTCCCCGACCGGCTCGACGGCAGCGGTGGGGGGCGGGTTCTTCGGTTCGTCCGCCGCGCGGACCGCCCGCGCCGGAAGCGAAAGGATTGCGCCAAAGATCAGTAACAGCGGCCAAGTTTTCTTCATAAATCCTATCCGAAACGAGAAACTCCGCTCTTTGGTCAGCCGTTAGAGCGGAGCGCGTTTTTTTAATATACCATTTGACTTCCGACGATGTCAAATAGGGGGAGAAGGAACAATATGCGTGAATTCGACAAGCTTGTGCGCGTGATGGCCCGCCTGCGCGGTCCGGGCGGTTGTCCCTGGGACCGGAAGCAGACCCACCAATCTCTCTTGAAATACTTGCGCGAGGAATCCCTCGAGGTGGCCCAGGCCGTCCGCAAGAAGGATTATCACAATCTGGAAGAGGAGCTGGGCGATCTGCTCCTGCAAATTTTATTCCACTCGGTCATCGCCCAGGAGAAAGGCCGGTTCACGGTCCGCGACGTTGTCCGCGGGCTTACCAAGAAACTGGTGCGGCGGCACCCCCACGTTTTCGGCAGGACGAAGCTGAAGACGGCGGGGGAAGTGGTGGCTCAGTGGGATGAGTTGAAGAAAAAGGAAAAGGCGCTGCGGGAAAGAGATCGCGACAAAAAACGCGGCCGCCGCTGAATTACCAGGTGCTCCAAACGCTGCTCTTGACGTCCTGGTGGGTGCAGCTGACCGCCGTGTGTCCGTCCGGCATTCCGCTGTAAAACCATTGCCCGTTGTCCACCACAACCCCCGTGATACCGTTGCCGGCCGCATGGTTGGCCGGTGGGGGAACGCGGGCGTATGGGATTTCCCTCAAATAGTCGCCGGACATCAGGGCCCCCGCGAGGAACGCCGCGGATTCGGGGAATTGGCCTTCGTTGTTCGAATAATAAATCGAGACGGCGCTGCGCAGGCCGCCCAGCGTACCTTTGACGGCGGCCTCCTTGGATTTGATGACGAGCTCCGCGAATTTCGGAAGGGCGATGGCGGACAGCACGCCGATGATGGCCACCACCAGCATCAGTTCGATCAGGGTGAAACCGTGTGAGGACATCTTGGGGGAAGTCATGAATGCCCTAGAATATTTGATTTTAGGGGTTGAAGCAAGGGGATTGCTTTTCTTGAACTGCCTTGGTATCGTGATTGATCATGAATGAGGCGATGGGTCCCAACAGCCGGGTTTGCTCCGTGTGCGCCAAGATCTTCGAGAAGGCGCCCGAAGCCAAATTCGACATATGCCCGACGTGCCACCAAAAACTGGCGCTTCCGAAGGAACAACAGCCATTTCTTCCCTCAAAGAAGCCGGGGCTCATGGTGTGGGGCCTGATCGTCGCGGGAATCGTCATCACCGTCTCGCAGGTTTCGCGCATCAAGGCGGCGATTTCCCTTTTATTCCCGCCTCCGCCGATTGAGTCTTCCGCCCTGGCCGACCCGAAGGACCTTTGCACCGCCAACCTCTGGCAGATTTCATCCCTCATACAAACCGATCAATGGCCAGCGCCGAATTTTTACTGCCCGGTCACGCGCGCCGACTACGCCACCCGGTCGGACGATGGGAACACCGTCGTTTCATGCCCCAACCCGGAACAGCACGGGCTGAAATCTCTGCGGGTCAGCAAGAAAGCTCCGAGCCCCGAAGCGATCCAATAAAAAGCGTCATCCCGGCGAAAGCCGGGATCCATGTTGAAACGTATCAGTAGGATTGTTTTATGGATTCCGGCTGGAGGCGCGCCGGAATGACGGCATTCACGTGGGTTTCGAGAGGAAGTTCGTTTCGAAAGCGGAAGATATGCTTTCGATGATGTCAGAAGCGTTCAGTCCGGCGGGATCCATCAGCAAATTCCCCTGATACAACCGTCCCCAGCTGGTCACGCGCAGCGCCCCGCCTAAAATCTTTTTTCCCTTCCACATTAAATCGTCTTCCGCCGGTTCAACAAAACAGATGCCGGCGGCGGGTTTGACGGAAGATTTCTTCACATAAAAAGACGTTTCAATTCCGCGTTTTGCCAAACCTGCCGCCGCCACCTGATGGATCATCCGATAGACGTCTTTCAGGCATTTGGGAAAAGAGGGATGGTCACGCTTCCATGAGAGGGAGAAACTCAAGTCTTTGTCGTGCCACACCATGCCGCCGCCCGTGGGCCGTTGGACGATCTCCAAATTTTGGATCGGCGCGGAGCTGGTGAGCCCGACATGGAAGGACTTCGTTAATGTCTTCACCCATTCCGGGTTCTGCAGCCGGCCGTAGCTGACCGTCGGGCGTTGCCAGCGGAAGAAGCGCAACACGGGCAGGGCGTCCGGGTATTTTTGGTCTTCCAGCAATTGCGCGTCCGCGGCCATGTTGTCCAGGCCGGATTGCGCGCCGTCGACGCGCAGCCGCCAGGCCGCCGGCGCCGATATGACGGGCGAACAGGTCCGGTTCATGGCATCGGGTAGCGGAGGTTGGGTTCCCGCGCGGCTTTGACTTCATCGAGCCGCCGCACCGGCGTGGTGTGGGGCGCGGTCTTGACCTTCTCCGGGTTGGAATGGCTTTCTTTGATGATTTCTTTTATAACGTCGCAAAAATAATCCAAAGTTTCTTTCGTCTCGGTCTCCGTCGGCTCGATCATCATGGACTCGGGCACGATCATGGGGAAGTAGATCGTGGGAGCGTAGAACCCCCGGTCCAGAAGCGACTTGGCGATATCCAGCGTCTTCACGCCGGGGCCGTAGGCCCCTTCGCCGGAAACCACCACCTCGTGCATACAGGGTTCCTTGGGCATTTTGGGGAAGGTGGCCGCGAGCTTCGCTTTCATGTAGTTGGCGGAGAGGATGGCGTTCTCGCTGATGTCGCGGATCCCTTCGGCGCCCTGCATCCGCATGTAGCAGTAGGCTCGGATGAGAACGCCGGTGTTGCCCTGGAAGCTGCGGACCTTGCCGATGGACGTGGGCGCGTCGGTCTTCAATTTGAACTCCGCGCCTTCTTTCACGACGCGCGGTACGGGCAAAAACTCCGCGAGGGACTTTTTGACGCCGACCGGCCCCGCGCCGGGTCCGCCGCCGCCGTGGGGCGTGGAAAATGTCTTATGCACGTTCACGTGCAGGATGTCGAACCCGATGTCGCCGGGGCGCAGAAGCCCGACCAGCGCGTTCAGGTTGGCGCCGTCCATGTAGAGCAGCGCGCCGGCCGCGTGAACCATCTGCGCGATTTCCTGGATGCGCGATTCGAAAAGCCCCAGCGTGCTGGGGATCGTCATCATGACGAGGGCCACGTCGTTGTTCAGCTTGGCTTTGAGGTCGTCGATGTCCACGTGTCCGTTGGCCGTGGACTTGATCGTGACCGCGGTCAGGCCCGCGACGGCGACGCTCGCGGGGTTCGTTCCGTGGGCCGAGTCGGGGATCAGGACGATGTGGCGGTTTTGTTTCTTGGATTCGTGGTAGGCGCGGGCGACGAGGATCCCCGTCAGCTCGCCCTGGGCGCCGGCGGAGGGCTGCAGCGTGAAGGCGTCCATGCCGCAGATCTCGCAGAGCCATCGTTCCAGTTCGAACAAGATTTCCAGCATGCCCTGGCTCAGGGAGTCCGGGCGCATCGGGTGCAGGCCCGCGAACTCGTCCATGAGGGCGACCTTGTCGTTCACCTTGGGGTTCTGCTTCATGGTGCACGAGCCGAGCGGGTAGAAATTCGTATCAATGGAAAAGTTCAGATGGGACAGCCGCGTGAAATGCCGCACCACCTGCAGCTCGGACAGTTCCGGCCAGCGCGCGGGTTTCTTGCGGCGGAGGTTTTCCGGGATGAGAGCTTCCGGCGACGTGAAGGGCACGTCCGACTTGGGCAGCGGAACGCCCTTGCGGCCAGGCACGGATTTTTCGAACAGTAAAGGCTCGATGATCTTTTCGGTGGATTGCTGGATGGAAGTCATTTGGACACCTCCGAAAGCTTCTGCACGAATCGATCGATGTCCGCTTTCGTCTTGATTTCGGTCACGCAGACCAGGAGATCGTTCTTCATGGACGGGTAATGTTTCCCCAGCGGCAGCCCGGCGAGGACGTGTTCTTCCCGCGCCAGGTCCTCGAGGAACGCTTCCGGGGATTTCGGCAGGCGCACGACGAACTCGTTGAAGAAGGGTGCGCCGAAGGGAAGTTCGAACCCGCGCTTCTTCAGTTCCGCCGCCGCGTAATGGGCCTTCTGGAAATTCAGGTTGGCCAGCTCGCGTAGTCCCTCTTTGCCGAGCAGCGCCATGTGGATGGTCGACGCCAGCGCGCAGAGGGCCTGGTTGGTGCAGATGTTGGAGGTGGCCTTCTCGCGGCGGATGTGTTGTTCCCGCGCCTGGAGGGTCAGGACGAAGGCGCGCTTGCCGTCCACGTCCACGGTTTGGCCGACGATGCGGCCCGGCATCTTGCGGAGCAGTTCCGTCTTGCAGGCGAACAATCCGACGTAGGGCCCGCCGTAGCCGAGCGGCAATCCCAGCGGCTGGCCCTCCGCGACCGCGATGTCCGCGCCGTATTCTCCGGGAGGCGCGATCATTCCCAGCGCCACGGGGTAGCTCGAGGCGATCACCAGCGCGCCGGCCTCGTGGGCCAGCTTGGCGAGCTCGGGAGCGTTTTCCAGGCAGCCGAAGAAGTTCGGGTTTTGGACAAGAAGCGCGGCGCTGTCCGCGTTCAGATGTTTCTTGAGCGTGTCGAGGGAAAGGACGCCGTCCGTTGTCGGCAGCGTGATGACCTTGGCGCCGCTGTGCTGCAGATAGGTTTTGATGACCTGCCGCGTGTGGGGGTGGACCGAGTCCGGGACCAAAAGATTCGGACGGCCGGTGTGCTTCGCCGCCACCAGGCAGGCTTCGGCCGCGGAGCTGGCGCCCTCGTACATAGACGCGTTGGCCGCGTCCATGCCGAACAGTTCGCAGATCAGGGTCTGGAATTCGTAGATCGATTGCAGCGTCCCCTGGCTGGCTTCCGGCTGGTAGGGCGTGTAAGCGGTTGAAAACTCGCCGCGCAGAGTCAGCGCCCAGACCGACGTCGGGACGAAATGCTCGTAGGCGCCGGCGCCGAGGAAGGACAGCGCGAGCGTGTCATTGGCCGCGAGTTCATCCATATGGCGCGTGAGTTCCATCTCCGAAAGGGAGGACGGGAGGTTGAGGGACGGCCGCAGCAGGGATGGCGGCAATCCGCCCAGCAGTTCATCGAAGTTCTTCACTCCGATGGTGTTGAGCATTTCTTTTTTTTGCTCTTCGGTTTGCGGGATGAACATGGGGTGTCCTTTTAAGCTATTTTACCGGACCCGACTGGCTGCGCGTCAGCGGGACGAAGAACTTCTCGACGAAAGTGGAGATGCGCTGCTTGGCGGACGGCGGTTGAGGCAAAATCGGTTTGTAGCCCAGCGTCTCGTAGAGGGACGGTCCGGCGCCCAGGTAGACCGGCGTTCCGATCTCCTTCAGCCATTTGGCTTTGACGAAATCGTCCTCCTGGATCCGCGCGTCGCCCCAGCCCTGGTTGAGGAAGAGCGGCAGGGATTCCCAGTTGCAGCCGATGTAGCAAAGGGTTTTGACGTTCCAGTCGCGGACGTACTGGAAGAAGGGGCGGAACCAGGTGTCCCATGAGATCAATCCCTGGCGGGCGCCGATGCCGAAGGGCGTCGCTTCCGCGATCATGAAGGGCTTGCCGTGGGCGCGGGCCAACTTCGGCATGACGTCGAGGTCGACGCGGGACTGGCTGAAATAGGAAACCGCGAACCAGTCCACGTATTCGTCCCCCGGATACCAATCTTCCAGGGCGCGGGTGCCTTGCCCGCCGAAGGAATGCCAGACAAAGGCCGCGTTTTTGACGCCGTGTATCCGGAAGTGTTTCACCAGTCGCTGGAACGCCTTTCTGTAGGCCTCCGGGTCATAGTTGTTCGGCTGGAAATCGAACTCGTAGCCGACCCGCAGGAAAACCGGTTTGTCGAGCTTCTTGATCCACTTCGCCAGGCGGTCGATGTTCTGGTCGTAGCGGCCCGCGTTCGTTTCATCCAGGCGGTTCACCATCCAAAGGCCGATGTGCAGGACGGTGTGGGGGTATTTATCCAGAAGGTACTCGGCGTTCTGCCGTCCGCCGCCGTAGTCCGCCTCGTCCCAAAGGCCGTCCATGTTCTGGATGGAGGTGTAGACGCTGAACCCGCCGGGGACCATGCCCGTCGTCTCGACGTAGGAATCGACGGTGTCGCGGTCCTGTCCGATGATGAGGAGTATCTTGTCCCCCGGTGCGACGAACTTCCCGGTCACGCTCCCGGTCTCGGCGTTAAGGGCGGCGGTCGTCATGCAGAGAAGTGCAACGGCGAATAATTTTATCCAAGCCATCTTTTACCTCGGAGATCGTTCTGTTTAGTGCGCGGCGGTCTTGACGAATTCCTGGTACTGCGCGTGGGTCATGAGTTTCTGGCGGTCCTGGGGATTTGTCATCTGGATTTTGTAGAGCCAGCCGGCGTCGTAGGGAGATTGGTTGAGCGCCGCCGGGTTCTTGGCGACCGAATCGTTCACGGCCGAAATGGTCCCGGCCACGGGCGCGTAGATGTCGAAGGCCGCCTTGACGGATTCCACCACCGCGCAGGCCTCTTCGGCTTTCACGGGGCGTCCGGTCTTCGGCAGTTCGACGAAGACCACGTCCGTGATCTCGTGCTGGGCGTGGTCCGAGATGCCGACGGTGCCGTCGCCGGCGATCCATTCATGGGATTTGGTGAAGCGCAGATCATTGGGGTTCATAGGATAGTCCTTTTGGGTTTTTTGTTGCTCGTCATTCCGGCATGTTTTTGGCCGGAATCCATGTTTCCAAAAAATTACTCCATGGGCCCCGGCCAGATGCATGCCGGGGCAACGGTCATTTTGCCGCGGTTAAAGCTTCTTTTTTATAAAACGGGAGCCGCGCGACTTCCACGGGGACGTCGCGGTTATGAATCTTTACGGAAAGTGGCGTCTGTTTTTCCTGGGCCGCGGCGAAGGCCCTCGCGTCGACGAAACCCATCCCGATGCCGGCTTTGAGCGAAGGGGAAAATGTCCCGCTGCTCACTTCGCCAATGGGCGTTCCGCCCGCCAGGAGTGGATAGCCGTGGCGCGCCACGCCGGCGCCGGTGACGCGGAAGGCGATGAACTTTCGTTTGGAGCCGCGCTGTTGTTCGCGGACCAACGCCGACTTGCCCGCGAAGTCCTCTTTCTTGTCGAGCTTGACGGCCCAGTTCAGCCCGGCTTCCAGGGCCGTGTGCTGTTCGTCCAAATCGTTCCCGTGCAGGCGGTAGCCCATCTCGAGGCGCAGCGTGTCCCGCGCGCCCAGGCCGATGGGTTCCAGGCCGAGGGGTTTTCCGGCCTCCAAGAGTTTGGGATAAAACTCTAACAACGGCGCGGCCGGGCCGAAGAACTCGAAACCGTCTTCCCCGGTGTAGCCCGTGCGGGCGATGACGATTTTTTGCCCCAGCAAAGTGAACTCGCCCACGCCGTTCCGTTTCATCGCCGTCGCCTCGGGGCAGAACCCTGCGACGATCTTTTCCGCAGCCGGGCCCTGGACGGCCAGCGCGGCGCGGTTCGGCTGTTCTTCAATCGATACGGTCCCGACTTTATGGTCCCGCATCCACCGCAGGTCCACGGGGATGTGGGACGCGTTGATGATGACGAGATAGCGGTCCGGCGAAAGGAAATAGACGTAGAGATCGTCGATGACGCAGCCGTCCTCGCGGCACATGAGGTTGTATTGGCCCTTGCCCGGGACGAGTTTGGATAGATCGTTGGTGAGGAGTTTTTGGAGGAACGGCAGCGCGTCTTTTCCCGTGACCCAAACCTGGCCCATGTGGGAGATGTCGAACACGCCGGCGCGTTCGCGCACCGCCGCGTGCTCCTGCAAAATTCCGGCGAACTGGACCGGCATTTCCCAGCCGCCGAAATCGATGAGGCGGGCGCCGGTGGCTTGGTGCGCTGAAAAAAACGGGGTGCGGTTCATGAAGCCGGTTCCTTGCCGTCCGACAAACCGGCACGTTGCCTGGCGGCAACGTCGTCCGCATGATAGGAGCTTCGGACCAGCGGGCCGATCATGGCCTGGTCGAAGAGCGGCCGGGCGCGGCGGTTGAGGTCGAGGAACTCCTCGGGCGTGTAAAACTTTTGGACGGGGAAATGGTCTTCGCTGGGCGGAAGGTACTGTCCGACGGTCAACAGCCGCACGCCGTGCGCCTTCATGTCGCCGAAGGTTTCCATCAGCTCGTCCACGGTTTCGCCCAAGCCGATCATCAGCCCGGACTTGGCGACGAGCCCGGCCTCGTTCGCCGCTTTGAGCACGGCGAGGGAGCGGTCGTAGGTGGCCCGGGCGCGGACTTTCGGGGTGAGGCGGCGGACGGTTTCCATATTGTGGTTGAAGATGTCGGGTCGCGCGTCGAAGACGATCTTCAAGAGCTCGGGCCGGCCCTGGAAATCGGGCGTCAACACTTCGACAGTAATGTCCGGCGCTTTTTCGTGCAGGAGTTTGATGCAGGCCGCGAACTGGTTCGCGCCCTGGTCCCGCAGGTCGTCGCGGGCGGGGGACGTGATGACGACGTGCTTCAGCTTCAATCGGAGCGTAGCTTCCAAAAGTTTTTCGGGCTCATCGGCGTTCACGAGGTTCGGTTTTCCCGTGGTTTCCGCGCAGAAGGAGCAGCGGCGCGTGCAGATGGATCCCAAAATCTGAAAAGTGAGGGTGCCGCGGGACCAGCATTCGTTGCGGTTGGGGCATAGGGCTTGCTCACAGACCGTGGGCAGGGCCGTACGCCCCAGTTCATCCTTAATCTGGAAGAAATGCCCGCCCTTGGGGACGGAACGTTTGAGATGGGACGGCAGACGCGGCCGCCAGGAAATGGTGGAAGAATTCATAATTAATGGAAGGTTCTCACTATACCATTTTCAGCGGGACAATGCTTCCTTGATCCCCTCGGACAGCGTGGGATGGGCGAAGATCACGCGGCGCAATTGGTCGACGGTGAACCCGGCGACGAGGGCCGTGGAAAAAACGTGGATCAGCTCCGTGGCGTGGGGCCCCGCGATCTGGGCGCCCAAGAGTTTATTGTTCGCGGTATCGAAGACGATCTGGATGAACCCGTCAGTTTCGTTGCCGGCCAGGGCCTTGGCGGAGCCCTTAAAGAAAAACCGCTGGGATTTGGCTTCCTTGCCCTTGGCCTGGGCGGAGCTCGTCCATTCGCCGACGCTGGCCACTTCCGGCCAGGTGTAGAGCGCCCGCGGCACGAGGGAATTATCGTAGGGTTTTTTTTCGCCGGCGATATGGTCCACCGCGGTTTCGGCTTGGGCGGACGCGGCGTGGGCTAGGAGCGAAAGGCCGTTCACGTCGCCCACCGCGTAGATGTGGGGCTGGGAGGTTTGGAGGAACTCGTTCACCGCCACGCGGTTCTTATCCACCTTGACGGACGCTTTGTCCAGGGCGAGCCCCGCGGCGTTGGGCCGTCGGCCCACGCAGACGAGCACCTCGTCGGCCTCGATCTCCTGCCGGTTGGACAACCTCAGGGTCCAGTGCTTGGTTTTGGACAGGAATTCCACCGTGGTGGACGTAAGCACTGTCATGCCGCGTTTCTCGAAGGCGTTTTGCAGCACGCGGACCACGGGCACGTCCTCGCCCGGCAAAAGCTGGTCTTTCATTTCGACCAGCGTCACCCGGCTTCCCAATTCCTGGAACAAACAGGCGAACTCGCAGCCCACGGCGCCGCCGCCGACCACGACGAGGCGCGCCGGAACGTGATCGAGGGCCAGGGCGCGGTCGCTGTCGAGAATTATATCACGAATGGAATCGAAGGGCGGAGGGAAAAACGCTTCCGAGCCCGCGGCCAGGATGGCGTGCTCGAATTCGACGGTTTGTTCACCGTTCGGCATGGCGACGATCAATTGATTCGGGCCGGAAAAGCGGGCGGTGCCGGTGAAGACATCGACGCCGAGCCGCGACAGATGTTGGGTCAGGCCCACGCGCAGGTCGTTGACGATCTGGGATTTTCTTTTTTGGAGAGCCTCCCAGCGGATGGACAAAGATTCGGCCCCCGATAGGTGCGCGGATGCCGCTTTGGCTTGGCTAAGCAACCGCCCGGCTTCGAGCAAAATCTTGGAGGGGATGCAGCCGCGGTTGAGGCAGACGCCGCCGAGGTCGGCTTTTTCGATGAGGACGGTTTTAATTCCGCGCTTGGCCGCGCGCTTGGCCGCGGCTTCCCCGCCTGGTCCCGCGCCGATGATCGCCAAGGATGTTCGCATGGGGGACATTATATTTTTTATTTGTCCGGAACGTGGCGGAACTTGCGGGCCATCACGCCCACGCTAATCACGGTCAGACTGGCGCCGAAGATGACGGAGAGCACCGGCCCCATGAGGCTGGCGGTAATGCCCGATTCGAAGTCCCCCAGTTCGTTGGAAGTGCTGATGAATATCCCGCTCAGGGCGGCCACGCGGCCCCGCAGGGCGTCGGGCGTGTGCGCTTGATAGACGCTCTGGCGGATGATGACGCTGATTCCGTCGGCCGCGCCGGACAGCATGAGGAAGACGGCGGCGATGAGAATGTGGGGCGACAGGGCGAAGGCGATCATGCAGAGGCCGAAAACGAGAACGGCTTTTTTCAGAAGGCCCCAAGTCGGGCTGATGAAAGGCCGGAACGAGTGGGTCAGGGAGACCAACGCCGCTCCCACGGCGGGGGACGCGCGAAGCAGGCCGAAGCCGAAGGCCCCGCCTCCGAGCCGGTCGGCGAAGATCGGGAACAGCGCCACGGCGTCGCCGAAGAACACCGCCACCATGTCGATGCACATGCAGGCGAGGATGAGCGGTTGGGTGCGCACGAACTTGATCCCTTCCTTGATGCGCTGGAACGCCGATTCCGCGGGGGCGGGCGCCAGCGGCGGGAGGAAGCGGAGGCCGGCCATGAACGTGAGGGCGATGAGGAAGAACGCCGCCGCCAGCGCCAGCGTCGCACGGCCGGAGGCGTGCGTCAGCAGCCATCCTCCCGCGATCGGTCCGGCGATGGTCGCGGCCATGTAGGAAGACAGGTTCCACGCCGCGGCCCGGGAGTAGATTTCCTTCGGCACCGTGGTCTGGACGAACACGCTGGAGGCCACGCTGGCGAAACTGACCGAAGCGCCGATCAGCGCGACGATCAGGTAGTACATGAGGATGGGGGCGCGATGAAGAAACGTGAGGGCGCAGAGCGCCGCGGCGCACAGCGTGAGGGCGGCTTCGGCGCCGACCATGAAGGGCTTCTTGTGGTGGCGGTCCACCAGGTGGCCGGCCCAAAGGGAGGTCGCCAGGAAGGGGAAGGCCTCGGCCATCCCGATGAACCCCAGCGCCAGGGGGCTGCGGGTGAGCTGGTAGATCTGCCATGCCACGGCGACGGAAACCATCCGCCGGCCCATGTTCGAGGCGAACCTCGCGGCGAGCCAGCATATGAAATCCTTGGTGAAGAGTTTTGCGGTTTCTGGAGCCATCGTTTCCCTATGTATGAAATCCGCGGCCTATGCGCAACGCGATGGGACACGGCGCGCCAATCGCGCGGGAATTTTTATAGAATGGACGTCGATGCGCTACCTGAAAAAACTTTTCGATAACAACCGGCGTTGGGCCGGGTCCATGACACGGACCGACCCCGGTTTTTTCCAAAAACTTTCCCATCAGCAGACGCCCGAGTATCTGTGGATCGGCTGCTCCGACAGCCGCGTTCCGGCCAACGAAATCATAGGGTTGATGCCCGGAGAAGTCTTCGTCCACCGCAATGTGGCCAACATCGTCGCGCCGGCGGACATCAATTGCCTTTCCGTGCTCCAATACGCCGTGGACGTTTTGCGCGTCAAGCACGTGATCGTCTGCGGCCATTACGGCTGCGGAGGGGTCGCCGCCGTGATCAAAGGCGGAACGACGGGCCTCATCGACAGCTGGCTACAGCCCATTAAGGACATTCGCGACAAGCATGCGCCGGACCTTTCCGCCAGGCGCGGTTCGGCGCGGACCAACCGTTTATGCGAGTTGAACGTGATCGAACAGGCCCGCAGCGTCTGCCACACGTCCATCATCCAGAACGCCTGGCGGCGCGGGCAAAAGGTGGCCGTTCACGGATGGGTTTACAAACTGACGGACGGGTTGCTGCATGATTTGGGTTTTACCGCGGCGGGGCCCGAAGAAATAATGTCGACTTACCGGCGCACCCTGCGCCGGACCCACCCGCTCATCTAGCCTTAAATCCCCTCAAGTCGGCGCGCCGGCCGCGGAAATACGCGGGATCGGCGCGGCCAGCGGCGAAGGTTCCGGCCGGCCGGAGTATTTTTTGGCGATCCCATCGGCCGTGATGCGGGCCGACGCGTATATGAAGGGGAGCCCGCTACCGGGTTGCGTGCCGCCGCCCACCAGCCACATGTTCTCGAATTCCTCGAAGCGGTTGTGCGGTCGGAGCGCATATATCTGCCGCCAGGTGTGTTCTAGGCTGAAGATCGCCCCGTATCCCACGCGCATCCTCGACTCCCAATCCGCGGGCGTTATGATTTGCTCGAACCGGATGTGTTTTTCCAGGTCCGCCAGTCCTGCCCGCTCCGCCAGTTTATCAAGCACCAGCCGCCGGTAGCGATCCCGTTCTTTGGACCAATCGATGCCGGTCTTCAGGTTGGGAACGGACACCGACACGCGGAGCGTTGAATGTCCCTCCGGCGCGAGCGTGGGGTCCGTGGCCGAGGCGTTTTGCACGTAAATGGAGGGATCCTCCGACAACCGTTCCCCGGGTTCGTTTCCCCGCAGGCTTTTGCGATAGTCGTCCGAGATGAAAATATTGTGGTGGAGCAGGTGTTCGTACCGCTTGTCCAGTCCCAGGTGCATGACGAAGGCGGAACCGGAATATTTCTTGCGGGCGAGTTTCTCGTCCGTGTAGTGGCGCCGCGCCGCGTCCGGGACCAGGTTCCTCATGCCCCAGGCGAAATCCGCGTTCATGACGATTTCATCGAACTTATGGACGCGGTCGTCCGCCGTGTGCAGAATGCGGGCCCTGCGCCCCTCTGTTTCTATCTGCGTCACATCCGCGTCTAAGTGAATGCGCGCGCCCATATCCCGGGCCAATTGCTCAAGTGCCATGGACAGGCGATGGCAGCCGCCGACGGGATGGTGGACGCCCCAGCGGTATTCCGAATAGGGCAGAATCGTAAACAACGACGGGGTTTGGAACGGTGACATGCCGAAGTAACGCGATTCAAAGGTAAAAGCGAGCCGGATTCGTTCGTCCGAGAAAAAACGGGATGCTTCACCCCACGCGGACCCCGCGACGTTCAGGAACGGAAGAGTTTTGAACAGGGCCGGTCGAAGGATTTGATAGACATGTTCGTGGGGTACTTTCAGGCTGGGAAGGACCGCCGCCAGCTTGCGCCGGTTGTATTCCATGTAGCGGTCGAAGCCGTCGGCGTCCGCGGGGTTTATTGCGCGGATGGAATCTCTGACCCCGTCTGCGTCCTTCCCCGGGCGGAATTCCTTCCCGTCCGTGAAGACCAGCCGGTAATGGGGCTCGACGGCTTTTAGGTCGATGTAATCGTCGAGGCGCCGTCCGCACTCCTGAAAAATTTCATCCAGCAGGAAAGGCATCGTGAAAAAGGTGGGGCCGATGTCGAAGGTGTATCCGTCGGCCCGGATCCGGCCGTTGCGCCCCCCTACGCGGGAGTCGCGCTCAAAGACGGTGACGTCGAAACCCCGCCGGGCCAAGAGAACGGCCGCGGCCAATCCGCCGGGGCCTGCGCCGATGATGCCCACCCGGATCTTCATCATTCTATTTTACGATATCTTCCCTTTATGGGATAATTCCATCGCAATTCTTCCCCCAATGAATATTCTCGGTATTTCCGCTTTCTATCACGATAGCGCGGCCTGTCTGGTGCAGGACGGACGGATTGTCGCCGCCGCCCAGGAAGAACGCTTCACCCGGAAAAAGCACGACGCGGGGTTCCCTAAAAACGCCATCGAATTCTGTTTGAAGGCGGGCGGCATCACCGTCAAGGACCTGGACTACGTCACCTTTTACGACAAGCCTTTCCTCAAGTTCGAACGGCTCCTCGCGAGCTATCTGGCCTACGCGCCGCGGGGATTATCCTCCTTCATCAAGGCCATCCCGCTGTGGATCAAGGAAAAAATATGGATGAAGGAAATCATCGCCACCGAGCTCGGCTACGAGGGAAAGACCCTCTTTACCGAGCATCACGAATCCCACGCGGCTTCGGCGTTTTTTCCGTCGCCGTTCCAGAGCGCGGCGCTGCTGACGCTGGACGGCGTGGGGGAATGGACGACGACCAGCTGCGGCGTCGGGCGCGATAACGCCATCGAGCTGCAAAAGGAAATCCACTTCCCCCATTCCATCGGCCTGCTCTATTCCGCGTTCACCTATTACACCGGGTTCAAGGTCAACTCCGGCGAATACAAGGTGATGGGCCTGGCGCCCTACGGCGAGCCGAAATACAAGGACTTGATCCTGTCCGAGCTCATCGACCTGAAGGAAGACGGGTCCTTCGCCCTCAACATGGATTACTTCGGCTACGGCGCGGGCCTCCGGATGACCAACGGCAAATTCCATAGGCTGTTCGGCGGGGAACCGCGGAAGCCGGAATCAAAGCTGACGCAGCGGGAGATGGACCTGGCCCGTTCCGTGCAGGACGTGACCGAGGAGGTCATGATGCGCGTGGCCCGGCAGGTCCAAAAGGACACGGGCGAAAAAAATCTCTGCCTGGCCGGCGGCGTGGCGCTGAACTGCGTCGGCAATGGGAAGATTTTGCGGGACGGGCCGTTCGAGAACATCTGGATCCAGCCCGCGGCCGGCGACGCGGGTGGAGCTCTGGGCGCGGCGCTTTTCACCTGGTATCAATACTTGGGCAATCCGCGGAACGCCGACGGCCGGCGCGATTCCCAGCGCGGTTCGAGCCTCGGGCCGGACTACGGCCGCGATGAGATCCGGAAATTCCTCCAAGCGGGCGGCATACCTTTCACGGAACTTGACGACGACGCGCTGGTCGAAAAAACGGCGGACTACCTCGCCCGGGAAAAGGTGATCGGCTGGTTCCAGGGTCCCATGGAGTTCGGCCCGCGCGCCCTGGGCAACCGGTCCATCATCGGCGACGCGCGCTCCGCCAGGATGCAGGAGATCATGAACCTGAAGATCAAATTCCGCGAGAGCTTCCGCCCCTTCGCCCCGGCGGTGTTGCGGGAAAAGGCGTCGGAATACTTCGAACTGGACTCGGACAGCCCCTACATGCTTCTGGTGGCGCCGGTGCGCGAGAACCTTCGGCGGAAGATGACCGGGGAGGAAGAGAAGCTGTTCGGCATCGAGAAGCTGAACGTGTCTCGGTCTACGATACCCGCCGTCACGCACGTTGATTACTCGGCCCGCGTCCAGACCGTCACTCCGGAAGAGAAGCCGCTGTTCTACAAACTGCTGTCCAAGTTCCAGGAAAAGCAGAACTGCGGCGTGCTCATCAACACGTCCTTCAACGTGCGGGGCGAGCCCATCGTCTGCACGCCGCGGGAAGCCTTCGTCTGCCTGATGCGCACGAACATGGATTACTTGGTGCTGGGGAATTTCATCCTGGACAAGAAAGAGCAGAAGCCGCTGGACAAAGACACGGACTGGAAGAAGGAATACGAACTGGACTAATTGCGGTCATTCCGGCGAAAGCCGGAATCCAGAAGATTTCAGATGACTGTACCTCAGCTTTCGCCGGGGTGACAACTTCTATAAAGAGATTATCCATGCTTAAAGACGATTTTAAATCCATCAAAAGCGAACGCAAGGACCTGCGCGGCTTCGGGCTGGTGGTGGGCGGCGTGTTCCTGGCCATCGGCATCATCACTTTGCTGAGACATAAACCGGTCGGCCCCTATTTCACGGCGATCGGCGCCCCCCTGGTGCTTCTCGGCCTGGCCGCTCCGTCGGTGCTGCGGCCGGTCCAGCGGGCGTGGATGGGAATGGCCGTGGTCATGGGGTTCGTGATGACCCGGATCATCTTGTCCGCCGTGTTTTTTTTAGTCATCATGCCTATGGGTGTTTGCATGCGCTTGGCGGGAAAGCGGATGCTGGATCTAACGTTCGACCGCTCGCGGCGCAGCTATTGGATTACAAAAGAAAAAGCGGTATTTTCTAAGCAGCGGTACGAGAAGCAATTTTAGAAAGAGGAGATTATCGTGAGCAAATTGTCCATTTTGAAGGAATTCTGGCAGTTCATGAAGCAGGAGAAGAAGTGGTGGCTGGCGCCCATGGTCATCGTCTTGCTCTTGCTCGGGATGCTGATCATTTTGTCGCAGGGCTCGGCCGTCGCGCCCTTCGTCTACACGCTGTTCTAGCATTTCACCCTGACCACGACCCTCTCCCATCCAGGGAGGGGGGATGGATTAAAAAAGGCCGTCCTCTCGCGAGAGAGAACGGCCTTTTCTTTTGGCTGTGATGGTTAGAACAGTTCCGGCACCGGTGCGCTGGCGGCGGCCGCGGCCACGGGTTTCTTGCCGTCGCGGGACGTGATCCAATCCCCCGTCAGCATTTCCTTGTAGCCGGCGCCCGGGCCCACCATCGGGTACACCGGCGCGAAGGGATCGATCATCACTTCGAGGAACGCCGGGCCGTCGGACTCCAGGAACGCTTTCAGCGTTTCCTTCACATCGGCGGGATTTTTGATGCTCTTGGTGAACGGAAAGCTCGCGGCCTCGGCGGCTTTCACGAAGTTCATGGAGTGGAGGTTCTTGTCGATGGCGAAGTAGCGTCCGCCGTAATAAACGGTCTGCCACTGGCGCACCATGCCGTCGCCCTCGTTGTTCAAGAGCAGGATCTTCACTTTCAGTCCGTAGGTCGTGATGGTCTCCAGCTCGCCGAAGTTCATCCGGATGCTGCCGTCCCCGTCGATGTCGATGACGGTCTTGTCCGGGTTGGCGAAGGCCGCGCCGATGGCCGCGGGGAGGCCGTAGCCCATGGTGCCCATGCTCCCGGAGGTGAGCCAGTGCCGGGGCGTTTTATGATGGGCGTATTGCGCGGCCCACATCTGGTGTTGTCCCACGCCGGTGCTGATGATGGCGTCGCCCTTCGTCAGCTCGGTCAGCGTCTCAATCACGTAGTAAGGCTGGATGAGCGCGCTCTTGCGGTCATAGTTCAGGGGGAATTTTTTCTTAAGGTCCTGAACGTGCTGGATCCACTTGGAATAGTCTTTCTTGAAACCAAGGGATTTCCCGCCGGCGATGAGGTCTTTCAGCCCCTGTTTCGCGTCCGCCACGTGGGACCAATTCACGGCTTTGACCTTGCCGATCTCCGCCGCGTCCACGTCCAAGTGGCCGATGAACTTGGCGTTGGGGGCGAACTCCTTCACCTTGCCGGCCACGCGGTCGTCGAAGCGCGCGCCCACGGTGAAGAGGAGGTCGCAATCCTCCACCGCGTAGTTGGCGTAGGCCGTGCCGTGCATCCCGAGCATGTGCATGGCCAGCGGGTCCTTCGTGTCCATCCCGCCGATGCCCATCAGCGTGGTCACCACGGGGATGTTGAAGGTGCGCGAGAACTCCCGTAGCTCCTCGGCCGCGTTGGAGTTGATCACGCCGCCGCCCGCGTAGATCAGCGGCTTCTCGCTGGTCTTCAGGGCGGAGAAGAAGGCGTCCATGGATTCCTTGGACACG
Source organism: uncultured Elusimicrobia bacterium (assembly GCA_964482515.1). Lineage (GTDB taxonomy): Bacteria > Elusimicrobiota > Elusimicrobia > FEN-1173 > FEN-1173 > CAYZXT01. The sequence continues at coordinate 116,184 of CAYZXT010000004.1, read as the reverse complement.
CGGGACTTGGTGACCTGTTCCAGGCGCCAGCGGTATCCCGGCAGCGGGAGCTTTCCCTTGCCGTAGTAAGAACCCTTCCAGTTTTGGATGTCCTTGGGCAGGTCGATGACCACGGGGCCCGGCCGCCCGGTGCGGGCGATCTCGAAGGCCGTGCGGATCGTGGCTTCCAGCTCCTCGGGTTTTTCCACCAGGAAAACGTGCTTGGCGCAGGAGCTCATGATGTTGAACACGGGGGCTTCCTGGAACGCGTCGGTCCCCATGGCCGGCCGCGGCACCTGTCCGCAGAGCACCACGATCGGCACCGAGTCCGCCATGGCGTCGCGGACGGGCGTCACCGTGTTGGTCGCGCCGGGGCCGGACGTCACGAGGGCCACGCCCACCTTGCCGGTGGAGCGCGAATAGCCCGAGGCCATGAAGGCCGCGCCCTGTTCGTTGGCGGGCACGATCATCCGCACGGTTTTCTGGGGATGGGCGGCGTTATAGCGATAAAGGGCATCGATCGTCGGCAGGATGGCGCCGCCGCTGTAGCCGAAGATCACTTCCACGCCTTCGTCCGCGAGCACCCGCGGGACCATGTCCGCGCCCGTCATCGTTTCTCCGCCGGTCCCATGGACCGCCGCCGCCTGGGCCACGGCTTCCTGCTGCTGTAAAAACGGATCCAGGACCGTCGAGCCGCGGTGGAGGATGATGCGCCCGGTCCGGGTCATTTCCTTCACGCCGAAGGGTTCCAGCGCCTTGAGGATGGCTTCGGTCTCTTCGGGTTTTCCGCTGGCTTCGATCACGAATCCCTGCGGACCTTCGTCCCGCACGCGGGCGTGGAACTCGGCGCAAAGCTTGTCGAGCGTCCCCTTCGCCCCGCCGGCCCCCACCTTCACCAGCATCATTTCGCTTTCCACGTGGTCTTCCCAGGTGAGGTTGGACACGCGGATCACGTCCACCAGTTTGTTCAACTGGTTGATGATCTGGCCGATCACGCGGTCGTCCCCGCCGCAAACCAAAGAGATGCGGGACACGCCCGCGACTTGGGTCCTACCCACGGCGAGGGAGTCGATGTTGAACCCCCGGTTGGTGAACATGCCGCTGATCCGCGACAAAACGCCGGGCTTGTCCTCCACCAGGCAGGAAATGAGGTGCATATGGGGTGCGTTTTCGGTATTCATGGCTGACTCCGCTCTATAAGATTGGGGACGTTATGTCCCGTTAGTTTACTATATATGCATAAAAAAACCGCCGGGGCCCTTTGGCGCCGACGGTGTCTTTTCGCTTCTTCTTTGCTAACCGTTACAGCGCGACACCCCCGACGCCCGGGACGACGACCCGGACGACCAAAACGACGACCTGAAGGAGTGCGCTGTGAATGGATGACATTGAGGCCTTATTATAACCCGCCGACGAAGAATAAGTCAACGGATTTTTTGTCGTCATTCCGGCGAAAGCCGGAATCCAGAAGCTTTTAGATGACTGGACCCCGGCTTCCGCCGGGGTGACGAACCTATCCTAGATAGGCGTGGATCGTCTTAATGCGGCCCTCGCGGATCGCCAGGGCGTTCTTTCCCACCAGATGGTCGTTCTTCACCGTTTCCGACTTTCCGTCGAAACCTTCCAGGATGTACCTTTGCACGCGGGCGCCGGAGGCGCCGAAGGTGTCGCGCCGCGCGTCGTTGTGATAGATCACGAGGGTCTTCCCCAGGAACTTGAAAGCCAGGGCGTTTTTCGGCAGGACCGCTTTTTCGCCGGGGGCTGGATGGATCTCCATCTCGTCCTTCGTGAAAAAGTCCTTGTGCAGCTGCGGCTCCAGGCGGAACACCAGCTGGCCCGCGTCGTCCAGCCGGAACGGCGCGCCGCCGAACATCAGGATCGACCAGATGTGGAGGAATTCCACCGTCGACCCGGAGAGCCGCGCGACAAAGCCTTTGCCGTGGTCCCCCGGGTCCGTCGCATAGCCGCTGCTCGCCATGAAGCTGACGTTCTCCGTCACGCTGCGGCGGTAGGTCTTCGGATCACGGAAGGGGACGAGCAGCGTCGAGAGGTTGGCGTAGAACTCGTCGATCATGCCGCCCCGGATCATTTCCAGGACGTACTTGTAGTGCATGTGCAGGAAGATGGACCCGTTTTCCAGCCAACCGTAGTTGAAGATGGCGATGCGGCCGAGCTCGATGGCTTTGTCGCCCAGGGGCGCGTTCATGCGGTACATGCCGAGGGCTTTGTCGTAGAGCTCGGTCTTCAAAACGTTCTGGTAGATCGCGCGGGTTTCCGCCGGGGTCTTGAGGACGCGCATCGCGTGCACGATGCCTTCCAGGAAAAGCGGAAGCGGTTTCTGCGAGAACACCTTCACGCGCGCGAAGGGGGAATCGCTTTCGCCGATCCTTTCGTAGGCGACCGGATCGTGTGAAAAATAGGTGTGATAAAGCCCGGTGGATTTGTCCCGCCCGCGTTCGAGGCTTTTCTCCAGGAGCGCTGAGGCGTTGGTCAGGAGGGTTTTGATCTCTTCCATGGGGACGGACTTTTCCGCGCCGTCGAAGCCGAAGAACACTTTCTCGCGGTAGGATTCCTTGAGCATGTGGCTCTCGTTCCAGAACTTCATGGGGTCTTTCTCGAGGTCGGAGGGGTTTTTCACCATCTGGCCGAGGGCGTGGAGGAAGTTGTAGAGCTCGAGCGGCATGGGGACCGAGGAGCTGTTGTCGGTCGATTTTAATGCGTCGAGCAGGAAGTCCACGAGTCGCTTCAGCTCGATGGATTCGTTGAGCGCGGAGCCGAAGAGTCCGGGCAGCCCGTTGAGGGCGTCGCACCAGCCCGGGCGGTCGGCTTCCATCTCGATGCCGGCGAGGAAGGCGTCCAGGGAGGCGAGCTTGTTCACGACGAGCGTGAGGATCTTCACCAGCAGCGTGGTGCGATAGACCTCGCCCTTGCCCTGCTTGGTGCGCACGCGGTGCTTGGCCACGGAGCGGCTCTTGATCAGGAGGTCCTTTTCCTTATTGTACGCCACTGCGCCGTACTGGCGCACGCCCCGCTCGGTGACGACGTATTTCTTTTCGCGCGGCAGGACGAAATGGGTGGAATCAAAAAACGTGTAGGTGTTGTTCGACAGCAGCGCGGCGTTCAGGCGGTCCGGATAGACGTTCCGGAAGTTTTCCAGGATGTCCACCAGGTAGGTCCAGTGGTCGGACCAATACCCTTTTTCGAATTCGGCGTCTTCCACTTCTTCCGCGGCCTGCAGGATCTTTCCGGCGGCGCGCGCGCGGTCGGCCTCGTCCTTCAGCTTGTCGGCCAGGGCGCTCCAGAGCGCGGCGTACTTAAATTCCTGGGCGAACATGGGTTCGAGCGCGGGCAGCAGCGGCGCGAGTTCCGGGTCCGCCGCCAGTTTCTTCGGTTCGGCGATGTGGAAGCGCGTGTTGCGCAGCACCAGCGGGTTGTATCCGTCGGGCTGGATGAGGCTGAAGAAATATTTGATGTTGCGGTCGCCCACCGCGGGGTTGAAGAAGAGCTCGCAGCGGCGGTTCTGCAGCACGTCGCGGAAATCGCCGTTCCCCTCCGAGAAAGTGCTGTCTTGCAGGAAGAACTCGTTGTAGTCCCGCTCCAGGTCGCCGTGCTTGCGGCCGAACAGGTACAGGATCGGCCCGCCGGGGACTTGGACGGACAGCCCGCCGCGCAGCAGGTTGTCCAGGAAGGACTGGCGGGCGTATTCGTTCAGGATGCCGTGGCTGGTGGCGGTGAAGGCGCGCGACGAGATGCCTCGAATCATGCGCGCGTTCTCGTCCTGCTTCCGGTCGAAGAACGTCGCGTCGGTGACGTTCGCGGCCAGGAAATCGTTCAGTTCGGAAAGGCTGCCGGCGTGGCCGTAAAGGCTCAGGACCGACAATCGGCCCTTGGGCGCGAGCTTGCCGTGCCCGGTCAGGAAACCCGCCGGGTTCCTGTTGCCCGATACCTGCCTGGAGGCGTCGAAGCCCTTGTCCGAAAAGAAATTTTCCGGGACCGTGAAGTCCGCCCGCGAGCCGAAGACGATGCGGCTGTCCACGATGGCTTGCGTCCGGCCGAAGTGGGCGTCCTGGTGATGGTAGCCGACGAAGAAGTTCCCTGCGACGACGGGGACGATCTTCTCCGAATCCGCGGGCAACACCTTCAACCGCAGGAACGGCGCGCCCTGGTCCAGGTTGTCGACGATGGTGAAGGCCTCCATGGTGCGGCTCATGTTCTTGATCACCCATTGGTTGAGGCCGAAGGAGAGGAGCTGCGGGAGTCCGTCGACGTATTCGAGGGAGATCTCCTGGTCGGAAATGTTTTCAACGGTGAGCCGGCGCACGAGGCCGCCGAGGGAGGCGTTGGGCAGTGTGAACATCTCGGCGCGGACCTTGAGGCCGAGCGTTTTGTTGGTTTCCTCCACCGCCACTTCATGGCTGGAGATGATCATCCGCTGATGCACGTTTTGGTCGTCGTTGCGCTGGAACGGTTCGTGGAAAGCGGTCTTGGAGCCCCGGTGGACTTTGAGGAAAGTGCGGAACCCGCGCAGCGTGACGAGCTGGTAGGCTTTGTCCGCGGGGAAGAATTCCAAAATGGCGGCGTCCTTGTTCCGGATGCCGAAGCTGACGACGCCCTGCCCGCGGTTCACGTAGAAGGCCCAAAGGGGGATGCCGTTTTCTCCGGCGATGCCGGGCAGGAAGCTGGAAAACAGTGAGCTCTCGTTGTATTGGTCAATAACGCAGCGGCCTTGGTCGTCCAAGGAATAAACGGGAAGGGTCATGAATTTCTCCGGGGAATATTGAAAGAAGCCACCCCGCATTCGGATGACTTCCAGGATTCGGTAAATAGAATGACTTATTGTATTAAATCTTCCGTCGAATGATTAGGGGATTTTTGAAGCGCAAAATATTTACAACCTATTTACAATTTATTAAAAGCATCCGCATCGTCGTCAATCCCAGCCTGCCGACCCAGTCCGTCAACCGGATCGTGCGCGAGGCCATGTCCGCCGCGGCTTCCATGGACAACCCGCCCTCCCTCGTTTTCCTGGCGGGGAGCCAGCTCGGAGCGCGGCATCCGGCTGGATTACGGCCGGTTGACCACGGGCGAAATTAACGAGTTGTTGGCGCGCCTCCAGGTCTTCATCTTGAGCGAATTGTTGAATGCCTTGCCCCTGCCGAAGGTTGTGGACGACTTCAAGGAATTCATCGACGGCATCCGCAGGACCCTGGAAGCCGCGTAGCGAGAGTCGACCGTTTCCAAAGGCCCGCCCGTTCATCCCCGCGATGGACCGGCGGGCCTTTTCACTGGCCTGAAAAACTTCATGCCGGGCTTCATCCATCGACTGAAAACGTCCTATAATATGTGTGTCGGAACCGGCCTGCCGGTCCGCTTCTTCCCACTCCTTGCTTCTACCTGTCCCAGTTTTGAAATACGTTAAAACAAGCGAAGTCGCATAGAGGGTTTTTTCAGAGGATTTTTTCGTGGAGGGGATACCATGGCCTCAAACATACCGCTGCGCGTCCTGATAGTGGAAGATTCCGAAAACGATGCTTTTCTCTTATTGCGTGAACTCCAGCGCGGCGGCTATGAGCCGGTCCACCGGCGGGTGGAGACCGCGGAGGCCATGCGCGAGGCGTTGCGCGGCGCGGCCTGGGACATCATCCTCTCCGATTACGTGATGCCGCGCTTCAGCGGACTCGCCGCCCTGGACCTGCTTCGCGGTCAGGAAATAGACATTCCCTTCATCATCGTTTCGGGCAAGATCGGCGAGGAAGTGGCCGTGGAATCCATGCGCGCCGGGGCCCACGATTACATTTTGAAGAACAACCTGGCGCGCCTCCTGCCCGCCGTCCGGCGGGAATTGGCCGACGCGCAGGTCCGCCGGGACCGCAAGGCCATGGAAGGCGCCCTGGCGCGAAGCGAACGCTATTTCCGCTCCCTCATCGAGAACGCCCTGGACGCCGTGGTCTTTTTGGACGCCCAGGGCACTTTTCTGTACGTCAGCCCTTCCTTCGAGCGGATCCTGGGGCACGCCGCCTCCGACGTTTTGGGCGGTACCCTGCTTGAGTTCGCGCATTCCGATGATATCCCTAAACTGCAGGAGCTCTTGATCCGGCCGCTGGGCGCGCCCGGCCAGGCGAAGCCGGAGGAGTTCCGCCTGCGCCGCAAAGACAAGCAATGGCGCACCATGGAGGCGGTCTCCAGCCGGGTGATGGGCGAGGACGCTTCCGTCAACGGGTTGGTCCTGAACCTGCGGGACGTGACGGAAAGGCTCGACCTGGAAGAACAATTGAGGCAATCCCAAAAACTGGAAGCCATCGGCAAACTGGCGGGCGGGGTGGCGCACGACTTCAACAACGTGCTCACCGCCATACTGGGATACAGCGACATGCTTCTTTATCAGATGGACGTGAACAGTCCGCTACGGGACACGGCGGGCGAAATCCGCAAGGCCGGGATGCGGGGCGCGTCCCTGACCCACCAACTGTTGGCCTTCAGCCGCAAGCAGGTCCTCCAGCCCGCGGTCCTGGACCTGAACGCCGTCGTCTCCAACATGCAGAAGATGCTGCGGCGGCTCATCGGCGAAAACGTGTCGCTGGTGACCGTCCTGGAACCCGCCCTGGTGCCGGTCCTGGCGGACCAGGGGCAGATCGAACAGGTGATCCTGAATTTGGCGGTGAACGCGCGGGACGCCATGCCGGAGGGCGGGCGATTGGTGGTCCAGACGATGAACTTCGCCCTCTATCCCAACTCCGCCTGGGCCCAGGGGGGCTTCAACCCGGGCGATTACGCCCTCCTCCAGATCACGGACACCGGCAACGGAATGGAACCGGAAACCCTGGAACATATGTTTGAGCCCTTCTACACGACGAAGCAACCGGGCCAGGGAACGGGGCTGGGGCTGGCCACGGTGTACGGCATCGTCAAACAGAGCGGCGGCCACATTTGGGTGTCCAGCCGGCCCGGCCTGGGGACGGCTTTTAAAATCTATCTACCCCGCACCACGCAGCAGAAGCACGACCTCCCTCCCCGCCCTTCGGCCCCCGCCATGTCCACGGGAACGGAAACGATCCTGCTGGTGGAAGACGAGGATTCCGTCCGGTCCATGACCGCGGCGGTGTTGAGGCATTGCGGGTACCGCGTGTTCGAAGCGCAGCACGGCGGCGAAGCCATGCGCATTTCGCGCGATTTCAACGGCGGGATCGACCTGCTTTTGACGGACGTGGTGATGCCGGGCATGAGCGGGCCGCTGTTGGCGGAAAGCCTCCGCGCGCAGCGGCCGCACGTCCGGGTGCTTTTAACGTCCGGGTATATCGGGCAGGAACAACCGGGAATGGACCAGTGGATGAAGGAAGACAATTTTCTGCCGAAACCGTTCACGGCGCAGCAGCTTTCCGAAAAAGTGCGGCTGGTCCTCGACGCCGGCAAGGACAAGCTGGTTCCGCAGCGTTAGTCGTCCGTCAGGTCCCGGACTTCGGTTTTCCGCCGCTCCATCTCCGAGGCCAGTTCGTTCAACCCCTCCTCGTTCAAAATTTTCTCCGCCAGCGGGAACAGCGCGTCCTCTTCCTTCTTGAAGTGCGTGTCCAACACCGTCGTCAGCTGCAGGAAATAGGCGGAAAGGTCCCCGGTCTTTTCCGCGGGAGTTTTCCGCAGCAGCTTCAGCAGCGTCTCGATGTCCTTGTGTTCCTGTTGGATTTCCCCCGTGAACCGGCGGTGCAGCAGCGGCTCGGCCTCGAACGCCGGAAGGAAGATCACGTCCTCGAACCAGGCGTGGGCGACCACGATGCGCTGGAGCGTTTTCATGAGCTGGGGAAAACGCGGTTTTTCCGGCGAGAGGCCTTCAAGCACCTTCCGGATCATTTTGTGGTCTTTGAGGAGTTGGTCCGTCGCTTTGGGCATGGGGACCTCACGTCACCTGCGGAATTTTAAAAAGGATCGTCCATTGGTCCCGGTAGAGCGGCGGCGCCAGGCGGTCGAAGACCGCGCCGAGCAGGCGGATGTCGGCGTCGGTCCGGTATGGTTCCGGCGTGACGCGCTTCATCTCGGGCACGTTGACCAACAGATAGCTGAACCCCGCGGCGCGGAGCTTTTCCAGGAACGCGTCGGGTGTGGGCGCCTCCTGCTCCCAGCGCGCGTAAGTGGGGACGTTGAAAGCGCCGGCCGCGCGGGTCGGAAGCGGCGACCGGAAGGTCCGGGCTTCGCCGATGAGAAAAATCTTCCCGCCTTCGTTGTGCGCGGACACATAATCGAACGCCCGCTGCGTCGGATGTCCGTAGACGCCGATGTGTTCGGCGCGCAGATAGTCCCGCTCGCTCTCCCGCCCCCAGATCACTCCCCATCCCTGATCATACCGTTGGAACACCAGCACCAGCCAGAACAGGTTGAGCATGACCACGGCCGCCAGGGAAGCCTGGAGCCAATGGCCTGGGTTGGTCGGATTCCATCGTCCGCCGCTGAACGGGGCCGACGCTCCGGCGTTCAGGTAGTCCTCCAGGCACACGGCCCCCATGATGAAGAACAGGGGCAGTTGCGGGATGAAGTAGCGTGAACGCCCCGAAGAGGCGGCGAAGAAAGTATAGGAGACCACCGCGCACAGCATCAGCGGCTGCAGGGATTTCCGGTCGCGCAGGAAGAGCATCAGGGCGAGGGTCATGATGAGCGCGGGGCCGAGGAACCCGAAGCGGCCGTGCTGCACCCCCGTCAGGCTCTCCTGGAAAAGCGAAAGCAGCCTCGTCCAGAAGGAACCTTCGAAGCGGAGCGTGTCCGCCCAGCCGTTCAGCAGGGACAGGTCTTCCGGCGCGGCGCCGCCGAGGATGGCCGTGGCTTTGGGAAAGAAAGGATTGCCGGTCCAAAACCCCGTGCGCAGCCACCACGGGAGCAGGGGGAACACCGCTCCGGCGCCGAAGGCCATCGCGAAAGAAAACGTCCGCTTCGGTTCCCGCAGGCCGCGGAGGATGAATTCCAGCATGAAGAAGGGCGCCGCGAAGAGGGCTGTGTATTTGACGGCCGCGGCCGCGCCGAAGAAAAACCCGGCCAGCATGGCGCCGGACTGCGGTGCCTCCGGCCCGTCGCCGGTCTCCATCCACAAGGATAGGGAAAGGAAAAAGAAAAAGCCGCAAAGCAGGTCGTTGGTGCAGGACCAGGCGTTGACGACGAACAGTGGACAACTCGCCATCATCAGGGCGGCCCAAAGCCCGGCGCGGCGCGATACCCGCCGGCCCAGCCACGCCGCCGGGGCCGCGATCATCAGTGTGAAAAATCCGAGGTTCAAAAGCTTGCACAACCGGTCGTCGCTCCAGGCCAATCCCCAGAGGTTCAGGGTCTGGATCAATCCGGGAAGGCGCGTCAGGTGGTTGTCGGGCTGGTCCGTCAGGCGTCCGGTCTGCAGATAGAGTTGGGGGACGGCCAGGTGGTAGGCCAGGGCGTCGTAGAATGTGTCCGGCACCAAAGTGCTCAACAAAAGCAAAACCCCAACGAGCGATAGACCTAAGATCAATAGGCGCGAAGGGAGGTCATTCGGCAGGACGAGTCGGCGCATAAGCTGCCTGGGGAACAGCGTCAAGCCCGCGGCGCAGAGAATGATCGAAACGGCCTGGAGCGTGCGCGGCTGGGACAGCCCGGCGGCGGCGAGGAGAAATCCGAGGATTGCCCAAAAAACCAACGCCGCGCCGCTGTCGACGAAGAAACTCCGCCAACGGTCCAGGCCCAGCCGCCGCAGGAGAAATCCTCCCAGTCCCGGCAGCGACAGGAAGAACAGCGCGGCGGCGAGGAGCCGCGGCAGATGCCCGAGCCAAAGCCCGATGAGGCGCGGGCCCCAGGGCCAGATCACGGGGATGAACTCTTCCGCCGAAGGACGGAAATATTGGAAGGTATAAATGGTATGGAAAACGCCCGGCAGCAGGACGGCGATCAGGGCGAAGGCCAGGGGCAGGCGGGATTTAAGGATTGGAATGAGGTTCAGAGGATCCTCTCCGGGGATTGTTCCAGTCGGAAAAGCGGATCTGGATCGTCGCGTGGTTGATGGCGTAGCGATCCTTCAGCATGCCGGAAAGCGTTTCCGTCACGGTTTCCTGCCGCTCCCTGGCTTCCGGAGTCAGGGTCACGTGCGCGGAGAGCGATCTCAAGTGGGAGCAGATGTTCCAAATATGCGTGTCTTCCACTTGGGCAACGCCCGGCACGGCGCGCATGCTGTCCACCACTTCCTCCAGGGTCATGTTCTTCGGGACGGCTTCCAGCAGGATGTCGATGGAATCCTTGAGCAGCCTGACGGCGTTGATCACGATGATGAAGGCGATGAAAAAACCGACGATGGGGTCGAAAACATAGTTCTTGGTCCAACGCATGAGCAGTCCGCCGGCCACGACGCCGATGCTGGCCAGGGCGTCTCCCATCACATGGAGGAAAGCCCCGCGCATGTTGATGTCCCTCCGCGAGAAATCGTGCAACCGCCACGCGACGATCAAATTGACGACCAGCCCGCCTACGGCGATCAGCAGCATCGGTCCGGTCCGGACGGGCGGCGGCGTCTTCAGCCGCAGCAACGACTCGATGACGATCCCGATCGCGATGACCGAGACGAGCACGCCGTTGAGGAAAGCGGCGAAGACTTCGAGTCGGTGGAGGCCAAAGGTTCGCCGGTTGCTGATGGGCCGCTGCGCCAGCCGCAGGGCGGAGAACGAAAACAGAAGCGCCATCATGTCCATGAACACGTGACCCGAGTCGGAAAGGAGGGCGATGGAGTTCGTCCACCACCCGCCGCCCAACTCGACCACGAAGGTCAGGGCGGTCAAGGCCGCGGCGAAGAGCAGCGCCCCCTGGGGTTTTAGGGAAGACTCTTCGTGCTCGTGCTGTTTCATCGGAAGACCCGCCTGGTCCATTCCAGGGCGTCCACGCGCACGCCGCCGACCACGAAGGACCAGTGGAGGTGCGGACCCGTGGCGACCCCTTCGGATCCCATCAGGCCCAACAAGGTCCCGCTTTCCGCCATATCGCCTTCTTTCACCAGGGATTTTTCCATGTGGAGATAATATGAAAAAACGCCCTGGCCGTGGTCCAGTACCACGGCGTTGCCGAAACTGTCGAGCCATCCGACGAAAGCCACTTTGCCGCGGTTGGGAGCGAAAATCTCCGTGCCGGTCTTGTTGGCGATGTCCACGCCGGTATGCGGCTGGGTGAATTTGCGGGGCCCGTAGGCGCGCCGGGCGCCGTAGACGGAAGAAACGATGCCGGTGGCCGGCATCACGAATAATCCGTCCCAGAGTTTTTCTCGGACGCCGGGTGTCCGGTAAACCGCGTCCAGAATTTTGGCGTCATGCTCCATCTGTTTGACGAGCGCGTCCTTTTGCTTCGTCAGTTTGAGGCGGCTGACAGGATAGGTGCCCGCCTGCACCACGAACGCGACGGTGCTCTGGTGGACGTGGCGTTTGGAGAGTTCGACGGTGAAACGCGCGGCTTTCCGGCCGGGAGGCTCCGTGCTGGTAAGCCCGATGAGCGCGCGCCATTCGTTCCCGCCGACGGGATAGAAATCGGACCGCTTATGATGGAAAGTGATGAAGGCTTTTTCGAACTCCGATTCGGACCGCATGGTCACCGACAGCGTGTTGCCGGCCGTGACCGTGGAGGGATCGATCGTGAAATGAAGCGCGGGAGGCTGCCGGCCCCTGGCGAAAAGAGACGGGGAGAGGGCGAGGGAAATGAATCCGGCCAGGAGGAGCCTTTTCATTGAGGACGCGGCGCGCACCTTATTTCCCAATACAGAACTTCGAAAAGATTGAATCCAAAATGGCGTCATCCGTTTGTTCTCCGGTGATCTGGTCGACGGATTCCAGGGATTTTCGGAGCGACAGCGACAGGCATTCGTCGCCGAGCCCTTTTTCCGCGTCCCGCCGCGCCTCTTCCAGGGCGGCCAAAGCCTGGCGCAACAGGTTTTCATGGCGCAGGCGGACGACCGTGGGCGCCTGGGACGCTTCGGAGATGCTGTCTTTTCCCAGAAGAGCGAGACGCAAATCGTCGAGGCCGAGCCCCGTGACCGCGGAGGTCAGCACCAGGGGGATGTCTCCCCCGAAGGAGTCCCGGGCTTTTTGCGACGCGGTCCGGACCGCCGGCGACGCGGAATTTCTCTGCGCGTCCGGCAGAAGGTCGCTCTTGTTCAACGCCGGGACCACGTTCCTTCCGGACACCAGCTTCGCGACCCTCTCGTCTTCATCGGAAAATGGCCGGGAAGCGTCCATCACCCAAAGGATGCGGTCCGCGTGTTCGAAGGCGCGCCGCGTACGGGCCATGCCTTCCTTTTCCACCGCGTCCCCTTCGGCGCGGAGGCCGGCCGTGTCCGTGAGCACCACGGGCACCGAGCCGAGCAGCGCTTTTTCCTCCAGCGTGTCGCGGGTCGTGCCGGGGATGTCCGTCACGATGGCGCGGTCCGCGCGCAGCAGGGCGTTGAAAAGGGATGATTTTCCGGCGTTCGGTTTTCCGACGATGGCGATGCGCAGCCCTTCGCGGACCAGCCGGCCCTGGGGCGCGGTCGCGAGCAGGGCGCTGATGTCCGAAGCGACGGCCGCGGCGCGCTTCAGAAATTCTTCCCGCGGGAGCGCCGGCACTTCATCGTCCACAAAATCCAAATTGGCTTCCATCTGCGCTAGAAGATCAAGGATGGCGCGCCGGACGCCCTGGAGGAAGGCGGAAAGCTTTCCCTCGAGCTGGTCCACGGACAGGCGGCGCATGGTTTCCGACTGCGCCGCGATCAAATCTCCCACCGCTTCGGCTTGGGCCAAATCCATTTTGCCGTTTAAAAAAGCCCGGCGTGTGAATTCACCCGGTTCGGCCATGCGCGCTCCCGCGGCCAGGCCGAGGGCGAGAGCGCGCTTCATGAGTAGGACGCCGCCGTGGCAAGAAAGTTCCACCACATCTTCGCCCGTGTAGGAACGCGGGGCGCGGAAAACCGTGGCGACGCATTCGTCCAGGACGGTATCGCCGTCCATCAGGCGGCCGTGGACGGCCGTGTGCGAAGGAGTTTCAAGCAAGGATTTTTTGGCGCGGAAAATATTCGCGGCGGTCTTCAGGGCTTCGGGGCCGGCGATGCGGAGGACGCCCAGGCCTCCTTCGCCGAGAGGCGTGGCGATGGCGATGATGGTGTCTTCGAGAGCGGGTGGTTTCTGTGGCATTAGAAAAGGAACGCCGTCATTCCGGAATGTCTCCAGCCGGAATCCGTGATTTATGGGTTCTTGTATGAGGAAATGAAAAACATGGGTTCCGGTTTTCGCCGGAACGACGGATTAAAAATCAGCGTTTCCAGGTTCCCGGTCTCGGGGCGGACGATCCGCCCGATTTAAGACGGACCACCACTTTCCGGAATGGACCTTCGCCTTCGGACGCGGTTTCCACGTCCGATTCGTTGGCCAGGGCCTGGTGAATGATCTTCCGGTCCGCGGGCGGCATGGGGTCCATGCGATAAAGGGTCCGCGAGCGGCGGACCTCGGCCGCGGCGCGTTTCGCGAGGTCAATGAGCCGTTGGTTTTTTGGATTGTCGAAGCCTTCCATGCCGAACTGCACGGCGGGGGCGTCTTTGGCTTCCTGCGTCAGGACGAGGTTGAAGAGATATTCAAAGGCCTCCAGGGTTTCGCCGCTCGGGCCCATGAGCCTGTCCCCTTTCGCCGTCGATAAAACGATGGGCAGCCGGCGGCCTTCCGCTTGTTTGACGGACCAGGAGAGGTCTTCCCAGCCGAGCAGTTCTTTCCAGCGGGAGAGATGCGTTTCGATGGCGGATGGGTCCATGGGTTGAACTCTTTCTGGAGGGATGGAAATTATAGGCGACGATATGATGGGTAAAGAGCTTTCCTGCGAAGGAGAACCTGTTTCTATCGGAGCAGCCTGTGCTTGCTCCGGCTGATCGATGGAAGACGGTCGCCTGAAATCCAAAGGGATCTCGGGAAGGTCCATCGCGGAGGGGACAAACGGGGCTTCCGCTTGAGGCCTAGGAACATTTTGGGCCGGCGGCTGCGGACGGTTCCTGTCGCGCTGTTGTTGGAAGGGCCTGCGGTTTTCCGGCGGACGGTTCTGATCGCGCTGCGGCCGGTTGTCGCGTCGGCGGTCCTGGTTCTCCTCCCTGCGGTCGCGGCCGAAGGGTTTTTGATTTTGGTCGCGACGGCGGTCCTGGCCGCGGTTCCCCTGCTGGTCACGCGAAAAATCCTTGCGCTGGGGATTGCGGTCGCGGTCGGGACGGTCCCGGAAATTCTTCTCCCGTTGTTCCGGGCGTCGTCCGGGCCGTTCATCACGGCGGCGCCGGTCATCGAAACGCGGGTTCTTGGCCGCCGCCGGCTGGACGCCCGGTTTCGGCGTCAGCTTTACCTTCACCCGCCGGTAGTCCATCATGCTGAAGAGGGCTGAGGTTCGCTCGGAGATGATGTCCATTTGGACCTCGTCGCGGGTCAGGCCCAATTTCTTCAGGCCTCGCTTGAGCGCTTCCTCGACGGATTCGGCGTAGCCTGTCCAGTCTTTCATGGGAGACATCAGGCGATCGCCGGCTCTCCGGCCTCGTGGCGCTTGAGCAGGATGGCCTGAACGATGATGGCCACCAAACTGTTGGTGCACCAATAAAGCACGAGGCCCGACGGCATCTTAAGGAAGATGAAGGTCATCATGACGGGTAGAATATACATCATCTTGGCCTGCATCGGGTCAAGGGAAACGGCGCTCATTTTCTGCTGGAGGAACATCCCCAGGCCCATGATCACGGGCAGTACGTAGTAGGGGTCGGCCAGCGAGAGATCGTGTATCCACAGGATCCAGGGCGCGCCGCGTAACTCGAAGGCGTTTCGCAGCGTCGTGTAGAGCGCCCAGAAGATCGGCAGCTGGATCAGCATGGGGAAGCAGCCTTCCATCCCCATGAACCGCAGGCCGTTCTTCTGATAGAGGTGGAGCATTTCAGTGTTCAACCGCTTCGGGTCGCTCTTGTACAGCGTCTGCAATTTCTTCATCTGGGGCTGGAGCGCCTTCATGCGCTGCCCGTGAGTGAAGCTTTTCACCGTCAAAGGGATCACCAGGATCTGGATGGCGATGGTCAGGATGAGGATGGACCATCCGTAATTGTGGGTCATGTTGTTCAGGAAATACAGGGAGCGGAGCACCCATTGTCCGATGGTGGCGAAGAAACCGAAATCCACGGCCCGTTCAAGGTTGAGCCCGAGCTGCATGAGCTGGGAGTACCCTTTCGGTCCAACGTACATCCGCAGGGATTCCGTTTGGCTCGCGCCGGGGGCGAGGGGGACGGAGGAAAGTTTCTGGACGCTGTAGAGCTTGTCCACCTTGTGGACGGTGAGCTGCAGTTTTTCCTTCTTGTCATTCAGGAATGCGGCCAGGAAATAACGGGCGTCCACACCCCACCAGCTATAATGGCCTTCGTGGTTGCCGGCTTTGAATTTCCAGAGGCGCGGCCCTTCCAGGGCAATGGCACGCTGTGTTTCCAGGCGCTCTTTCGGATTGACGTCGCCGGATTCGATGCCCAGGCCCCAGCCGATGCTGTAGCCGGCGTCCAAGGGCGCGCTGCCGCCGTTGCGCAGCTCCATTGTGATGTTGTGCACGTGGCCGTCTTTGGCGATGCGGTAGGTTTTCTTGATTTGGAGACCGTCGGTCCGCGCGGCGGTGAAAACAAATTCCTGTTCACCCTGGCGTTTGATCTCGAATTGCAGCTCCGGGAACGTTACCAGCGGGCGCTCCGATGTTATTTCCACCACCACCGGGTCCCAGCGGTCCTTTTCCCGGATCCACCATTGGTCGATGCCGGCGCCCTGCGCGTTGAAAGAAATCCGGTTCGTGCCCACTTCGTATTCCACGACGCGCTTGACGACGGGTGCTGTGGGGACGGATGATGGGTAGCTGGGAGAGGAGGCGCTTGGGGACGATGCGCCGGGCGATGATGCGATCGACGAGGGGCCGGGCATGACGGCGGCCGCTCTCATTGCTTCCCGTTGGGGCCGCATGACGAAATAATCCCAACCCAGCAGGATGCCGAACGAGAAGATCATGGCTACGACTATGTTTTTATTCATGAGTGTGAAAGTCCTTTAGAAAGGGAATCGGGCACGGGATCAAAACCATGGCCGCCCAAGGGATGGCAGCGCAGGATGCGCCGCAGTGTGAGGGATGCGCCCGCGGCCGCGCCGTGGGTCTGCACCGCTTGTAAAGAGTATTCGGAACAGGACGGCCAGAAGCGGCACCGGGGCCGCGCGCCGATAAATAACGCTTGATACGTTTTGACGGCGGCGATCAGGAGCGATTTCATCATGTTTTTTCCACCGAAGAGGACGGATCGGTTCCGGCCGGCTTGAGAAGGGGCTTCGCTAGTTCGAGGAAATCCGCGGCGAGGTTCTGGTATGACGGCGGAAATTCATCTCTCGCAATGTCCCGTCGGGGCGTCACGACCAAGTCCCAGCCTCGGGACCAGCGGTGCTTGTTCAACCGAAAAACTTCCCTGACGCGGCGCTTGAATCCGTTCCGTTTGACCGCGTTTCCGCTCTTGCGCCCGACGACGACGCCGAGGCGGTTGGCCCGCGCGGGCTTTTCATCCCGCTGCGAAAGCCAGATCACCAGGAAGCGTCCCTGCTTGCGGCGCCCCGTTCGGCGCGCCCGCATAAAATCGGTCGACCGGCGCAGACGCTCGTGGGCCTGGAAAGTGAAACGCATGGATTAAATCCCGCGGACGGCGGCGAACAAACGGCCAACGTCCGGCATCAACAAAAACGGATCAGGGATTGAGTTACCAGCGGCCCTTTTGACGGCGGCGTTTAAGCACTCGTCTGCCGCCGGGGGTGGCCATGCGTGCGCGAAAACCGATGGTTTTTTTTCTTCGGCGTTTATGAGGTTGAAAGGTTCGTTTGGCTGCCATAAGGGTAGTATTCTAACTTTTGCGCCGGAAAACTGTCAACCGAATAACGATTAAGCCTGGGTTTCCGGCATGAAAAAACCCCTCCGCGGCGATGAAGCCGCAAAGGGGTCCTTTAAAGTACATTTCGGGCTATGGTTTCCGGGCTAGCGCCCTTCAACCATTTCCTCGCACCACGGCTCGGTCAGATCTTTCCGATCAGGTCCACGCCGGGTTTCAGGGTCTTCTTTCCCGGTTCCCAGTTGGCGGGGCAGACTTCTTTGCCGCCGGTTTGCCGCACGAAAATGGCGGCCTGGAGCTTGCGGAGCAACTCCTTGGCGCTGCGGCCGATGCTGTTGTCATCGATCTCGATGGTCTTCAGTTTGCCGTCGGGGTCGATGATGAAGCTGCCGCGGAGGGACAATCCCTCTTCCTCAATATAGGTCCCGAAGAGGCGGGACAGTTTGCCGGTCGGGTCGGCGACCATGGGGAACTTGATTTTTTTGATGGCGGGGGAGGTGTCGTGCCACGCTTTGTGGGCGAAGGCGGTGTCGGTGCTGACGCTCATGACTTCCGCGCCCGCTTTCTTGAACTCCTCGTAGAAAGACGCGGTCTCTTCCAGTTCCGTCGGACAGACGAAGGTGAAGTCGGCCGGATAGAAAATCAAAACGACCCATTTGCCTTTATAATCGGACAGTTTTATGGATTTGATCTCATTCTCGACGAAAGCGTCGGCCTTGAAATCCGGAACATCCTGATTGATCTTGACGGGAACCATGAGGTTCTCCGCAGCGACGGAACCGTTCTTTTGCATATACTCCTCCAGATAGATAAGTGGACTTTCAAAACGTAGGCGATCCCGCCGAAGCGGGACCGCCAGGTGGGCAAATCATTTGCCTTAAATCTTAATTAGCAGCCGCATCCGGGACCCATAAGCCACCTCCTTCAAGACTTAAACCTTGCACACCCTATAACGGGGTGGTCCGGTTTTTGTTCCAACGAAGAAGCGTCCATTATATAGGATGGCCCCGGGGTACTGTCAATAACATAGAATTTGGGCGGGTCCGGCAATAAAAGAACTGTCTAGCGTGAAGGGATTCGTCCGTGTAAACTTATGTAAATATTTTGAGATTGTTTGCCTTTTGCGGGTTCCTATGCTATTTTTATTTCTGTTTACGGATCATTTCATGGGAGGCTTTCGCCGCGAGTCATGCGAATTTTCTTGGCCGTTTCCGTGCCGCCGGTTGCGTCCGGCGTTTTGTCGGAAGCGCAGCGGCGCCTGAAAGAATTTTTGCCGGGCGCCCGTTGGACCGGCATCGACGCGTTCCACATCACCCTCAGGTTTTTGGGAGAAGTTCAGCCGGGCCGGTTGGCCGAAGTGGATTCCGCCGCGCGAAAAGCAGCCGAGAACGAACGGCCGTTCCGTGTGGAGTTGAAAGGTCTCGGCGTTTTCCCTTATTCGCGGGGACCGAGGATCGTCTGGGCCGGAATTTCCGAGGGGAAGAGCGCGCTGGTCCGCCTGGCGGAAAATCTGGAGACGAACTTGACGGCTTTGGGTTTCCCACGGGAAAGGCGACCCTATCGTCCGCACGTGACGTTGGGCCGGTTCAAAGATGGCTCGCCGGGCGCCGTGAAGAGCGACGCCTCCGCGTCCTTCGGCGGTTTTGAGGCGAATGAATTGAACGTCATGCAGAGCGAGTTGCGGCCCCAGGGGCCGCTTTATACGGTGTTGCGCCGATGTCCCTTTAAGGAGCATGAATGCCCCAGGGCATGATAAAACCCAGATCCCGGTTTGTGATCCGCCGCTATCAAGCCGTTTTGCTCATTCTCGGTGTTTTCTTTTTGGGGAGCGTTTCCGTTTTTTCCACCCGCGGCGATTTTAAAACGACGCGAATTTATACCCCTTACCGCATCGCCCTCACCTTCGACGACGGCCCCCATCCCGGCTACACGGAACGGCTCCTGAACATCCTGGCGGAAAACCACGTGGCGGCCACTTTTTTCGTCGTGGGGTCCCAAGTGGAGCGCCATCCGGATTTGACGCGGGCCATTTCCTGGGCGGGACACGAAGTGGCCAACCATAGCTATACCCACCCCAACCTGACGGCGCTCCCGTTATTCGAGGCGGAACGCGAACTCAACGATACGAGAAGCCTGGTGGAGCGGACGATCAATAAACAAACGCTGTATTTCCGTCCGCCGGGCGGCCGGCATAACCGGCGCATCCTTGAGATGGCGTCGCAGGACGGGTACCGGATGATTTTATGGAACGTGTTTCCCCAGGACCACAACCGTCCCGCGCCGGAAAAAATCTACCAGCGCGTCATGGCCGCGGCGGCGGACGGCGGGGTCGTCCTGCTGCATTCGGGCGTGGAAGAAACCATCCGGATCCTGCCGCAGTTGATCTCGGATCTGCGCGCGAAGGGTTTCCAATTCCTCACCATCTCCGAAATGCTCGAAGAGCGAGTCGATCCGCAGACGGTGGCGTCCTGGTGCTTCCCGCACGACAGGGCGGCCACGGTCCAGGCCACCCGGCCTGCGCGGGCGGTCGCCGGGCGAGATTCGGTCCTTCCCCCCTCTTAAAAACGTCTCCTCCATTTTCCATGAGCTTAGATCAAGAGAAGCGGGTCCATTCGTGATAGCGATCGGCGTGGATTGGGGCCGCGCCCGGGCGGGTGTGGCTATTTCCGATGAGCTCGGCCTCCTGGCGCACCCGCTGGCGTTCCTGGAAACAAAATCCGAGAAAGAACTTTTGGATGGGTTGAAGGAACTGGCGGAACGTCACAAGGCGGATGTGATTGTTTTGGGGCTGCCGCGGAACATGGACGGCAGCGAGGGAGACAGCGCGGCGGCGGCGCGCCGTTTCGCCGAAAAACTGAAGGTCGCGACGGGTCTCCCCGTTTTTTTCGTCGACGAGCGTTTGACCACGTGGCAGGCGGAGAAGTTTTTGACGGAAGAGATGTCGATGCGTCCCAAAAAACGGAAACAAGCCAGGGACCAGATGGCGGCCTGCCTGATTTTGCAGTCGTATTTGGACGGACGGAAGAAAGCGTAGGGAGCGGCGGACATGGCGCGGCGATGGGCGTGGTGGGCGGCGGCGATTCTGATAATTCTGGGCATGGGGTGGCGGCTCAATTCGGCGCCGGCTTCTTCGCGCGAGGCGATCTTCTCGATACCGGCCGGGGCCTCGGCGGGGCAGGTTGCCTCCCGGCTTCACGCGGACGGGCAAATCCGTTCCCGCCGCTGGTTCCTGTTTCTGGTCCGCCTGCGCGGCGCCACCAGCCGGTTGAAGGCGGGGATCTATGAACTGAAGCCCGGGGCCTCCGCCTGGGGGATATTGGACAGCCTCGTCGGAGGGCGCACGCGGCGGGTGAAGATCACGGTCCCCGAAGGGTTCGCGTCCTGGCAGATCGCAGAGCGGCTGGAAAAAGAAGGCGTGTGCCCGGCCGATGAATTCACCGTCGCGGCGGCGAGCGCTTCCGCCGAAGGGTTCCTTTACCCGGACACCTATTTTTTCGAGCCGCAGACTCCTGCTCATGTCGTCGTGGAATTGATGCGCGCGCGGTTCGAGGACGCCTGGCGCGACGTGTTGTCGGAAGCGGCCGGGCTGCGACCGGATTTTGATGCGTCCGTTTCCACCTCGGCCGCGGGAGAGCAGTTTAAATTCCCCGGCCGGAAAAAACCCTGGACGCGCCGGGAGGTCGTCACCCTTGCCTCGATGATTGAGCGCGAAGCAAGCCAGGACGAGGAGCGCCCGCTGATTTCGGCGGTGTTCCACAACCGGCTGAAAAAAAGGATGCGGTTGGAATCCGATCCCACGGTTCAATTCAGTTTGGGGTATTGGAAGGATCGAATTTTGTATAAAGATCTGGAGTCGCCGAGCCCCTACAACACCTACCGGAACTTCGGGCTCCCTCCGGGGCCGATCTGCAATCCCGGCAAGGCGTCGATGATCGCCGCGCTCGTCCCGTCGTCGTCCGGCGCGCTCTATTTCGTGGCCAACGAACAGGGCGGACATGATTTTTTTGAGACGTATCAGGAACATCTGAAGGGCGTCCAGCAAAGAAGACGGGCCCAGCGCATGAAGCGGCAGCAAAAGCGGTGACTGTTTCGCAAAACGACGATTCCCATGGGAGGCTGATCATGTCAATCCGTAAAAATCTAATGACGGCGGCGGCAGGGCTGATTCTTGTCGGGGCGGTTTCACTTCGAGCGGAAGACGCGGTTCCCGCGCAGGGAAGCGATACTCAAATCTCGGAACAGGAAATGAAAAACCGAAGCGAACGCATGGAGCGGCAGGGAGAGCGCCGTGAAAATCGGGGCGAGCGACTGGAGCGGCAAGGCGAGCGGCGCGAAGAAAGGGGAGAGCGCGTTGAAGAAAGAGGCGAGAAGATGCAGGAGAAAGCCGACGAACTTCGCGAGGAAGGCCATGAAAAGGCCGCCAATCGGCTCGATCGAAAAGGACAGGCCATCGAGAAACATGGCGAACGGATGCAGAAGCAGGGCGAGCGCCGGCAGAATCGCGGCGAGCGTATGCAGCGCCAGGGTGAACGCCGGCAGCGCCGCGGCGAGCGAATGAATAGCTCCAAATAAAATTGGCGGCCAATACCATAAAAACAAAAATAGGGTTATTGATCATCGCGGTCCTGAGCGCGGGGGCCGCGGTTTCCCGCGCGGCGGCGGGCGTTGAAGTCGGCGGCGGATCATACAGCGGCAGCCGCGACTATGCGGAGCAATCAATTTCCCTTAAGCTTCGCGTCCCCTTGCGGGGCTCGGACGACTTTGAGCAGCCGCTTTACGCGCTTTACGCGCGGCGGATCGGGCGGGAATGGAGCGGCTCCCCCGGGACCTCCTACACCAACGAATTGGGCGTCAGCGCGGAATATCTCCGCCAAGTGGGGTTGGGTTTTACGTTATGGGTGACGCCCTCTTTTTCGGAGGACGTGAATTCCTATCGTTGGCGGGCCTGGTCCGGATCATTGTATGTGAAGAACGACGGCTGGTGGCCCAAGGTCAGCATCGTGGATCCGCCGAAGGGCGGCCCCGTGCAGAACAAATGGAGCGCCGCGTTCCGGCAGACGTCCCACGAAGAACGCGTCCAGCCTCCGGGCAAAAGCCTGCAATGGACAAGGATAGAGGAAATGACCGTCCTTGGGAGCGTCGAAGAAAAATTCTGGAACATGACGACCTTGATCGTGGGCGGGGAACAGCGTTCCTACAACAGGTCCATCGCCGGCGGCATCCAACGGGGAGATCTGTTTTCCGTTGAACAGGCCGGGGCGGGGCTTCCCATCGAGCTTCTGGGCGGTTTCCCGGGCGGCGCCTGGGGGGTTGGGATGAAGCAGGACGTTACGAAATGGTTTTCGCTGGCCGGAGAATTCAAACGTTATTCCTATGAGACCGGACCGGCAAAGGTCACCGACAACTATCGCGCCGGCGCGGTCATCGGCGTACCGGATTTTTTCTCCGTGGCCGGCCGTTATGAGGTTTTTCAGGGCCGCCGGCAGAAAAAAGCGGAGTACGCGGGGATGGATGTGGAATTGAGGTTCTAGCGCCGGGCCTTGTTTGAACGCTTTGCTGCCGCGGCTTTCGGCCGCGGTTTTTTTTATGTCCGAATTTAAATTTCCCCTGGATAATACGCGGAAAACGTGTAACACTTTTTCTTAACGCGTATCGCGCGTCGTACCTGCGCGGCGGGAGAATAGTATGGCATTGTCGATCCAGGACTTCGAGCTGTTGCTTCAGGCCAACCGGATCCTGTCCTCCAAACTGGACAGCGCGGACCTGCTTGAAGCGGTGATGGAGCTCGCCACGCGCGTGGTGAAGGCCGAAACCGCGTCCATCCTGCTGCTGGACGAAAAGACCAACGAACTCTATTTCGACGTCGTGCTCGGCGACGCGGGCGAACAGATCAAGCAGATCCGCCTCAAAGTGGGCGAAGGCCTCGCGGGATGGGTCGCTCAAAACCGTCAGGCGTGCATCGTCAACGACTGTCGTTCCGACCCCCGATGGAGCGGCAAGAGCGACGAAAAAAGCGAATTCAAGACGCGGCAGATCCTCGCCGTCCCCCTGATGACCAAAGGACACCTCCTCGGCGTGGTGGAAGCCATCAACAAGATCGACGACACGGGATTCACCGATCAGGACCTGAAGGCTTTCGAAGCCTTCGCTTCCCAGGCGGCCGTCGCCATTGAGAACGCCCAGCTCTTCAGCCAGGTCAAGGACGAGAAGGAAAAACTGGCCACGGTGTTCCGGGAGATGTCGGACGGCGCGCTGCTGGTCGATGAAGCGGGCAACATCCAGCTGATGAACGACGCGGCGGGACATTTCTTCGGCGTATCGCCCCAGGCCGCCATCGGCCAGGTGAACGTCCAGCACCTCATCAAGGATTTTTCCGTCATCCCGCCTCTGTCCATGATCATCGAGCGGGCGGAGCCGAGCGCCGCCATCGAGCTCGTTCGGCATCAGGGAAAGCATTTCTATCTTTCGGGCGCCGTCAACCGCCTAATGAGCGACGCCCGGGAGTTCCTGGGGTATTTGATGGTGGTCCGCGACGTGACGGAGCTCCGGAAAGAGGAAATCCTGAAACGGAATTTCCTCTCGCTGATCTCCCATAAACTCAAGACGCCGCTGGTCACCATCACCGGCTACGCTCCGCTGCTCATCGACGGCGGGGCCAACCTGAACGATTTCCAGAAAAAGGCGCTGCACGCCATCAAGAGCCAGGGACTGCAGCTTTCCAGCCTGGTGGAAAAACTCATCACCTTCAGCCTGGTTGAATCCGAAAACCTGGACCTGCAGCTGCAGAAGGTTTCCATCAAGGAACTGTTGGAAGACACGCTGTCCAACCAAAAAAACTATTTGGAGGGACTGTCGGCCGTCGTGACGCTGGACGCCTCCCTTGATGCGCTCCCCCCGGTGAAGGTGGACGTGGACCGCGTGCGCGAGGTTGTCCGGAACCTGGTGGAGAACGCGGTCAAGTTCAACAAGGGCGCGAGCAAGACCGTGCGCATCAACGGCGCGGCGGAGGGCGACTGGGTCCGGCTGCGGGTGGAAGACAACGGCCCGGGAATCCCGCCGGAAGAGCTGCCCAAGATTTTTCAGAAGTTCTATCAGATCGAAGATTCCTTCACCGGCCAGGTGGAAGGCGCCGGCCTGGGCCTGGCCCTGGCCAAGCGGATCGTTGAGGCGCAGGGCGGCGTCATCGGGATCACGTCCGGCGTCGGCCGCGGCACCACCGTCGATTTCACGGTCCCCGTCGCAAAAGAGTAGCCGGTCCCCTCCGAAGTCCTCCGTCGGAATTACTTTAATTCCGCTCCCAAGAAAAAAGTTAAAATGTACCCCAATGGACCCGAAACTTTTTGAACCGGTTTTGAACCGGGGAAATTTCACGGACCTCTATTTCGAGGAAACCGACAGCCTTTCGCTGCGCTGGGAAGACGGCCGGTTGGACGACGTCATCCAGGGCGCCTCGTCCGGCGTCGGGCTCCGCTGCGTGCGGGGGGAAGAGACGCTGTTCGGCCACCTGGACCTCCGCCGCCCGCTGTCCCAGGGGATCGGCGAGGACGAGAAGGCCCGCCTGTTCGGCCTGGCCAAGGATTTGACGGGACATCTTCCCGCCGCCAAAAAGAAGTTTTCCTGGAAGACCTTTCCGCTGCGCCACCATGTCGTTCAGCAGCGCCCCGAGACCCTTTCCCTTCAGGACAAGATGTCGATCCTCCAGCGGGCCGACCGCACCGCGCGCAATTTCTCCACGGTGCAGCAGGTGACCGTGAACTTCGGCGAGCGTATCAAGCGGGTGGCCGTCGTCAATTCCGCGGGCGAGATGTTCGAGGAGGAGCGGGTCTACATCGTGCTCACGGTCAGCGTGACCGCGTCCAAGGACGGCCTGATCCAGACGGGCTACGAATCCGTCGGCGGCGTGGCGGGCCATGAGATCCTTTCCAACCACGCGCCGGAATGGGCCGCGGAACTGGCGGCCAAGCGCGCCGTCGCCAAACTGATCGCGCCGCCCGCGCCCGCGGGCGAGATGGCGGTGGTGATCGCCTCCGAAGCCGGCGGCACCCTGATCCACGAAGCGATCGGCCATGCGCTGGAGGCGGACGGCATCCAGCAGGGGTCTTCGCCCCACTTCGCGAAAAAGATCGGGCAGAAGGTCGCGAACCCCCTGGTCACGGTGCTGGACGATCCCACCCGCGCCGGGCAGCGCGGTTCGTTCTTTTACGACGACGAGGCGGTCCCAGCGGAGCGCACCGTGCTGGTGGACCGCGGCGTCCTGAAAACGTATTTGTATGACCGGCGGTCCGCGCGAAAAGACCGTCGGGCCTCCAACGGCCACGGCCGCCGCGAAGCCTACAACAGGAAGCCGATCCCCCGCATGTCCAACACGTTCATCGCGCCTGGCAAGGACGATCCCCGCGGGATCGTCGCCTCCCTGTCCAAGGGACTGCTCGTCACGCGCATGGGCGGCGGCCAGGTGAACACGGCCACGGGCGATTTCGTCTTCGAAGTGGAAGAGGGACATTGGGTGGAGAACGGCCGCGTGAAGAACATGGTGCGCGGCGCGACGCTCCTGGGCAACGGGCCGGAAGTCCTGCGGACCATCGACCGCGTCGGCTCGGATTTGGGCTGGTCCATAGGGACCTGCGGAAAGGACGGGCAGAGCGTTCCCGTGTCCGACGGCGTCCCCACGCTGCGCGTTCCGAAGCTCGTGGTCGGCGGCGCCCAAAAGTGAAGGCCAGCTATTCCAAGGTCGGCGCCTACAGTTTTTGTCCGAAAAAATACGAATACCGCTACGTCCGCGAACTCCCCGCCCCGCAGCGTCCTGAGCTGACCTTCGGCGTCTCTCTCCACGCCGCCCTGGAAGCCAACTTCCAACAAAAGATCGACACGCGGAAGGACTTGGCCTTCGCCGATGTCGTCAAAGTTTTTCAGGCGGAATTGGAGGCGGGCTTGGCCCGGGTGCCGGACGAGTTGCTGCGCGGCCCGGCGGAGTTCCATTACCTGCGCGCGATGGGGGAGCATTTCCTCGAGCGCTTCATGACCGAGCGCGCGCCCGCGCTCCAGCCCGCGCCGCGGGGCGTGGAATGTCCCTTCAAGATACCGCTTCCGGGCGGACATGAGATCTCCGGCAAGTTCGATCTCATGGACACGGACTGGGTCCTTCACGATTTCAAGACGTCCAACAAACCCTACGATCCGCGCAAGGCGGACATCACGCAGCTGGTGATCTACGCCTGGGCCTGCGAGCGGATGTTCGGCCGTTTGCCCAAGGCCCTCTGCTTCGACGTGTTCGTGAAGGGGGACGGGGCCGACAGCCCGCTCGTCCTGCAGGAGCCCGTGATGTTCCCGGTCCCGACGGCGCACGAGATGTCCCGGGTGGCGGACAACCTTTCGCGGCAGATCGACAAAATCCTGGACGTGCAGCGGCTGGACGGGTTCACCTGGGCCTTCGAGCCGAGGCGCTGCCATTGGTGCGAGTACCAAAAGACCTGTATCGTGGAGTGGGAGCGCAGCGGTTCGCCGGCGCCGGTCAGAATGCCAAGAGAAAGTTTGGTTTAGTTACTTGCCGCCGTCATTCCGGCATGTTTTTGGCCGGAATCCATGTTATCAGAGATCACGTTATGGGCCCCGGAAAAAATCATTCCGGGGCGACGATTTTATTAGGATCAGGACGGTAATTCAGTATCCGTTGTTGGCGGCTTTTTTAAGGGGGACGCGGCAGTGGTCCGCGTAGAGAGGCAGGAGCGTCTTGATTTTCGGCAGGGCGTCCTCCATGACCGTTTCGCCGATCCGGATGATGTCGGGCGCGCGGTGGAACTCCGACCAGGCGAAGGAAGACATGTCCGGCGCGATCACCACGTGGGACATTTCCGAACGCGCTTGTGCGATCTCGAACTGCATCGTGTAGATGGTCTTCATCATCACTTCCAGAATGTTCGGGCCCTTCATGTAGGCGGACGAATAGCGCCGGCGGTTGCGGAACCCGGCCAGCTTTTTCGCCGAAGGCTTCGTCGTCAGGTTCACCGAGATCAGGATGTTCGCGCCCAGGGCCGCGGCCACCGACGTCGGAACGGGGTTGGTGAGGCCTCCGTCCACCAAATAGCGTCCGTTCAGGAAGAAGGGCTGGAAGAAGAACGGCAGCGACAACGACCCCCGCACCGCCTCCGCCACTTTTCCGTCCTTCAACACCACTTCCTCTCCCGACATGATGTCCGTCGCCACGCAGGCGAAGGGAATGTCCAATTCGTCGAAGGTCTTCTCGCCCAGAACCGTTTTCAAAAATCGCAGCACCTCCCGCCCCAGGATCAACCCCTGCCACGGCAGCGTGATGTCCGAGAGAGCGAAAAGTTTCTTCTTCGTGATGCTCAAGGCGATCTCCTCCAGCTCCGAGGGCGTCTTCCCGGCCGCGTAAAAACTTCCGATCAGCGCGCCGATGGACGTTCCGGAGATCACGTCGGGGAAAATCCCGTTCCGCTCCAAGACCTTCAGCATGCCGATCATGCTGTAGCCGTAGCTGGCGCCGGACCCCATCACGAAGCCGATGCGGATCCCGCCGAGGTGGCGCGCCAGGCGGTCGACCATCCGCTGCGTGGAGGACGCGTCCCCGGGGAGGAATATTTTCCCCGAGTCCATCAATTCGCGCGACATGGTCTGGCGCCAGGGCAGGCGGAAGTTCACCACTGGGCCGCCGAGGGTGGGGGCGCTTTCCGTCAATTGCACGCGCGTGATCTTGTCCGCCGGAATGATGGATGCTATATCCGCCAGGGTCTTGGGGTCGTCCGGATGGACGGTGTCTTTTTCCACGTACAGCGGCGAATCGGATTCCTCCAGGATCACGCGCACGGCGGGCGTGATCTTCGGCGGCAGGGACAGCAATGTGATGTCGTATTTATCGCGGAGCAGCGCGAGGAACGGGTAGAGGGCGCTGAAGAATTTACCGTCCATCAATGCGAGCGGCAGGGTCAGCAATTCCAGCCCCGACGGGTGATAAACGACCAGGCGTTGCATGATGTTCGCGGACTGAAGGTCTTCCTGCCGCAGGGAATTTTCTCCCACGCGAACGGGCCGCATCCCGAGGGCCGCGGTGAAGACGCCCGAGTCCTGGTCCAGGATATCCAACAGCAGGACGCGCCGCCGGGTTTGTTCGGCCAGCGAGAGCGCGAGGTTCACGGTGAAGACCACGCGGTTGGGCAAGGACTGGTGGCTGATGATGGGGTAGATTTTGGACGGGACAGCGGAAGTGGGTTCCTGCCGGGTGGATTCCACCAGGCGTTTCGCCAGCACGCGGGACAGATGGAGCGCCGCGGTGGGGACCTCGTTCAGGATGGGTTCGAAATCCTTGCGGTAAAGGACGATGAGGTCTGCGGTCGCGTCCACGGTGGCGGTGTAGAGCGTGGGCTGGCCGGCAATGAGAGACATTTCGCCGATCGTATCGCCGCGCCCGGCGAAGGCCACAGTCCGTTCCTGGCCGTTGCGGCCCTGGCTCAGACGGATGCGGCCTGAGTGGATCAGGTACAGCGCCTCGCCCTGTTCTCCTTCGCGGAAGAGCACCGCGCCTTTGGACATGGAAAACACGGACATGCGCCGGGCGATGAGGGACAGCTCATCCTCGTTGAAGGCGGAGAAGAACCCTACTTTCTTCAGGAACGGCACCCAATCCATGGACGGGGAAGACACAAGGACCCCCTCTGTATAGACATCCGGCCCTGTAAACTTATCCCCAAAATCGGTTATTGTCAAAGCTTGTGCAGTATTCGACGAAAAATGATAAAATTCGCGCAGTAAAAAGAGCGAATTATCAATAAAATTCGCGTGTTCAAGGGACGGGCCGGTTTGGCCTTCCCCGCGGGATTTTTAAACCTGGGGCGACCATACATGGAAATAGAGGCATTTTTAAAAAAGGTATCGTTGTTTAAAGGCGTGTCCGGCCAGGACCTGCAAGTGATCGGGCGCATCGCCAAGACGCGGGAGATGAAAAAAGGGGAGACGATCTTTTCGAAATCTTCGCCGGGCGACAGCCTTTATATCGTCAGCAAGGGCCGCGTCAAAATCTTCATCCAGTCCGCCACGGGGAAAACCAAGATCTTCGATTACCTCGAGCCGGGGGATTTCTTCGGCGAAATGGCCCTCTTCTCAAGCCTCGACCGCTCCGCCGCGGCGAAGGCCGTGGAGCCGTCCACGGTCATCATCATCCACGCCAAGGATTTCCAGGGGATACTCCGCACCCGGCCCGACATGTCGCTCTCCATGCTGAAGACGCTTTGCATCCGCCTGCGGCGCGCGGACCAGGAGATCGAGTCCCTTTCCTTCAACAACGTGCTGGGCCGCATCGCCAAAATCCTTTTGGACCTGTCGGACCGCTACGGGAAGAAAACGCCGGCGGGCGTGATGATCAAAATGCCGCTTTCCCACCAGGAGCTGGCGGACATGGCCGGCACGGCGCGCGAGATGGTGACCCGCGTCCTGAACCGCTTCAAGCGGACGGGCTGCCTGTCCATCGAAGGGAAAACCGTCACGCTGACGGACCCGGCGAAACTTCAGGGCTGGGTTTTCTGATAATTTTTCCGGTCAACTTATTTTGATTTCCCTAAAAATCTTAATAAAAATTCGACCTGAGGCTTGAGTAATATGAGATATTCAGCGCCCCGCGGTACGCGCGACCTGGCCGACCGGGAAGTCCAGGCGTTCCGGGAGCTGGAGAACGCGGCCCAGGAGATGTTCCGCCGCTACGGCTATTCGGAAATCCGCACGCCGGTTTTCGAGAACGTGGAGCTGTTCAAGCGCGCCGTGGGCGACACGACGGACATCGTGGAAAAAGAGATGTTCGCTTTCGAAGACCGCGGCGGCCGCCATCTGGCGCTCCGCCCCGAAGGCACGGCGGGCGTCGTGCGGGCCTACCTCGAGCACAGCTACGACAAGACCGGCGGACTGAAAAAACTTTTCTACATCGGCCCCATGTTCCGCGCGGAACGTCCCCAGGCCGGTCGCTACCGCGAGTTCTGGCAGATCGGCGCGGAGTTCTTCGGCAACCCGTCGCCCCAGGCGGACGCGGACATGCTGTTGCTGATCCGCGACATCCTCGCGGCCTATCGGCTGACGGGCGCGAAGTTTTTCATCAACTCCATCGGCGACACCAAGTGCCGGCCGGTTTACCGCGAAGCTCTCGTGACCTATTTGAATGCAAAGAAAGATTCCCTTTGCGAAGACTGTCAGCGCCGGTTGGATCGCAATCCGCTGCGCGTTTTGGATTGCAAAGTGGACGGGCCGAAGCTGTCGGACGCGCCCCTGATGAAGGATTTCCTCTGCGACGAATGCAAAGCGCACGATAACGAGCTTACCGCGTTGCTGTCCTCCGTTGGGTTTGAGTATGAGCGCGCGCCGCGCTTGGTCCGCGGCCTCGATTATTACTCGCGCACGGTCTTCGAAGTGACGGCGCCGGGCCTCGGAGCGCAAGACGCGCTGGGCGCGGGCGGGCGCTACGATTCCCTGGTGAAGATGCTCGGCGGCCCGGACGTGCCGGCCATCGGTTTCGCCCTCGGCATGGACCGCGTGGCGCGGGCCCGCTACGGCGAAGAGCTTTCGAAGGACATGGTAGAATCCTCGACGAAGGTGTTCGTCGCCCTCGCCGGACAAGGCACGGGCCAAGCGGGATTCAAAATCCTTCAGGACTTGCGGAAGGCCGGCCTCGCGGCGGAGATCGGCGCGCCGGACAAGAGCCTCAAGGCCCAAATGCGCTGGGCCGATTCCTGGAAGGCGAAGTTCGTCGTCATCATCGGCGAGGACGAGTTGAAGCGCCAGGCGGCGCTGATCAAGAATTTGGAAGGCCATTCGCAGGAAGAAATACCTTTGGCTGGATTGGTCTTAAAAATCGCATCAAAATAAACGCGGCAAATTTAAAAAAGGGAAACCTAATTTCATGAAACGCTCCATGTATTGTGGCCAGGTCCGCTCGGAACACGTCGGCAAAAAAATCACGCTCACGGGTTGGGTGCATAACCGTCGCGACCACGGCGGGGTAATCTTCATCGACCTCCGCGACCGCGAGGGGTTGGTCCAGCTGGTGTTTCATCCGGAGCGCGCGGACGTTTTCGCGCGGGGCGGCTCGCTGCGCGGCGAATTCGTCCTGGAGATCTCGGGCGAAGTGAAGCCGCGGCCCGCCGGGACCGAGAACGCGAACCTGGGCACGGGGCAAATTGAAGTGTGGGTGGAGGCGGTGGAGGTTCTGAACGAATCCCGCACGCCGCCTTTCGAGATTTCCGAGTTTTCCAACGCCAGCGAAGACGTCCGTTTGAAACACCGCTACCTCGACCTTCGCCGTCCGCCGCTGCAGAAGAACCTGATGCTGCGCCACAAGATCACCCAGGCCAGCCGCGATTACCTGGCTCAGAACGGGTTCCTGGAACTGGAAACGCCTTTCCTCACCAAGTCCACGCCGGAGGGCGCGCGGGATTTCCTGGTGCCGTCCCGCATGTCGCCGGGGGAATTCTACGCGCTGCCCCAATCGCCGCAGCTCTTCAAGCAGCTTTTCATGGTGGCGGGCTTCGACCGCTACTACCAGGTGGCGCGCTGCTTCCGCGACGAGGACCTGCGCGCCGACCGCCAGCCCGAGTTCACGCAGATCGACATCGAGATGTCCTTCTGCGACGAGGAAGACATCATCGGCCTGATCGAAGGGCTGATCAAAAAGGTGTTCAAGGACGCGCTGGGGAAAGACGTCGACACGCCGTTCCTGCGGCTGTCCTACGACGAAGCCATGCGGCGCTTCGGTTCGGACAAACCCGACATGCGCTACGCCATGGAGATCTGCGACGTGTCGTCCGTCTTCGCCAAGACCGGGTTCAAGGTGTTCGCGGGCGCTCTGGCCGCGGGCGGCGTGGTGCGGGCGATCTGTTTTAAGGGCGGCGCGTCCATGTCCCGCACCGAGATCGACAAACTCACCGAGTGGATCAAAACATTCGGCGCGAAGGGGTTGGCCTGGGTGAAATACACGGACGCGGGCCCCGAATCCACCATCACGAAATTTTTCACGCCGGAGGAGTTGTCCGGCCTGCAGAAATCCACGGAGGCCCAGTCGGGCGACATCGTTTTCTTCGGCGCGGACCAGGCGCCGGTCGTGTCCGCCTACATGGGCGCGCTGCGGGTCGAGCTGGCCAAACGCGCGGGCCTGACCAAGAACAAGAACGTCTTCAAGTTTCTGTGGGTCGAGAAGTTTCCGCTGTTCGAATACAGCGCGGAGGAGAAGCGGTACGTCAGCGTGCACCATCCCTTCACGCGGCCGGATGAATCCAGCGAAAAGGAAATGTTGGCGCAGGACGCGCCGCTGTCCGGCGAAAAACTGGCGGCCGTGCGTTCCCGGGCCTACGACATCGTGCTGAACGGCACGGAGCTCGGCGGCGGAAGCCTGCGTATCCACCGCAGCGCGCTGCAATCCAAAATATTTGATATCCTACAGATATCATCGGAATCGGCCCGCTCCAAATTCGGTTTTCTCCTCGATGCCTTGGAGTTCGGCGCGCCGCCTCACGGCGGCATCGCCTTGGGCCTGGACCGGTTCGTCGCGTTGCTGGCGGGGGAGGATTCCATCCGCGATGTGATGGCTTATCCGAAGACGCAAAAAGGCACCGATCCCATGAGCGGCGCGCCTTCCCCGGTGGAGGCGATCCAATTGCGGGACGTGGGACTGCGGCTGGCGCCGGCGCCCGAATCGGGGAAAAAATAGAAACACGCCTTTCGGGCCGAGAGAGAGGGGCGAGACCTCGTTGAAATTTTTCCATACCCCATTGTCATCCCTATTTTCGCCCCCTCTGTTTTTTCGAAAATATCTCTGCGGCATTCTGAGCTTTTGGCTGATCGTCGTCCCCGGATTGTCCTACGCCGCCGGCCGCAAGCCCGGCCAGTTCCCTAAAAATAAAAATGCTGCCTTGAAAGGCGAGCGGGTTCCCGTTGAGGACGCGGAAGCGTCCCTGGACGCCGTCCAATCGGAACTGGATGGGTTGCTTTCTTCGGATGACGATGCGGAATGGCTGGCCGAGGCGCCAGCCGCCCCCATGGACCCTGCCCGCGCGGAATTGGAGAAACTTCTGGCTTCAGACGAAAGCAAAAATTTCTGGGAGGACACGAAGAAGCTGTTCGAATCGATCCCCCAGGTGGTCGAGGTGGGGGAGCCGGCGCCCGCCGGGGAATACTCGTACGAGGAGTATTCCTACAGGCCGCCCCGCGCGGTCGCGAAGCTGCCCGCCAAGCCGCCCAGGCAAGCCGGGGCGACGCGCCGCCGCGGCTGGCCCGCCGTGGACCCTTCGTCCGTTCCGCCGGGAGCCAAGGTCCAGAAAGTGTGGATCTGGCAGGAGAGCGCGGACTGCCTCTGGAACATCGCCAAAGAGTATTACGGCGATCCCTACCTCTGGCCCAAAATTTATGAGGCCAACAAGCATTTGATCAAAGACCCCAACATCATTTTCCCTCGACAGCAGCTCATCATTCCGCCTTTGGAGATGTCGGACGCGGGGATCTATCCCCCGGCGGAAACGTCGTATCCCAGAAGCCGCACCGCGCGGAGGAGATAGCCCATGGTGACGAAAAGGCTTGGCCTGGAGGACCAGGAGGAGGCGGTTCTGATCTTCGGCCAGCACGACAAGAATTTGAAGGAACTGGAGCGCCGTTTCGGCGTGCAGATCTTCGTGAAACCCGGCCGTTCCGCCGCGGACGGCGGCATCGCTCTGGCTGTGCGGGGGAAACCGAAATCCGTGGAGCAGGCCGTCGCAACTTTGCAGGAGATGAAAAGGACCGCCAGCCGATCGCGGCAGAAGGGATTCCAGGGGGAAACCGTGGAAGTTCCCGGCAGCGACCGCCCGTCCACGCCGCCGACGCCCGATACCGTGCTGGTGACGGTGACGGGTCGCGCACTGCGCCCCCAAACCCCGCAGCAGCGCGCCTACGTCGAAGCGTTGCGGGACTACGATTTGGTGGTGGGCATCGGCCCCGCCGGGACGGGAAAAACGTTCCTCGCCGTGGCCATGGCCCTATCCATGTTCCAGAGCGGCCGCGTGTCGCGCATTGTCCTGACGCGCCCCGTGGTGGAAGCCGGCGAGCGGCTGGGGTTCCTGCCCGGCGATTTCTACGAGAAGGTCCATCCTTACTTGAAGCCGCTCTACGACGCTTTTTACGGCATGGTGGGGCCGGACCGTTTCCGGCAGATGCGCGACGAAGAGTCCATTGAGATCGTGCCGCTGGCCTACATGCGGGGACGCACCCTGGACGACGCGTTCATTATTTTGGACGAGGGGCAGAACACCACGCCCGAGCAGATGAAGATGTTCCTGACGCGCATGGGTACCGGCTCGCGGGTCGTGATCACGGGTGACGTGACGCAGATCGATCTGGAAAAAAAGGTCACGTCCGGACTTCTCCACATCCAGGACGTGCTCAAGCAGATCCCGGGGATTTCCTTCGTCCGTTTCACCACGGAGGACGTGGTGCGCCACGGCCTGGTGAAAAAAATCATTACGGCTTACGACCTATGGGAGAACCGCCATTCTTCCGGGGGAAAATAAATGTCCCGCGCCGGCTTGATCGACCGCGTTCTACGGCAGCCGCTGAAACAGGTCCTGCTCTGGCTCCTGTCGCTGGTGGAGAAGAAGCCGTCGGCCATAGAGCGGCAGAGGCTCTCCCTGTGGCGGCGGGACGTCCACATCTCCACTGGCCTGGTGGCGGCCTTCGTGTCGTTCTGCCTCTTCGCGGTGCTGCTTCTCGAAGTGGGGCTCAGCTGGGTGAACGTGGCCGGGCTCCTTCTTTTCACCGTCATGCTGGTGACGCTTTTTATTTTTTATTTCCGCCACGACCACCCGGAGATCCTGCACGACGAAGAGGCCGTGGCGCTGCTCGGTTTGCTGATGGTGGGCAGCGTCTGGCTCATCGAGTTCTGGGTGGAGGGCAGCCGGCACTTCGAATGGATGTCCTTCTACGGCATCCCGCTCGCCGCGACGTCTCTGTTCACGGCCCTCCTGCTCCAGCCGCGGCTGGCGATCATCCTGACCGTGGTCCTGTCCCTGATTTTCGGCGTCATCAATGATTTTTCGATCGAAGCGTCCCTGGTGGCCTGTTTCGGCGGGTTGACCGGCGTGGCCCGCTCGCTCTACGTCCGCACGCGCAAGGACGTGTCGCGCGCCGGGCTTTGGGTGGCCCTGGCCCAATCGATGACCCTCGTCGTTCTGGGGCTTTTGCAGCGGTGGCCTTTGCCGGAGCTTTTCGGCGCGATCATCTGGGCCTGCGCCGGCGGCCTGCTTTCCTCCCTGATCGTGCTCGGGTTCCTGCCGTACCTGGAGAATTTCTTCTCGCGGCTCACCAACATCAAGCTGTTGGAAATGTCTGACGTCAACCACCCGCTCCTGAAGCGGATGAGCCTGGAGGCGCCGGGGACCTATCACCATTCGCTCATCATGGCGTCCCTGGCCGAGGCCGCGGCGGACGCCATCGGCGCCAACGGGCTGCTCTGCCGCGTGGGCGCCTATTTCCACGACATCGGGAAGATGGTGAAGCCCGAATATTTCGTCGAGAACCAGGGCTCGCTGGGCAATCCCCACGACCCTCTTCCGCCGAACATGTCCAAGATCGTGATCCAGTCCCACATCAAGGAAGGCGTGGCGCTGGGGCGGCAATACAATCTGGACAAGGCCATCGTGAACTTCATCCCCATGCACCACGGCACCTCGCGGATCGAGTATTTCTACCGCCGGGCCATCGAGCAGAGCTCGGACCTGGAGGAAGTGGACGCCGAGGAGTACCGGTATCCCGGCCCGCGGCCCCACACCAAGGAAACCGCCATCGTGATGATCGCCGACTCCGTGGAGGCGTCGGTCCGCACCCTGGAGGACCCCACGCACCAGCGGCTGCAGGACCAGGTGAACAAGATCATCCAGGACAAGATGGCGGACGGCCAGTTCGACGACGTCCCCTTGACTATGATGGACTTGCGACAGATTTCCGACAGTTTCGTGAACACCCTGACCGGCATCTACCACACCCGCATCAAATACCCAACGCCCGAAGGTCCCGAGCCCGAGGCGCCGTCCGTGGAAGCGAAGGCGTAGGCGCGCTTTTCCGCCATGCGCCTACGCTTCATCCGGGAAATCCCCCTTCCCCGAGAAATATCCTCCAAGCTGAAGGCCTTCGAGTCCCTCGCGCGGCGGGGCGTTTTGGCGGCGCTCCGGCACGGACGCCATCCGATAAGCCGGCACCGCGCCTGGCGGCGCGGGGGCGTCCGCTTGGGACAGGACTTGACGGTGATCTGGGCCGAGCGGGAGCGCGTGCGCCGCTTGAACCGCCGCTTCCGGGACAAGAACCGGTTCACGGACGTGATCGCCTTCCGGTATGAGGAAAACGCGGACGATTTCCGTTTGCCGGGAGCGGGGCCGAAGGCGAACCCCTTCGGCGATTTGTACATTTCCGTGGCCCAGGCGCGGTACAACGCGAAGAAGTTCAGCGTGACGTTGACGGAAGAATTGCTGCGGCTCGTGGTGCACGGGACCCTCCATCTCCTGGGATATACGGACTACGTCCCCCGGGAGAAAAAGAAGATGTGGGCCGTGCAGGAAAAAATACTGAAAGACATCCTATGATCATTCTTGAAGTCATCGTCCTTTCTCTTCTCTTGATCGTGTCGGCGTTTTTCTCTGCCTCGGAAACGGCAATAACCGCGCTCCCCCAGATCAAGATGAAGCAGCTGTCCGTCCTCCATCCGTCCCTGACGAAGCATTTCCACGAATGGCTCAGCCGTCCGCACCGGCTGCTGATCGCCATCCTCGTAGGAAATAACGCTGTCAACCTCGCCGTTTCGAGCCTCGGCGCCACGCTGATTCTGCCGACCGTCATTTCACTGCCGTCGTGGCTGGTGGAAATCATTCTCTGGATAACCACGACGGGAATCCTCCTGGTTTTCGGCGAGATCGTTCCCAAGATCGTGGGCCGCACCTATGCTGAACGGCTCAGCGTTTTTGCACTGCCGGTCCTGGGCCGACTGAGCGACGCTTGCGCGAAGGCCCTTCGACCCGCCACGTGGGTACTGGACCGCGTGACGCGCGGGTTGGAAGCGCCCGTGAACAAGCTCACGGCCCTGAGCCTGGAGGAGCTGCACCACATCATCGACGAGTCCGAGGCCTCCGGATACGTGTCGAAGGAATCCGGCGTCATGATGGACCGCGCGATGTCGTTGAGCCGCCGCACGGTGGGAGACATCCTCCAGCCCGCGTCCGCCATCGATTCCGTGGCGCTGGAATCCTTGGACCGGGGAGGGGACAACAAGGAGCTTTTCGTCGACCTCCTTGTGGAATCGGGGCGCAGCCGGGTCCCCGTGACCCGGGCCGGCGTTCCCGTGGGCGTGATCCACGTGATGGACCTGTTGAAGGAGTGGCGGACAGGACAGGTGGATTCCCTGGAGAAGCTCATCCGCCCCGTCATATCCGTTCCGCCCGCCAAGGCCGTGTCCGATTTGCTGGCTGAATTTCAAAAGAGCGGCGAGCATCTGGCGCTTGTTGAAAAAGAAGGAGGGGAATTCCTCGGCATGGTAACGCTCGAGGACATCCTTGAGGAAATCGTGGGCGAGATCGTGGACGAATACGATTTGGAAAAGAAGAAAGAGTTATGAGCGAGTTCGTCGCGAAACTGGTTCTGGTGGCGATCATGCTCGGGGGAAGCGCCTTCTCCTCCCTTTCGGAAACGTCGTTCATGAGCCTTTCGCGGCCGCAGCTCGCCCGTCTCCGCCGCATCTATCCCGGGCGCCTGGCGTTTTGGGAAGAGTCGCCGGATAAGGTCCTGGCCGTCCTTCTGCTGTTCAACAACTTGGTGAACGTGGCCCTGGGCATCCTGGCGACGTCGCTGGCTTTCGACAGCGTGGAGCTTTGGGGGATCCCTTTCAAGTGGGGCGGCTGGCTTTGGCCGGCGGTCATCGGCGTTGTGCTGATCGTTTTTTGCGAGATCGCGCCCAAACTGCTGGCGCGCCTCTTCCCGGAATGGTTCGCCCTGATCCTGGCGCGCCCCGTGGAGATCCTGTCGCGCCGCCTGGGGCCGTTGGTCCAGAAGCTCGTGGACGTCACGGGCGGCTTGATGTCGTTCCTTTCGCGGTCGGTGAAGGCCGAGCGGGCCCAGTGGAGCGCGCCGGTGATCCAGAGCCTCATCTCCAACCTGAACGTGACTCCCTGGCTCCGGTCCATGTTGAGCAACCTGGTGGCCTTCGGCCAGGTGCCGGTCTCCAAGGTCATGGTCCCGCGCGGACAGATCTTCGCCGTGGATATGTCCATGCCGAAGGACGAGCTCATCAAGAAAGTCCTTTCCTCCGGATATTCCCGCGTGCCGGTTTACTTCAAGCGGAATTTCGACAACCTCGTGGGCGTGGTCTATGCCAAGGACCTGCTCACTTTCTGGCGCGGCGAAGCCCTCTTCGTGCTTGAGGACCTGATCCGGCCCGCTTTCCGCGTGGCGCCGGACACGACGTTGGCCCAACTCCTGCGCGAGTTCCGCCAGGGCCACAACCATTTGGCGATGGTGGTGGACGCGGGCGGGCACGTCCAGGGGATCGTGACGCTGCAGGACGTGCTGGAAGCGATCGTCGGGGAAATAAAGGAAGAGCCGGACCTCAACGTCCCGGCGGCGACGTGACTCCGGGCGGGTTCACTTTGCGGGAGGCGAAAGAGCTCTTTCAGTCGAAACAATTCGGGCGGTTGAAGGAAACGCTGTCCGCCGCCGCGGTGGAAAAGCTCGAGGAGGAATGGGCGAAAGCTTCGCCCTTTGAACGTGTCGCTTTTTTCAAGCTCATGCCGCCGGACCGGGCCGAAATTTTTTTCGAACGCCTGCCGCCCGATCAACAGGTGTTGCTGCTGAGCACCGCCGGTGCGGGCGCGCTCGGCCCGCTGCTGGAGGAAATGGGTCCCGAGCAGGCGAACAAGATTTTCCACGAATTGCCGGATGACATGATACAGCGAATGCGAAGAAATTTATTAGGTGAGAATTATTAAAGCCCGTCGTCCCGGAATGACGACAAACAGGTTCCCAGAGGATAACGTATGTACCTGAACGTTAAGGCCATCGTTCTGAGCGGGCGGCGGGTCAATGAGTTCGACCGGCGGCTGTCGCTTTTTACCTATGAAAAGGGCCGCCTCCTGGTGCTGGCCGTGGGCGTGGGGCGGCCGCGCTCCAAACTCGCTTTCGCCGTGGAGCCGGGCGTCGAGGCCAAGTTCCGCCTTTGGACGGCTTCCGGTTCGGATTCCGCCTTCGCCCGCATCGCCGGCGGCGCCATCGCCGCGTCTTTCCCGGCGTTGAAAGCGTCCTGGGCCCGGATGAACAGCGCGCTCTTCCTGTGCGAATGGACCGAACGGTTGACGGCGCTGGGCCAGCCCCACCCGGAGAAATACGATCTGCTGCGCCGGGCCCTATCCGCGCTTGAAACGCAGGAGGAGGAGACCGTACGCGCCGCTTTCATGCTTCAGTTCCTGGCGCGGGCCGGCTACGCGCTGAACGAGGAGATGCTGGGACCGCTTCGCGGGGAAACCGGCGAGGCCGTTGAAATCCTTCGCGATTATGATTTCACCGCGCCGGCGTCCGTCCCTTGTCCGGCGGACCGGATCGTTTTCTTTCAGGAAAAGATGCTGCGGTTCGTCGCTCCCCTGATGGACGGTCCGCTGCGGACCCTGGCGCACAGGAGGTCCCTGGAGAATTATCTGGAAGGGGCCGCGGCCAGCGGGAAGCCTGTCAAGATCCTTGGGTAGCGGCCAAGGATCAAAACCCTTTAAAAGGGCGGGTTTCATTTTCGCCACTGTCTTATTATCGCTCACGGCCTGCGCCCTGGCCCTTGATGGGTATTTGATTTTAATGGGATATGTACCCAGGAGACCGTGGGCGGCTTGGTGTACGTGGGGATCGAAAGATTCATATTATAAGCTGGATCTCCGTCGATTGTGGGCTCTAAAACCAAATTTCAACTCCAATGCGCCGGATGAAAATTGGGGGTTCTCTTCGGACGGGTCCGGGTTTCGTATCAATCCTTACGAAACGTTCGCGCCTTCACCCCGCACTTTTAAAATAGCGCTGGTCGGCGATTCCTTCACTTACGGCCATGGTGTTAAAGGGAACGAGACGCTGGCTGTTTACCTCCAGGAGATGCTCCAACGAAAGAATTATGATGTACAGGTCTTAAACGCGGGGGTCTGCGGCTACAGCCCAGGCCAGGAATATATTTATATCCAGGATGTCGTATGGCCCCGCCGCCCGGATTTGATTATTTGGAACCTCGATTATGCCGATTGGATGGAAATGCAAATGCGCTCCTTGCATCTGGCCATAGGGAATAGTTTGGTCCGTGAGCCGGCCGTTCTTAACGGTTTCTTTATACAGGGGCTATTGCACAGAACCTTCGGCGAAAAAATCGCAATGACACGTCCGCTTAATTTCATTATTATCAAGCTCCTGGATTTTGACGCAGGCCGATTAATGGAGAGAGGGTCGGACGAAAAGGTGTTTTGGAAAGTCCAGGCCATGATCCAAAACGTGCGCGCTGAAACCGGAGGGCGCCTTCTCGTTACTCAAACGCCCAGTTATTGGCTGCTGAAAGGCATCGAGGCATTTCCATGGATTAATAATAGCGCCGTTGAAAATGCCTTCGGAAAGCTGGGCCGATCGATTCCCTATTATATGGCCACGAACGATGTCCTCCGGCGAAAATTCGCGGCTTCCCGTGGGGCGTCGCCTCAGTTGGAAGATTTCTTCCTGGATGTGAAAGTGGATGAGTTCAAGCACCTGAACCCCGCGGGCAATCAGTTGTACGCCCAGATTATTTATGAGTATCTTGATTCGCGGGGGTTTACGAGACAATTTCATAAAATGACGGCTCGTGGGCAACAGATCACAAGTAAGCGCTGAAATGTTAAAATTCGGGACCTCCGATGGCCGGCCGTAAAATTTTTTTGATAAAACTGGCGTTGGCTCTTGGATCGGTGACCGTTTCTCTCTTGATCTTTGAAGGTGTTTTAAGGTGTAGCGGTTACCGCATGCAGGAGCCCTGGATCTCCTGGGCCGCTTGGGACATTCCGGAGAGCCATTACAGGCTGGATAGCCAGCGGATTTGGGCGCATCGGCCTTTCTGGAGAAATCCTTGGGGAGAGTTTGAAACCGACGCTCTGGGTTTGAGGCTGAACCATAAAAGCCGGATCAGGGCCGCCCCCAAAGACTATCGGATCGTGCTGGTGGGGGATTCATTTACCTACGGTTACGGACTGCCGGGGAATCAGACCGTCGCGGTGTATTTGCAATGGTTGTTGCGCAACGCCGGTTACGATGTTCGCGTTCTCAACGCGGGCGTCGCGGGGTACGGGCCGAGCCAGGAATACATTTTCCTTAAGGACGTGATCCTGCCCCGGATCCAGCCGGACCTTGTTGTGTGGAATTTCGATTACAGCGACTCGGGAGACATGGAGATACGGGCTCTCCACTTGTTGGTCGGCGGACGGCTCATCAGAGTGCCGGGTTGGACGCACGGGATATACCTCGCCGGAGCGCTTCAGCGGAAATTTTCGGAAGTTTTTCCGGACTCCAGAACCGTGAACTTTATTTTGAACGTCCTGCCTGATTTTGATCCTTTGCATTATTTTTATCGGAACAATGAGGGACTCATCTTGCAGGCGGTTCAAGCGATGGTTGCGCAAATTCAGTCAGACACGGGCGGCCGCTTGGTCGCAACGGAGACGCCGAGCCTGGCGATGCTGACGGAGGGCGGCGAATCCGTTGTTTACGAAGAGCGCGTCCGGGTTTTTTTCTCCGGGGTCCGCGATGTCGCGCGCTGGTTTTTGCCGACGAACAATAGCATCCTCGGGCGGGCAAACGGGGGGCAAGCACTTGAGGTGAATGATTTGTTTTTTGACTCGCGGACCGACATTCACAGGCATTTGACTCCCTACGGTAATAAAATTTATGCAAAAATGATGGCGGACTTCTTTGAGTCAACCGGAATCGCCCGGCGGTTTCCGTCCATCCGATAGCGGATTGCGGCATCAAGCCGCGCCGATGCGCTGAAGGGTTCAACGAATGACTTTCCAAGACATTATTCTGACGCTGCAAAAATTCTGGGCCAAGCAGGGTTGCCTGCTCTGGCAGCCCTACGACGTGGAGAAGGGCGCGGGGACTTTCAATCCCGCGACGTTCCTGCGCTGCCTCGGCCCCGAGCCCTGGGCCGCGGCCTACGTGGAGCCTTCCCGCCGCCCGACCGACGGGCGCTACGGTGAAAACCCCAACCGCCTCCAGCACTATTACCAATACCAGGTCCTGATCAAGCCCGCGCCGTCGGACATCCAGAACAAATACCTTTCGTCGCTGAAGGCGATCGGCATCGATCCCAAGCGCCACGACATCCGCTTCGTCGAGGACGATTGGGAAAGCCCGACCCTCGGCGCCTGGGGATTGGGCTGGGAAGTATGGCTCGACGGGATGGAGATCACCCAGTTCACCTATTTCCAGCAGGTCGGCGGCATCGACCTCAATCCGATATCGGTGGAGATCACCTACGGGCTGGAACGTCTGGCCATGTACTCACAGAAGAAGGACAGCGTCTACGACGTGCTCTGGACGCCCAAGACCACCTACGGCCAGGTGCACCTGGAGGACGAAAAACAATTTTCCAAATACAACTTCGAGACCGCGGACATCGAGATGCTGAGGCGGCATTTCACCGATTGGGAAAAAGAGGCGCAGCGGCTGATGGATGAGAAAATCGTGCTTCCGGCCTATGACGCGGTGATGAAGTGCTCCCACCTTTTCAACCTGCTCGACGCCCGGCGCGCGATTTCCGTGACCGAGCGCGTGGGCTACATCGGCCGGGTCCGCAACCTGGCCCGCCGCGTGGCGGAACAATACATATTGCAGATTGCAGATAGCGGAGCGCGGAATGAGAACGGCAATCCGAAATCCGAGACCGGAAACCCGAAATCATGAACAAGGACCTTCTGCTGGAGATAGGAGTGGAGGAGCTTCCCGCGCGCTTCGTTCCCCGCGCGCTCGAGGAGCTTCAGGGGTTGGCGAAGGCCCGTCTCGACGGAAAAGGCCTTACCTATAAGTCGATCAGGACCCTCGGCACGCCGCGGCGGCTGGCGCTGATCGTGACGGAGCTGGCCTCCAAAGGCAAGGACCTGGTCCAGGAAAGCCTCGGGCCGGGTTTGGCGCAGGCGAAGGACGCGGAGGGGAACTGGACGCCCGCGGCCCAGGGCTTCGCCCGGTCCCAGGGCACGACGCCGGAGAAACTGGAAACCCGCCAAACAGACCGCGGCGAACGGCTCTGCGCGGTGAAGCACCAGGAAGGGCTCCACGCGGAAAAAATCCTGCCGGAACTATTGCCGGAGCTGATCAAAAAAATACCCTTCGCCAAGAACATGGTCTGGGAAGAGGGCCGGTTTTCCTTCGCCCGCCCGATCCGCTGGATCGCGGCGCTCTACGGTTCCCGTCCCGTCAAATTTCAGCTGGCCGGAATCAAGAGCGGTAAGAAGACCTTGGGCCTGCGGTTCCAGACCAAAAAGCCCATCGAGATCACGTCCCCGTCCCGCTACCAGCCGTTGTTGAAAGACCGCTGCGTCGTGGTGGACCCGGCCGAGCGGCGGGCGTTGATCGAAAAACAAATCCAGCAAACCGGGAAATCCGTCCACGGGCACATCCCGATGGAAAAGTTCGGCGACCTGCTGGACGAAGTCGTCCACCTCGTGGAACATCCGGTCGCGATATTGGGGAAGTTCGATCCGGAGTACCTGTCTCTCCCGTCGGAAATCCTCGTCACATCCATGAAGAAGCATCAGAAGTTTTTTCCGATTTTCCATGACGCGAAATCCGGCGGCACCCTCCTGCCGAACTTCATCGGGATCCGCAACGGCATCTCCGAGAACCAGGCCGTGGTGCGCGAGGGCTACGAGCGCGTCCTTTCCGCGCGGCTTTCCGACGCGGCTTTTTTCTTTGGACAGGACCGCAAGACACGGCTGGAAGAAAAGGCGCCGCAGCTGAAGGGCGTCCTCTTTCAGAAGGAACTCGGCACGGTGTGGGACAAGACCGCGCGGGTTGAACGATTGGCGCGGGCGATTTATTCGCAATTGAACAATTTGCCGGCGGAGACCGGCGAGGCGGCGGGGCGCGTCGCGTTCCTGGCCAAGGCGGACCTCGTGACGGCGGTGGTCGGGGAATTCCCCGAGCTGCAGGGCGTGATGGGCCGCCTCTACGCGCTGGCCGACGGCGAACCCTCCCGGGTGGCCGACGGGATCGAACAACATTACTGGCCGTTGACGGCCGACGGTGAGCTGCCGAAATCGGAAGCCGGCGCGCTGGTGTCGCTGGCGGACAAACTGGACACGCTGGCCGGCGATTTCCTGGTGGGGCTCATCCCCACCGGCTCCGCCGACCCCTATGGGCTCCGCCGGGCGGCCATCGGAATTTTGAGAATTTTGTCGGACCGCCAGTGGCGGCTGGACCTGCGCGCGCTCGCAGAGCAGGCGGTCCTGGCTTTTCCGGAAACCGTCAAAGGGGACCGCGCCAAGACGGTCCAGACGCTGGCGGATTTCTTCAAGCAGCGCTGGTCGGCGTTGATGGAGGCGAAGGGATATCGTTTCGACGAGATCGAGGCCGTGGCTTCGGTCCGCTTCGGGGACGCGGTGGACGCGGAACAGCGGCTGAAAGCGCTGCACGACATCCGGCGCCATCCGGACTTCGCGCCGCTGTCAATCGCGTTCAAGCGTGCGGCCAACATTTTGTCCCAGGCACGGAAGAAAGACTGGTTCGCCGCCCACGAATCGAAGGGGTCGTCCGTGCAGGGGGACCGGCTCGCCGAGCCCGCGGAGAAGGAGTTGTTCTCCGCCTACGAGAATATCGCGCGCACGGCGGCCCCGCACCTCGAAAGCTTCAATT
Source organism: uncultured Elusimicrobia bacterium (assembly GCA_964482515.1). Classification (GTDB taxonomy): domain Bacteria; phylum Elusimicrobiota; class Elusimicrobia; order FEN-1173; family FEN-1173; genus CAYZXT01. The sequence continues at coordinate 71,450 of CAYZXT010000004.1, read as the reverse complement.
ACGACGACGCGCTCAAGGAGCTCGTCAAGTTCAAGGCGCCGGTGGATGAGTTTTTCATCAAAGTGATGGTGATGGCCCCGGAGCAGGAGCTCGCGGCGAACCGGCTGACCCTCCTGAAGAGCGTCGAAACCCTCTTCCGCCGGGTGGCGGATTTCTCCCTGCTGCAGGACGTGCCGTCCGGCTCGATTCCGGACGGAATAAACAACTGATCCGCAAAAGCCTTTTTTGCAAAACGGGGTTTTATCGACGGCGCTCCGTTCGGCGTGCGTAAATCCATCGCGAATTCGGCGGGATTTTATCGCCTGTAAATTTATTGTTTCTCCGTCGGATTTCCATTGACTTTGATTTTGGCCGGGGCTAGACTCACGATGAAAGAAGTTCGACGGATCTTTGAGGTTTCAAAAACAAATTTAGCTCCGGCAAGGGCAACTCCATCCACGCGGTGGGGACGCGAGCTCAAGACCCCTCAACATTGAGGATGGCTGAGCTGCCGGAGCTTTTTTTTTGATCCTGCCTCCGGAACCTCCCTTCGGACTGCAATCTCGGATTTTGGACTGCGCCTTCGTTGCGCTCGCCTTACATAGCCGCTTGCTATGCGCGGCTCGCGCGCCTCGGCTCATCTCAAAATCTGAGATTTCGTTGCCGAGTTAGGTTCCGGAGGCAGGATCTTAGAGTAAAAATTAGAAGGGTTCGTTCCTCCGAGGACACCGGACTATCCCCCGTCGAAGACGGGGGCTGGGGGGAGGGTAGGTGTCCGCAGGAGGAGACGAATCCTTCTCCCCAAGGTTAATATGTTCCTAACCATCGCCACCATCGGCATATTCCTGTTCCTGGTCCTGCTGGCAGTCCTCTTCCGGAGGACGCTCAGGGCCATGGAGTCGCCGCGCTACGTCATCGAGAAACCGCCCATGCCGAAGGAAGTGTCCGCGGCCCTGGCGCGGATCGAGAGATGGCGCGACGAAGGCCGCCTGACGCGGGAGGAATACGAAAAGCTCAACCAACTTTGCGAAGAGGATTCCGGCCTGCCTTCCGGCACTACCGATAACCCCTCCGAAAATTAGTCTGAAGGTTCGATTCGCTTCGAAATTGGATGGTTTGTCAGAGGGTGTGATATAATTCGATAAGACGCTTTTTTAGCACTTCGTATTCTTTGGACTCGATTTTTTCCTTCACAAAGGCTGTGTTCTCGTATAGTTCGAATTTGCCGTCCACCCGCCGCAAAGACAAAGCTCTCCTCCCTGAGTAGTTGTGTTTTGAAGTGGCTCTCACCGAGAGGGCGAAGTTGTCTTTGTCGAACTTCCCGTCAATAGATTCCACCACAAGTTCCAGGAGAAACCGCCTTTGCATGATCAGCGGAGCCCCTTGGCCCAGTTGGAATACTTCGTAGGGGATGCGTTGATCTACGAATAAAATCTTTTCGCTGGTTTCGTAGAAACGGTAATTTTCAAAATCGTCGATCCGCCCATAGCGCCTAAACGATGGGTCCAGAACGTAGGTGACGGGGAATTGGGGATGGGTCGAGTCTATGATAAAGAGCGCGTAATGAGATGAATTGGGCGGAAAAAAGGATGATTCGGCGACCCGCACCAGCCGGATGCTGTAGCGGTGGTCAAGGAGGGGGCGGATCTGTTGAAAGACGTAGGCCGAGAGTTCGCCGCAGGCGCCGTATCGGCCTTCGTCCAACATGATTTTACCATCGGCCGTGAAGCGCCGGATGTTGTTGAGTATCCACGAACGATTTTCGAAATTCAGCGTGAGGGTGACTTCCGGACGATTGATGGCTTCCAAGGCTGAGTATCGGAGCGGTTCCATTATTTTCCTAATTTTCTCGTATTGGGGAACCGTGGGCTGGATCTTGATAAGGCCGAGTTCGGTGGCATTGTTTTGGACCCAGTCGAAACCGATATAAACCAAGCTGGCCAGCGAGGTAAGGCCGAAAAAGAAGATGAGTGATTTATAAATGCGCAGCCGCGCGGGAGAGATTTGGATTGTTCCGGCGATGGTTTTTGGAGTGCGGTTTGCGCCCATGGCCATTATTCTCCATTACAGCAGGGAAGACTGTCAAGAGACGGCGGTGAGGCGGTTTATTAGCGTATAAAAATTTACAAAACAGGAAACCTGATTTCGCCGAATTCTGAAAAATTCCAACGATGAAATCGTGCTGATTTCCAAGGGTAAACTTTATTTACCGAGTGACAAAAGTCCTTTCAAAAAATCCTTGAAATAAAAGAGGCCGGGGGTAGACTTAGCAAGGTTCCCGATCTTTCACACGAGTTGCACTCCGATAAAGGCAAACCACGGGTAACCGTGGGACACTGCGCCGCCGAAGTCCGGTGTCGCGGTCGCGCGATGGGGTTTCGTCGCGTGGCAAAGCCATGGGCCCATTCCGAACGTGAATGGGTCGCCAGGCCGCCGAAGGTGGAAGGAAAATGTACGGCGTTCTGCGCCGGGATTTCCGTCCGACATCTGGCTATTGGAGTCTCCTCGTTTAGAACGGAAAAGCCCGGCATTTTTTTTGGTCAAGGGGGAAAAGGACGCCATGAAACGAGCGGTCAGGACGGCGATGTTGGCGGCGGCGCTGGTCGGTCTGGCGGGGACGGGATGGAAACTCCCCGCCCGCGCGGACGCGTCGTTCCCGGTGTCCCTGGCGCTCTCCCCGGTCGCGATGAGTTTTGACGACGGACTCGACGTCCGCGACGAATTCGGCCGGCCGGTTGAATCCGCGGTCGCGCGCCGGGAGCTCAAACAGCTTTTCGTCAGCACCGTTTTCGAAATCATGACCCGCCCCGAGTTGCCGCAGATGGCCGCCATCCTCGCGGCTTTGGACAAAACCTGGAACTTCTTCCTGTTCGCTTTAGGCCGCCCCCTCATGCAGGGTTGGCGGAGTTTTGTCGACTTGGGCCTGCCGTCCACGCGCAAAGGGCAGGCCCCGCCGTTGGCGATGTTCGCCGCCGCCGCTTTCTGTTTCGCCGTCCTCCTTTTCCGGTTTTACGACAACTCGCTCCGCCCAGGCAGTTTCCTCCGTTGCCTTTCCTCGATCGTCATCCGCTGTTAATCCCCTCAACCCTAGCCCCGTTGTTTCCAAGGACCCAAGAAACTCCTGTGTCCGCGCGGGGCCCGACAAATAGCACGTCCAGCTTCAAAGGGACATGCGTGGGAACGTAGTAAATTGCCCCTTTAAACCTGGAAGCGCGCGGAAAGCAGCTTATTACAACGTCACAAAAAAAGAGAAAACGTGGAACACTGGCGTAACCCCATCGGCGGCATGAAAACGGCTTGGAGAAGCCTGTTCCAAGAGCCAATGGCATTTTTTTATATTAAAAGCTTGTTACTGCGCGTGCGCGTTCGCGTGCGTGAGTTGCTGGTCAAGACGGCCTCGGCCGCCCTCCTCGCTTCCCTGGCTTTCCTGTCCTGCGCCACCCCGGCCCTGGCGGACGAAGACTGGGGCCAGAAACTGAACTTCCAGAACAGCGCGGCCGACAGCGCCACCCAAAACTATTTTCTGGCTGCCGACGCCGGAGTGGGAAACACCAACACGAGCCGCATGGTTTCATTCCGGTTCACCCCGCCGGCCAATATCACCGTGCGCGGCGTGAAACTGTTCGTCATGGATGAAATCACCAACGTGGCGGGCAACTTCCGGGTTTATCTCTGCGATGACGACGGAAGCGGCAACCCTAATTTTACGGGACATAACGATGGCAGCGTCGCGAATACGGGAGCGATCGATTTTGCCAACCTGAACCAAAACATTTCGGACAACGATTTCACCCAGGAATTCGTCTTTGCCAACGGGCCCGATACTCTGACCGGAGGGCAGACTTACCACATCGTCTTTTCTACCCAACTGGGGGGCTCAACCCCGAACACGACCTGGGCTTTGGCCGGCGCCGACCCATTTTCCGACAGGGCGTGGTCGAAATTCAAAAAAAAACGTGGGGTCACGGACAATACCCTCGCCGCTTTGACATCGGCCGATGGCGGCACCAGTTGGACGCAAACCGCCCTTTCCCCCGTATTCATCCTTCTTGATAATACCGGCGAGGCCCACGGAATCATCTATGACACGGCGAGCAATGGCTCTGTTATCACAAGCGCGAACCGAAAGGCTCAGGGATTTGTGCCGGACGAAACCATGAAGATCGCCAGGATCAACTACATGGGCTATCGCAGCGGTACGATTCCCAGCCTGCCTTTGACCTGGGCCATCGTGACGGCGCCATCGGGCGGCACAGGCGTTCACGTGTCGAGCGGCGTCATGGCCAATCCGGCGGATGTGACCGCCACGTCCGCGGCCAGCGCCGTCTGGATCTCGACGACCTTGGCGCGCGCCGTCAGCGTGACAGCCGGAACGCGGTATCGGTATGTCATGAATCAAAACGGGACTAATACGTACTATTGGCTGGCGTCTTACAACAACGCTACCACGGGGTGGAACGAAGAAGTGAACCTGGGCGGATTGACGAGCTACTCGGACACCCAGGCCACCGGTTCTAGCATTTATTCGGACGCGGCCTGGGCCAACACCATCACCACGCGGGCGGATTTTGCCTTTTACTTCAGCATCGACACGACCGCTCCCGAGTCCACGGCGCCGACGAACATTACCGATGGGTCCATCATTTCAAGCCTTCCCACCATTTCAGGCACGGCGGCGGACGCGTTTTCTTTGGACTGCACCAGCAGCGTCTGGGTCCGAATTTACGATTCCTCGGATGATAAATATTGGCAGGGGCCCGGCAGCGGGTGGAGCACCCCTCCGGCCGGCGGATTGGCCAGTTCACTTTGGGTGTCCACGAAGGCCGCCACGCTTCAAAGCGCATCCAACGACTGGACCTATAAGAACGTTTCGTGGGAGCATAACCACATCTATAAAATCAATGTCAAGGCCATGGACGCTTCGGACAACTATTCCGCCTCCTGGTCCACGGTCACGTTCACCTATGATACGTACCTCGCTTCGCCGGAAGCCCCGGATTCCGCCGTCATCGTTCCGGTGAATGGCACGTTTTTGAATTCGGTCACCGGGATCAACGGTACTGCGAACGATAACGGTCAGGGCGGCGTCTCCGCCGCGTTTTGGGCCTTGAAGCGGTTGACCATGCCGGCGCGATGGTGGAACGACAACAACGAAAACTTCAACGATGCGGTGGAAAAAATGAACACGGGCGGCATTGCCTTGAATCCCGTCAACGGCGTCAATCCCACCTGGACGCTGACGACGAGCCCGAACCTGGCGGGCAATTTGACGTCGGGCACAAGCTATGCCATTTACGTTAAGGCCTATGACCGCGTGAGCCCGACGCCCAACACCGAATTGATCTATTCGACCAACGTCTTCACCTGGGACGTGGAGCGCCCTACGGCCACCATTACGCATCCGACCGATGGAAGTTTCCGGACGTCGGTCACCAGCATCACGGTCAACGCGGTGGATTCGATTTCCAGATTGAAAAGCGTGCAGATCCGAATCCGCGATCTGGGCAATGGCACCAGCTCCTATTGGACGGGGGCCCAATTCCAATTCCTAGATGCCGACAACGTCAGTGTCTGGCGGACGACGACCTCCCTCACGAATTTCGGCACCGTCCATGTGGCCACTTATCCGTACGCGGGGGATCTCACTCCTAGCTGGGTCTCGGGCCGTCAATACGAAATCAACGCGCGGGTCGTCGACTCCGCCGGCAACGTGACGGGCGCGGCGGGTTCTTCCGCGGGGGCCATCGCCTATTCGACCATCACCTTCACCTATGACAACGTGGAGCCCATCGTTTTCGTCGACACATCCAAGACGAGCAACCTGCTCAACCAGATGGGGACGATCCAGGGAACGGCCTTCGACAGCAACCCTTCCCGCGTGGAGGTCCAGATCACGCGCCTGCGCGATACCGCCAAGTATGAGATGAGCGTCGGCACCTTCGTGGTGACGGCTTCTTCCTATAATATCGTGTCCGGGTTCGGTTCCTGGAATTTTGCCGTCAGTCCCGGTGCCCTGGAGTCCGGCGCCACCTATACCATCCAGGCGCGGGGCGTGGACGCCGCCGGCAATTTCACAACCGTGGACAACAACCCGGTCGGCGAAATCCGATCTAACGTTCTGTTCGACACCACGTTGCCCGTGTCCAGCATCACTTTCCCGACCAACGGCCAAATCCTGAAACAGGCGGACATAAGCGCTCCCATCGCCGGCACGGCCCAGGACGTCACACCGCCGAGCCTGGACGGCGCCAAGGTCTCGGACGTCAACACCACGCGGTTCCTCATCAAGCGGCTTGGACTGGCCAATCCCTTCTGGAACGGCACGGGATGGCAGACCACGGAACCGAACCCCTGGCCGGCGCAGACCGGCGGCGGTATCAACAGTCCGACTTTCGATTTTCCGACCGTCAGCTCCATGACCTCGGGCGTGGATTATCAGATTTGGACCCAGGCCCAGGACCAGACCACGGACGCGACGGAGGCGAACGGCACGGGGAATATCGAAAATCGGACCTCCGCCAGCCAGCCGGTCCGCCAGGTCCGCTATGACAGGGACCCGCCGGAATCCGCCTTCATCGGCCCCAACACGGCGAGCAAACAGAACACCATCGGCACCATCACCGGCACCGCCCTGGACATGCCCGTGATGTCCGTCGGCATCACGCCCGCCGGGATCCAGTCCGTCGAATTGAACATCGTGGAAGTGAACACGAACCGTTACTGGGGCGGCGGTTCATGGCAAAACCCCGGCGGCGAGGGCCCTTACAGCTGGACCCATACCGTCAACGCCACGCCGACTTTGTTCGTCACCTCCGCGGCCTGGACCTACCCCCTGGCCGACGTCAACTTCACGCCCTATTTCAATTATCAGATCCGCACGCGCGCTCAAGACGCGGCCGGAACCCCGGGCAACTACGACGTGACCTATGACACGCGCACGTTCCAGTTCGACAACGCCAGGCCCCCCTCGGACATCCAATATCCGTTCACCAACGCGGCGCCCTATTTCAGCAGCCTGTCCACCATCTCGGGATCCGCCGGAGATTTGACCAACGAGGAAACCGTGACACAGGTCCGCATCCGCATCCAACGAGGAAGCAACGGCGAGTACTGGAGCGCCGGTTCCTGGATCGCGGGGACGACCAGCACCTGGAACTTCGGCGTCAACGTGGTGAACCAGGCGGGACGCGATTACTGGCACTACACCGGCCTTCCTCAGGGACAGTTGACCGAGGGCGATACCTATTACCTGATGACGGAGGCGACGGACGACGCGGCCAACGTGGAAAGCACGGGATTGAAAATTCCCACCACGATTTATTACGACGTCACGCCGCCCACGGTGGGGATCTCCACGCCGAGCACGGCTTTCGTCCGGTCCCTCACGATCATTTCCGGGACGGTGGAGGACCTGCCGTTCCACGTATGGGATCACGTGGACGTGAGCGTCCAGCGGATGGACAACGGACAGTACTGGCAGGGCGGCACCTGGGGAGCGAGCGCGTGGCGGACCAGCAACACGTCGGTCCCCGCCCTTTGGCGTTATCCGTCGGCCAACTTCGGCGGAGACAGCGTTCCGACCTGGGTGCACGGTTCGTCCTACACGTTGATGGCGCGCGCCTATGACCGCACCGGCGCCGTCTCGCCCGTGTATTCGACGGTCACTTTCACCTACGACATCAACTATCCCACGGCCACCATCGCTTATCCCAATAGCTCCCCGGTGGCCGGCCTGCCGACCATCACCGTCAACGTCGACAACAGGGATGTTTCCGGCCTTGCCGACCCCGCCGTCCTGGTGGCCTATCGCCAGCCGGGCGTGGGCTGGTGGGACCCTTCCAACAACACCTTCAGCCTGCCGGAGGGCAGCAACCCGCCCGGAGGTTCTTTCGTTCCCGCCACGCTGTTGGGCGGCTCCACTTATCAATACGTGATCTCCGGGTCCTCCATCCCCGTGTTCCAAGACCCCAACACCTATCAGATATTCGCCAAGGCCATCGATGAGGCCGGCAACCAAACGCCGCAGCCCGGCGTCACCGGCTTCAACACGGCCTGGGTGCAGTTCGATTACAATTTGCCCGATCCGACGATCTCCCTGGCCCAGCCGGAACCCGGCGTGCATCTGCAGTCCGGGAGCTTGTTGACGATTTCAGGAACCGCGACGGACGCGACGGTCGTTCAGCTTTTGCTGATCGATTACGGACCCAACGGAGCCAAGGGCGACGGGGACGACCTGGGGTGGAACGGAACGGCGTTCCAGGCGGGGTTCAACAGTTACGTGACCGTGAACTTCAATTCCTTCAGCGGCATTTGGCAAAGCACATTCACGGCGGGGGACTGGTCTCCAAACCCGGCGCGCCGCTACGATTACACGGCGCGGGCGACCCGCGGCGCGAAAACCTCCAACATCCCGTCCAACCGGCAGATCGTGATCGACGATTCTCCACCGTTGGGGGATTTCCAGGAACCGAACGCCGCCTACGAGAATTCGTTGACGATCATCTCGGGAACGGCGCAGGACGATCCCTTCGCCGTGGTCAAGAACGTGGAAGTGGCACTGTCCACCGGCGCCGGGTCCTTCTTCTGGACGGGGTCCACCTGGACGGCGACGCCCTATTATTTCGGCGCGACGGCCACCAACGACGGAAATTTCGACGGGCCCACCGAGCCGTGGCAGCTGGCCGGGCCCTTCCCGACCCTGGACAACAACAAGACCTACCGCGCGCATTTGCGGGTGACGGACAAGGCCAACAACGTGCTCACCAAGACCTTCGATTTCACCTACGACATCATCGTCCCGACCGCCACGCTGCTGACGCCGGTGAACAACGGGAAAGTCAACACGCTTCCCACCCTGTCGGGCACGGCCGTCGACAACCAATCCATGCGAAACGTGAAGGTCGCCGTGCGCAAGAACGGCGGCACACCGCTGTGGTACGGCGGGGCCAGCTTCAACCAGGCGCAGCCCGAACCCTTTTTCCTGCAGGCGTCCACGGTCGCCGCGGGCGCCAACATGACGTGGGACTACGGGCCGGCCGGGCTGGACTCCAGTTTCGTGGAAGGGTTCTATTACACGGCGGTCGTTGCCGCCTTCGACACGGCCGGCGGTTCGCAGACGGTCTTTAACGTGCCGGCGTCGTCGCGGACCTTCATGATCGACCGCTCCGCCCCGGGGAGTTCCATCGCCTTCCCTCTGGACCACGGCGACGGGCAGAGCGGGCGCTATAAATCCGCCAACATCGGCAAGAACTTGACCAGTTCCCAGTTCACCGGCGCTGCCGCCGATCTGCCCGCGGGCATCAACGCCGGCGTGGCGGAAGTGGATGTTCGCTTGAGCTACCTCCTGGCGGGCGATACCTGGTACTGGATCAACACCGGGTTCTCCAGCGGCGCGGCGGCGGCTTCCCAGGCCTGGCGCGGCGCGTCCTACGGCGCCGGCAGCTGGATATACGTGGAAAACGACATTGCGTGGCCCGCGGGAGACAAGGAATATATATTGGAGAGCCGCGGCCGGGACGCGACCACCCTGGGCGACGGCACCGGGCAGGGGACGGTGGAGACGACCGTCACGCCTGGAACGAACCAGCGCAAGTTCATCGTGGATGATACGCCTCCCCTGGTGGGCGTCACCGATCCTGCCGCGGGCATCCTGAACGCCCTGACCACCATTTCCGGCACGGCCAATTCCACGCTTTCCGGGACCCAATGGATCGAAATGAAGATCAGCACCGGCACATCGCCCGCGTATTATTGGACCAACGGCTCCACCTGGACGACGGTCCCCACCTGGATGACGTCGCTGAGCACCGCCCCGTTCGTCAAAGACAGCGATACAGGCTGGCACTATAATGTGCCTGGCTCCATGCTCCTGACCAACACGACCTACACGGTCGTGATCCGCGCCGTGGACTGGGCCGGCAATTACTCCAGCGTCTATTCGACGAAAACCTTCCTGATCGATACCGGAGCCCCCTCGGCGGCCATCAGCAGCCCGTTGGACAGCCAGACCTATTCCACCGTTTTATTGTCGACGCCCATCGTCGGTTCGTCGAGCGACGTGGAGACTTACGTGTCGACGGTGTCCGTGTCGATCCGCCGGGTGCAGAACACCTTCGAGTTCGACGGCTCCACCTACACCAACAACAGCGGCACGCTCATCTTCCTGCCGGCGCAGGGGACGCCCGCGAGCTGGTCCTACAACAGCGGCAACCTGTTCTTCCTGAACGATGAGCGTTACCACCTGCGCGTGCGGGCCGCCGACGCGGCGGGCAACGTCTTCACGTCGGCGGTCACGGAAATCCGCTACGACGTCCAGGCCCCGACGGTGACCATCGTGTCCCCGCTGGCGGGCTACACGACCAGCCTCGCTCTCATCAGCGGGACCGCCTCCGACGACCCCACGGGCACCCTGGCCTACGAGGCGGGACTGGGAACGCACACCGTCTATATCGCTTTCAAGAAAACGGGCTTCAACTGGTGGGGCGGCGCCCTCTTCAATGCGCCGCAGCCGACGTGGTACCAAACCACCAACACGACCACGCCCGCCACGTCCAACGCCTGGACCTACAACGTTCCCGGGCCGTTGGTGGCGGACCTGGGCAGCGGCGGCGTGATGCAGATCGTGGTGCGGCCCGTGGACCTGGCGTTGAACGCGCCCTTCGGTCCGACGGATTCCGAGGCCAGCGGCAAAGGCATTACCGTGACCTTCGACAGCCAGGCGCCGTTGGCCGATTTCGTGGTCCCCGTGCCCGGCGCGAATTACCGCACGGCCGCTCTGCCGAACATCTCGGGGACCGTGAACGACGCCACGACGGGGAACACCGGCGTTTCGCAGGTGCGGATCGTGCTGAAGAACGTCAGCGACAACGTTTACTGGCGCCAGTCCGACAACGCCTTCGTCCCCGGCATCCAGCGTTCCACCGTGACGCTTTTCGTTTCTTCCTGGACGGTCGTCCCTCCGATCGCCAGCATGGTCTCCAACCGCACGTTCAAGGTGTGGGTGGAGGCGCAGGACGGCGCGGGCAACTGGCTGGCCGTGCCGGACGCGAGCCTCGGTTCCAACACGGGTGGCGTTTCGTTCTTCTTCGATAACACGGCACCGGCGTCGAGCCTGGTCGCGCCGTCGGCCAACAGCGCCATCCGGACGCCGCTCGCCACCATTTCAGGGACGGCCAAGGACGATCCCATCGAGCAGGGATCGGGCGTCGAGATCCAGGGCGGCAACACGATCCGCGTGCGGATCCAACGGTCAGACGGACTTTACTGGAACGGGTCCAACTGGCTGGCGGGCCCGCTCGACCGCTTCCCGAACATCCTTCCCCTGCTGCCCGGCACGACGGTGTGGGGTGAGACGATCAGCCCCAACGAGGCGACGTTCTATGGTTCCGGCTACCAATATACCGTGGGCGCGCGGTCCATCGATTTGGCCGGCAACATCGAAACGCCCGATGCGCAATCGACTTTCGTCTTCGACGTGGACCTACCCACCGCCACGATCACGGCGCCCCTCAACAACTCGTTCCTCGCCTCCGTCGGGACATTGCAAGGCACCGCGACGGACGCGAGCCCGCGCGTGGCGCCGCGTGATTACGAGGCCGGCATCGGGGCCGCCGGCATAGCGGTGGCGATCCAGAACAAGGCGTCCGGCCTGTGGTGGGACGACAACGACGCCGCGCCCGTGGATCGGTTCGTGTCCGGCGGGGCCGTGTGGAACAGCGCGAGCTTCGTCGGCTACACGAGCGGCACATGGTCCTTCTCGTTCCCGAACGGGGCCCTCTCCGACGGCACTTCCTATTTCTTCCAAGCCCGCGCCACGGACCTGGCCCTCAACGTGCAGAGCGTCCTGTCAAAATCTACCTTCACCGTGGACGCCACTTCGCCTACTTCGCGGGCGATGTGGCCCGAGAACGGACAGAGCTACAACAACATCACGGTCATCACGGGCACCGCGGACGATACCGCTCCCGGCGAATTGTCGGTGGTACAGGTGGCCATCTCGCAAAATTCGGGTGCTGGCTCTCCGGCCCGGTGGAACGGTTCCGCGTGGGTCGGCGGCGGCTCGCCCGATATTTGGCTTTCCTCCGGTGTGGTCAACGCCGTCCGGTTCTCCACCTGGACCTACACGCTTCCCGCCAATATTTTCAACGGTAAGAACCTGAGCCAGTTCATCGCCAAGGCGCGTGCTGTGGACAAAGCGGGGAACATCGCGTCGGATGTCGGGACGGACATCTCGTTCAACATCCTGACGCCGCCGCCCGTGCCGTCGATCTCCAGCCCGCAGTCCGGCAAGCATTACCGCTCCTCCCCGCCGAACAATTTCGTTTCGGCCGACGGTTCCGGCACTGACCTGCGCGCCGTGAACGGCATCAACTACCGGCTGATCCGCGAGTCCGACCAAATGCAATGGGACGAAGGCCTGGTGGATTGGGTCTCCGCCGCCCCCGTCTTCTACAACGGCCCCATCGACGCGGCGCCGGCCTGGAGCACGTCGACCCTCAACGTAACGTGGACGAACAATTCCTCCTATACTTTCATCGTGCGCGGCTTCAACAACGCGGGCGACCCCGCTGATGCCGCTCCCATCAGCTTCTTCATCGATGACGACGCCCCGGTCGCCTCCTTCATCACGCCGGCCAACCCGCCCGGATCCTTCAACGCCTTGAGTCTGTTGACCGGTACCGCCCAGGACACCAGTTCCCTGGTGAACGATTCGATCCTGCGCCTGCAGTTGCGCATCAAGCGCGCGGGCAACGAATACTGGAAGGGCGGCAGCTCCTGGGACACGGCCACGGCGGGCGCCGACTTCGACGCGGTCATGGCGCCGCTGACGGGGAAGATCATCCAGTGGTCCACGAGCCCGGCGGTGAACTGGGAAGACGGGCGCTCCTACACGCTGGTCGCGCGGCCCCAGGACCTGGCCACCAACCAGGCGCTGGAGAGCATCACCTCCAACTTCATTTTCGACGCGTCCACGCCCACGGCCACCATTTCGACACCGACGACTTCCGGCTTGTACAAAAACATGCCGACGCTGTCCGGCACGGCCAACGACCCCATCCCCGGCTCGTCGCCCTACAACAACCGTTCCGATCTCTCGCGCATCGACGTGCGGTTGTATTGGGACGACCAATCCCTCTATTGGAACGACGCGGCCGGTCTCTTCAACCTCGGGCCGGGCAGCGCCAACAGCGCCTGGGTGACGGCGAGCGGGACGGCTCCCTGGAATTACACGCACGCGAGCCTGGCGGCGCAGTTGTCCGCGAAGGGAAACAGCGACAACACCTTCACCATGGACGTGCGCGCCTTCGACGCGGCCGGTAACGAGCAGGTGATCTTCAACAGTCCCCAGTCCCTGCGGCAGTTCCACATGGACACGGCGGCGCCCGGCTCGAACATCACCAAGCCCTTGCAGGACGCGGGCGTCGGCGTTGCCGGCGGAAAATATCGTCCCTCGGATTTGACGGGAGGCGCGGCTTTCACGGGCAGCTCCCAGGACCAGCCCGGCGCCGCGGCTTCAGGCATCCAGTTGGAAGAGGTCAACCTCCAGGCCCTGCAGGGAACGACGACCTGGTACTGGATGGGTTCTTCATGGGCGTCCGGAACGGTGACCGAAGCCATGGCTTGGCAATCCGCCAGCCTGAATCCTTTCGTCAGCTCCGCCACCTGGACGTTCCTCTTCGCGGTGGACGACGCGGACTGGGTCTGGGACGGCACTTACCGGATCAAGGCGCGCGGCCGCGACAAAGCCGTGGACACGGTCGGCGCGGCGGGGAACCTCGAGACGCCCTCCGCGTCCACGGGCACCAACCACGTGACTTTCATCGTCGACCGGACGGCGCCCGTTTCCAGGATCGTCACTCCGGCCAACGGCGGCTTCCGCAACGACCTTCCCAGCATCTCGGGCACCGTGAACGCGGACGTGTCCGGCGTCGGCCCCAACGCGGTGCGCGTGCGGTTGTGGCGGGCCTCCGACGGATGGTACTGGAACGGCGTTTCCTGGCAGAGCGGTCTGGCCTTCGCGACGCCTACCTATAATACGGGTCTCGGCACTTCCGACTGGAACCTGCCCAACGCCGGCTTCCCGCTTCCCTCGGTGGCGGACCTGCAGGACGGCGTGGTCCACTCCATTTCCGTGAACGCCATCGACTTGGCGGGCAACGTGGAGAACGGCACCACCATCCAGTTCACCATCGACAAGACCGTGGGCGTCATCGTCGCGACCAAGCCGGTCAACGCGGATTTCTACGGCGGCGCGGGCATGGCGCCGGACGTGTCCGCGAAAGCCTTGAGCACGATCAACGGAACGGCCAGCGACACAGGGTCCTCCGGCATCAGCCAGGTGGAGATCCAGATCCAGGACGGTACGCTCTATTGGGACGGCGACGGGTTCGACACCGCGGTCAGCACCTGGGTTCCGGCGGCGGGCAGCGGCGGCGGGATCGTGAACTGGTCCTACCCGGGCGGCGTGGGGGGACAGAACATTCCCGCGTGGCAATCCGGCAAACAGTATTTCGTGCGGGCGCGCTACATCGACGGAGCGAACAATACCTCCGCCCAGGCCGTCAACTCCTTCATGTACGACGTCGCAATCCCCACGGCCGCGCTTTTGGATCCAAACTCCCTTTTCGAGCGCAGCCTTCCCACGCTGTCCGGAACCGCGAACGAGACGGTGCAGTCCAACACGTCGGGCCTGGAGAAAGTCCAGGTGTCGATCGAGAGGAGCCCCGGCTCCAACGAGTTCTGGACGGGCGCCAGCTTCCTCAACGACGGTTCCGAGGATTGGTTCGACGCGGCCGGGTTCTCCGCCGGCGATACGTCCGCCAACCCCTGGACCTTCACGGGCTCGACGCCCACCTGGGTGACGGGCACGACTTACCGCGTGAAAGTCCGGGCCTACGACCGGGCCCACAACGTCAGCCAGAACATTTTGATTTCATCCTACACTTTCCGGTTCGACAACCAGGCCCCGACCCTCACCATGGTTTTGCCCGCGGCCGGGAACGTCCATTATTCGAGCCTGCCCACGATCTCGGGTGTTCCGACGGAAAACGGCCCGTCCGGCATCGCGGGCGTGCAGGTGCGGGTGCGCAACAACGATTCCGCGCAGTATTGGACGCCCGGGATCGTCTATAACCTCGGGAGCTACGGCATCCCCGATGGTTCCGCGGACACGGCCTGGTTCGATGCCGAGACCTCGGACGGCTGGGCCACGTGGTATTCCAGCTTCACTTTCCTGACCGACACCAGCTTCCGCGTGGAAGCCAGGGCCTACGACAACGCCGGAAATTATAGCGTCGCCTACGCCACCAACCCCTTCCTCATGGACGCGGACGTGCCGCGTTCCGGCGTCGAGTTCCCGGCCCACAACAGCGTCGTGAAGGACATCTCCGCCGGGATCAGCGGGACGGCGCTGGACCAGGGCAGCTCGCACCCCGGCAACGTGATGAAGATCTTCCTGGGGATCCGCCGGCTGTCCGACAACCAATGGTGGAACGGCTTCTCGCTCTTCAACCAGCCGGCGCCGCTGACCGTGGACGCGACCACCGTGACCTGGTCGGTCGGGGTGAGCGGCAACTGGAGCCGCCTCATCAGCGCGTCCCTCGACAGCGGCACGAGCTATTACGTCACCACCTGGGCGCAGGACGATGCCACGCCGCCCAACGAGGAAAACTTCTACTCGGTCCGCGGCAGCACTTTCACCTTCGACAACACCGGCCCCAACACCTTCATCTCCACGCCCACGGCCGCGGCCCCGCAATATTTCAACAGCCTGCTGACGATCTCCGGCACCGCGCAGGACGTGAACGCGGTCAGTGCGGTGGAGCGGACGCAGTTGGCGATCGCCAGCGGGACCTGGGCGACCGCGACGCTTTGGTACGACGGCAACGGCGGGTGGATGGCCAGCGGCAGCCCGGTGTGGATCAGCTCTCCGACGGGGATGTCGGGCGGCCTTTGGGTCTA
Source organism: uncultured Elusimicrobia bacterium (assembly GCA_964482515.1). Lineage (GTDB taxonomy): Bacteria > Elusimicrobiota > Elusimicrobia > FEN-1173 > FEN-1173 > CAYZXT01. The sequence continues at coordinate 55,511 of CAYZXT010000004.1, read as the reverse complement.
CGTTCTGCCGAACAACAACGCCTGGAGCCACGGCGCCACATTCGAGGTACGCGCCCGCGCCTGGGACGTGCCGGGCACCACGGGCACGATCTCGGCCGTGCGGTCCTTTACCTTCGACGTGGGCCTGCCGACATCCACGGTGTACGTCCCGTCCGACAACGGGTATGTGGGCTCCGGCCTCCTGACGATTTCGGGAACGGCGCTGGATTCACCCTCGGGGATTTCCCGCGTGGAGATCGCCATCTCCTCGTCGGCCACCGGCGCGGCGAACACCTGGTGGAACGGGTCGGATTTCGTCGCTGCCGCCGAAGTCTATTTCACCACGACCGCCTATAACTCCGGCCCGACGCCGAACCAGTGGGAATGGGCGCGCCCGCCGAACAACAAGATGCTGGACGGCAACACTTACCTCGTGCGCCAACGCACGTATGACAACGCGGGCAATGTTCGGACGCAGAGCGCGTCCGACGAAGGCGTGAAGTTCATCTACGACGCGGGCCTGCCGCAGTCCGGCATCCAGGTCCCGAACACGGCCTACGTGGGCGGCGCCGGCTCGCCGGCCAACGCCCTGCCGACGATTTCGGGGACGTCGACGGATTCCGCTCCCGGAAAAGTGTCGACCGTCCAGGTGGCCATCACCACGAACACCGGCAACTCCTATTGGAACGGGGCGACATGGTCCGCGGTGCCGAACTGGTTCCCCGCGACGGCCGTGGTCGCGCCTTTCGACAGCACGAGCGAGAACTGGTATTTGACCGGCGCCTCAACGCCGGTCTGGCAGCACAACACCGCCTACCGCATCCGCGTGCGCGCCCAGGACAACGCGGGCAACCTGCTGGAAGGAACGCCTTTCGACTTCACCTATGACAACCAGATCGCGGCGTCGAGCATCACCTATCCGAACGGCGGCAACTCGTACAACGCGCTGACCACCCTTTCCGGCGACATGAGCGATCTGCCCGCGGGGATCTCCGGCGTGCAGGTCGCCATCAAGAACGCGGCCGATGGTTTCTGGAACGGAGCGGATTTCGACACTCTTGGTCTGGGCGATGCGGCGAAATGGCGCAACGCCGCGGTCTATCCTTCTTCATGGGCCTACATCGATAGTAATCTGGTCAACGGAGCGCCGGGCTGGAGCACCAATAATTCCTACCGCCTCTACGTGCGCGCCGTGGACCAGGCGGGCAACCCGGTGGCCGATCCCGGCGATTGGAACACCGCGGGGATTTCCATCCGCATGGACTTCACCGCGCCCGACACGACGATGACGACGCCGCCGGCCGGCACCACCACCTATTACCAGGGCTCCTCGCCGCTGGCGACCCTGGCCGGAGCCTTCGACGACAACCAGCCCTTCCCGACCGGTTCGGGTGTGGACCCTTCCAACGGCGTCCGCCTCCGCTTCGCGCGCGTCGATTCCGCCGGGACCGTGAACTTCGCCAACCCGCTGGGCGGCTGGGACACGGACACGACGTTCCGCTGGACCACCAACAACGGCAGCCCGAACTGGAGCGGCCCAGGGAACCCCGGCTACAGCGACGGGATCTTCGCGGAAGGTTATCGCTATGAAATCCACTCCCGCGGGTTGGACCGCGCCGCGAACGTGGAGACAACCTATTCCACGGCGACGTTCCTGGTGGACCGCTCCACGCCGACGGCCTTCGTGCTCGCGCCGATTGACCACAGCTTCCACAACAACGGCTCATTGCCGACGCTCTCCGGAACGGCGGCGGAACCCCTGCCCGGCGGCGGGATCGCTTCCGGCATCGAGCACGTGGAAGTGGAACTGATGGACACGACGAATAACCTTTGGTGGAACGCGGTCACGGGCGTTTGGGCCGGCCAGGCATCGACGCGCCCGGTGTCGCTCGCCGTCTATCCGTCCTCGACGACCTGGGGCTATTCCGCCAACATGCCGGTGCTCGAGAACGCCACCTCCTATATGGTGCGCGTGAAGGCCTTCGACCGCGCGGGCAACCAGACGCCGAACTTCACCACGGTCATCAGCTCCTTCACGGCCGACCTGATCCCGCCGCAGTCGTGGATCACGTTGCCCGTGAGCGAGGGGCAGACCCTGAGCGTTTTGCCGACGATCTCCGGAACGGCCGAGGACTACGGCCCCTCCGACATCTCACGCGTGCAGATCAGCATTCAGCGCGACGTGGCCAACAACGTGCTTCCCTATAACGACGACGCCTTCTGGGAACAGTATCCGACCTCCGGCGTCTGGAAGACCAACGGCGGAGTGAGGATCTGGAACAACGCCAACAGCTACAACCCCGGCACGAAAAATTGGGTGTTCGTCTCGACCACGGCCGGGCTGTTGATCAACAACGTCCACTACATCATCACCACCCGGGCGCAGGACAACGCCACCAACTTCCAGGTGACGACTTCCACGCGGAGCTTCAAGTTCGTCCCGCCGCCCGCCCAGTCCTTCATCACGACGCCGCAGGACGGGAAATCCTACAACCAGCTGAACACCATCGCCGGGACGGGAAACAACCTGGAACAACTCTATGTGCAGATCCAGAACATGCAGAACGGTTTGTATTACAGCGATCCCGAAGGGGACGGCGGCGGCGCGTGGGTCGGTTTCTCGACTTGGATCTACGCCGGTGCGGGGGCCAACTGGAACTACGACAACGGCGGCCTGCTGAACGGCCTGTTCGTGAACGGCTCCTCGTATACGATCCGCAGTCAGGGGTTCAACGTCACCATTCCGGAAAACCCCGTGAAGGCGAGCCTCATGACCTTCGACACGTCGGAGCCGGCGAGCAGCATCCTGATCCCGGCGCCCGGCTTCACCAAAACCCTGGCAACGATATCAGGGACCACGGCTGACCTTCCTCCCTCCGCCGGGATGCTGTCCGCCGGCGTGCTCAGCCTGGAGGTCGCGATCCAGCGAAGCTTCGACGGTTCCTCCGACAACGGCTGGTGGAACGGATCCACCTGGACCGCGCCCGGCGGCGCGAACCGCGTGTGGAACCTGGCCACGTCGCTTTCGCCCAACGCCACGTCCTGGAGCTACGTCATCGCCTATTCATCGCACATCGTGGACGGCGTGACCTATAAGATCCGCACGCGCGCCACGGACAAAACTTTATTGACTGGATTGATCGAAGGTGCGGACGACAACGAAGGTAACACCGCGGGCCTCGTGTCGGTGGTCTACGACGTCTCCGTCCCGACGGCGGCCCTCACCTCCGTCAGCGGCGGCCAGATCCGCAGCGACGTCTCCGTCGCCTCCGGCACATGGGTCGACCCGATCCCGGGTCAGATCAACACCGTGCAGATCGCCATCAAGCGAAACCTCACGGGCGACTACTGGGACGGGGCGACGTTCCAGGACGTCAGCGGCGTTCCCGATTTCAGAACGACCAATGTATTCCCTTCGTCCTGGACGTACACGACTCTTCCGAATTGGTCGAGCTACAATGGCGAGACCTTCACCATGCTGGTCCGGGCCGAAGACATGGCCGCGAACGTGAACGCCTTCTTCGTTCCCGGCATTTCCTCCGTCACCTTTGCCGTCGACGTCTTGGGCCCCACGGCCCAGTTGACGAGCCCCGCGTCCAACACGAAATGGAAAGCCTCGTCCCTGGGCGTTCTGCAGGGCACGGCGGACGACAACACCGGACTGCTCCAGGCCGGCATCGCGGCGAACACGCAGGTCCAAGTGCAGCTCCACTATCTGGAAGGGTCCACCACCTATTATTGGAACGGTTCCGTGTTCACCAACTCGCCGGTGTTCGATCCGAGCCAGAACTGGTTTACGGTGAACAGCTACAGCGCGCTGGGCCCGTCCTCGGGCACCTGGAACTACAGCGCGGGCGGCACGCTGAGCAACGCCTGGATCAGCGACAAGTCCTACACCATCAACGTCCGCGCCCGCGACATCGCGATCCCTGTCGGCAACCTGGGGACGGCGGGCAGCGTGTTCAGCGTCGTCGTGGACACCACGCCGCCGACGTCCGCGGTCATTTCGCCGAGCGCCCCGATCCTGAATTCCATCGTGACGATTTCTGGAACGGCCAACGGCAACTTGTCCGGACTCTCGAAAGTCGACATTACGATCCAGCGGAACACGCCGGACAGCAACTATTGGGACGGCGACGGGTTCGACAGCGGCTCGGCCGTGGACATGATCGCGCAGCCCAACGCCTTCGCGGGCGCCCAGGGCGACCAGGTGTGGACGTCCACCCACATCCAGACGGCGAACCTGACCAGCGGCACGACCTACACGGTCCGCGTGTACGGGACGGACGTGGCCCAGGCCGGAGGCAACCGGCAGGCGACGCCCGCCGTCTACACCTTCTATTTCGACAACACGCCGCCGACCCTCTTCATCAGCAGCCCGGTCCTGGCGAACTATAATGCGATCCCCAAAATCCTGGGAACGTCCAACGACACGCATTCCGGCGTGGAAACGGTGGAAGTCAAAATCTTCAACCAGACCGACGGGCTTTTCTGGGACGGCAGCGCTTTCAATACGGCCGTGGCGTCTTACGTGGCCGTGTCCGCTCCGCTGGCCAACTGGCAATACCCGGCGGCGGGGAACTTCAACTGGACCGCGAACAAGCGCTACCAGGTCCAGGCGCGGGCCACGGACCGCTCCGGGGTGGTGACCGAGACCAGCACCAACACCTTCGTCTATGACACGACCGCGCCGGTGGCCGGCATCACGATTTCCAGCCTGACCTACCACACGCCGTCGCAGGTCGCCACGCTCTTCGGCACCGCGTCGGACACGGCGGTCTCGCCCAACTCCACTCTGGCGCAGATCCAGGTGGCCGTGCAGGAAGATCCCTTCAACGTGACGCCTGGCAACTACTGGAACGGGTCCGGGTTCCTCACCAACGGCACCACGGACTACCGCGTAGTGAACAGCACTTTGGCGACCGGCGCCTGGAACTACCCCCCGTCCACGCCGGCCGGCGATAGCGCGCCGTCGTTCCAGCCGGGCTTCATGTACAGGATGGCCGCGCGCGCCCAGGACCGGGCGGGCAACTTCAGCGGTGTGGCGGTTTCGACCTTTATCGTGGACAACACGGCGCCGACCAACGCCGTCCTGGCGCCGCTGGACGATCTGGGCCAGGATTACGAAAGCAACCTGCCGACGCTTTCCGGTACGGCGGCGGACACCACGGGCGGAGGGGAACTCGGCTTCGTCAAACGCGTGCAGTTGCGCATCCGCCAGCAGTCCAACGCCTATTGGGACGTGAGCGGCCAGGTTTTCCGGGGGACTTGGACCGATTCGAACAACGACATCGCCTGGTTCGACGCGCAACCCTCCGATGGAAATTTCAATTCCAACAACGAAGCTTGGCAATTCACCGGCTCGACGCCGACGTGGCTGGCCGGCTTCTCTTACGCGATCCATGCGCGCACCGTCGACGCAGCGGGCCAGGTGTCCGCCATTTCCTATTCCACCTTCACCTTCGACAACGACGCGCCGCAGTCCCTTGTAACGTCCCCCGCGCCGGGGTCGGCGATCCGCACCCTGGGCGCCGGCATCACCGGAACCTCCTGGGACCCCATCGGCGGCACGCCCATCTCATCGGTGGAAGTGGCCATCCGCAAGCTCGGCGGATCTTCGAACGCGGGGAACTGGTGGACGCCGCTGTTCGACGATTTCACCACGGCCGGCGGGAGCCCCAACTTCATTCCAGCGGCGCTCAACTGGTCTTACCTGATCGCCTCGGGACTTGACGACGCGGACCTGGAATCCGGCGCGACCTACTTCATCGTGTCCCGCGCCGTGGACGCGGCCGGCAACGTCGAGACGGATTTCATCACCGGCTCCTCCACGTTCACCTTCGACAACACGCCGCCGGTCTCCCAGTTCTTCCGCCCCGGCAACGGCAGCTATTTGGTGACGAATGAGGCCTATTACAGCAACCTCGGCACCATCACGGGGACCGCGGACGATTTCACGTTCCTCCCGGCGGCCGCGCGGTTGAACGCGGGCGTGAACGCTTCCAACATTAAATTGTCCATCCAGGACGAGGACGCGTCCGGCGGCGCGAAGTATTGGGAAGATTCCACGCCGGACTTCACGTCCGGTTCCGAAGTGTGGCTGACGGCCACGGGCTACACGGGCGCTTCCTCCGGCACCTGGACATACCTCCACGCGGGCCTTGAGGGGAAACTCGTCAGCGGCCACCGATACGTCGTGAAGTCCTCCGCTACCGACATCATCGGCAACGTGCAGGCGGGGGTTTCCTCCACCACCTTTGTTTATGATTCCTCCGGTCCCATCGTGGCCATCGATACGCCGCAGAACGGGGTGAGCCGCAACTCCCTCACGATCATCACCGGCACCGCCGACGACCAGCCGCGGCAGGCTCTCTTCCCGGCCCTCGACCGCGTCGGCATGGACCACGTGGATCTGCAGATCATCAACCTGACCGACGACCCCACGACCTATTGGGACGGAGGCGCGTTCATCGTGGACCCGGCGACCAAGGTGGTCCTCAACGTGAGCGGCGTCGGCGTCCAGACCTGGAGCTACGACAACCCCGACAACATTTGGGAAACAGGCCATCTCTACCGCTTCCGCGCCACGGCCTACGACCACCTCGGGAACCCGTCCGCGGTCTCGCAGTCGGAAGTCATCATCGACACTTCGCCGCCGAGTTCGGTTATCACGCGCCCGACGCAGGACTCGGCCTACAGCACGCTGGATCCTCTGACGACCATCTCCGCCGCGGTGATCGACGAGCCCTCACTGGCGGGGCACGTGAACGTGGGCGTGAAAGTGGATGCGGTGAAGATCACCATCCGCCAGGACACGAACCTGAACAGCGTCTCCGACGCGGGCGACCAGTACTACAATCCGGGTTCCGGGCTGTTCAATTCCGGACCGGAGGTCGTCATGCCGACCATGACTTTCGTGAGCGGAAACGTTTGGCGCCAGGCCGCGCCGACGTGGGTTTCCGGCTTCAAATATTTCATCGAGATTTGGTCAGAGGACAATCTCGGCAACGTCGAGTCGCGCCAGCTCCGCCGCTTCTCCGTGGACACGGCGGCGCCCGCGAGCTATACGGACTACCCGGTCCAAAACAACGCCTATCAAAACCTGGCCAGCATCTCCGGCACGGTGCAGGACGACGTGTCCACCATCGCGGGCGTGGCGTTCCAGTTGAGGCACCTCGGCAACGACGACACGCTGGGCGGTTCGGACGACCGTTACTTTGACGGCGCGGGGGCCTTCGACGTCACGCCCGTGTGGATTTCTGCCAACTACACGAGCTTCGCCACCTCCGCCACTTGGAGCGCCCTGCAATCCGCGGGCAAACTGCCCAGCCCGACCTCCTGGGGCGCGCCCAAGATCTTCTACCTGACCGTTCGTTCCACGGACTCGGCGGGCAACTTGGAGATCAACTATTCCACGCGCACCTTCCGGATCGACCAAAGCTCGCCCATCGCCAGCATCACCCAGCCGGTCAACGGCGGCGGTTTCAGCACCCTGACCACTCTCTCGGGTCTGGTCGGCGGGACGGAACGCCCGGCGGGCGGCGACTTCTCCGGCATCGCTGGCCCCGGCGATATTTTCGTCGCGATCCGCGACAACTCCACGGGCTGGTACTGGAACGGCAGCGACTTCACCAACGTCTCGCTGACCACGCGCACGGCCACCACCTACGTCGGCAATTCGTCGGGCACATGGACGTTCGAGGACTCGGCGCTGGACGCGGCCGGCGGTTTCCAGAGCGGCCGGCTCTACACGGCGACGGCCTACGCGCGCGACCGCGCGGGCAACGTGCAGACGTCCCTCGGCGTGGGCGTCTCCTCCAACACGTTCTTCGTCGACAACGTGCGGCCCCAGAGCCAGGTGTTCGTGCCGGTGAACAACACGCCCTACCGCACGTTCACGACGCTCACGGGAACGGCGTGGGACGATTTCTCCGGCGTGGTCGAAGTGCAGTTGGTGGTGAACTATCTGTCCGGCGCCACGACCCACTATTGGGACGGCGGCAGCTTCCTGGCGGGGACCTACGCCTCCGTCCCGGTGAACGTCACCGTCACCAGCGCGCCGGCCACGGGCTGGACGTACAACGCCGCGGCGCTGACGGGCCAGTTGATCAGCGGCCAGACCTACCGGGTCTATTCAATCGCGCGGGACGTGTCGGCGAACTGGCAGTTCTCCTCCACCACGAACACGTTCCTCTTCGACCTTGCCTACGGCACCGCGGTGGTCACCACGCCGGCCGTGGACGGGACCTTCCGTTCCAACGCGGCGGGCTTTGAGCTGCCGCAGATCATCGGGACCGCGGCGGACGGGCCGGTGGACCCGTTGTCCGGCCTGGCCTATGTGGAAATCCGGATTCAGCGACGGCCGGAACTGGATTACTGGAACGCGGGGTCCTCGAACTGGGCCTCCTCTTCCTGGACCGTGGTCAGCGGGACGAACAACTGGACTTTCGCCAAACCGTCCCTCGACTGGCAGAACGACCACCGCTACTTCCTGAACGCGCGGACCATGGACTTGGCCGGCAACCTGTCGCCCTGGACCACGCGCAACTTCACCTTCGACTCGGCGCCGCCCCTGGTGGCTATGCTGGATCCGAACCAGCCGTCCGAAAGCTCCCTGACCATCATTTCCGGGACGGCCGTCGACACCGCGGGCACGAACTTCATCGAGTCCGGCCTTGGGAACGTGAAAGTCGCGATCCGGCAGAACCCGAGCGGCCTCGGCGGATATTGGAGCTTCGCGCGCCAGGCCTTCGACATCGATGATTCGGAAATCACGGATACGGGGAACGAGGAGGCCTGGATCAACGCGTCGACCACCACGGGCGGCGGGCCCTGGAGCATTTCTGGATCGTCCGTGCCGGCCTGGGCGCCGGGCACGCGCTATTTGGTGAAGGTGCGGGCGCAGGACAATGCGGGCACGTTCTCATCCACGTCGCCGGTGCTCTCCTACACCTTCGTCTATGACAATCAGCAGCCTTTGGCGGACGTGAGCTTCCCGGTGTACGGTTCCACACACTCGACGATCGCGAGCTCGCTGGCCGGCACCGCGCAGGCCATACCGGCGCTCAACCCCAACGTGCGCATCGGTACGGTGACCATCACCATTCAGGAGGTCGGCGGCCTCTACTATAACGGCAACCCATCGAGCCCCGACTTCTTCTCCGGCGTGCCCGTGCCTCAGCGCGTGAATTTCGCCGGGTATTCTTCCGGCACTTGGAGCTGGTACGCCTCCAGCGTCACCGCGATGGAAAGCGCCATGACCAGCGGCAAGGAATACGATATCCGAGTCCAAGCAGTCAGCGGCAGCAACGTGACCGGCCCGCAGAGCGCGGCGGTGCGCTATCTCTTCGACGTGACGAGGCCCACCACCAGCATCAACGCGCCGCTGCACAACCGGTTCTATAATTCGCTCTCCTCCCTGGCGGGGTCCGCCTTCGACGGCCCTGCGACCGGCAAGGCCGCCGGCTTCAACCTGGCGGTCTCCTCCAGCATCCAGGTGGCGGTGAGGAACGGCGCGGGTCAATGGTGGAACGGCGCCGCGGCCTTCAACCCGGGTCCCAAGGCGTGGCAGTCCGTGATCTTCACCACCGCGGCCTGGACCAAGAACTTCGGCTACAGCTTCGTCATCGGCGACGAGGGCCAGACCTTCCTGGTGCAGTCGCGCGGCCAGGACGGCGCGTCGCCCGCCAACCAGGGCCCGCCGCCCAACGGCAACCCGCAGACGGACTTCACGCTGGCCGTCGACTCCATCACCTTCATCGTGGACCTGACGCCGCCCGTGTCGAAGATGCTGTCGCCCGCGTCCGGCGCCAACAACCTGCTGAACTCCCTGGCGAACATCTCGGGAACGGTGCAGGACGTGCTGAGCGGAATTTCCGGCGCGGGCAATGTGACGGTCAGCGTCAAGGAAATCAGCCCGGCGGGCAACTGGTGGGACGGCGCCCCGGCGGGGACGTTCACGGTGACCTCCGAAACCTTCTTCCCCGTCACGTCGGTCAACGCCACGGGCAACATGGTCAGCACGTGGACACTGACTTCGCCGATCTTCCGCCACGGCTACCAATACTTGGTCAAGGTCCAGTCCCGCGACGAAACCCTGCCTTCGCCGAACACCGAGATCCTGGCGAACGTCTCTTCCGCCACCTTCACCTACGATATCGTCGCGCCGACAGTGACCATCGTGCAGCCCTCCGCGAACGTACTGCGGGTCCTGACCACCATCTCCGGGACGGTGATGGAAGACTTCACGGTCAAGGGCGTCAGCGTCACGATCCGCGATACCCTGGTCAACCAGTGGTGGAACCCGGGCACGTCGACCTTCAACGCGGTGAGCGCGCAGTATTCCAACGCCTCGGGCCTGAGCCCCTGGGAGTGGGACATCGCGGCGGCGGGCGTGCTGGCGAAACTGGTGAGCGGACGGCAATACGAGATCAACGCCTTCGCCACGGACATCGCCGGCAACGTGCAGGCGGTGTCCACGAAGAAAACGTTCACCTGGGACGTGACCGAGCCGGAATCGGAAGTCCTCTATCCCGCGGACAATTCCTATTTAAGGCCGGGCGCGCTGTCCACCATATCCGGAACGGGGCGCGACCTGGTCCCGAATACGCCGGTGGCGTCGGTGCAGGTCTACCTGTGGGAAGACACCAACGGCAACACGGTGCAGGATTCCGTTTCGGACCGGTGGTGGGACGGCTCCAACTGGCAGACCGTGGAAACGCAGATCACCCCTTCGGAGACCACCGACGCTTCCGATGTCTGGGACGTGACCAGCAACCTTCCTCCCTCATCGGGCGGCAACGAGATGTCGAACGGCAAGAGATACACTATGTACTCGCGCGGCGTCGACAACGCGGGCAACATCGAGGCGACGGTCGGCGCGGGCCGCAGCTTCCGTTACGATAACCAGACGCCGGCCACGGCCATTTTGAACCCCGACGAAGGACAGAAGATCAACACGCTCGCGATCCTGACCGGCACGGCTTCGGACAACTTGAACGTCAACCAGATCCAGATCCGTATCCGCGACACCAACGGCAAAGCCTGGAAGTGGCACGTCAGCTCCGGAACCTGGCTTACGTTGACGGACGGCCAGGGCTTCCCCGAAATTTGGAACGTGCTTTCAGCCTCTTCGCCGGCGCCGGGGTCCTTCAACTGGACCTTCAACAACGTGCCGGACAACTGGCTGGACGGCAACGCGGTCATCAACGTGCGCGCCTACGACGAGGCTGGCAACTTCGCGCTGTCATACTCCACGCGCAACTTCATCTTCGACGCGGCCAAGCCGACGTCCATCACCACTTATCCTTTCACCAGCGGGCTGATCTTCTCGTCGATGTCGGTGATCGCCGGTGAGGCCACGGACGTGGGCGGTGGTCCGGACGACGGCGTCACCGCCATGGAAATCCGCATCCACTACAACAACGGCGCGGCGGACTTCTACTGGAACGGCAGCACCTGGTCCGCGCCCAGCGGTTCCAACTTCGTCGGTATTCCGCCCGCGGATTTCCCCGGTGGCACGGGCCTGCAGCCCTGGGTCTATCATCCGGCCAACATTTCCAACAACGGGGCTTGGCGCACGGGCGTAACCTACGACATTCAGACCCGCGTCCAAGACGGCGCCCTGAACGTGGAGACGGCCTATTCCACGCGCACGTTCACCTTCGACAACCGGTCGCCGACATCGGACGTGACGTCGCCGCCAAACACCGTTTCCGCGATCGACGAATATTACTCCGTCAGTAAGCCCCTCACTCTGATCGCGGGTACGGCGGCGGATTCGCCCGCGGGCGTGGCGCAGGTCTACGTTTCGATCCTGGAAGAAAATACGACCAAATATTTTGACGGCGCGGGCTTTATCGCCGGCGGAGAAATCTGGAACCCCGCCTCCAATATATATCCTTCGTCCTGGACCTACACCAACAACGTTATGAGCGCGTTGACGAACAACTACACCTATCGGGTCCGCGCCTATGGCGTGGACTCCATCGGCAACGCCCAATCCACGGCCACCATTAGCGGCAACCGCTTCGTCTTTGACACCGTGAAGCCTTTGTCCAACGTGACCAGCCCGATCCCAGGCGAGTCCAAGGACATCATTTTCGGGTTCATCACGGGCACGGCTTCGGATGATTTATCAGGCGTTTCCAAGGTGGAGTTCGCCCTGGCCGTGGACTGGAACAACAACAACAATCTGGACGCGGGCGATTATTACTTCACGCCGAACACCTACAGCGGGCTCACGTCCTCTTTCACGTCCCTCGGCGCGCCGGTGTGGGTGCAGGCCGACGATACGTCCTGGAAGTACGTCATGAGTTTAGCCAGCAACACCTGGATCTCCGGTAAGAACTATTTCATCCAGAGCCGCGCCACGGACCGCTCGGGCAACCTCCAGGACAACTCGACGATCTTAGTTTCCTCCTTCACCATCGCCCAGCCCGCGGACCACTTCGCCATCACGCCGCTGGGCAGCCCCAACTTCACGGCCGGCATCGACCAGACCTTCCGGGTCACGGCCCTGGCCGTGGACAACAGCACGGCCATTGCCTACAACGGCCAGGTGGCCTTCCTGGTCGATCCCGCGGGCCACGTCAACGGCGGGCCGGAAACCCCGGACACGGACCTCGTCTCGGACGATACCCACGGGCTGCCGCAAACCTATCAATTCAATCCCACGGTGGACCAGGGCGAGAAGACCTTTACGGTGCGGCTGCGCAAGGCCGGGCTGCGCAACATCGTGGCCTGGGACCCCGACGGCGGCGCGGTGCCGCCCAACGTGTCGGACGGCAGCACCCTCGTCACGGTCTTCCCGTCCACCGCCACGCAGGTCCAGGTGCTGGTGCCGAGCGAAGCCAACGATCCCGGCACGCTCACGGGCCAGAAGAACAGCGTGATCGACCAGACCGCGGGCGTGAGCTTCAGCGCCAGCGTCTACATGGTGGACAAATTCTTCAACTGGAACCCGTCCTCCGCGCCGCTCATCAACCTTTCCATCAACGATCCTTTCGGCAGCGTGCCCGCTTCCATCGTGGGCCGGTCCAGCGCCACGGTGACCGTCACTTTCCAAACCGCCGGGACCAACAACCGCACCTTCACGGCGCAGGTGGCCGGCGGCTCCAGCGACGTCTCCACGCTCTTTACCGTGAACCCCAACAGCGCCGTGAAATACCAGGTGCTGGTGCCCGGCGAAACAGCGGTGCCGGGCTCCACCGCGGGGGGCTCCTTCGGCAAGAACGGTTTGCCGGACTCCGACGGCAACAACAGCGTGGCGGGCGTGGCGCCCTGGGTCGCCGGATCCACGGTCGCCATCACCGTGCGCGTGACGGACGCCTACTGGAACCCCGTGACCTCCGTCAACGGCCAGGTGGTCAACCTTTCGGTCACGGATAATTTCGCGGGCTACCCGCTGACGCGCACGCTGGAGAACGGCACCACGACCTTCGACATCTTCTTCCGCACCGCCGTGTCGTCCCATTCGGCCACGGTCACCGGCGGGGCCTACGCGCAGTTCGTCGCGGACAAGATCGGCGTGAGATACAATTCGCCGGTGGCCCTGCAGATGATCTTCCCCGGCGAAACCGCGGTGCCCGGGTCGTCCACGGGCCGCACGGGGACTCCGGACCGCGACGGCGACAATGCCGTGGACGCGGACTCGCCCCCCGATGGTTCCCCCGCGGACGACGCTTTCTTCGCCGGCTCGACGATCCCCGTGACGGTGAACCTGGTGGACTCGTTCTATAACGTGGTCGGTTTCGGCGCTTCCAACGTGAGCGTGTTGAGCAACGATCCCAACGGCAACGGTTTGCCCTTCGAGCCGGACGCGGCCGGGTTGACGAACGGCACCGGTTCGTACAACCTCATCCTGCCGACGGAAAACCAAACGACCGGCTGGGTGGTGACGTCGCAGGACAACGACACCGGCGCGAACCCGGACAACCGCAACATCAAAGTCAGGCCGGCCCCCGCGGTCAAGCTCCTGCTCCTGGCCCCCGGCGAAGTCCCGAACCCGGGCAGCGATCCCAACGGCACGGGCAAGACCGGTTCACCCAACGCGCTGACGGCCGGCGTCTCCACCACCGCGGTCATCATGGCGGTCGACCAATATTGGAACCGGTATTTCGGCGAGAACCGCAGCGTGCGGCTCGAAACGAGCGATCCTTTTGATTCGAACCCGACCGGGTCCCTGATCTCCGGCCGCGCGTTCATGACCTGGACGCCGCGCACGGCGACGACGTCCCTGACGCTCACGGCCCTGGACAATTCCGGCGCCGGCATCCTGCTGACCTCCCAGACTGTGACCGGCGTCAACGTGAACGCGGGCAACCCCGTCGCCCTCCAGATCCTTCTGCCGGGCGAAACCGCGGTGCCGGGTTCGACGGCGGGCGGCGGAAAATTCGGGGCCGCCACCGTCTGGACGGCGGGCTCGCCGCAGAACATGACCGTGAACATGGTCGACAACAGTTGGAACCTCGTCACCAACTTCTCCATGCCGTACGTGAGAGTGGCTCCTCTCGCGGGCGAACCGAACTACGGCGTCGGTTTCGAACCCTACGTGATCCTCGATACGATCTTCGCCACGGACATTTCCACGGGCGTGAAGCTGGTGGGCGGCACCATGGACTTCCAGGTGAACCTGCGTTACGCGGGAGCGGCGTTGTCCCACCGGTGGCAGACGCAGACGTCGACGGGAAGCTTCTACGCGTCCGGCGCTAGCCAGTCGCCGTTCTTCACGGTGCAGCCCGCGGCCTGGAGCCAAATGCTGCTGGTGATGCCCGGCGAAACCGCCGCGCCCGGCAAGACCATCGGCAAGAGCGGAAAAACGGAAGCCAGCGCGCCCACGCCGCGCACCGCGGGCGTCTCCTTCCCCGTGACGGTGAGCGCGGTGGACGGCAGCTGGAACCCCGTGAACATTTCGTCCAACGCCTACCTGACCCTCGGCGTCAACAGCCTGAACGCGTCGGGCGATCCGTGGGTGACGCCGCAGGTGGCGACCCAGTCTCTCGTCGCCGGCAGCACGACTTTCAGCGTGGTCCTGGTGACGGCGGGTTCCGGACGGCGGATGGTGGCGTCTAACCTGACGCCGGCGAGCGAGCCGGACAGTATCGGCAACTATATCCAGGGCAACGTGGGCAACGGAAGCGGTACCTTCAACGTCGTCGCCGGCCCGACGGTGAAACTGCAGATCCTGCTGCCGGGCGAAACCGCGGTGCCGGGCTCCACGGCCGGGGGTGCGAAGGGCAAGACGGGCACGCCGCTGGACGCCCGCGTCGACCAGAACTATTCCATCACGGCGCGCCTCGTCGACCAATATTACAACGCGAACTCCACCAACGTGGCCGTGTCCCTGGACCTGACCACGACGGACCCGAACGACGCCCCCGATCCGGACCAAAGCGGGACGATCCTCATGGGCCAGAACAACACGGTCTACAGCCACCAATTCCGCACGGCCGCGACCAACGCCACCGTTTCCGTTTCGGAAACCTTCATGGTGGGCCACGCGGCGGACACGTCCTCCAACTTCAACATCGTGGCGGACACGGCCACGGCGACGCCGAAGCTGATCGTCCTGATGCCGGGCGAGACACACGCGCCGGGCACGGCCACGGGCAAGGTCGGCAGCCAGGGCGGCTGGGTCGCGGGCCTGGCCCAGAACGTGACAATCCTCGGCACGGACCAATGGTCCAACATCATCAACGACAACCCGTTGGTCACCATGTCCTCCAACGACAGTTTCGCGACCTACTCGCAGACCTCCTTCGGCCTGGGCGGCGGCTCCAACACCGTGTCCGTTACTTTCCGGGTCGCGCGCGGGACGTCCTCCCTGACGGCCACCGCCACGCCCGCCAGCGGACTCTACGGTTTGAGCTACGGCGCGCATACCATCAGCAACGTCAACGTGGCGCCCAACAGCCCGACGCGCCTGCAGGTGTTGCTGCCGGGCGAGACCCATGTGCCCGGCGCCGCCACCGGCCGCACGGGCTCGCCGGACAACAACGTCGGGCTCGGCGGCATCCAGCCCTTCACCGCGGGCACGGCGCTGGACGTGAACGTCCAGGCCACGGACAATTACTACAACGTCGTCTCCACGGCCTCCGCCAACATCGGCATGACCACCACGGATCCTTGGGATTCGGAGCCCGTCGCCCAGGCGCTGTCCGGCGGACGGACCACTTTCTCCCACATCTTCTTCACGTCGAACCTGTCGCCGGGCTGGACGGTGACCGTTTCAACCGTCAGCGGCAGCTTCCTATATATATCCACGACTTCCCAGGGAATCCCGGTGCAGGGCGGTCCCGCCACGAAGCTGCAGGTGTTGCTGCCGGGCGAAACGTCGGTGCCGGGAAGCCCCACGGGCAAGACCGGCGGCCCGGCGCCCATCACGGCGGGCACGCCCATCGTCGTGACCGTGAACGGCGTGGACAACACCTTCAACGTCGATCCGAGCGCCGCGGCCATCGTGAACCTGGTCAGCGCGGACGGGAACGCCGCAGTGCCGGCGAACCTGCCTCTGATCAGCGGCTCCACCAGCTTCACCGTGGTCCTGGTGACCACGGGCTCCCACATCATGACCGCGACGGACACGGACGGTACGCCGCTGACGTCGGCCGTGAGCGCGGGACAGCCCGTCGTCGCGGGCGCGGCCAGCCGGCTGTTGGTGCTCATGCCCGGCGAACAGCACGCGCCCGGTAAAGGTCCTTACACCGCGGGCGGCGCGGACTTCGGCAATCTGACCGGCGGTAAGAACGGCTCGCCCGCCGGCTACAACTGGACCGCGGGTGTGTCCACCACGGTCGTGGTTCTGGCCACGGACCAATACTGGAACCTCGCCGCGGACACCCGGTGGGTGAGATTGATCCCGTCGGACAACAGCCCGCTGATTTCCATTTCATCTCAGCCCTTGGTGGGCGGCGCCACGACCTTCAGCGTCGCGATGTACACCGCCGTCGTCGCCACCGGGACCTCCTACAACATCACGGCGCAGGACATCGGCGGCGGCTTCTCGCCCCCGGTCTACAAGACGCCGAACGCGCTCGTCCTGCCGAACTCGGGCACGCGCCTGCGGCTGCTGGCCTCCAACCTCCAGCGCGCTCCCGGAACTTCCACGGGCGTCAGCGGAAGCCTGACGGACAAGACGGCCGGCGTGCCGTTCAGCGTGACGGTGGACGCCACGGACAACTACGGCAACATGGTCGTGGTGGGAACGCCCAACATCCGCGTCACCGCCGAAGACGACGCTTTCGCGCCGAACCTCCCCTTGGACATCAACCTGTCCAACACGACGTCCGGTGGCACGACGAACTTCATGGCGACGCTCGTCACCGAGCGCACCGACGACGCGGGCGAGGCGACGTCGCCGAGCTTCAGCCGGTTGTCGGCTTGGACCTTGGGCTTCAGCACGGTCACTTTGAACCTGGAGGTCGACGACGACAACACGAAGCGCCGCCTGATGGTTTTGGTGCCAAACGAGACCGCGGTCCCCGGCTCCCAGGCGGGCCTCGGAAAGATGGGGACGCCGCGGACCTACTACGCGGGTGAAACCATCAACGTGACGATCTACGCGGTGGACGATTACTACAACCGCGTCGAAGACAATAACCCGAACGTCACCCTCACGGCCAACGA
Source organism: uncultured Elusimicrobia bacterium (assembly GCA_964482515.1). Classification (GTDB taxonomy): domain Bacteria; phylum Elusimicrobiota; class Elusimicrobia; order FEN-1173; family FEN-1173; genus CAYZXT01. The sequence goes on along the minus strand of CAYZXT010000004.1, from coordinate 37,907 downwards.
TCCCTTCGCGGACCAGCCGATCGTCAACGACCAACCGATGGTGGGCGGCCAATACATCGTCCCCATCATCCTGCGCACCGGGAACACCACTCCCGGCTGGACGCTGACCTCCACGGCCACGGCCCACACTTCCGGGACCGCGAGCCCGGTCCCGATCCAAACCGGCCCGCTTTCCAGATTGCAGATCCTGCTGCCGGGCGAAACGTCCGTGCCGGGGTCGCCCACGGGCAAGACCGGGACGCCGCTCGTCCAGCGCGCCAACGAACAGTTCTACGCACAGGTCCGCGCCGTCGACCAGTTCTACAACGTGGTGGCGACCAACACCGTCACCGTCCGCGTCGATACGAAGGATCCCTTTGACAACAACCCCGGCGTCTTCGCCCTCACGAACGGCGTCGTGCCCGCGCCCGGCGTGCCGGTGACGATCTTCACCGCCACGGACACGGTGGCCGGCGGGTTCATGGTGATCACCGCCACGGGCGCGACGCTGCCCGTCGCCATGAGCACGTCCACCAACTTCGCCGTGAACCCGAGCACGAACCCGGCCCAGGTCCAGTTCCAGGTGGTGCTGCCGGGCGAGACCGCGGTGCCCGGTTCCTCCACGCCGCTCATCGGCTCCGCGCAGGTCCAGACCGCGGGCGTCCAGTTCAGCGCCGTGGTCCGGTTCACGGACGCCAAGTTCAACAAGATTTATCAAGGCATGCTGGCTCTGCCCCAGGTTCAGCCCGCGTCGGAAGATCCTTTCGACACGGACCCCGTCAACGCCAACATCGGCGCGTCGGGCCAGGTGCCGGTCAACTTCACGCTGCAGACGGCCAACGTCGCGCCGGGCTGGCGCATCCACGTGTCCACCAGCCCCACGTCGCCGATCTCCGTCCCCTCGACGGATTCAAGCTACTTCGTCCTGAATTCCACCACCGCCGACCGTCTGCTGTTGGTGGTGCCGGGCGAAACCGCGGTGCCGGGTTCGACCGCCGGCGGCGCCTTCGGCAAGATGGGGTCGCCGGATTCCCTGCCCGACATCGGCAATCCCGGCATCCAGGAGTTTGTGGCGGGCATTCCCTACGTGGTGACGGCGACGGTGACCGACAAGTTCTATAACCCGAAGACGGGTTCTTCGCCGCAGGTCATGATCCAGACGGGCGATCCCTTCGACGTGCACCCGGCGACCAAGACGCTGTTCGGCGGCACCACGAGCTACACGATCATCTTCCGCACCAACACGCACGAGCCCGCCGCGGTGACCTGGAACATCCAGGCGTCCACGGCGGACGGCACGAACTTCCTGCCCTTCACCGTGTCGGGCATCAACGTACAGCCCAACGTGCCGACGCAGCTGCAGGTGCTGCTGCCGGGCGAAACCGCGGTGCCCGGTTCTTCGACGGGTAAAGCGGGCACGGCGGATTCCGACGACAACAACGGCGTGGACGGCGACGGCCTGCCGGGGAACATCGACGCTTTCGTGGCGGGCACAAACTTCAACGTGAAGGTCCGCCTGGTCGACCAATACTTCAACCGCGCGACGTCCGACCTGCAGGTCGGGTTGTCGGCCAACGACCCCTACGACAACCTGGCGGCCCTGGGATACCAGGCCACGGGCACCGGCGGCAATCCCGTGGGCGAATACGTCTTCACCACGGCGCAGCTGAACACGCGCAACACCACGCCGGGCTGGACCATCACCGCGTCCACCGGCGGCGTGGGCACGCCGAACTATCAACCGGGTTATTCCGCGCCCGTGCCGGTCATCGCCGGCGCTCCGCAGAAACTGTTGGTCCTGGCCCCCGGCGAATCCATCGTGGAAGGCGACCAGGGCGGCGGCGGAAAGACCGGCACGCCCGACCCGCAGATCGCCGGCTCCACCTTCACGGTAACGGCCCTCATCACGGACGTGGCTTATAACCTGGTGACCTCCACCAACGGAACCATGATCTCGCTCGGCTCCGACGATCCCTTCAGCAACCCGACCCTGCCCGCGGCCCAGGCCGTGGTCTCGGGCAGCACGACCTTCAACGTGTTCCTCGTGACGGCGGAGGGGAAAACCACCCGCGTCAGCGCGTCGGCCGGCGGCTATGTCGTGGGCGCGCCTTACCAAACGCAGCCCATCGCCATGAACCCGGACAACAACGATGTGCGGCTGCAGGTGTTGCTGCCGGGCGAAACCGCGGTGCCGGGCTCCTACGCGGGCGGGGCCAAGGGACGCAACGGCCTGCCCGATTCCGCCGGGACCAACGGCGACGGCATCCAGAATTTCTCCGCGGGCGTCAGCTACAACGTGGTCGTCCGGACGGTCGACCGTTTCTGGAACCGGACCAACAAGAACCTGATTTTCGCCGACAACGTGACCATGACGACCACGGACCCGTGGGACGCGCCGAACCCGAAACAAATTTCCCTCACGGCCGGGACCACCACCTTCCCCTGGACCTTCCGCACGGCCACGGCCTCCGGCTGGCAGGTGACCGTGGACGACGGCATCCAGCCCTACGTGGCGGACGTGTCGACTTGGGTCTATGTGGACGCGGGCAGCCCGCAGACGCTGCAGATCGTGCTGCCGGGCGAGACCGCGGTTCCCGGTTCCCAGGCGCTGACGCGCGGCGTGGTCGGTTCCACCTTGCCCTGGACGGCCGGCATCACCGGCGTCGTGACGGTGAACGTGGTGGACGCGCAATGGAACGTGGTGCCCACGGCCAGCGTGGTCGCCGACGTCTACAGCAGCGATCCCTTTGACTCGCCGACGATCGTCAGCAAGAGCCTGGTGAGCGGCACCACGAACTATCCCTTCATATTGGTGACGGGTTCCACGGCCACCAACTTCACCGCCGCGCAGACCGGCGGGACGGCCGTCTTCGGCGGCCCGACGATCGTGACGTCGCCCGACTTCGCCGTGAACTTCGGCGCGGCCACGCGGCTGCAGGTTTTGCTGCCGGGCGAAACCGCGGTGCCGGGAAGCCAGGCCTCCGCGGGTCGCACGGGCTCTCCGAGCGTGCAGTTCGCCGGCATGCCGTTCCACGTGACCGTGAACGCGACGGACGATTACTACAACGTCGTCACCACCATGACCGTTCCGGTGCGCTTGGACACCCAGGATCCCTTCGACGTGAACGGTTCGACGCGCGGCTTGGTCGCCGGAACGACGGGCTTCGATCCCATGTTCGTGACGGCCAACGCCGCGGGCTGGCAGGTGACGGGCGCCCACGCCTTCGCGTCGCCGTGGCTGATCTCTCATTCGACCCGCGTGGTGGTCCAGGCGGGGACGGCGACGCGGCTGCAGGTGCTGCTGCCGGGTGAAACCGCGGTGCCGGGCTCCGTGCCCGCGGCCGGCAAGATGGGCCTGCCGGACAAGGACAACGACAATAACCTTAACGGCTACTCCCACTTCATCGCGGGCCAGTCCCTCGCGGTCCGCGTGCGGCTGACGGACGCGTACTACAATGTGAAGACCGGCGTGCCCATGCCGACGGTCCGGCTCACGAGCACCGATCCCTACGACAACGAGCTGGCCGGCAGCTATAACCCGAACCCGCGGCAGCTTGACCTGTCGGGCGACACGACCTTCGACGCCACCATCATCTCGGCCGGCACCTGGAGCGTGACGGCCTCCACCCAGGACGCCAACGCCTACGCCGCCGGGACGAGCGCTTCCTTCGTGGTCGATCCGTCCACCGCAACGCATTTGGTCATCGTCCTGAAAGGCCAGACCAACACCAACGGCCTAGGCATCACCGGCACGCCGGACCCATGGATCGCGGGCGTCGCCAGCACCGCCACGGTTCTGGCGGTGGACGACAACAACAACCAGGTGCAGAGCACGGCGCGCAGCTACATCTACGTGACCTCGGACGATCCCTTCGCCGTCGGGTTCTCCTCCTTCACGATGTTCGCCGATCCGGACCCGGCCGTCGGCGGCCGCGTGGACATCTCCACCTTCGTCTTCCAGACGGCCCGGACAAGCGTGTTGACCGCCCGCGATACGCAGGTCGGCCCGAACAATTTAGGAACGGTGAACTCGACGTCCATCACGGTGAACCCGAACCAGGCGACCAAGATCCAGCTCGTTCTGCCGGGCGAAACCGCGGTGCCCGGTTCCCAGGCGCTGCCGCGCGGCGTCAACGGGACGCCGTCTCCGCGGACGGCCGGCGCGTCCTTCCCCGTGACGGTGAACCTCACCGACAGCTACTGGAACGTGACGTCGGCCACCAGTTCCATCATGATCACCAGCACGGACCCCAACGACGCGTCGACCGGCCCCTGGACGGCGGACGGCATGGACCCGTTCATCTTCAACGTCAACGGCACCGCCGTGGCCAACATGAACCTGATCACCTCCACCACCTCGGGCAACGGCTGGACGCTGCGCGCCACGGACCAGGACCCGAACCAGGCGCCCTTCTTCGTCTTCTTCGATACGTTCACCACGGCCGGCGTCCGCGTGAACCCGGGGACGGCGAACAAACTGCTGACCCTTCTCGACGGCGAGCTCGAAGCGCCGGGTTCCGCCACGGGCAAAAGAGGGACGCCGCTTTACTACACCGTCGGTAACCCTATGGACGTGTTCGTGCGCGTGACGGATAAATTCTTCAACACCGTCACGGTCCCTCCGGCGCTCAGCGGCGCCAACCGGGCCGATATCCAGTTGGTCATCCCCAACGGCACCGATTCCTTCGCCCAGCTCGTTCCGGGCACCGGCCAGGTCAGTTCCGGCGCGGGCAACGAAGGCACGGGCATCGCCGTCTTCCAGGCGACGCTGTTCACGGCGTCCACCCAGCCGGTCCATGTGATCCGCGCCAACGACGTCTCCTCCGCGGCGCTCCACCCGATCCCGTTCGCGTCCAGCGACTCCACCAATTTCATCGCGAACCACAGCACGCCGACGAACCTCCTGCTCCTGATGCCGGGTGAAACCGCCACGCCGGGCGCGGGCGCGCCGGGCAAGACCGGCCTGCCGGACGCCGACGGGATCAACGGCAACGGCATCGATCCCTTCATCGCCGGCGCCACGGTGCCCGTGACCGTGCAGGTCGTGGACACCTATTTCAACCGGGCCTACGCGCAGCAGGCGGAGACGCTGCGCATCGTGACGTCGGACATTTACGACGTCAACCCCGAAGCCGCGGTCACGACCGGACTGGACACGTCCTTCACGCTGAACTTCCGCACCGCGGCCAGCACGCACACCGCGACGCTGATCGACGCGAACCTGAACCTGCCGGCGACCACGTGGATCTCGTCGCTCTCGCCCATCGCGGGCAACTTCGTCGTGGCGCCTTCCACGCCGACGCGCCTGCAGCTCATCGCCGAGGGAGAGACGCCGGTGCCGGGCAGCCCGACGGGCAAGGGCGGCACTCCGACGGCGCAGACCGCGGGCGTGCCCTTCACCATCACGGCGCGGCTGGTGGACGACCAGTACAACCTGGTCACCAACGGCACGATGCCGACGGTGCTCCTGACGACCAACGACCCCCTGGCCACCTTCACGACGGCGAACCCGAACCAATTGGTGCCGGGGACCGGCCAGCGCACGTTTACGCTGACGGCGCGCACGGCCACGCCGAACTTCGTCGTGACCGTGGCCACGGACGCGACCACCGCCGCGGGGACGGAAGGCTTCCTCTCGAACAATTCCTCGGGGATCCGCGTTTGGCCGGCGCTGGCGCACCACATGCATTTCATCGATACGCCCGCGACGGTCCAGGCGGGAACGGTCTTCGGCTCCACGGTGGCGGTCCACGACAACTTCCACAACCTCGTGTCCACGGGCCCGGTGGGCGACGTCAACCGGCCCTATCAGGGCACCATCCAGTTCCAGGCCGAGACCTTCTCCAACCCGAAACAGAACCCAACCCTGCCGGGCGCGGCCACCTACGTGGTGGGGGACGCCGGCGTGAAAACCATTTCCGGCTTCATCCTGCGGAAAACGGGAACGGGCGTCAACGCCCATTGGATCCGGGCCTATGACCAGAACAACCCCAACATCAACACCGAGGTCGTGGGCTTCTCGACCGCGCCCATGGTCGACGTGACGGCGGGTCCGGCGGCCTACTACCTGGTCTCCCCTTCCATCGACCAGCTGGTTTCCGCCGGACGCATCGCCGAACCCGGGAAACAGGCCATTTCCGCCCAACTGGTGGACTCTTTCGACAACGCGGTGTCCAGCGCGGGCGTGAACGCCGCGGTGGAAGTGGTGACGGTGCTCGGCTCCACCGGGACGCTGCAGAGCGGTCCCTTCGCCGGACCCTTCACGATGCTGGGAACCAGCACCACGCTCAGCACCGACGCCAACGGCATGATCGGCATCACGCCGCCGCTGTGGTACTTCGTCTCCACGAAAGCGGGCGACTCGGCCCGCGTGTGGATCGCCACCTTCACGGCGCCGGGAAGCGTCGCCGGCTACATCACGAACCAGCAGAACATCACCGGCAACCTGACGACCCAGGGCGGAACGGCGTCGAAACTGGTGTTCGTCAACGGGCCCTCGTCCCTGGTCGCCGGACAGGTCTCCACGCCCTTCAGCCTGGTGCGCCGCGACGACTTCGACAACGACACGACCCTGAACGTCACCAACGTCAACCTGACGATCCCCAACCCGCAGGCCGCGGCCCACGCGGACGCCGGGTGGATCCTGGGCACGCCGATCGTTCCCGGCGATTACGGGTTCAAGAACTCCGGCAACACTACGTTCCTGTCGAACGTGAACTCGATTTCCTTCACTGTCGGCATCGCGACGGTGAACTTCATCTACACGGACAAGATGGCCTCGCTCCCCGCCGGCGAAGACTCGGTGCCCGGCAGCACGGCGCGTCCGGCCGGCGGCGTGTGGGACCTGCAGGCGGCGGCCTCCGGGTTGATCGGCGCCACCTATCCTCTTGAAGTTCGGCCCGCGGCCACGATCAAGGCGGCCTTCGACAACGCGCCCCGCACCCTCGTGGCGGGCGCGCCCTGGGACACGAATTTCGTCGACCAGGTGTTCGAGGTCGAACTGCAGGACCAATTCAACAACCCGACGGTGGCCACCCAGACCGTCACCCTCGCCCTGTCGTCCGACCGGCTGCCGTCGGCGGTCAGCGACGTGATGCAGTTCTCCACAAGCCCGATGCTGGCGGGCGGCTTCCCGCCGTCCTTCGCCGCGAGCACCACGACCCTGACGATTTCCTCCGGTTCCTATCAGGCGCAGTTCTACTACATGGATTCGCGCTCATCGGAAACCTACGCGCTGGTCGGCGGCTCCAAGCCCGTCGTGCGGGCCTTCCCGCTGAACACGGCCTGGACCACGGCCTATCAGCTGGTGAACATTTCCCCCGCGTCGGCGGACAAGATCGTGGTCATTTCCTCCCACCAGTCGATCATGGCGGGCACGACGTCCCAGGTCTTCACCATGCAGCTGCAGGATCCTTTCGGCAACCCGAGCCCTGTGGGGCTGCTCGGCAACACCGAGGACATATTGGGCCAGGGCGTCGCGTTCCGCCTCGTCTCTGATTCCACGGGCATGAAGCAATTCTCCAGCCCGAACAACGATCCCTTGACGTTCACGGCCTCCACGGGTACCGCGAAGATGACCCTGGGCCAGCACACGACGACGTTCTATATGATCGATACCCTGGTGGGCGTGCACAGCGTGAGCGCCGACGAGATCGTCGACAAGGGCTGGGCTGTCGCCGTCCAGACCTACACCGTCACGCCCGCGCCGCCGTCGAACATCGTGTTCACCACGCCCGTGCGGCGGCTGATCGCCGGCACCACGTCTTCCTATGTGGGCGGCGTGACGGACCCGGTCATGACCGCGGCGATCCGCGACCCCTACGGCAATATCACGTTCTCCACGGACACAATCCGCCTCCAGGTCCAGGCGCTCACGTCGAACAACGGGCTGGCGTCCCTGGACAACTCGGCCTACGTGTCGATCACGGCGCCCAACTCCCTGCAGCTGACCTTCGTCCCCGGGACGTCCTCCAAGGACTTCTACTACCGGGACACGGAGGCCGGCATCCAGACCGTGCGCGTGACGGATTCCTTCCTGGTGCTGGCGTCGACGCAGCAGCAAGTGGTGATCACGCCGAACAGGGTGGACCACTTCTCCTTCTCGCACCCCTACAACCTGACGACGCCGCTGAGCGTGAACGTCGACGGGACGATTTCCGTTCTGGCGCGCGACCTCTACGGCAACCTGGCGGACGGCGGGCAGAACATCATCTACGAAGGCGCGGCCCAGGACAACGGTCTGTCTTACGCCGGCGACGTGGTCTTCACGCACAATGGTTCGACGACGTCCGTCACGCTCACGCCGTCCTCCATGACCGTGACCGCGGCGAACAAAGGCCTGTTCAACTTCCTGGTGAAGGACACCATCCAGGAAACCCTGCTGCTGTCCGCGACGGACCAGGCGTTCCCGCTGGTATATGGCCACACCAACGACATCGGTTCCTCGGGCAACGTGGTGACGTCGGGCTTGGTGCTCCTCGATGATGTGGTGCAGTCGGACATGTCGCCGCAGCCCGCGCCGCGCGCCCAGCGCAAGGACGACCTGGGCATCGCTCAAAACCTGTTCCAGGGCGACGGCGACTCGATCTCCAAGCCCAACCCCGTGCCCATGATGCGCCTGCGCATGGCGGTCCGGCCCCTCGGCGTGAACACGACTTCCTACATAGAGCAGATCCGCATTCAGAAATTGGGGACGGTGAGCATCAACGAGATCACGGAAGTCGCCGTGTGGCGCGACATCGACGGCGGCGGCACCTTCGATCCGTTGATCGACGGCGACGGCATCACGGCGGGCGTGCCGGTGAGCACCGCGGCCTTCACGCTCGTCGGCGGCATCCCCATCGCCACCCTGAACATGACGCTGAGCGCGCCCCAGATCATCAACACCACCGACGTCAACTACTTCCTGACGATCCGCGTGTCCACGTCGGCCACGCCGGGGGCCACGGTGGGATACCAGCTCCTGAACGCGGGCAACATCACGGTGAACGCGCCGCCGTCGTCGGCCCGCATGGCGGAAAACTTCTTCCCCATGAGCACCTTCGCGTCGGAGATCAAGGTTCGCCCGGCGAACGTGTTCATGAGCGTCGAAAGCCTGGTCGCCTCCACCACGACGATTTCCCAGGGCGACTCGAACGTGGCCTTCGCGCGGCTGGGCCTCTGGACCGACGAGTTCACGGCCATCTGGAACAAGATGCGGATGCAGAGGATCGGCAACAGCACGGACGCGGACATCAAGAGCGTGCGCATCTATAAGAACGCCAACGCCTCCATCAACTTCGAGCCCAGCATTGATACCTCCTACTCGGCGGACAACACTTTCACCAGCAACCAGGTGGACATCAATTTCGCCACGGGCGCCGTCATCACGCCGACGACGCAGTACTTCTTCATCGTCTACAACATCATGGATTCGGCGGCCATCGGCAAGACCGTGGGCGCGCGCGTCCCCGTCCAGCTGAGCCAGTTCTTCACGGACGGCATCTTCGCCAGCCCGAACGACTTCACGGAGCAGGAGGCCTACTTCCCGTTCCCGAACAACGTGGCGGACACGGCCCTGCCGCCCATCGTGGCCACCACGGACACGCTCTCCATCGTGCCGGAAGTCATCGCCCCCGGCGGCGCGACCCAGGGCGACTTCAACGTGCCCATCTTGAAGCTGGCGCTGCGGACGAACAACCGCACGGCCATCTGGAACGGCCTCCGGTTGGACAGGCGGAACCCGAACCTGGTCAACAAGGCGTCCGACGTCAAGGAAATCCACGTCTACTACGACCAGAACGGCAACGACACTTTTGAACCGGCCATCGACGCTCTGGTAACGTCCATCCCGACGGCGGCCGAGCCCCACATCTTCCCCGAGGTCCAGTTGTCCTCGGCCCTGGCGCCGGGCGAGGTCATCGTCACCGTGAACGACGTCAACGGATTCCCGCCGCCTCCCGGCCGGCTGGTGATCAACGACAACTCGCCGAACCGCGAGATCCTCACCTACTCGGCCATTGATTCGGTGAACCGCCAGTTCACGGTCACGCGCAGCTCGCCGGCCTTTACGCACCCGGTCGCCTCTCTCGTGAGCGGCCCCGCCTTCCTCACGATCCAGGGCCCGCTGAGCGGACAGGAAATCCTGCGCGACAACGCCTACCGGCCCACCGCGATCCTCACCCAGCCTTTGGGGACCGGCGCCAACGAGAACATCAACGTGTCCGACACCACCGAATTCCCGCCTTCCGGGACCGTCGACATCGAAAGCGAGCTCAGCATCGCCTACACGGCGAAGACGGCGACGCAGCTGACCGGCGTGACGCGGCCCGGCCCGGCGAGCCATCCGTCCGGGGTCCAGGTGCGGGCGCCGGGACGCAACAAGACCTATTTCATCACCTTCGACATCGCGGACCTCGCGACCGTCGGCGCGCTCGCGGGCAACCAGACGGAGCTCGGCGTCACCATGAGCAATAACGGCTACCTGACGGTGGTCGCGCCGGACGTCGTCGCCAACACGAACCTGCCCACGCAGGCCAGCATCCTCGACATCAACGAGTTCGCGGACACGGTCACGGCCACGCTCTTCGATCCGGACAACACCACGCTTGAGCACGGCGATGAGACCCTGCAACAGAAGGCCACCGCGCAGGTCGTCCTCGGCTTTACCCTCTCGACGGACCGGTCGGAAGCCTACTGGTCCGGCATGCGGGTCCGCAGCACGGGCACCGCCGTGGCGGAGCTCACGGTCTCGACGGCGACGGTCTGGCAGGACACCAACCGCAACGGCTTCTTCGACCCGCCCTTCGACACGGCCCTCGGACAGGGATTCTTCGGTAACGCGGGACAGACCGGCGTGGCCCAAATCCTCTTCTCCACAAGCAACGTGCAGACGCTGGTGACCGCGGGCCGCGCCCTGGCGCAGAACATCCCGAACCGCTTCTTCGTCACCTACGATATCCTGGGCAGCGCGACGCCGGACAAGACCCTGGGCGCCTTCATCCAGGGGGCCGACGACTTGAACGTTTCCCTGGGCGGAGGCGGCGGCCAGACCATTTCGCTGCCCAACACCATGAGCGGGACGAACCTGCCCTACACCGGCAAGATCCGCAACATCATCCCCGCGCCCCAACTCGTGAGCGTCAGCTTCACGCCCGTGTTCTCGAGCCTGCTCGGCAGTACCACGATGCAGAGCATGCCGGCGCCGACGCTGGGCGCGCCCATCTCCGACCTGGACACGCTCATCCCGGTCGTGGGAACGGCCGGACTGCCGCCCACGGGTTACGCGGTAATCGACAGCGAAATCATCTTCTACGGCGGCGTGGGTCCCGCGGCGCTGACGGGCGTCATGCGCGGACAGCTGGGCACCATCGCCGCGGCCCATAACACCGGCGCGGTCATCGGCACGCAATACTCTCAAAGCGACAGAAACGTGGCCTTCATGCGGATGCGCGTCTACGTGAACGACCCCGCCGGCTATGCGGTCCGGTGGTTCCAGCTGCGGATGAACCGGCTGCAGCCCACGGGGCTGACCGGAGCGGACGCTGATGTCGCCACCGTAAAGCTCTATCGTGACGGCGGCGCCGCCGGTCTTGATCGCAATCCGGCCAGCGGGTTGATCAGCCCGACGGACGTTCTGGTGGGACAGAGGGGCTTCGGGCAGGCGGAGACGTCGGCGCAGGCCACGTTGATGCTCTCCGATATTTCCAACGGATCGAGCTATTACGTCCTCATCACGACGACCCCGACGGACTATTACGTGGTCTTCGACATCGACCCGACGGCCACCTTCGACCACGTGGTGGGCGAGCGCGTCGCCAACGCGGCGAGCCTCGTGATCGGCGCCCAGACGCCGGGCGACGGCATCCATACGGTTGACACGGCCAACTTCCCCGGCGATTCGCCCGTCGCCGTGCTGCGCGCCACGGTCGACACGCTGCTTGTGCGGAACGAGAGTTTGATGCCGGTGGCGATCACGCAGAACCAGAAGAACGTGCCCGTGATGAAGATCAACATGCGCTCCAACGGCAACACCGTGGTGTGGAACAGCATCCGGCTGGACCTCACGTCCAACAACGGCGGCGTGGACGGCGACGTGCAGCAGATCAACATCTACCGCGACTCGGACAACAACGGCCTCTTCGACCCGCTGCTGGACGCCACGACGGCGACACTGCTGTCCTTCGGTACGGAAAAGTTCACCAACCGGATCGCCACCGTCAGCTTGAAGGTGCCGGAAGTCATCTTCTCCTCGGCCGCGGGCCAGAACTATTTCGTCACCTACCACCTGTCCAACCTCGCGCAGGTGGGCAAAACCCTCGGCCTTTCCATCGGCAACACCAACTACTTCAGCGTCGGCACGCCGGACCAGGTGAGCTACCTGCCGAGCCAGGTGTTCGACACGAGCTTCGGCACCATCAACGAGGTCGCCGACAAGGTGACGCTGGGCATCAACGACCTCGCCTCGCAGTTGATCGTGACGGGCGGCATGAGCCAGGGCACGGTCAACGTGCCGTTCATGAAGTTCACCCTCAAGACGGACGTCTCGCAGGCCGTGTTCCAGAAATTCCGCGTGGAGCGCCTGGGCAGTTCCGCCAACGCCACTCTGCCTCAGGGATCCAACAAGGACGTGGCGGCCATACGGATCTGGGCCGATACGAACCTGAACGGGATCTTCGACGCCATCGACACGCAGATATCCATCGGCACCAACACCTTCAACCAGGTGGACGAAAACGACCGGCAGAAGGAAATCACCATCTCCACCAGCCCGGCCATCACGGTGGCCGACACCCCGCAGGTCTACTTCCTGACCCTGGACATCAGCAACACTGCCGAAGCCACCAACACCGTCGGCGTCAAGGTGGTGGACCAGAACTCCGTGACCATGTCCGCGCCCAACACGATGGTGGACTACTACACGGACCTGATCGCCAACACGACGGCGCCCTACTCCTTCCAGGGCAGCAAGGTCATCATCAACCCGATCCATTTGAAGATCACGCCGGAAAACATTTCGCCGGCGGCCGTGTCGCAGCTGACGCCCAACGTCCCGATCCTGAAACTGAACATGGTGACGGACCTCAACACGGCGGTCATCAACTCCATCAACCTGCAGCAAACGGGGACCGTGCAGAACCCCGGTCCGGCGGGCCAGGGTCAGGGAGACTTCTCCCAGTTGGCCGCTTGGGCCGACAACGGGGACGGCGTGTTCGTGCCGAACCAGGACACGTTCCTGGGCCAGGCGGTCTTCGGGACCACCAGCTATGCGTCGGGCGTGGCCCGCGTTCCCTTCGCCGGATACACCGTGGGCCGGGCGACCGTCACCTTCTTCGTCACGGCGACCATCGGCCTGACGGACGCGTCCAATAACTCAACGGTGAACCACACCGCCGGGCTGTCCCTGGTCGGACTCAACCAGATCGACAAGGTGCCCACCAGCCTGCAGGACATGGGGACCAACGTCTATCCGATGAGCTCCGGGCTGGTGACCATCCTCCGCGCGGGCCTGCCGAAGGTGCCGTTCATCTCCATCCTGCCCAAGATCTGGGTGGACGACGACAAGGACGGATATCCGGACATCGACCTGAACAACGACGGGATTTTGCAGGACAGCGAAAAATCGAAGAGCTACGGGAAGGGCGCGACCGGCGAGCCCATCGTCGACGTGGACGGCGACGGGGAGGCCGATAACCTCGACCTGAACCTCACCGGTTTCCGCTACAACCTCGACGTGGACGGCGACGGCATGGCGGACATCGACATGAACGGCGACGGTCTCATCGACTTCGACTTCAATGCCGACGGAAAGCCGGACGACATCCTGGCGGACCTGAACGGCGACGGCATCCCCGAGCTGGACCTGTCGCGGGACAGCCTCATCGACTGGGGCGTGCTGCCGCAGCACTGGACCAACGAGACGACCAAGCTGTTCTCGCGTTGGCCCAAGCTGGCCAGCGCCGTCAAGGAATACCAGGTCGGCGTCGGGGCGCTGCCGGACCCCAGCGACCCTCAGAAGTTCAACGCCCTCACGGCGCCCTTCGCGCCGGACGGATGGCTGTCCGCCGGGGCGCAGAACAACTTCACCATCTCCAACCTGACGCTGTCCGCGGCGCGGGTGGCGAAGACGTCCACGGCGTCCATCGGCCGGCTGCAGGAGCCGCCCTTCGACGTGTTCGTCGAGAGCACCGAGGGCTTCGAACCGGAAGGCTACATCTACATCGGTTCCGAGATCATGCGCTACACGTCGAAGGCTTCGAACAACTTCCGCGTCACCGAGCGCGGCAAGTTCGGCACGAGCCAAACGGAGCACCCGATCAACACCCGCGTCACCAACAACGGCTTCTATTACAACGTCCGCGCCATCAGCGCCGCGGGAGACCAGGGGCCCGGCGCGCCGCTGGCGATCTACCGCATCGACCTGACGGCGCCGCTGGCGCCCAGCGCCCCGGTCTCCGATCCCGAGCTGAACAAGAAGCCGGCCGAGAGCGGGAAATTTGAAATCAAATGGTCACCGTCCGCCGACGAGGAATCCGGCGTGCGCGAGTACCAGATACAGGAACGGGAAGACAACGACCCGGTGTGGCGCACGGTCTCCTATGTGCCCGCCACGCGCACGTCCTACATCATCGGCGAAGGCAAGGTGAAGGACGACGACGCGCGGCCCCAGGGACACTTCTACACTTACCGCGTCCGGGCGCGCAATTACGCCGGCGGGTTCAGCGAATGGTCGCCCGTTTCCAACGCGGCCTTCACCGGACTTCCGACCGAACCGGTGAGCGAGGTCTTCAACTATCCGAACCCCGTGGACACCCGCACCGGGCCCACGACGATCACCTACCTGTTGAACGAGGACGCCTCGGTCACCGTGGTGCTCTACGACTTGCTCGGGTATAAGGTCCGGGAGTGGAGCTTCGCCGCGGGCACGCAGGGCGGCAAGGCCGGCCCGAACTCCTTCGCCTGGAGAGGCGACAACGCCGGCGGCGGGAAGGTGGCGGCGGGCGGATACATCCTGCGCCTCGAAGTCCGCGGAGCCAAGGGCACCACCACGGTCATCCGCAAAATCGGCGTCATCCACTAAAAAACGGCCCTCCGATACCAAGCGGGAAATCAGCCTGGGCCGTCAGGTATCGGTAAAAGTTTACAAGAAAGTTACGCTTTCTTAAGAAGGCCATTGGCCTCCTCCCTGTAAAATTAACCCTACGAGCGCATCTCCTCGATACCCCGCACAATTCGGAGCGACAAATGATCCGTTGGTTGAGACCCGTGACCGCCGTGTTCAGCCTTGTGTATTTTTTCACGAATTGCGCCTTCGCCCATGCGGCGGAAAGCAATTTTTGGGCGGAACGAAAGAAGCTCGCCGCGGCCGCTTCCACCCGCGTCATCGACAACATCCGCGTGACGAACGCCCTTCCCCCGGCTCCGCCGGTCGCCTCGCTTCCCGCGGTCGCGTCGTCCGCCTCCGCCGCGTCGCTCGCGCCGCTTTTGGCGGCCATTCCGGTTGACGCCGGGCAGGTCCGCAAAGTCATTGGACCGTCCGCAGAACCCTTCTCTTCCACCCAAACTCCGATCATCATTCACATCCAGGACGCCCACCGCAACGCCGGCGCCCAGGCGAATATCGCCAAGGCGCTGAATTCCCTTGTCGATCACGACCGGACGGTCCTGCTGGCGCTGGAAGGCGCCTTCGGAAGCATGGACCTGGGACGCTTCCGGCGGCTTCCGGAGAAGCGCGGCCTGCTCGCCGCGTCGGACTACCTTCTGGAACAGGGCGAACTGTCGGGCGCGATGCATGCGGCGATCAACGGCTCCGGCCCGTCGTTTCCCGTCGTGGGTGTGGACGACCGCGCCCATTACGACGCCAACGTGGACGCCTACCGCCGTTCGGCGTCGAGCCAAAAGGAATTTCGCGCTGAACTGTCCGCGTGGAAACAAACCATCCAATCGCGCAAAGCCTCGCTGCTGAACCCTGCGCTGCGGGACTTCGATTCCCGCGTCGAAGCCTATCAGGCGAAAGCAATTTCGTTGGGTGAATACGCGAAGGTTTTGTCGGCCGTCCGCAAGAAGGGGGACACGCCCGATTTCGACCTGTTCCTCCAGGCGCTGGACAAGGAGGAATCGCTGGACTTCGCGCAGGTGGAGCGCCAGCGCAGCGAAGCGATCGTCCGGCTGGCGCGGGAGCTGTCTGGGCCGGAGATGACGGACCTGGTCCGCCGCAGCGCGGATTACCGGCTCGGCCGGCTCCGCTACTCCGATTTCTATTCCTATTTAAAAGATCTTTGCGCGAAATCCGGCGTGGATTTGGAAAGTTATCCCGCCCTGAGCTCCTACGTCGAATATGTCCTTCTGTCGGACCGCATCGACGGAGGACGGCTGATGGCGGACGTGTCGGCGCTGGAGCGGCGCGCCTACGACCGCCTGGCCCGTTCTTCGGAAGAGCGCGCGCTCCTGGCCGAATCGCGCCGCCATTATTTGTCGGAGAGGTTGGTCGACTTCACGCTGACGCCGGCGGAATGGAAGGAATATCAAAGCATGGCGGCAACGGTTGATGGAAGGAACAGCAAAAGCGACCTGGCCTCGTTCGTGGCTTTTTATCAAGAAGCGGACCGGCGCAGCGAGGCGATGGTTGATAATCTTTTGAAAGCCTTTGCTCCATCCCTCCATTCCTCTAAAAACCAACCCTCGTTCGCTGTTCTAGTGAGCGGAGGTTTCCACTCCGACGATATCGAAAAGCATCTGGCCGCCCGCGGCGCCACCGTCGTCACCTTCGCGCCGAAACTCTCGCGCGCCGACGACGGCGGTTCTTCCTATCTGGCTGTTTTCACGCGGGAGAAAACGTCCCTGGAAAAACTCTTCGAGGGGCAAAAGCTTTTCGTTTCGCCGGAACAGATGAACGACGGCCTGGTCCTGGATTTGGCGGTCATGGCGGGTGGCGTAGCGGGGGAAATCCGCGGACCGGAGGTCATCCGGGAAATCATCGGCGACGCGCGGTCGTCGGCCCGCGTGGAGACCATGCCGGGCGGATTTTTCCGCGTCATCATCGGCCGCCTCGGGAAGACCGTCGAGTCGACTTTCCGCTTCGCCGGGGATAGAATCTCGGATTTAAAAAGGGGCGAAGCGGCCCGAAATGATTCCCCGCTGGAGTTCGTCGTCGGCCTTCTGGTCGGGCGGTCCCTGGCCGGCCTCTATGAAAAATACCCGCGCTTCACCAAGCTTTGGACGGCGCCGATCGTGGAACACGTCCTCATCCTGTTCCTCGTTCCCGGGATCCTCGCCGCGGCGGACACGGGCGCGGTCGGGTTCTTTTTCGCGTCGCTTTGGATCCTGGGGTGGTCCGCTTACCTCGCCTACCGCCAGCACCGGTTCGTCTTCTTGGACTATCCCCGCGGGTTTCTGGGGTTGCGCGGCGGGGTCCTTTCCGCCGACGGGTCCATGGTATACCTCGGAGACGTGCAGGGCCGCGCGCACAGCAACGCCGGGGCGCGGCGGTCGAACTACAAGCCCTGGTTCCTCTTTGATTTCATCCTCGCCGGTAATTATTGGGACGAATTTTGGAATTCTTTCGAGCAGAGCGTCCGTCCCGATGGAATACTTTCCCGATGGCTCGATATCCCGGTGGAGCAGCGAAAGAGGCTGGTGGATGCCTGGAACGACGGCGACTATGCCGGGCCGCCTCAGATTAGTTTCATCCAACTCAGCCAAGTGGAAAGCTGGTGGCGGGAGGGTTATGCCGTTTTTAACCACGGCGCCGCCTCGTTCGGCGACCCCGCGGAAACCGGCGTCGCGGTGGCGGCCCACGGCTTCGCCTTGAGCGCACTCGCCCGGAACTCCGCCGTGACGAAATTCCCCGAGCGGTTCGAAGGGTTCATGACGGCGAACGAAGGCGGAACGGTCCGCGTCAGCGCCGGGGCATTCTCCCGGGTGATCCTGCGCCGCGGCGGCGAGGAGTACGTCGCCTTGCTGTTGGACGAGGACAAGCTCCGCGAGAAGGGGACGGTGGAATATAAGCCCTTCGGCGGGCACATGCTGATGAAGCGCGCTTTTTTCGAAACCTATGAGACGGAGTGGGGTCTTAAGCTTCCCGACGGTAAAGAGGAGGAAATCCTGTCGGAGCTGCGGCGAAAGGGGGCGGCCGACATCGCCTTCTTCATGCCGGCGGACAAGCTGCCGTTGTTTCAAGAGCTCCTCGACGCCGAGCTGGCCACAATCCGCCGCGGAGGAGAGTCCGCGTTTTTTGAAGACCCGATGACAACTGTCCTCCGTGAATTGCGCGAGGAGCTGACGGGCCAAGACGAGACGGGAATGCCCGTCGAGGACGGCCTCCCGCCCTCCCTGCAGCTGTCCCCCGAGGTTTTCGCTCCCGTCGTTCGCCGCCAGACGACCTCCGCCGAGCGGCTCCTCCTTTTCGCCGGTTTCGCCCTGACCACGTTCATTGCGCTGGCGGCGATGCAGGTCCTTCGGGAGCTGCCGCTCGCGCCGGCGGTCCTGGTCCTGGCGGGCGCCCTCGTCGCCCTGGCGCCGCACCATTTCAAGAACCGGCTGGCGGAAATATTCCCCGCGATGGGGTCCGGGAATATCCTTTGGATAGGCGGAGAAAAGGGAGAGCAACCGGAGAACGCGGTCCCGGCCAGCGCCCCCGTGGAACCGACGGATTGGTCCGACGCGGAGGGCGTTCGCCAAAGGATCGTCCAGGACGAGCCTCACGCGGGGGGGCTCATTGTGACGTCCGATGTCCGCGCTGTTCCGGGGGATTGGACGACCGGAACTGGCGACGCCGTTTTCATTTATAAGGAACTTTATAAAGAGCATATCGGCCCGCGAGGAAAGAGCCGTTATGCCAGGTGGCAGACAAGGATACAGGTCTGGGCCATGGACAAGACAACGCGGGCGCTTTGGCGCGTCGGCGAACCGGTCACCAAGGCCTACACCGATAGGACGATCCTGAAGCGGGTGGCGGATGCGGGCATTCTGTCGGCAGAAAGTTCCACGCGCGCCACTAACCCCGTGGTCGCGGATTTTCTGGGGCCAATTCTTGGTGAGAAGTATGTCCGATCGGCTTATTGGCTCGAGCCTCTTTTCTTCGGCGTGAGCGCCTGGGGCATCCGCGCGCTTTGGGTCGGCGGCGCGGCAAACCCGGTCCTGACGGCGGCCGCCGTGCTCTGGACCATTCTTTGGACGGCGGTGTTTGTCAGTTTCATCCGGTCGCACCGGCGGGAAAGTTGGGTGATGAAGAGCCTGGGGCTGCGCCCGAGTTTCGGAAAGGCCCTGGCGGTCGGCCTGGTCTACGTCTTTTTCCTCGGATTGTCCTTTTGGCTTTTGAGCCCGGCCCATTTCGTCCAGCCCGGCATGGACATCACCGTTTTCGTTCTGTCGCTCATGACCATGATCGGCCTTCAAAACTGGATCGAAAATTTCGACGGGACGAGAAGCGCGAAGCCTTCCGCCTTGCCCGAGCCGCCGCAAGAACCTCGCGTTCCGCCCTTCGTCGCCGAAAATGAAACCAACGATTTAAAGTTCCTCCTTCTCGCCGCGTCCGGGAGGATGGCCCATCCTGACGCGTTTCCCGATCAGGAAGACATCCTTCTGCCCATTTGCAACGCGCTGCTTGATTCGGAGCCGCTGTGGGAGGAATTCCCCGGAACAATGGCGGACCTTGCCTGGCCGCTGCTGGGTCCGTCCGCCGCGCTCCCGGCGGAACTTCGTTGGAGCGCCTTCGAAGTGCTCCTTAGGATGAGCGAAGACCGGCACCTTTCCCTCGCGGCTTGGCAGGTCGTGAAGAAACATTTCCGGCGCGAGGAGGGAGGTGTATGGATCTCCGTTCCGCAGCCCATGGAGATGTCGCGCCGTCCGCGCGGAGACGATTTCGTGTCGCTGCCCCGCTCCGCCTGGGAACGTTTGGACGCACTGGAAACGGATTTGGATGACAAAGGCGCCGCCCCGGTGCGGGACAGGATCGCTTTTTATGTGAAAGTCCTGAAGCAGGCGGAAAACGCCTCGGTGCGCGGAGCGGCGGTGCGGAGGCTGGACGATTTACTAAAAGGCATCAACGGGATTCCGTTGGCGGCTGCGCGGGAGAATATGAGCGGCGGGATGCTGGCCGACCTCATCTGGGCCATGTCGATCGACCCGATTTTCGCGAAAAAAGAGAGCTACGCCGCGCCCTCTAAAGAACAGCTTGAAGACATGAACGCGATGATCGGCCTTGTTTTGTCCCTTTCGGACATGGTGATGATCCCCGACAACAAGGAGACCGAGCGCATCCTTGATGATCTTCAAAGGATGCGCTCTGCCGTTCTGCAGTGGAGCCGGGAGTTCCTCAAGTTTCGGAAGCGGGAACGGAACGAGCCGCTTGTTATTTTATCGTTGGTTTTGATGGATCTGATCCGAGAGTTTAAGAAATTTGACGTTGAAGACACCCGGCGGCCGCCGGTTGCGACGGCAGAGGAAGGGGTCGCTTCGTTGTCGGGTGCGGAAAAAGAAATCGCCATGGGGATCATCCCGTCCCGCATGGAACGGAATTTCACGCTGGATTATATTCAGGCGCTCTATAAGGTTCATGTGGGACTGCTCCGCGGCGCCGATCCCGTGAAGGCCCTGGCGCCTTTGCGTTCCTGGCTGGCCGAGGCGGAGGACGCGGGAGGTGTAAGGACGGAACTCCTCGAATCCGCCGATGCCGAAACCCTACGGACCAATCTTGACCGGGAGATCGTTCTGGTCCTGCGGAGCGAAACTCTGGCCGGGTCCGCGGAAGAAACATTGTGGCAGGCGGCGGTCGCGCTTCAAGAGGCGGGGCTGACCGACCGGCAGATGAATTTTTTGTTCGATTCCTTTGAAAAAGCCAACGACAATCCTTCCCCGGGTCCCAGTGTTGGCGGTCATTATAAAAACGGCTTGTGGGTCAGCGGGGAGCGGACGCCCAAGCGCAAGTGGGCGAAATTCGATAAGAAAGCTATCGAAAGTTGGCTGGCGCAGTCGTTGGATGCCGGTGTTCCCGAGGAAACGCGTTTGCAGGTTCTGTCTGTAATCCGAACGATTTATTTCGATGGAAGAGGCCGGCTGCGTGAAGAAAATGTGGAGGTCGCCCCGCCCAGAATCTACCGGGGATTTTTCCTGCGGGCGCTGGTCCTCAATCCCGCCGATTACGTTTATGAAGAGGAATCCGCCGGCGGGTCCTCGTTGCCGGGCGTGGGCGCGTCGCCTTTCCTGGCGGCCCGCGCGGGGGCGATGGAAGTTCTTCGAAAGCCCGGGTCTTGGCGGGTGTCGAAGGCCGAACGGCAACAGGTCCGGCTGGCCGGCGCCAAACGCCACCTCGCCTACGCCTGGCTCGTGGAAACGGTTATATTGAGTCTCGCCACCGGGGTTCTGCTGCTTGCTTTTGGGCAGGACGGGGTCCTGTCCGATTTGGAGATTTTATTCTCCGCTTTCGCTCCGGCCTACGGGCTGTTCCTGGACCACCGATGGGGAAAATTACCCGATGAGCTGGGCGCCCGAGCGAGCCAGCTCAGCGCTCTCGTCATCGCCGTCCTGTGGATCGTCACGGTGGCCTTCGAGTTCGCGTTTTTCCGCGGGGCTTTGGAGGCCACCCTCGCAAACCACCTCGGCGTGGTCCTGTTTCCGCTCCTGAATTTCGTCATCCATTATAAAATGGACCGGCCTTTTTCCCGGGCCTGGCCCGCGGTGAAGAACGTCGCGCTGAAAGGAGTGCAACTCCTGGGGGTGGCCGTTTTCATTCCCGTCCTGTTCATGTTCATCTACAACTTCGGCCCGCTGATGCCGTCCATCATGGGCGGGTTGATTTTCTTGACGGGGATGCTCGTTTCCCTCGACTGGATCGCGAGAACTTTCCGTTCGACACTGCGCGGCGATGGGACTGCTCCCGGCGCTGACGACGGCCATACCGTGGCCGCGATACCGCCGTTCATTCTTTTCTCGGGATGGATGGCGATGATCTTCACCCTGATCTTCAAGCAGGTTCGCCTCAACGCGCAGGAAAGGGCGGCCACCCGGCGCGCGGGGCAGGAGTGGTATCTCCGCAACGCCACCAAGATCGAGACTTTTCTCCTTTCCATTTCCACCATTGGGCTGGGCATGTTGCTCGCGCTCGACGGTTTCGCGCAAACGGACTTGGCGATCACCGCGGCGGTTCCTTCGGTGGTCTTCGCGCTCCTGCATATCCCGTGGTCCGGCTGGCTCCACAGGAAGTTCAATTTGCACGCGGTGAGCCTCGATGCCGTGTTCATCGGCGTGGTGTGGACCTTGAGCGTGCTGGTGGGCTATGACATTATGTTCGTGTCGGGCGTTCAGACATTGGAGCAACTCATTCTGATCGGGATGCTGATCGTGTTAAATTATTTTCTTCATGCCGATCTGAACGAGCCCGATTCGGACGTGCTGGACGGGGCCCTTTGGATGTATTGGCGGGGCGCAGTTCTCGCCGTGAACTGGCTCACGGTTGGCCTTTGGGCAGCGGTGTTCCTCGGTATTGTTGAGCTGCCCTTTTTCCTCATTGTCTTAACCATCGTCCGCGTGGGCCTGTGGTTGTACCGGTCTCCCCGCGCCGCCCGGCACCCGCTCAACGCTGGGGTCGACGCGGACGGGGACGCTCCGGGCGAAGAGGAGACGGGAAATCCGCCGGCTGCCAGCGCGGGGATGTTTCTGCTCCTCCCAGTCGGCGGCGTCCATCCTCTTTTGTCGGCATTGGTCATCGGCGGGATCATCGCGTACGGAGCTTACAAGCTCAGTGGGATTTTCCGCGCGCGCCGGTTGGGCCGTGCGCTGGCGCGGACGTTGATAGCGGCGGATGTTTTGCGGCGGGAGCCGGGCGATGCTCAAGCCCGGGAAGAAATGGCGCGGAACGCCGCCGGATTGCTTGGTCCCGCGCCCAAGATCGGCTACGGAAATTTCGACGGGACGACGTCCAATCCCGGAATGGCGTGGGCGGCGACGATCAATCGCGCGTCGGCCGGGCTCGAGGCAGCGCAGCGCTCCGCGGCACGAAACGCTTTCCGCGCCGAATGGAGATCGAGGTATGGAAAAGACCCGGACGCCGTTGCCGTCGGCGAAAATGCCTACGACGCCGTCTTCCGGCTCGGCGGCGCGCGCGGTGATTTGAACACGCTCGTGCGGGACGAATCCCGGTTCGCCGATGGGGACCGGGCCTTCGGGCGTTTCTTCCTGATTCCGGCGGGCGCGGATGTTTCTTCGGCGGATTTCAAAACGGTGCTGCAGGCCGTCCGCGACGCCTGGGAATTGAACCCCGCCGGGTCCGTCATAACGTTCGTGCTGGAAGATTCGACGCTGGAACAAGACTTGAAAAATGAAGCCCGGGCCGCGGGTCTTGATCCGGAGCGGATTTATTTCCTGCCGCTCGCCGCGGACGTTTTCAGCCGGCGGGATGGACTTCTGCTGCTCGACGCTCCCGGCGTGCAGTCGGCCATGATGGCGGAACCGGCGTTGAGCAACCTCTCCGGGATCCAGTGGCTGCCCTTGGCGCGCATGGCCCTCATCCACACGGAGGATTTGCCGGCGGATTCTCCGCTGAGGAATTGCGTTGTTATCCTCTTAAAGGAATTGCTGTCGATGCCCATCGGCGCCGAGGACTGGAAGGGCTTCTTGCAGGCCATCCGGACCGTCGCGGCCATGGCCTGATCTGAGCATTCTCTCATTAATGAGTCTAATCAGCGGAAAGAGCAAATATAACGCGTTTTCCGTCGATGTAAAGGAGCTGTCCCGGATTTGTAAATTTGTTGTTTCCGACGGGAAAAAGGTTGATTTCCACCCCTCCCGGAGGCAGACTTAAGTTGCGGTAAGGGTTTTTCCACGGC
This sequence comes from uncultured Elusimicrobia bacterium, assembly GCA_964482515.1. Taxonomy (GTDB): domain Bacteria; phylum Elusimicrobiota; class Elusimicrobia; order FEN-1173; family FEN-1173; genus CAYZXT01. The sequence goes on along the minus strand of CAYZXT010000004.1, from coordinate 14,127 downwards.
AAAAAGGCCCATCAGGGCCTCGGCGCCGGTGATTTTTTCATTGGTCTTTTCATCCGCTCGATAAATCTCTCGTAACGGAGAGGCCTTGGGAAGAGACAACATCCCGAGGGGCAAACCTCTTCCTTCCTTCAGAACATCGAAGGAGGGAGGACACTCGCGAAGTTTGCAGGTGCGCCGAAAGGCGGGGACGCAAAGCCACGGGCCTAAAGGACGTTCCAGCGAGGACGTCTCAAGGCGGCTAGGTTGCCGAAGGAACCCGGAACTCAACACTCTGGGAATGGCGGGGTCGGATCCCGCTTTTGAAGAGGCTGAACGGACGCAATCCGTCCGTTTCCGTCTCTTTAGAATACACTCCCCCTGACGCGACCGGTACGTGGCTACGAGCGGAATTCGTAGATGCGTGACCGGTTTTTCGTTTGTGGAATGGGATAGCAACGGGGGAACTAAAATGAATCGACGGGCCGTGCAGGTCCTGGCAGGCATGCTGATGCTCCTGGGATGGGGAGTCCTGGGCGCCTACGGCATTCCCTCCACCCGCCTGGAAAGCCTCGTCAATTTCCCCAACCCCTTCGATTCCCGCCAAACCTCCACCACCATCGCCTACAAACTTCAGTCGGACGCCTACGTGAACGTCCGGCTCTACGATTATTCCGGCGTGCCCATCCGGTCCTGGCAGTTTTCCGCGGGGACGGTGGGCGGCCGGTCGGGCGAAAATCGTTTGGTTTGGGACGGTTCCGACGAGAGCGGCCGGAAGGTCGCGGCGGGCGGCTATGTCTGCCAGGTCTTGGTGCAGGAAAGCGACGGCGTGATGCAGGGCGTGCGAAAGGTCGGCGTGATCCGATGAATAAATTGCGGATTTCGAAATGCGGATTGCGGAATGGAAAAGGCGCGAGGCTTTTGCGCGCGCTGTTGGCTTTGTCCATTCTGCTCGCCCAATCCGCCATCCACAATCCGAAATCCGCAATGGCGGGCCAGGGCAAGGGCGGCGCCCCGGGACAGTTCCTTTCCTACGGCACCGGCGCCCGCAGCATGGCCATGGGGAAGGCCTTCACCGCCGTGGCCGACGACGCGTCCGCAGTCTACTGGAACCCGGCGGCCATGGTCCAGGTGGACCGCAAAGAGCTGCAGGCCATGCACGTGACCCTCTTCGAAGCGACGAGCTTTGATTCCGTTTCCTACGTCATGCCCACGGCCAGGGCCGGCGTGGTGGGTTTCAGCATGATGCGGCTGACCTCCGGCGGGTTCGAAAAGGTCGCGCTCAAGCTGGATCCCACATCCCAGGAAATCGTCAGTTTGGAAACGCTCGGGACCTACGCGGACACCCACCAGGCCTACGGCCTTTCCTACGGCCGGCAGTTTACCGAGAAGTTGTCCATCGGCGCGTCCTTCAAGATGGTCAGCCACCAGATCGACACTTTCGCTCAGAAGTTCATGACCATGGACGTCGCCTTTTTCGGCAAGAACATCCGGCCGAACACGCGCATCGGCTTCGTGGCGCAGAACGTCGTCTCCCAAAAGTCCGGAAACACCGACGATGAACTGCCGCTGACCCTGCGCTTCGGGATGGCCTATTCCATGTTGCGCGACCGCATCAACCTGGCGTTGGACGTGAGCCAGAACGCCTTCTCCGGTTCCGGGTATAACTTCGGCGTGGAATATTGGGTGATGCGCTGGGCCGCCCTTCGCATCGGGATCGAGTCCCACGCCGACGGTATTTCCGAAACCACGGCGGGCATGGGGATGAAATACCGCAACTACAGCTTGGATCTGGGCGTGGCCGTGCACGACCTGGGGATGTCCCAGCGCGCGTCGGCTTCCTGGCGTTTCGGGAAGTCCGCCAAAGGCTACCAGAAGGAAGACGCGAAACTGATCCTGGCCCAGGGCCACGAGCTCTTCAAGCAGGGCAACTACATCGCCGCCATCCAGAAGTTCAACGCCGCGCTGGACGTGGACCCGGGCAACAAAGAGATCCAGAGCATGGTGGCCAAACTGCAGGACATCGTGACCGATCTTCCCAAGGCCCCGCAGGGCGACGTGGGCCGCCTGGTGGCCGCGGGCGTCAAGTCCTACATGGACGGGAACCTGGACTCGTCCTACGACAATTTCCGCTCGGCTTTCGACAAGGAGCCGGACAACGCGGCGCTCATGAACCTGACCAACCGCATCGCCAAGCTCGCGGGCAAGCCCCAGGTGGAGCAGCCCAAGGGCGCGGCCGCGGCGGCGCGTTGGACGCTGGTCGACCAGAAACTGCACGACTCCCTGCAGGCCATCTACGAAGGCCGCTACGACGTGGCCATCCAGAAGTGCGACGAGGTCCTGCGCATCGAGCCCAACAACGTGGTGGCGGTCGGGCGCATGGGCGCGGCCTTCTTCCTCATGGGCGAGCGCGACAAGGCCGTGGCGCTGTGGAAACGCGCCCTGGAGCTCGACCCGGGCCACCGGCCGGCCATCGAATACCTGCAGCAGCTGGGAGAATATGGACGATAATGGAAAGATTTCGCGCAGCCCTTGCCAGGCATGGCCCTCTGTCTGTCGGAAGAGGGCTTTGCCGTTTTAGGGGGTGGCCGGCGCCGAAGCCTATATAGATGTAAAAGCCTTGAAAGCGCGGGGAAGTGAGGTTAAGCTCAAGGAAGAATTATGAAATCTCCTCGGATTGTCAACGTTATCGTGGCCCTGAGCCTGGGATTGTCGTTTTTTCCGTCGGCAGCGATGCCCGCGGCGGAGGCGCCGAACCCCCAGATCATCGACCAGGAAAACAACATCCGCCGCGAAGCCGAAGCCAAGATCCAGAACGAGATACTGGACCGGATCCTGGGGCCCGGCCTTGCGACGGCGCTGGTGAACGTGGAGATCTCCCTCGAAAGCGAAAAGAAGGACTCCGCCACGTCGCAGGGTAAAGTGGAGGACAACAAAAAGCTCGGCGACCAGGACTACATCCTTCCCTGGGTCCCCGCGCCGAAGACCGTCAATAAATCGAACGAAGTCCCCAAGGACGCCAAAATCGAGCAGGCGTCGGGCGAAGTCGCCACGGCCGCGGTGAAACAGATCGTCAGCAAGTTCGACGTGACGATCATCCACGACAATAGCGTCAGCAAGGAAATGCTCAAGCTGGTGGACGATGCGGTCAAGTCCGCGTACGTGCGCTATTCAAAGGTGATGAAGATCGTCTACGAGGCGACGAAGTTCGCCAAGTTTGAAGTGGGAGCGAAGATCAAGCAGGGGTTCTGGGACTTCTTCAAGCCGCTCTACATCATCATCCTGCTGATCATTTTGATCACGATGTTTTTCCTTTTCGGAATTTTAGCGCCCTTCCTGCAGCAGTTGCTGAAAGCCCTGGTGGCCAGAAAAGATTCGTCGAGTGAGACGAAGATGTCCATGCAGGGCGAAAACAAAAACGACTCGGAAAACGAGACCGAGGGCGAAAACGCGGGAGGGGACGGCGAACTCACGCCGGAGGAGGTGGAGGCCATGAAGAAAGAGGAGAAGTTCGTCCCGCTCAGCTTCATCGACGAGACAAATTTGGAAAGGCTGGCGGTCCTGGTTCACCATGAGCCGCCGGACATGATCGCGATGATCATGTCCTATCTCAAGCCCGAACAGGTGAAGAAAGTGCTGACCTCTATGAGCCCGGAGCTGCAGGCCAAGGTGGCCATGAACATGGTGGCCGTCAAGCAGATGACCGAGGCCGAAATCCGCGCTCTCGACGCGGACATCAAGGCGAAGATCGACTTTTTGGTGGGCGGGCTCAGCTCGCTCATCAAGGTTTTGGAGGAAGTGGACTACGCGACGCGCGACAACATCCTGGAATACCTCAAGAACGAGCGGCCGCGGCTCTACGAGAAGGTCCGCAAGCGCATCATGGTCTTCGACGACATCGCCGGGTTCCCGGACGACGCCGTGGAGTTGATCGTGCGCGAGCTGAAGGCGGACAACCTGGGCAAGGCGCTGCAGAACGCGTCGCCCGAGGTCCGGGACAAGATCTTCAAGAACATGTCGAAGGGCGCGGCCGCTCTGCTGAAGGAGGAAATGGACTTCGGCAAGGCGCTTCCGCCGGAAATGGTGAACGAGGAGCGGCAGAAGATCCTCATCACCATCAAGAACATGGAGTCCGCGGGCAAACTGAAGATCGGGGAAAGGGCGTCGGACGATTTCCTCGACTGGGAGGACCTGGACCTGATGACGGGCGCGGGCCTGTCCCGGCTTACGGCGGGCCCCCAGGCGGCCGCGCAGGCCGTGGCCGCGGACCCGCAGAAGGCGCAGGAGTACAGCGGCGCGGGACAGCAGTTCTACAACGAGCAGAAGTACGGGGAGGCGCTGCAGTATTTCCAATACGCGGCGCAGCTCGACCCGAATTCCGTTGAGATCAACCAGTTCCTCGGTAACAGCTATTACGCGCTCGGCCAGTACAACGAAGCCTTGGCCGCATACGAGCGCGTGGTGGCGCTGAACCCGCAGGACGACGCGTTCCGCCAGTGGGTGGAGCAGCTGCGCGCCAGCATCGCCACTCCGGCGTCGTAAAAACGTAAAGGAGCAACGCCATGCTTTTCGACGACATCTTCAAGAAGCCGAAGGACCACACGCCGCCGTCCAAAGGACGGGACAAGGCGCGAAACAACAAGCCGCCGGAAACCTCTCCGGCGGATGCCATTCCGCAGGCTGGCGCCACGCCTCCCGTCCGACAAACCGGGACCACGGCTAGCGCCGACGGTGGCGGCGAGGCGGCGGTGAAGGCGGCTCCCGTCGAGACTGTTCCGAACGCTTTGCCGGAAAACGCCCAGTCCGGAAAACCGTCCGCCCAGCCCGGCCTTGAACAGCTCGAAGAAACCCTTCGCCGCGAAGAAGTGAAGCTCGAAGACACTTTCCAGAAGATCATCGCGGAGAGGTCCGTCCTCCTTTCGAAAGTCCAAGAGTCGGAAGCCGGTTTCCAGCGCGCGCAGGAAATGTATCGGCAGGAGATCGCGAGCCTGCAGGACGAAACCCGGGCCGCGCTCCGCGCCTGGGACGGCCGCATCGTCGCCGACCGCGAAAAATGGACCAAAGAAGTGCAAGGTAAGACCGCCGAGGTGGAGGAGGAATCGACCAAGGCGGCCTGGACCAAGACGGAAGCGGATTTAGAGAAGACCCAGGCCGAACGGCTCAAGGAGCACCACGCGAAATCCGAGCTGGAGCGGCGGCAGTCTCTGGAAGAAAAGCTCCGCGAGCGCCGCGCCAAATGGCAGGAACGGCTGGCCAAACAGGAAAAGGAGATCACGGCATATCGCTCCAGGCTGGAGCAGGCGGCCCAGCAGCGGGCGCTGGAGGAAGAGAAGTTCCGCAAAGGCATCGAGGACCAGAAGCAGGAGGCGGAGCGCGAGATTAAGCGCCGCCAGGACGAATGGCTGATCCTCCGGGACGGGTTCGTGAAGGCGTTGGAAGAGCGCGAAAAAGTCTTGAAGTCCCTGCAGGCGTCGCAAGAAGACAACAAGCGGCTCATAGCTCAGGCGCTGAAGAACGCCGATGAAGAAAAGGCGCAGATGAGCGAAATGATCCAGGAGCGGATCACCGCCCTGGAGAAACGCCATCTGCAGGAGCGGGCCAAGGCGCAGGAGATGCTGAAGTCGCAGGAGGAGACCTATCGGAAGGTCATGGCCGACTGGGAGATCAGCCAGGCGGAGATGAGCGCGGAGCGGGAACGCCGCCGCCGCGAACTGGAAGCGGCGCTGCTGCAGGCGCGCCACGATCTGGAGGAACTGCACGTCCGGCACGACAAGGAGCGCGATGCGCTTCAGCGCGGGCTGCGGGACAAGGACGCGGAGATCCAGCAGGCGCGGCAGGCGATCGCACAGCTCGAGCAGGACTTCGTGCGGGAGAACGAGCAGAAGCAGGCGGAGTTCCTTCATGAGAAGGAAACGCTGGAGCGGTCCCTGGCGAGCCAGGAGGAAGAGTACCGGCGGTTCATTTCCGAGCAGGGCAAGGCCGTCGAGGCGAAACAGAAGGAATGGATCAACGTCCAGGCCCAGTGGACGGCGCGCATCCAGGAAGAGCAGGCCCTTTGGGACAAGGAGTTGCTGGAACTGCGCCAGGAAAAAACCGAATTGGAAAAAAAGGTGCTCGAGGCGGACAAGAGTTTCGCCGAAGTGCGGGAAAATTTGCGCCAGGAACTGCAGCTCCGGGACCAGCAGCGGGCGGAGGAGCAATCGAAGCTGGTCCAGAAACAATCCGACATGAAGCGCGTCCTGCAAAAGACCGAATCCGAGCAGGCAGAATCCATGCGGGCGGAGCAGACGCGCCTGAAGGAAGTGGAGTGGCGGCTCCAGTCCGCGCGGGCCGCGCTGCAGAAGACGCAGGAAGAAAAAGACCGGCAGATCAAATCCTACGAACAGACCATGTCGCAGCGTTTGCAGGGCGCGAAGCAGCGGTTCGAGGAGCAGAAAAAAACTTTTGAAGCGGACCACGTCCGCCTGCAGGTCTTGTTCGCCGACAACGCGGAAAAGGCCCGTACCGACGAGGAGCGGCTGCGGCTGGCTTTGGCGGAGCGGGACGCCGAGCTGTCGAGGCTCCAAGAGGAGTGGCACCAGCGCCTGAAGGGGTGGGACGAAGAGCGCCAGGCGCTCGAGCAGGCCCACGGGGCCCAAATGGCCGCGCTGCGCGGGCAGATCGGCCAGCTCGAGAAACAGGCGGCCGACGAGAAAGCGTCCGCGGAAAAAAAGATCGCGCAGTCCGAGGCGGCCCTGGCCAAGAGCCGGAAGGAATGGACGGCCCGCATCGCCGACATCGAGCAGCAGGTCACCGCCCAGGCGGAAGCGTGGGAGGCCGACCGGAAGGCCCTGGAGGCGAAGCACGCGGAGGAACAGGCGAAGTGGGCCCGCCGGCAGGGAGATCTGGAAGGACAGCTCCAGCACGAGCTGGAGAACAAGCAGAAGATTTCGGGGCAAATCGAAGAGTTCAACCGCAAGTCGATGGAGGAGCGCGCCGCCCTTGAAGCGAAGTTCTCCCAGGAACGCGCGCCCATCGAGGCCCAGCGCCAGGAAATCCAAGGACAGCTGGCGCAGATCGTGCATGAGGCGGAAGCCCGGCTGGCGGAGCTCAACGCCGAATACGAAAAAATCCACAACCTCTTTCAACAGCGGGAAGACACGAGCCGCCAGGCCCAGCGGAAGCAAAAGGAAGACGAATCCTCCGTCCGCCTCCAGCTCCAGGACGTGATGGAGCGGGCCGAGGCCGAATGGCAGAAGGCCGAGGACGACCTGCAGGAGAAGCTGAAGGCCGCCCAGTCCAACATCGAGGCGCTTAAGCTGCAGTCGGCGCGGGAGCAGGAGGAATGGGCGAAGTCCAAGCTCCAGATGGACGCCAACGCCCGCCAGGAGCGCGACAGCATCAACGCGGCCATCCTTCGCCTCAACCATCAGATCGAGGAAACCCAAAGGGAGATGCGCCGGAAAGAAACCGAGGCCCGCGAGAAGCTGGCCGCCATCCATAAAGAGCTGAAAGCTTTGGACCAAAAGACCGCGGAGGAGGAAGCGGAGCACCAGCAGCGCATGCGGCAGCTGCAGGAAAACCATCTGCGCCGCAAGAACAAGGGCTCCCAGATGTTCCAGGAGCGCCGCCAAAAACTTCTCCCCCAGCTGCAGTCGCGGGAGGAGGAATGGTCCCGCCTCACCGAGCAGGTGGCGGCCAAGAAAGTGGAATACGAAAAAGACCTGGCCCAGCTGTCGGCGCAATACGTCAACGAGCGCGACAATCTGATGGCGCAGAAGGCTTCCGTCGAGGAAAAGCTCGCGGCCCTGCAGAACGATTTCCAGACCCAGGCGGAAAAGGACCGTTCGGAAATCCAGTCGATGACCCAGCAGCAGGAAGAGTCCCGCCAGCACGCGCAGCTCCGGCGGCAGAAGCTGGAAGCGGCCTGGATGGAGGAACAGCAGCGGCTTCGCGACGAGCTGCAGGGGTTGGTGGACAAGAACAAACACCTCGAGCAAGAGACGGCTTCCGCCGTCAAGCTGAAGGAAGAAAAGATCAAAGCCCTGCAGGAGGACCTCACCGCCGCCCGCATGGCGTGGGAGAAGAAGCGCCAGGAGAAAAAAGACCAATGGAGCCCGCTGCTCTCGCAACTGTGGTCCAACGTCGAGGAGCTGACGGACCAGGTGACGCGCCAGCAGGAGAAATTCCGCCAGGAGATCGAGAACCACCAGCAGACCGTCGCCGCGTTGGAAAAAGAGCGGTCCGTCTGGAAGGAGCAGGACGCCGCGCTCCTGAAGGAATGGGAGGCGCAGACCGAAGCGGAAAAAAACAATCTCAAGCGTGAAATCGAAACGGTCACGGAAAACCTGCAAAAGGCCGAGCAGGACAGCCTCTCCCGGCTGACCGCCAAGGACGAGGAGCTTCGCCGCCTGACCGAAGTCCTGGGCGAGCAGGAGAAGGCCGAGCTGGACCATCAAAAGGACGAAGAGCTTTCGGCTCAGGCCGAAGCGGCCCGGCTCAAGGGCGAAATCGACGGCATGGAACAGAAAATGCGGCGCACCGAGGCCGAGCATTCCGACAAGATCAAGGAGCTGGACCGACGCCGGGCGCAGCTGGAGAAGGAAGTCGCGCTGCGCGAAACGACGGTCACGTCCGAGAAGGCCCGCTGGCAGCGGGAATTCGAGAAGGCGCGACGCCCGCTGGAACAGCGGCTGCGGGACCTGGAACGCCGGCTGGCGGACCAGGACAGCACCGCGCAGGCGCAGCTGCATTCCAAGGAAGCCCAATTGAAATCCCTCCAGGCGCGGCTGCAGCTCCGCTCCAAACGCCTCGACATCGAGAAGAACCGCCGCTCCCAGGAAACCGAGCGCGTCAAGCAGGAACTGACGCAAATCCTTCAGCAGATGCAGGGCCGTTGGGAAGAGTCCGTCCGCGAGCGCGTGCGGGACCTGAAGACCCGGGCCGAAACCGTCGAGCGCCTGGAACAGATGCTCGCCATGACCGACGGGCGTTCGCAGGATTCCGCCGTCCAACTGAAAGCGCAGATTGAGCTGGAGCAGAAGAGCCTGCAGAGTTCCGTGGACGAGCTGGAGAAGCGCATCGAGCAGAAACGGGGAGAGTGGACGAAGCTCATTTCGCAGAAAGAGAACGAGATGAAGGCGTTCCTCGACGAGCTTTCGCGTTCCGACCAGATACTACACGATGAGGCCCAGGGCCGGCAGCAGTGGACCCAGTGGCTGGACAGCTTGAGCGACCGTCTGGAGAAAATGGCCGGGCAGATCTTCCCGGCAAGCCAGGGATCGCAGTCCTCCGTGCAAGCCCTTCTGGCCAAGGCCGTGGAGGCATACGCTCTGGGGCATTTCGCCGAGGCCCTCGGGTTCGTGGACCGCTGCCTCGAGGTCGAACCGGCGTCGGAGCCCGTGCTTCAATATAAGGCCATGTGCTGCGACGCTTTGGGCATGAAGTCCGAGGCGCGGACCGTGGCCCAGGCGGTGTTGCAGATCAATCCGCAGAACAAAGTGATCCTAAAGATGTTCGGGCGGAGCGCGGCATGACGCGGTTTATATTTTTTAAAAACGGGTTGAAATTGCGGGAAAATCCGCAACACTTGTTATGCGGGCCCGAAGCCGAGCGGGCCGGCCAATTTACGTGTGCGCGGAGGTCGGACCCACTGGACCGACCGCGCGCACTCGTCCTCGCGAAGTTGGCGAGATTAGGTTACGAACCGCCGAGTAGAACAGGAAACTTCCATGGCTGATAATAAACCTCCAGAACCTCCCAAACTTCCCGGAGCGGGAGCCCAGCGTCCGCCCATGCCGCCTCCGCCCGGCGGAGCGCGTCCGCCCATGGGCATGCCGCCCTCGGGCTCAGCGCGTCCGCCCATGCCGTTTCCCGGCGCACCGTCCGCGGGACCGGACCCGCGCGCCCAGGAAATGGAAGCCAAGGCGCGGGAGATGGAAGCCGCCAAGAAAGCCATGGAAGACAAGATGGCGGAGCTGGAGAAGCGCCTCAACGAGGAGCGCGAGAAAGCCATGCTCGCCACCCTCCGCAGCAAGGAAGAGTCCGCGCTCTCCGCCAAAGTGGAAACCAGCATCCGCGACATTCAGGACAAGATCCGCCGCGAGCGCCGCGAACAGGAACTGGAAGCGGCCCGCGCCGCGGCCGAGGCCCGCGCCGCCGAAGTCGAGCGCCGGCTGATGGAAGAGCGGGAGACCTGGGTCACCACGCTCAAGAACCAGATGTCCCAGAAGGACCTGGAATCCAGCCAGCTGGAAGAAGGTTTCTCCAAGCGGTTGATGGAATTCGAGCGGCGCTGGTCCGACGAGAAGTCCCGCCTCGAGCAGGCGCTGACGCAAAAGACCGAAGAGCTGGAAAAATTTCGCCAGGACCATGCCCTGCAGATCGAGCAGGCGGAGCTGCACGCCGAAAAACAGCTGGTGTCGCTCACCTCGGAGCGGGACAACCTTTCCCGCCAGCTCGCCGAGATCCAGAAGCAGCGCGAGCAGGAACGGCAGGTCCTCGTCAAGGATGTGGACCAGAAGGACCGCGAACTCGTTTTGCTAAAGGCCAACCACGCCATGGAGGACACGCAGCGCCGGCTCGAGATCAAGCGCCTCGAAAGCGATTTGGAGCAGTTGTCCGCCCGGTACGCCGAGTTGACACAGTCCCACGGCCGCCAGACGGAATCGCTGGAGCAGACCAAGTCAGAGCTGGCGGAATCCCAGAAGGTTTACAGCCAGGTTTCCTTCCAGTATGAGAATTTGAAGCATGAGCTCGACGGCGCGCTCCAGTCGAAGAAAGAGCTGGAGCAGATGGTCGCCCAGCGGGACCAGGCTTTGCGGACCCAGGAGCAGGCCCTGACCGTGCTGCAGCGCGAGCGCTCCGAGATCGCCCTGCAATCCGCGGCGCTCCGGCAGGAAGCCGAAGACCGCCTCCACAAGCTCAAGGGCCTCGAACAGCTTTTGGCGCATCGCGAACAGGAGCTCGAGTCCCTGCGCCATAGCTTCGCATCCGTGCAGTCCCAGTCCCTCGAGCGCCAGTCCCAGAACGAGAACCTGAAGCAGGCCCTGATGGCCAAGGAAATCGAGGGCAAGGAGCTTCTCCAGAAACTCAACCACCACGAGTCCGAGAACCATGACCTGAAGTCCAGGCTCATGGTGATGGAAAAGGACCTGTCCCTCAAGATCAACCGCCTGGAGAACGATCTGGCCGATGCCTTTCGCGCCCGGCAGTCTTCCGACGATAAACTTTTGACGGAGCGCGAGCTGTTGTCCCGCCAGAAAACCGAGTGGGAACAGGAACGCTTCCGCCTCGCGACCCAGATGGAGCAGGCGCTGGCCCAGGCGCGCCAGATGGAGACGCGCGCCCGGGATTTGGAGAACAACAACCGCGACATCCGCTCCCAGCTCGAGGAGAAAACGCGCGCCGCCGACCGCCTGCGCATTGTGGAGAACGAGCGGGCAGCGTTGGAGGAGAAGGTCGGCAAGCTGCGGCAGGACCTCACCATGCAGCATGAGGAAACCCGGCGGCAGTTCGACGCGCAGCTTTCCCAATCGCAGCAGAACGCCCGCGCGCTTGAGGAAAAGGCCGCTTTCCTTCACCAGCAGAACGAGACCCTCCGCCGGAAGACCGAGGAATTTCAGGAGGACATCCGCCAGTACACGCACCGTGCGACGGTCGTCGAGGAAGAACGCAAGGCCCTGCAGGAGCAGCTCAGCCGCTTCCGAGAGGAGCGCGGCATGCAGGAGTCTGTCATCCGCGAGCGCCTCGAGGCCCAATACAAGCAGGCCGCGGCTCTGGCGGAGCTGGAACGCCAGCAGTGGATGCAGAACGTGACCCGCCAGGCCGAACAGAAGGTCCGCGAGGCGGAGCTGAAGGCCAAGGACACCATCGAATCGCTCGAGGCCTCGCTCAACGCGGAGCTTTCCCGGCTGCAGAAGCAGAACGAGGATGAACGCCGCTCTTTCGAATCCCAGATCTCGTCTTATGAGAAAAAAGCGGTCGAGCACGCGGCCCTGCATTGGGAAAAACGAGTCGAAGGCCTGCAGGAACGGGTGGAAAAGGAAAAGGCGGCCTGGGACGCCAAGGTCAGGAATTTGGAAAACGAACTGACCGCCCTGCAGGATGAAAAATTCAATTGGATGAAAAAGCGTGAGGAAGAACTCGCTGTCCTCCAGCATCAGCACACCATGGAATTGGAACGTCTCAAGGACTCTCTTCTGTCTCAGGATCACGAGGGATTGGGGTCCCGGTTTATCCAGTGGCTGAACCGGCCTGTCATTGAAGTGCCGCTTCGCGGCTCCTCCGGGAAAAAACGTCAACCATAAACTGTCGTCGCTCTCGAAGGGCTGGCCATGGCCGACTTGCCGTTAGACCACGTCCGCAATAAATTCAAAAAGCGTTTTCAGGAGGCGGCCCGCCGCATCAGCGGCGCCGAGCCTCCGGCCGCCTCATTTCCCCATCTTTCCGTCGTATTCCCCAACCAGCCGCCCCCCGCCGAACCGCCCAAGGAAAATGAGCTCGCCGCCACGGCGTCCGTCATCGAGAGGGAAGTCCGGTTCTGGGTCGATAAATGCCGCTCCTTGGAGAACGAACTGGCCGCGGCGCGGGAAAGTATCCATCGGTTGGAAGAGGATTTGCGCGCCGCCCTGGACCGGAAACCTGACGAGGGGCTGCGGGCGGAGCTTCGCCGGACGGAAGGGCGGCTCGAGGAGCAGTCCCGCGTGACGCGGGTGCTGGACGAAAAATTACGCCAGGCGGAGGAGCGCGCTGCGGCGGCGGAACGCTCTTCGCTCAATGCCGGCAAGAACGCGCCACCGCCGGGACAATCGGACGTCGAATTGCAGGACCTGCGGACGCAGTTGGAGGAATCCCGGACGCAACGGGCGTCCCTCCGCGAATCCTTCCGCCGGGCGGAGCAGGAAGCCTCTTCCTGGCGGCAGCGTTTCGCCGATCTGGAAGACCGGTTCGCGCGCCAGGGCAAGGAACTGGCGGAGATGAGGACGCTCTTTCAAACCGCCCGGGAGGAGCTCGATAAGCTCCGGTCCGGCGGTTCGGGTCCTGAGCCGGAGGGGCCGATGCCGGACATCGAGCTCGAAATAAAACCGTCGGACCGTTCGGTCATCCTGAACGAGCTGGAAATCAAATTCAACCGGCAAAGCAAGGTCCTCCGGGAAGTCCAACGGGCCAAGGAAGAGCTGGAACAAAAGCTGGCGAAGCTGAAAATCGAAGCAAAAGGCCAGGAAGCCCCGCCCCAAGACCCGCCGCAAGCCTGATCCAAAGCGTTTAACCTATAAGCAAGCGCGTTGCATGGCCTGTCATGGAGGGGTGGCGGCCGGATTGACGCTCCCTTCCGTCTGTGCTAAACTCGCTTATTGTAAAATGGATGTCTGGGTTCGACTTTGGGAAGCCCCCCAATCCCCTGCAGGGCACTTCTTAATTTCCTCGAATATCCGGTCCGACCGATATCGCACGTCTTCCACCTCTCACGGAGAGCAAAGGAGCTTCAAAAATGGCAAAGAAATACGTTTATTTTTTCGGTAACGGCAAAGCAGAAGGAAAAGGCGACCAGAAAGATTTGCTGGGCGGCAAAGGCGCGGGTTTGGCCGGCATGTCCAGCGCGGGAGTCCCGGTCCCTCCGGGATACACCATCACCACCGACACCTGCCGCTATTACTACGCCAACGGCAAAAAGCTCCCCAAAGAGCTCGCCGGCCAGCAGAAAGAAGCCATGGCGAAGCTTGAAAAAGCCCTCGGCAAGAAGTTCGGCGACCCCAAAGACCCCATCCTCGTCTCCGTCCGCTCCGGCGCCAAGTTCTCCATGCCCGGCATGATGGACACCATCCTCAACCTCGGCCTGAACGACGAAGCCGTGCTCGGCATCGCGGAAAAGACCAATAACGAGCGCTTCGCCTGGGACGCCTACCGCCGCTTCATCCAAATGTTCGGCAACGTGGTGATGGAAATCGAGAAGAACGATTTCGAAAAAGTCCTCGAATCCGTGAAGCACAAGAAAAACGTCAAGCTCGACACGGACCTGAACGTCGGCGACCTGAAAGAAGTGGTTCGGCTGTACAAGAACCTCGTCCGCGAGAAGACCGGCAAGGACTTCCCCCAGGAACCCTGGCAGCAGTTGGAAGACGCCCGCAACGCCGTGTTCCGCAGCTGGAACAACACCCGCGCCATCTCCTA